>NZ_JBIWIY010000028.1:0-110518 GCF_044764885.1 Streptomyces sp. NPDC093591
AATTCATCCCCCCGCCGCATCCCTCCCCGTCACGCAGACGCAGGCGGATACAGCGACCGCGGCAGCTGCGATGCCGCCGCCGAGTCCAGCAACCACAGGGTCCTCGAACGACCGTACGCACCGGCCGCCGGCGCCTGGATCTCGCCCGCGCCGGAGAGGGCGATCGCCGCCGCCTGCGCCTTGTCCTCGCCGGCCGCCAGCAGCCACACCTCCCGAGCCGCCCGGATCGCCGGCAGCGTGAGGGTCACCCGGGTCGGCGGCGGCTTCGGGGCGCCGTGGACGCCGACGACGGTGCGTTCTGTTTCCCGTACCGCGGGCAGTTCCGGGAAGAGGGACGCCACGTGCGTGTCGGGACCCACGCCCAGCATCAGGACGTCGAACGTCGGCACCGCGCCGTGGTTCTCGGGACCCGCGGCCCGGGCCAGCTCCTCCGCGTACGAGGCGGCCGCCGCCTCCACGTCCGTGCCGAACGGCCCGTCCGAGGCGGGCATCGCGTGCACCCGCTTCGGGTCCAGCGGCACCGCGTCCAGCAGGGCCTCGCGCGCCTGCGTGACGTTGCGCTCCGGGTCCCCCTCGGGGAGGAAACGTTCGTCGCCCCACCAGAGGTCCAGCCGGGCCCAGTCGATGGCGTCCCGGGCCGGGGCGGCCGCGAGGGCGGCCAAGAGGCCGTTGCCGTTGCGGCCGCCGGTGAGGACCACGGACGCCGAGCCCCGGGAGGCCTGGGCGTCCACGATCTTCGTGATCAGCCGGGCCGCGGCGGCCTGCGCCATCAGCTCCTTGTCGTGGTGCACGACCAGCTGCGGAGTGCTCACGAGTTCGCCGCCGCCTTCTTCATCGGTTCCTGCGCCGCCGCTTCCTGCGCATCGGCTTCGCCGGGAGACTCGGCCGCTCCTCCTTTGGCCGGAGACTCCCCTTTGGCCGGCGACACCTCCGCCCTGGCCACAGCGGCATCCGCGAGCGCCACGGCCTGCACAGCCTTGGCCACCGCGGCCTCGGCGGCCTCCGCGCCCCGAACCGCCGAGTCCGGCACCGCCGAAGCCGGCGCGGAGTTCAGCCGCTCCACCCCGAACCGCAGCGCCGACGCGTACGTGTCGTCCGGGTCCAGCCGCCGCAGCTCCTCCGCGATCAGCTCGGCCGTCTCCCGCCGCTTCAACGCCACCGCGCGGTCCGGCTGGCCCTGGATGGAGAGGGTCGCCAGGGAGCCGTCCGCCCGGTCGAGCACTATCGGGCCGCAGTCGGTGGTCATACGGACCGCCGTCAGACCGGGGCCCGACGACAGCGACCGCTTCACGGGCACGTCCAGCCGGTCCGCGAGCCACATCGCCAGCAGCTCACAGCTCGGGTTGAACTCCTCGCCCTCCACCTCGACGGCCTTCACCTCGCAGACCACCTGATCCAGAGCCGCCGCCAGCATCGACCGCCACGGAGTGATGCGGGTCCAGGAGAGATCCGTGTCGCCCGGGGTGTAGGTCTCGGCGCGGGACGACAGCTCCCGTACCGGCTGCTCCGAGGCGTACGTGTCGGTCACCCGGCGCTGGGCCAGCGAGCCCAGCGGGTCGTTCGCCGGGTCGAGCGGCGCGTTCACCGGCCACCAGACCACCACCGGGGCGTCCGGCAGCAGCAGCGGAAGGACGACGGACTGCGCGTGGTCGGACACCTCGCCGTACAGCCGCAGCACCACCGTCTCGCCGCTGCCCGCGTCCGCGCCCACCCGCACCTCGGCGTCCAGCCGGGACTGCGTACGGTCGCGGGGCGAACGCGAGACGCGCTTGATGACCACCAGCGTGCGCGAGGGGTGCTCGTGCGAGGCGTCGTTGGCGGCCTTCAGGGCGTCGTACGCGTTCTCCTCGTCCGTGACGATGACCAGCGTGAGCACCATGCCGACGGCCGGCGTGCCGATGGCCCGGCGGCCCTGCACCAGCGCCTTGTTGATCTTGCTGGCCGTGGTGTCGGTCAGGTCTATCTTCATGGGCGGCGCCAGCTCCGTCCGTCTCGCTCGAGCATTTCGTCCGCCTCGACGGGGCCCCAGGTACCGGCCGGGTACTGGGCGGGCCTGCCGTGCTTGTCCCAGTACTCCTCGATCGGGTCGAGGATCTTCCAGGACAGTTCGACCTCCTCGGTACGCGGGAAGAGGTTCGCGTCGCCGAGGAGAACGTCGAGGATGAGCCGCTCGTACGCCTCGGGCGAGGACTCCGTGAAGGACTCGCCGTAGGCGAAGTCCATCGACACGTCCCGGATCTCCATCGAGGTGCCGGGGACCTTCGAACCGAAGCGGACCGTGACGCCCTCGTCGGGCTGGACGCGGATGACGATCGCGTTCTGGCCCAGTTCCTCGGTGGCCGTCGTGTCGAAGGGGGAGTGCGGCGCCCGCTGGAACACGACCGCGATCTCCGTCACCCGGCGCCCGAGCCGCTTGCCGGTGCGCAGATAGAAGGGGACGCCCGCCCAGCGGCGGTTGTCGATGCCCAGCTTGATCGCGGCGTACGTGTCGGTCTTCGACTTGGCGTCGATGCCCTCCTCCTGGAGGTACCCGACCGCCTTCTCGCCGCCCTGCCAGCCTGCCGCGTACTGCCCGAACACGGTGTCCCGGCCCAGGTCCTTCGGCAGGCGTACGGCACCCAGCACCTTGGTCTTCTCCGCCGCCAGCGCGTCCGCGTCGAAGGAGGCGGGCTCCTCCATGGCCGTCAGGGCCATGAGCTGGAGGAGGTGGTTCTGGATGACGTCACGGGCGGCGCCGATGCCGTCGTAGTAGCCGGCCCGGCCGCCGATGCCGATGTCCTCGGCCATGGTGATCTGCACGTGGTCCACGAAGGACCGGTTCCAGATCGGCTCGAACATCGTGTTGGCGAACCGCAGCGCCAGGATGTTCTGGACGGTCTCCTTGCCCAGGTAGTGGTCGATACGGAAGACCTGGTCCGGGGCGAAGACCTCGTGGACGACCTTGTTGAGCTGCTCGGCGGAGTTCAGGTCGTGGCCGAAGGGCTTCTCGATGACCGCGCGGCGCCAGGAGCCGCCCGTCTGGTCGGCCAGGCCGTGCTTCTTCAGCTGCTGGATGACCACCGGGAAGGAGCGCGGGGGCACCGACAGGTAGAAGGCGAAGTTGCCGCCCGTGCCCTGGGCCTTGTCCAGTTCCTCGATGGTGCCGCGCAGCCGCTCGAAGGCGTCGTCGTCGTCGAAGGTGCCCTGGACGAAGCGCATGCCCTGGATGAGCTGCTGCCAGACCTCCTCGCGGAAGGGGGTGCGGGCGTGCTCCTTGACCGCGTCGTGGACCTCCTGTGCGAAGTCCTCGTGGGCCCACTCGCGGCGGGCGAAGCCGACCAGCGAGAAGCCCGGCGGCAGCAGGCCCCGGTTGGCGAGGTCGTACACGGCGGGCATCAGCTTTTTACGTGACAAATCGCCCGTAACGCCGAAGATCACCAGGCCCGACGGCCCCGCGATACGCGGGAGCCGTCGGTCGGCGGCGTCACGAAGCGGGTTCGCTTCCGTGACGGTGAAGGGTGGCAAGGGATCAGCCCTCCGAGGGGGCGAGGCGCTCGAGCTCCGCCTCGGTCGACTTCAGCAGGTCGTTCCAGGACGCCTCGAACTTCTCGACGCCCTCGTCCTCCAGCACCTGGACCACGTCGTCGTACGAGATCCCGAGCTTCTCGACGGCGTCCAGGTCCGCGCGGGCCTGCGCGTAGGTGCCGGTGATGGTGTCGCCGGTGATCGAGCCGCTCTCCTCGGTGGCCTGGAGGGTGGCTTCCGGCATGGTGTTGACCGTGTTCGGCGCGACCAGGTCGTCGACGTACAGGGTCGGCTTGTAGGCCGGGTCCTTGACGCCGGTGGAGGCCCACAGCGGACGCTGCTTGTTGGCGCCCGCGTTCTCCAGCGCGCTCCAGCGGTCCGTCGAGAAGACCTCCTCGTACGCCTGGTAGGCCAGGCGTGCGTTGGCGACGGCGGCCTTGCCGCGCGCGGCCTTGGCCTCATCGGTGCCCAGCGCGTCGAGCCGCTTGTCGATCTCGGTGTCCACGCGGGACACGAAGAAGGACGCCACGGAGTGGATCAGCGACAGGTCCAGGCCCTTGGCCTTGGCCTTCTCCAGGCCCGCGAGGTACGCGTCCATGACCTCGCGGTAGCGCTCGAGGGAGAAGATCAGCGTGACGTTGACGCTGATGCCGTTGCCGATCACCTCGGTGATGGCCGGCAGGCCCGCCTTGGTCGCCGGGATCTTGATGAGGGTGTTGGGGCGGTCCACCAGCCAGGCCAGCTGCTTGGCCTCGGCGACCGTCGCCTTGGTGTGGTGCGCCAGACGCGGGTCGACCTCGATCGACACCCGGCCGTCCTGGCCGCCGGTGGCGTCGAAGACCGGGCGCAGGATGTCGGCGGCGTCCCGGACGTCCGCCGTCGTGATCATGCGAACGGCTTCCTCGACGGTGACCTTGCGGGCGGCGAGGTCCGAGAGCTGCTGCTCGTAACCGTCCCCGGAAGAGATCGCCTTCTGGAAGATCGTCGGGTTGGTGGTGACGCCCACGACGTGCTGCTGGTCGATCAGCTCGGCGAGGTTGCCGGACGTGATCCGCTTGCGCGACAGGTCGTCCAGCCAGATCGCGACGCCTTCCTCGGAGAGGCGCTTGAGTGCGTCTGTCATGGAATTACATCTCCTACGTGTCGTATATGAGCGTCAGCGCTGGGCGGCGGCGAGGGATTCCCGCGCCTTCGCGGCCACGTTCTCGGCAGTGAAGCCGAACTCGCGGAAGAGGACCTTGCCGTCGGCGGAAGCACCGAAGTGCTCCAGGGAAACGATGCGGCCGGCGTCCCCGACGTACTTCTGCCAGGTCAGACCGATCCCGGCCTCGACCGCGACACGCGCCTTCACCGACGGCGGCAGAACGCTGTCCCGGTACCCCTGGTCCTGCTCCTCGAACCACTCCACGGACGGCATGGACACGACCCGCGTCGGCACACCGTCGGCCTCCAGCCGCTCACGCGCCTCGACGGCCACGTGCACCTCGGAACCGGTGGCGATGAGAACGACCTCGGGGGTGCCGTTCGACGCCTCGAAGAGGACGTAACCACCCTTCGCCGCATCCTCGTTGGGCTCGTACGTCGGCACGCCCTGACGGGTCAGCGCGAGCCCGTGCGGGGCGCCCTTGCCGAAGACCTTCGTGTAGCGCTTGAGGATCTCGCGCCAGGCGATCGCGGTCTCGTTGGCGTCCGCCGGGCGGACGATGTTCAGACCCGGGATGGCGCGCAGCGAGGCGAGGTGCTCGATGGGCTGGTGGGTCGGGCCGTCCTCGCCCAGACCGATGGAGTCGTGCGTCCACACGTACGTCACCGGCAGGTGCATCAGCGCCGACAGACGCACGGCGTTGCGCATGTAGTCGGAGAAGACGAGGAAGGTGCCGCCGTAGATGCGGGTGTTGCCGTGCAGCGCGATGCCGTTCATCTCTGCGGCCATGGAGTGCTCGCGGATACCGAAGTGGATCGTGCGGCCGTAGGGGTTCGCCTCGGGCAGCGGGTTGTCCGCCGGCAGGAACGAACTGTTCTTGTCGATCGTCGTGTTGTTGGAGCCGGCCAGGTCGGCCGAGCCACCCCACAGCTCGGGGATGACGGCACCCAGCGCCTGCAGGACCTTGCCGGACGCGGCACGCGTCGCGACGCCCTTGCCGGGCTCGAAGACCGGGAGCTTCTCCTCCCAGCCGGTGGGCAGCTCGCCCTTGCTGACGCGGTCGAACTCGGCGGCGCGCTCCGGGTTGCTGTTGCGCCACTCCTGGAGCTGCTTCTCCCACTCGGCCTTGGCCTGGCGACCGCGGTCGAGGGCCTGGCGGGTGTGGGCGATGACCTCGTCGGCCACCTCGAAGCTCTGCTCCGGGTCGAAGCCGAGGACGCGCTTGGTGGCCGCCACCTCGTCGTCGCCGAGCGCCGAGCCGTGGGCGGCCTCGGTGTTCTGCGCGTTCGGGGCGGGCCAGGCGATGATCGAGCGCATCGCGATGAAGGACGGCTTGTCCGTCACCTTCTTCGCTTCCTCGATCGCGTTGTAGATGGCGTGCGGGTCGAGGTCGCCGTCCGGCTTCGGGGCGATGCGCTGCACGTGCCAGCCGTACGACTCGTACCGCTTGACGGTGTCCTCGGAGACGGCCGTCTCGGTGTCGCCCTCGATCGAGATGTGGTTGTCGTCCCACAGCAGGACCAGGTTGCCGAGCTTCTGGTGGCCGGCCAGCGAGGACGCCTCGGCGGAGATGCCCTCCTGGAGGCAGCCGTCACCGGCGATGCAGTAGACGTAGTGGTCGAAGGGGGAGGTGCCCTCGGGGGCCTCCGGGTCGAACAGACCGCGCTCGTAGCGGGCGGCCATGGCCATGCCGACGGCGTTGGCGACACCCTGGCCGAGCGGGCCGGTCGTCGTCTCGACGCCCTTGGTGTGGCCGTACTCCGGGTGACCGGGGGTCTTCGAACCCCACGTCCTGAACGCCTTCAGGTCGTCCAGCTCCAGGCCGAAGCCGGCCAGGTACAGCTGGGTGTACAGGGTCAGGGACGAGTGGCCCGCGGACAGTACGAAGCGGTCGCGGGCGACCCACTCCGGGTCCGCCGGGTCGTGCCGCATCACCTTCTGGAAGAGGGTGTAGGCGGCAGGCGCCAGGCTCATCGCCGTACCCGGATGGCCGTTGCCGACCTTCTGTACGGCATCGGCGGCCAGGACGCGGGCGGTGTCGACGGCCCGCTGGTCCAACTCGGTCCACTCGAGGTCTGTGGTGGTCGGCTTGGTGCTCACCCTGGGTCAGGGCTCCTCTCCACATGTCACGCATGTCGAATGCCGGTGCACGGGGCGCCCCGGCCGTGGTCGAGCCTACCCCCGTGAGTACGTGCGTCTTTTCGAGTCATTCCAGACTGCCGGGACTGACGGGGATCCGCCTCCCCACTGGGCTGGATCGCATTCGGCAACTGAATACGCAGCCGCTCGTCCGAGTGCTCAACAGAGAGGTGGCGAGCTCTTCCGGCGGCCCTGCTCAACACGACCCGACCCCCGCGAATGTCCGGGTCTGGGCAACGTCTACAGTGGCGTGGTACGCGCGAGCCTTTACCGGGACTTCACACGGGGAGGCTTGCTGGGATGTCTCTGTCAGGGGTGTGCGTGACGGCCGTTGAATCCCGTCCAGCGGGGATTATCGGGACGAGCCAGAGCCCGAGCCGGCGGCCGATCGGGGCCCGGGTCAAGGCGTTCGTGGCGCTTACCAAGCCGCGGATCATCGAGCTGCTGCTGATCACCACCGTTCCGGTGATGTTCCTCGCCGAGCAGGGCGTGCCCGACCTCGGTCTGGTGCTGCTCACCTGCGTCGGCGGGTACCTGTCGGCCGGCGGCGCCAACGCGCTGAACATGTACATCGACCGTGACATCGACGCGCTCATGGACCGCACCTCGCAGCGCCCGCTGGTCACCGGGATGGTCAGTCCGCGCGAGTGTCTGGCCTTCGGCATCACGCTGGCGGTCGTCTCGACGCTGATGTTCGGCCTCACCGTCAACTGGCTGAGCGCCTGGCTCTCCCTCGGAGCGCTCCTCTTCTACGTCGTCGTCTACACGATGATCCTCAAGCGCCGTACCTCGCAGAACATCGTGTGGGGCGGCATCGCCGGCTGCATGCCGGTGCTGATCGGCTGGACGGCCGTCACGAACTCCCTCACCTGGGCGCCGCTCATCCTCTTCCTGGTGATCTTCTTCTGGACGCCGCCGCACTACTGGCCGCTGTCCATGAAGGTGAAAGAGGACTACGCGCGCGTGGGCGTGCCCATGCTCCCCGTCATGGCCTCCAACAAGGTCGTCGCCAAGCAGATCGTCATCTACAGCTGGGTGATGGTCGCGGTGTCGCTGCTGCTCACGCCGCTCGGCTACACGGGCTGGTTCTACACCGCGGTCGCGCTGGCCGCGGGCGGCTGGTGGCTGTGGGAGGCGCACGCGCTGCAGAACCGCGCGAAGGCGGAGGTGACGGGCGCGAAGCTGAAGGAGATGCGCCTGTTCCACTGGTCGATCACCTATGTGTCGCTGCTGTTCGTGGCGGTGGCGGTGGACCCCTTCCTGAGGTAGGGGCCTCTTGAGGCCCTGAAGTGGGGGCCCTGAGGCATGGGTCACTCACCCTGCCCGTCGCCATTCGACCTACCCATCGGTAGCATCCTGGCCATGGCAGACAAGGTGGCCAAGCTGGCCAAGCAGATCAACACCTTCGCGAAGTCCCACGGCGGCGCCGAGGCCCAGGTCGCGTACATCGGACAGCGCGGCGCCCGCATCGTGCTCGTCGGTGAGGACGGCGGCTGGGGCGACCTGGTGGCACCGTCGTACGAGATCGCCGAGAAGGCGGTGGAGAAGTCCGGCGTCACGGCCCACGAGTCCTTCGACGGCGAGTTCGCGGCCAAGGTGAAGACCGGCCCGTACGAGTGGAGCCGTATGGCGGGTATCCAGGTCGGTGGGCCCAGCAACGGCTGAGACCCGTCGGCGTTTCGCATGGGGTGTGTGACACCAACACCTGTTGCCCGGTTCACCCGTTAGGACCTGTGAGGAGCACACGGTCCAGCGCAACGGGGAGCCCGGATGATCGAAACGCCGTCCCTCGTGGACCAGTACTGCCACGGCGTACTGCGAACGGAACTGGGCCTCGGCACCTTCGAGGCCCAGCTGGCCCGCACCGAAGGCCCACCGGCTCCCGGCACCACGCTGTTCGACACACAGACCGGTTTCGCCGTACGCCGCTGGTGCCCCCCACTGCTGGGCCTGGAACCGCACTGCCAGCCCGCCCGCTATCTGGCCAGGCGCCGTGAACTCGGCGTACTGGAGGCTGGCCGGCGCCTGCTGCGCGGCAGCGGCATCACGACGTACCTGATCGACACGGGCCTGCCCGGCGACCTCACCGGCCCCCCGGAGATGGCGACGGCCGCGTCCGCCGAGGCCCATGAGATCGTGCGCCTCGAACTCCTCGCCGAACAGGTCGCCGACACCTCGGGCACCGTCGAGTCGTTCCTCGCCAACCTCGCCGAGTCGGTGCACGGCGCGGCGGTGAACGCGGTCGCCTTCACCTCCGTGGCGGGCGTACGGCACGGCCTCGCCCTCGCACCCGAGCCGCCGGGGCCGGGGGAGGTGCGGGGCGCGGCGGGGCGCTGGCTGGCGGCGCGCACCGTCGGCGGTGAGCTGAGCGACCCGGTGCTGCTACGGCACCTGCTGTGGATCGCCGTGGCGTCCGGACTGCCGCTCCAGCTGCACGCGGGGCTCGGGGAGCCGGGCCTGCGCATCGACCGCACGGACCCGGTACTGCTGACGGACTTCGTCCGCGCGACGGCCGGCCTCGGCACCGACCTGATCCTGCTGCACGGCTACCCGTACCACCGCCACGCCGCCCACCTGGCCGGCGTCTTCCCGCACGTCTACGCCGACTCGGGCGCCGCCCTCATCCGCACGGGCGCCCGCGCGGCCACGATCCTCGCCGAGATCCTGGAACTGGCCCCCTTCGGCAAGATCCTCTTCTCCAGCGGGGCGCAGGCCCTGCCCGAACTGCATGTGGTCGGCGCCCGTCTCTTCCGCGAGGCCCTCGGCCGGGTCCTCGGCGGCTGGGTGGCCGAGGGGGCGTGGTCGCTGACGGACGCGCAACGGGTGGCGGGGATGGTGGCGGCGGGGAACGCTCGGCGCGTGTACGGGCTGGAGTGACGGGGTTTACGGCTTGTCGCGCCCTGCCCAGACTGGGCCGATGCAGACCGACGTGTTACTCGACCGCTTCGTCACCGCCCTGCAACCGTTCGCCCCGCTCGCCGTCTGGGCGCACGGCTCGCTCGCCGGCGGCGACTACCAGGAGGGCCGCAGCGACCTGGACCTGATCGCCGTACTGGACGGCCCGCTCACGCCCCGCACCGTCTGGCGGCTGGCGAAGCTCCACGCCCGGCTGCGGGCCGAGCCGCTCGCCGCGCTGCTGCACTGCACGTATCTGACGCCCGACACGGCCGACGACCCCGGCCGCCGCCATCTCACCTGGGCGCACGAGGAACTGTTCAGACGGCCGGTGACCCCGGTGACCCGGCGTGAGCTGCACGCCTTCGGACGGGTGCTGCACGGGCGGGCGCCGGCCGGACTGCTGCCGCCGGTCTCGGACCGGGAGCTCGGCGCCTTCGTCGTACGCGACCAGCGGGAGTTCTGGCGACCGGCCGTCGACAACGCCGAGCTGTGGACGCGGGACGTCTGGGTCGACCTGGGGCTGGTCACCTTCGCCCGGGCAAGCGTCACCCTGCGCGACGGCCGCCTGATCACCAAGAGGGAGGCGCTGGATCTGCTGCCCGGGCTCGGGGCGTCCGTAGAGGTGGTCGAGGACATCCGCAGCCGCCGCTACGGCGAAGACGCCGCGCCGCCGACCGAGGGGTGGGCGGCGCGCAGGGCCGGGCTGACCCGGGACTACCTGGGACCGGCGATCGACGCGCTCGTGGCCTCGTACGACTGAACGGGCAGGTCGGGCAGTTCCGCCTCGGGCCGTTCCCGCAGGGCCAGCAGCACGCGCAGGACGGCGATCCACGTCACGGCCGAGCCGAACATGTGCAGGCCGACCAGCACCTCCGGGAGGTCCGTGAAGTACTGGACGTAGCCGATGACGCCCTGGGCGAGGAGGACCAGGAAGAGGTCGCGGGTGCGGTTCAGGGGGCCCTTCGGGGCGTCGACCGCCTTGAGGACGAACCACAGGGCGAACGTCAGCGTGACCACGATCCAGGCCAGCACCGCGTGCAGCTTGCTGACGGTCTCCCAGTCGACCGGCATCCGCTCGACCTCGCTGGAGTCGCCCGCGTGCGGACCCGCGCCGGTGACCACCGTGCCGACCAGGATCAGCAGCACCGAGGCCCCGACCAGGACCCACACCAGTTGCTGCACCGCCTTGCCGACCAGGGGGCGTGGCGCCGCGTCGCCCTCCCGGGTGCGCTGCCACATCACCGTGGCGACCGCGATGAGGGCGGACGTCGCCACGAAGTGGGCCGCGACCGTGTACGGATTGAGGCCGACCAGGACGACGATGCCGCCGAGCACCGCGTTGCTCATCACGATCCAGAACTGCGCCCAGCCCAGCCGGGTCAGGCCGCGCCGGTACGGCTTCTCGGAGCGCGCGGCGATGATCGCCCAGCCGACGGCCGCGCACAGCACGTACGTCAGCATGCGGTTGCCGAACTCGATGGCGCCGTGCAAGCCCATCTCGCTGGTGGCGGTGAGGGAGTCGTCGGTGCACTTGGGCCAGGTCGGGCAGCCGAGCCCGGACCCGGTGAGCCGTACCGCACCGCCGGTGACCACGATGAGCACCGACATCACGAGCGCGGCGAGAGCCGCCCGCTGGACCGTTCTCGGGGTCGGGGTCCAGCGTGCGGCGATGAAGGCGAGCGGGTTGCGCACGGCCGCTACGGCGTCGGCGCGGGTCACGTTTGGCACGCGCCCTATCGTAGGCGGCCGCTTGTGCACGCTTTCACGAGGGTCCCCGGGAAGGTCCCGGGCAGCCTCGCGTACACCTGTCAGGCCGACGAGGGGTCGCGGGAACCGGGGTCCATCCGCCCCAGCCGGGCCCGGACCCCGGCACTGAGGGAGTGGTCGGCGCCGTACGCGCCCTCGTACCGGCGCAGTGCCTCTGTCAGCGTGTCGATCGCCTCCGCCGTGCGGCCGTCGACGAACAGTGTCTCGGCCAGATCCCGCTCCGCGTCGGCCACGTAGGGATGGTCGGGACCCATGACGGCGGCAGCCATCCGCCGGGCCTGGGTCAAACGCTCGTACGACTGCTCCAGCTCGCCCGTGTCGCGGTGCAGTCGGCCCAGCCGGATCAGCGTGCCGACCGCGTCGGGGTGGTCGCCGTGCCGGCCGCGGATCCGCAGGGCGTGCAGCAGGGCCGTACGCGCTTCGTCGGTGAGTCCGAGCCGGCGCAGCGCCTCGCCGAGGTGGTTGTCGACGTCGCCGATGTCGGGGTGGTCCTCGTCGTACGCAGGCAGGAGCAGGGCACGGGCGCGCTCCAGATGCTCCCGGGCGCTCGCCGGATCGTCCTGTTCGAGGGCGATGATCGCCAGGTGCTTGTGCGCCGTGGCCAGGTCGGCCGGACGGGGGCGCGGCGCGCGCTCGCGCAGGGTCAGCGCCCGCGTGTAGCAGTCCAGCGCTCCGTCGAGGTCGTCCCGTCGCCAGTGGACGTCGCCCAGGACCATGAGGCAGTCCGCCGTGTTCGGGTCCTGTGTGCCGTAGGTCACCGTGAAAACGGTCAGCGCCCGCCGGGCGGTGTTCTCGGCGGCCGTCAGCTGCCACTGCTCGCGCTGGACCCGGCTCAGATGCAGCAGCTGCCGCGCCACCGCCGGGTCGTCCGCCCCGTGGAGCTCGGTGTACAGGCGGACGGCGCGCTCGGTGCAGCGCAGGGCCTCGTCCAGGGACGCGAGGTGGTAGTGGACCCGGCCCAGCGTGGCCAGGGTCTCGGCCGACGCGGCACGATCCGGCTCCGCCTCGGACTCCCGCACCGCCAGGGCCTCCTGGAGCAGGTCGCGGGCGCGCGTGAAGTCGCCCCGGCAGTGCAGATAGGTGCCGGCCCGGTGCAGCAGCCGGCCCAGTGCCGCCGACTGCGTGGTGCCGTTCGCCCCTCCGTGCCGCACCACGGACAGCACATGGGGCAGCAGCCGGCCGCACTCCGGCCAGTGCGCCGGATCCCTGGGATCCGCGGGGAAGGCCGAGGCGACCAGCAGCACCGCCGCGTCCGCCCAGCGGCGGTGCTCGGTGGCGTCCAGGGTGGAACGCAGAAAGTCCTGGATCTGCCGGGAGACGGAGATGTCGGTGTGATCGTTGGCCCGGATCAGCGAGAACGAGATCAGGGGGCGCAGCAGCCGGTTGACGCCGAGTTCACTGTCCAGCAGGCCGCACAACGGCTCCGGGAGGACGGCGGCATGGGCTGCCAGCAGGCCACGCGGAATGCGGTCGGCGTCGAGGAAGGCCAGCAGCAGGGCGACTTCGCGGGCACGGGGCTGCTCGTCGCAGGCGCGGCTCAGCGACATCTGCCAGGTGGCGGTCATCCGGGGCTGGTACCAGGTCTCCTGGGACAGCACCGGTGCCGTGTCCGGCTGGAGTTCCAGGACCCGTTCGAACTGGGCGAGTGTGGTGCCCGTCTCCTCCGCGTACGCGGCGGCGTGTTCCAGCACCAACGGGAGGTGGCCGAGCGCCCGGGCCACGGTGACCGCGGTGTCCGCCGGCGTCACCCGGTCCCGGCTGCGCCGCCGCAGGAACTCCACGGCGTCCTCCTCCCGGAACACCTCCAGGGGGAGCACCGTCGTGATCCGGCCGCGCCAGGTGCGCACGTACGACGTGACGAGCACGTCCCCGTTGTTCAGCGGCGGCCAGTAGGCCTCCAGGTCCGCCGGGTCGAGGGCGTTGTCGAAGACCAGCAGCCAGCGCCGGCGTTCGCGCAGCGCCCGCCACAGCGCGCCGAGGGTCACCCCGCCGTCCTCGTCGTACGACACGTCGAGCCGACGGGCGAGCAGGGTGAGGTCGTCGAGGACCGACACCGGCGACTCGGCCTTGATCCACCAGAGCAGGTCGTAGTGCGAGGCGAAGCGGTGGGCGTACTCGGCGGCGAGCTGTGACTTGCCCACCCCGCCGACGCCGACCACCGCGCAGGAGCACAGCTCCAGGGCGTGATCGGGCCCGAGGAACAGCGAGCTGAGCCGGCGCAGGATGTCGTCGCGGTCGGTGAACAGGGTGTTGCGCGGCGGCAGGTTGGACACGGCGGAGTCCAGCCCGGGGTAGGGGACCGGGTCGGGACGTCCTGCCACGGGCTCGGCCCGGATGCCCGTCGCCGCCGTGACGCGGTCCATGACCTGGGCGGCGGCGACCTCCTTGGGCAGTCCTGCCAGATCCACCAGCGCGTCCCGCGCCACCTCCGGCACGGGGCAGTCCTCCACCCGCAGATACAGGCATCGCCGCTCGGGCGCCGGCGTTGCAGGCCACAGCGCCGAGCCCGCGGAGACGATCACCACCGTGAGATCGACGTCCCGCGGGCCGCGCACCTGCTGGTCCCAGGGCTCCCAGACGGGCCGCAGCCCTGCCGACTCCAGCAGGTCCGCCAGCCATGCCCCCCAGGTGGTGTCGCCCTGGGCGCAGCGCAGGGCGACCCGGGGAGGCGGGGAATCGGCCCGTCGGGGCCCGGCGCCGCCGCGCGGCAACGCGGCCACGACGGCGCTGGCGGCGGCGACGGCTCCGGCCGCCGCGGCCGCGTGGCGCCACCAGCCGTCGCCCGGAATCGTGGCGACCGCCGAGGCGTAGCTGCCGATGGCCGCCATGAGCCCGATCAGCCACGGGCCGACGCGCTCCCGGATGCGCAGGGGCGGTCTGCGCCCGGGCCGCCTGCGTAGCGTGCCCTGCGCGCGGTCTCCGTGTCCCACGGCCTGCCCTCCCCCGTGGCCAGCCCTTCAACGCTCCCCGTCCACAGGGGAGTTGTGCTGTGCCGGGTCAGTCTGCCACCCAGTGCCGAAGATCAGGAAGAAGCGAACGGTCCAGCGGGAGGGTCACCCGGAACTCCGAGATGCGGCGGGGCGTCCCCGCGGCGGCGAGGCGCAGCGCGGCGATCAGCCGGTGGTTGCCGTCGAGGACCAGGCACCGGCCGCCGCCGAGGTCGAGGGTGGGCAGGCAGAGCCGTGTGGTCTGCGTGGCCAGGGCTCGTTCGAAGTAGCCGACGCGTTCGCGCTGGTCGGCAGTGAGTCCCTGGCCGTGGGCCGACAGATCCGCGTGGCACAGTGGCCGCGCGTCGGCGGCGCGGTAGTCGGTGGGGCGGCCCGAGGGGTCGGCGTACCAGGGGGCGTAGTAGTCGCACGGCGGCCTCCGGCCGGTCAGGACACTGTCCGCACGCACGATCCGGGCGTGCCCGGCGCGGTGCAGCGTCCCCAGCCCCTCCCAGTCCAGCGCCACGCGTATCCCGTCGGCGCCCCGGGCGAACAGCCGCAGGAAGGCTCCCCACGACGTCTGCGAAGTCCCCGGCATCCCTCACCCCAGCCCGTCACGGTGGGAGCCGCGCGTCACTCCGCGCCGCTCCCACGTCCTCCCCTTCACTCCCAGCGGAAGAACTTCCCCGCGGCCCCCAGCCCCACGACTGCCCAGACGGCCAGAATCCCCAGGTCGCCCCAGGGCATCCCGGCCCCGTGCCGGAGCACATCGCGCAGCCCGTCCGACAGGGCCGAGATCGGCAGCAGGCCGAGGACGTCCTGCGCACCGGACGGGAACTTGTCCAGCGGCACGATGACCCCGCCGCCGACGAGCAGCAGCAGGAAGACCAGGTTGGCGGCGGCCAGGGTGGCCTCGGCCTTGAGGGTGCCGGCCATCAGCAGGCCCAGCCCCGAGAAGGCGGCCGTCCCGAGGACCAGCAGGAGGACGACGGCTGCCGGGTTGCCGTGCGGCGACCAGCCGAGGGCGAAGGCGATCATCGTCAGCAGGAGGATCTGCAGGACCTCCGTGACCAGCACCGACGCCGTCTTCGCCGTCATCAGCGCCCAGCGGGGCAGCGGCGAGGAGGCCAGCCGCTTCAGCACGCCGTACCGGCGCTCGAAGCCCGTGGCGATCGCCTGCCCCGTGAAAGCCGTCGACATCACGGCGAGCGCGAGGATGCCGGGGGTCAGGAAGTCGACGGCCTCGCCCGCGCCGGTGTCGACGATGTCCACCGAGCTGAACAGGACCAGCAGGAGGGTGGGGATCACGACGGTCAGGAGCAGCTGCTCGCCGTTGCGCAGCAGCATCTTCGTCTCGAGCGCCGCCTGCGTCGCGATCATGCGGGGGAGGGGCGCGGCCCCCGGCTTGGGGGTGTAGGTCCCGGCGGCGGTCACGAGCGCGGCTCCTTGCCAGTGAGTTCCAGGCTGTGTTTTCCCGGGGGACGTTGCGCCTGATTGCGGCTGCGCCGCGGGCCGGACCCCCGGCCGATCTCTGTCCGGGCCGGAATCATGAGCGCAACTCCTTGCCGGTGAGCTCCAAGAAAACGTCTTCCAGGGTGTGCCGCTCCACCGAGATCTTCTCCGGCATCACCCCGTGCTGCGCACACCACGACGTCACCGTCGCGAGCAGTTGCGGATCGACCTTGCCGACGACCCTGTACGAGCCCGGGGTCAGCTCCGCGGCCGTGCAGTCGGCGGGCAGGGCCTTCAGCAGGGAGCCCACGTCCAGGCCGGGGCGGCCGGTGAAGCGGAGGGTGTTCTCGGCGCCGCCGCGGCACAGCTCCTCCGGGGAGCCCTGGGCGATGACCCGGCCGGCGTCGATGATCGCGACGTCGTCGGCGAGCTGCTCGGCCTCGTCCATGTAGTGGGTCGTGAGGATCACGGAGACGCCGTCGGCGCGCAGGTCCCGGACCAGGTCCCAGGTGGCGCGGCGGGCCTGCGGGTCGAGTCCGGCGGTCGGTTCGTCCAGGAACACCAGCTCCGGGCGGCCGACCACGGCCATGGCGAGCGCGAGCCGCTGCTGCTGGCCGCCGGACAGGCGCCGGTACGTGGTCCGTCCGCAGCTGCCCAGCCCGAGCCGCTCGATGAGGGCGTCGACGTCCAGGGGGTGCGCGTGCAGCTTGGCGACATGGCGCAGCATCTCGTCCGCCCGCGCGCCCGAGTAGACGCCGCCGGACTGCAGCATCACGCCGATACGGGGCCGCAGCTCGCCGGACTGTCTCACCGGGTCGAGGCCCAGGACGCGCACCGTGCCGGAGTCCGGCCTCCGGTACCCCTCGCAGGTCTCGACCGTGGTCGTCTTGCCCGCGCCGTTGGGTCCGAGGACGGCGGTGACACCGGCCCGGGCCACCAGATCGAGACCGTCCACCGCGGTTTTGCCGCCGTACCGCTTCACCAGGGCCTGGACCTGGACCACGGGCTCAGTTCGCATGGCTCCAGAGTCTAGGTACGTGGGCGGTAACCCGAACGGCCGGGTTCACCTCTCCCGACTCGGCCGGCTTCGTATCTCCTCGCCGCCCGGTTCAGATCTCCTCGGCGCGGGGCCGGTGTATCTCCAGCCACCGCTGGGCGTACGCCACCGCGTCCGCCAGCGGAAACAGCCGTACGTCGGCCGCGCCCACCTTCCCGCGGACGACGGGACGGTCCCGCTCGAAGTCATGGCCCAGCTCGTCGAAGCGGTCCGAGGTGATCGACACCTCGGTCACCACCTCCCAGCCCGCGGGCCCCGGCCGCCCCACCTTCACCAGCGGCGACGGGATGCGGTACTCGGCCAGATGGAAGCAGGTGCACGCGTCGTAACCGGCGCCGAGCAGCAGCACGCGCGCGTGGAGCGCCTCCAGCCGGGCCAGCGGGCTGCGCTCGCCCAGGCGGCAGTCGAGGGCATGGCCCTCGACGATCTCCGCGGCACGCGGTCCGACGGCGGCGAAGGACGTCTGCGGATGCGCACTGCGCAGGGCTCCCGGCCAGGTCCGTACGGTCTCCGGGACGACGCCGACCCCGAGCGCGCGCGTCACCAGGGGGTCGTACGCGGGCATCGTCGCCCGGATCGTGTTCCACCACTCCTCGGGCACCGGCGGATTGCTCCACACCGCCGGGTCGGAGAGGTCGCCGGACTGGGTGGGGACCACGAGGGTGCCGTCCGGGCCGAGCGCGTCGAGCAGTCCCCGGACGACCGTGACGGGTCCTCCGCAGACCCAGCCGAGGGAGCTGAGCGAGGAGTGCACGAGAAGCGTGTCACCGCTTTGGACGCCTAGCTCGCGCAGTTGTGCGGCGAGGGTGTCGCGGGTGACAAGTGGGCCGGTCGGAGGGGGTGTCGACATGGTTCGGCAGTGTCCCGGAGCGAGTCCGGCCGCGCCACCGAATTGATCGATCAAAGATCGTTTCCGCAGGTCAGATTAGGTATGCCTAAGTGACGCAGGGCACCGTCGAGGAGTCCGGACGCGGCTTGCCTGGCTTTGAGGAATTACGCAACAATGGCGTTGTGAAAAACGTCGGCGAGGCTCGGGAGACCCCCACGGGGGCCCCTCAGGAGGAACTCGCGACCGGTGAGCGCTCGACGCGCAACCGGGTCGCGCGGTCCATCCTGGACCACGGGCCGTCCACCGTCGCCGAGCTGGCCGGCCGGCTGGGACTGACCCAGGCCGCCGTACGCAGGCATCTGGACGCGCTGGTCGCGGACGACGTCGTGGAGGCCCGGGAACAGCGGGTGTACGGCACGCGCACGCGTGGCCGCCCCGCCAAGGTCTTCGCGCTCACCGACTGCGGCCGCGACGCCTTCGACCAGTCGTACGACAAGCTCGCCGCGGACGCCCTGAAGTGGATCGCCGAGCGTGAGGGCGGGAGCGAGGCGGTCGCCGCCTTCGCCCGGGCCCGGATCGCCGCCCAGGCGCGTGCCTACCGCAAGGCGATCGAGGCCGTCAGCCCGGACGAGCGCACCGAAGCCCTGGCCAAGGCCCTGAGCGCCGACGGGTACGCTGCTACGGCGCGCAGCGCACCCCTCCCGCAAAAAGGCGAGCAGCTGTGCCAGCACCACTGCCCGGTCGCCCATGTCGCGGAGCAGTTCCCGCAGCTGTGCGAGGCGGAGACGGAGATCTTCGCCGAGTTGCTCGGGACACACGTCCAGCGGCTGGCGACCATCGCGCACGGCGACGGCGTCTGCACGACGTTCATCCCAAAGATTTCCCACATCACCGATAACGCATCTGCAAGCACGGCCGGGAGGAACCCCGCATGACTCTCCCCACGGAGACTGCCCACCCTGAGCTCGAGGGCCTGGGCAAGTACGAATACGGCTGGGCCGACTCCGACGAAGCCGGCGCCTCTGCGAAGCGCGGTCTGAGCGAGGATGTCGTCAAGGACATCTCCGCGAAGAAGTCCGAGCCCGAGTGGATGACCAAGCTCCGTCTCAAGGGCCTGCGTCTCTTCGACAAGAAGCCCATGCCGAACTGGGGCTCGGACCTTTCCGGTATCGACTTCGACAACATCAAGTACTTCGTACGTTCCACGGAGAAGCAGGCGGAGTCCTGGGAGGACCTGCCCGAGGACATCAAGAACACGTACGACAAGCTCGGCATCCCCGAGGCGGAGAAGCAGCGCCTCGTCGCCGGTGTCGCGGCCCAGTACGAGTCCGAGGTCGTCTACCACCAGATCCGCGAGGACCTGGAGGAGCAGGGCGTCATCTTCCTCGACACCGACACCGCTCTGAAGGAGCACCCGGAGCTCTTCAAGGAGTACTTCGGGACCGTCATCCCGGTCGGTGACAACAAGTTCGCCTCCCTGAACACCGCGGTGTGGTCGGGCGGCTCCTTCATCTACGTCCCGCCGGGCGTCCACGTGGAGATCCCGCTCCAGGCCTACTTCCGCATCAACACGGAGAACATGGGCCAGTTCGAGCGGACCCTGATCATCGTCGACGAGGGTGCCTACGTGCACTACGTCGAGGGCTGCACCGCCCCGATCTACAAGTCGGACTCGCTGCACTCCGCGGTCGTCGAGATCATCGTCAAGAAGAACGCCCGCTGCCGCTACACGACCATCCAGAACTGGTCGAACAACGTCTACAACCTGGTCACCAAGCGCGCCGTCGCCTACGAGGGCGCGACCATGGAGTGGATCGACGGCAACATCGGCTCCAAGGTGACGATGAAGTACCCGGCCGTCTACCTGATGGGCGAGCACGCCAAGGGCGAGACCCTGTCCATCGCGTTCGCGGGCGAGGGCCAGCACCAGGACGCCGGCTCCAAGATGGTCCACATGGCGCCGAACACCTCCTCCAACATCGTCTCGAAGTCCGTGGCGCGCGGTGGCGGCCGTACGTCCTACCGCGGTCTCGTCGAGATCGGTGAGGGTGCCGCCGGCTCCAAGTCGAACGTGCTCTGCGACGCGCTGCTCGTCGACACCATCTCCCGCTCCGACACGTACCCCTACGTGGACGTCCGCGAGGACGACGTGTCCATGGGCCACGAGGCCACCGTCTCCAAGGTCTCCGAGGACCAGCTCTTCTACCTGATGAGCCGCGGTCTGAGCGAGTTCGAGGCGATGGCGATGATCGTGCGCGGCTTCGTCGAGCCCATCGCGAAGGAGCTGCCCATGGAGTACGCCCTCGAGCTCAACCGGCTGATCGAGCTGCAGATGGAAGGCGCGGTCGGTTAAGACCGGTCCTTCTGCAAGCAGCTAGCGAAATCTGACGTAGGAAAGAGAGCAGACCGACAGCCATGGCTGAGGCTCAGAACATCCCCGTGGGGTCCACCACCGCGGGCCAGATCGCGGTGGCCGCCGAGTCGACCGTCGCCACGCGCATGAGCGCGCCCCCGTCCTTCGACGTGACGGACTTCCCGGTCCCGCACGGCCGCGAGGAGGAGTGGCGGTTCACCCCGCTGGAGCGCCTGCGCGGGCTGCACGACGGCACCGCCGTCGCCACCGGTGACGGCGTCAAGGTCGACGTGCAGGCCCCCGAGGGCGTCACCGTCGAGACCGTCGGCCGTGACGACGCCCGGATCGGCAAGGCGGGCACCCCGGTGGACCGCATCGCCGCCCAGGCGTACTCGGCGTTCGAGAAGGCCGGCGTGGTCACCGTCCCCAAGGAGACGGTCCTCTCCGAGCCGATCCGCATCGCCGTGCACGGCGAGGGCGGGGTGGCCTTCGGCCACCAGGTCATCGAGCTGGGTGCCTTCGCCGAGGCCGTCGTCGTCATCGACCACACCGGTGACGCGGTGCTCGCCGCCAACGTCGACTACATCCTGGGCGACGGCGCCAAGCTGACCGTCGTCTCCGTCCAGGACTGGGACGACAAGGCCGTGCACGTGGCCCAGCACAACGCCCTCATCGGCCGCGACGCGAGCTTCAAGTCGGTCGTGGTGACCTTCGGCGGCGACGTCGTACGCCTCCACCCGCGCGTCACCTACGCCGGCCCCGGCGGCGAGGCCGAGCTGCTCGGTCTGTACTTCACGGACGCCGGCCAGCACCAGGAGCACCGCCTCCTGGTCGACCACAACGTCCCGCACTGCAAGTCCAACGTCGTCTACAAGGGCGCGCTGCAGGGCGACAACGCCCACGCGGTGTGGATCGGCGACGTCCTCATCGAGGCCAAGGCCGAGGGCACGGACACCTACGAGATGAACCGCAACCTGGTTCTGACCGACGGCGCCCGCGTCGACTCCGTGCCGAACCTCGAGATCGAGACCGGCGAGATCGTCGGCGCCGGCCACGCCTCGGCGACCGGCCGCTTCGACGACGAGCAGCTCTTCTACCTGATGGCCCGCGGCATCCCCGCCGGCGAGGCCCGTCGCCTGGTGGTCCGCGGCTTCTTCGCCGAGCTCGTCCAGCAGATCGGTGTCGACGACATCGAGGAGCGCCTCCTCGTGAAGATCGACGAGGAGCTGGAGGCGTCGGTCTGATGACTGCCTTCGTACGCGCCTGCGGCCTGAGCGAGCTGGAGGAGGACACCCCGAAGCGGGTGGAACTCGACGGCACGCCGGTCTCGGTCGTGCAGACCGAGGGGGAGGTGTTCGCCATCCACGACATCTGCTCCCACGCGAACGTCTCGCTCTCCGAGGGCGAGGTGGAGGACTGCCAGATCGAGTGCTGGCTGCACGGCTCCGCGTTCGACCTCAGAACCGGCAAGCCGTCCGGCCTTCCCGCGACGCGCCCCGTCCCCGTATACCCCGTAAAGATCGAAGGGGACGACGTTCTCGTCTCCCTCACCCAGGAGTCCTGAGGCACCCATGGCAACGCTTGAAATCCGAGACCTGCACGTCACCGTCGAGGCCGACAACGCCACGAAGGAGATCCTCAAGGGCGTCGACCTCACCGTGAAGCAGGGCGAGACGCACGCCATCATGGGCCCCAACGGCTCCGGCAAGTCGACCCTCGCCTACTCCCTCGCGGGTCACCCGAAGTACACGATCACCGGCGGCTCCGTCACCCTCGACGGCGAGGACGTCCTGGAGATGTCCGTCGACGAGCGCGCCCGCGCCGGCCTGTTCCTGGCGATGCAGTACCCGGTCGAGGTCCCCGGCGTCTCGGTCTCCAACTTCCTGCGCACCTCCGCCACCGCCATCCGTGGCGAGGCCCCCAAGCTGCGCACCTGGGTGAAGGAGGTCAAGGAGGCCATGGAGCGCCTCAACATGGACCCGTCCTTCGCCGAGCGCAACGTCAACGAGGGCTTCTCCGGCGGTGAGAAGAAGCGCCACGAGATCCTTCAGCTGGAGCTGCTCAAGCCGAAGATCGCGATCCTCGACGAGACCGACTCCGGCCTGGACGTCGACGCCCTGCGCGTCGTCTCCGAGGGCGTGAACCGGGCCCGTGAGTCCGGCGAGGTCGGCACCCTGCTGATCACGCACTACACGCGCATCCTGCGCTACATCAAGCCCGACCACGTCCACGTCTTCGCGGCCGGCCGTATCGCCGAGTCCGGCGGCGCGGAACTCGCGGACCAGCTCGAGGCCGAGGGCTACGACAAGTACGTGAAGGGTGGCGCATCCGCGTGACACAGCTGCCGGGCCTCCTCGACACCGAGGCGCTCCGCAAGGACTTCCCGATCCTGGACCGCGTCGTCCACGACGGCAAGAAGCTCGTGTACCTGGACAACGCGGCGACCTCGCAGACGCCGCGCCAGGTGCTCGACGTGCTCTCCGAGTACTACGAGCAGCACAACGCCAACGTCCACCGTGGCGTGCACGTCCTCGCCGAGGAGGCCACGGCGCTGTACGAGGGCGCGCGCGACAAGGTCGCGGAGTTCATCAACGCGCCTTCGCGCGACGAGGTGATCTTCACCAAGAACGCCTCCGAGTCGCTCAACCTCGTGGCGAACATGCTCGGCTGGGCCGACGAGCCCTACCGGGTGGACCACGAGACCGAGATCGTCATCACGGAGATGGAGCACCACTCCAACATCGTGCCGTGGCAGCTGCTCGCGCAGCGCACGGGCGCGAAGCTGAAGTGGTTCGGCCTGACCGACGACGGCCGCCTCGACCTGTCCAACATCGACGAGATCATCACGGAGAAGACGAAGATCGTCTCCTTCGTGCTGGTCTCCAACATCCTGGGCACGGTCAACCCGGTCGAGGCGATAGTGCGCCGCGCGCAGGAGGTCGGTGCGCTGGTCTGCATCGACGCCTCTCAGGCGGCTCCTCACATGCCGTTGGACGTGCAGGCGCTCCAGGCCGACTTCGTGGCCTTCACCGGCCACAAGATGTGCGGCCCGACCGGCATCGGCGTCCTGTGGGGCCGCCAGGAGCTGCTGGAGGACCTGCCTCCGTTCCTCGGCGGCGGCGAGATGATCGAGACGGTGTCGATGCACTCGTCGACGTACGCTCCCGCCCCGCACAAGTTCGAGGCGGGTACGCCCCCGGTCTCGCAGGCGATCGGCCTGGGCGCGGCGATCGACTACCTCAACGCGATCGGCATGGACAAGATCCTCGCCCATGAGCACGCGCTCACCGAGTACGCGGTGAAGCGGCTGGCGGAGGTCCCGGACCTCAGGATCATCGGCCCGACGACGGCCGAGGACCGCGGCGCCGCGATCTCCTTCACGCTCGGTGACATCCACCCGCACGACGTGGGCCAGGTCCTCGACGAGCAGGGCATCGCGGTCCGGGTCGGCCACCACTGCGCGCGGCCGGTCTGCCTGCGGTACGGAATTCCTGCGACCACGCGAGCGTCGTTCTATCTGTACTCCACGCCGGCCGAGATCGACGCTCTGGTGGACGGCCTGGAGCACGTACGGAACTTCTTCGGCTGAGGGGCGTGCTGAGACGGTGAAGCTGGATTCGATGTACCAGGAAGTCATCCTGGACCACTACAAGAACCCGCACGGGCGTGGTCTGAGGGATGGCGACGCCGAGGTGCACCATGTGAACCCGACGTGCGGTGACGAGATCACCCTCCGTGTGAAGTACGACGGCACGAAGATCGAGGACGTCTCGTACGAGGGCCAGGGCTGCTCGATCAGCCAGGCGTCGGCGTCGGTCCTCAACGAACTCCTCGTCGGCAAGGAGCTGTCCGACGCGCAGAAGATCCAGGAGACCTTCCTGGAGCTGATGCAGTCCAAGGGCAGGATCGAACCGGACGACGCGATGGAGGAGGTGCTGGAGGACGCGGTCGCGTTCGCCGGTGTCTCCAAGTACCCGGCCCGGGTCAAGTGCGCCCTCCTGAGCTGGATGGCGTGGAAGGACGCGACGGCCCAGGTACTGGGCGGAGCCGACGCCGAAAGGAAGACGGCATGAGTGAAACCGTGGAGATGAAGCCGGCCTCGGAGGAGGAGCTCCGCGAGGCCCTGATGGACGTGGTCGACCCCGAGCTGGGCATCGACGTCGTCAACCTCGGCCTGATCTACGGCATCCACGTCGACGACTCGAACGTGGCCACGGTCGACATGACCCTCACATCGGCGGCCTGCCCGCTGACGGACGTCATCGAGGACCAGGCCAAGTCCGCCACGGACGGTCTCGTCAGCGAGCTGCGCATCAACTGGGTGTGGATGCCGCCGTGGGGCCCGGACAAGATCACGGACGACGGCCGTGAGCAGCTTCGGGCGCTGGGCTTCAACGTCTGAGGCCCACCAGCCACGAAAAGCGACGTGCGAGCACGAAAGCGACATGCAAGAGCGGCGAGGTCCTAGGACCTCGCCGCTCTTGTCGTTCAGGTTCTGTTCGCTCAGGCCAGCCCTGCCACCAGCCGGAACGCGGAGTCCGCCAGGTAGAGGGAGCTGTGCTGGTAAGGGTCCAGCTTCAGCTGGAAGTTCTGGTGGCGCAGGAAACGGCCCGGGTAGTTGACCGACTCCAGCATGACCGCGCCCGAGTACCCCGCTGAGCGGGCGCAGAAGGTGGCGTCCTGCTCGAACACGGCGGAGCCGTCGTTGCGTTCGGAGCGCAGGACGAAGCTGCGGTGGCGGAGGTAGCCGCCGTCGGCCGTGGCGAAGGAGTAGCAGGACGCGTTGGCCAGGCCCTTGACCAGCTTGAAGGTGGAGTCCTCACGGCTCTCCGAGCCACCCACCGCGTCCAGCTTCACGTAGCCGCTGCTCGCGTGCCAGTAGCGGTCGGGGTAGTTGACCGAGCGGACGGACCGCCAGGTGGTGGCCGGGGGCTTCGGGGCGGGAGCTGAACCGCCGGTGGGGGAAGGCGACTTGGACGGCTTCGGCTTCTGCTCCGGTTCGGGCTTGGGCGCGCCGGCGTCCTGACCGCCGGGCGCCCTCGTCGTCTCCTCGGTGGTCGACAGGCCGCTCTTGCCCTCCGGGGGAAGGGTTCCCGACGGGGTGGCGAAGGAGATCAGGCCGGGGACCGACGCGGTGTCGTCGGCCGGCGCCGAGCGTGCCCGCACGTCAGGCGCCCTGTCCGTCACGGCGATCGCCGTGAAACAGGCGACGATCGTCGCCACCGCCATCCCGCCCGCCAACCACAGGCGGCGTGTCCCCGGTGCCCGGGAGGTGTCCGGGGCCCAGCCGTTCTCCCAAGGTTGCTCCTGAGGTGGCCGGGACTTGTTTTCTGGCATGCGCTGATCCTCCAGCGGCGTCACGTCACGACAGCCGCGGCTGCGAGGCCCGGTATGTGAACGGTGAAACAGTAGTGGCCGCAGGGGTGTTGGGGCAGCCGTTTGGAACGAGCCGTATCCACATCGATCTCTTCGGCGCCCGCGACGGCGACGGCGACCGGCCAGAGGGGCCTTTGTGTACAGCCGTACGCAACGTTGTGTACGATCGTACACATGGGATACCTGCTGCTCGCCGGGGCCATCGCGGCCGAGGTGGCCGCCACGACGGCCATGAAGTACAGCGACGGCTTCAGCAGGCTGGGGCCGTCACTGGTGACCGCGCTCGGATACGTCGTGTCCTTCACGTTGCTCGCCCAGACCCTGAAGACCGTCTCCGTGGGCACGGCGTACGCGATCTGGGCCGGTGTCGGCACCGCGGCCATCGCCACGATAGGGATCGTCTTCATGGGGGAGGGGATGACCGTCGTCAAGGCCGCCGGGATCGCGCTGATCATTGTGGGTGTGGTCGTGCTGAATCTGGGGGGTGCGCACTGATGCCGCGGCGCTACGACCCCGAGCGACGGCAGCGGATCATCGACGCGGCGATCCGGGTCGTCGGGGAGAAGGGCATCGCGGGGCTCAGCCACCGCGCCGTCGCCGCCGAGGCGGATGTGCCGCTCGGCTCCACGACGTACCACTTCAAGACCCTCGACGACCTGATGGTCGCCGCCCTGCGCCAGGCGAGCGAGGGGTTCGCCAAGGTGATCGCCTCCCGTGGGGGGCTGGAGGACCCGGAGCGCGACCTCGCCACCGAGCTCGCCGCCTTGATGGGGGAGTGGCTGGCGGGCGACCGTACCGGCGTCGAGCTGGAGTACGAGCTCTACCTCGCCGCCCTGCGTCGGCCCGCCCTGCGTCCGGTCGCCGCGGAGTGGGCGCAGGACCTCGCCGACCGGTTGTCCCGTCGAACGGACGCGGTCACCGCGCGGGCGCTGGTGGCGCTGATGGACGGGATCTGTCTGCAGGTGCTGCTCACCGAGGTGCCGTATGACGAGGGGTACGCGCGCGAGGTGCTGGTCCGGGTCATTCCGTGACCGGTGTGGGGGCGGCGGCCTCGGAGGGGCCCTCGGTTGGTCGCCCCCGCCGCCCCTACCCGTCCCATCCTCCAGGGGCGCTGCCCCTTCGACCCCGCGTCCCTGGGGGCCTGCGGCCCCCAGACCCCCGCTTCGGCCCTGAACGGGCCTCGTCCTCAAACGCCGGACGGGCTGAGATGCGGGCCGGCGTCGAGATGTCAGGGGACGGCCTGGCTCGCCCTCGGATGCCGGACGGGCTGAGACGCATGGCGGCACCGTCTCGTCCGACGGAGCCGTACCGCCCGGCACGTGAGACGTGCCCCCGCCGGTTCGCTCCCGCGGTGGGCGTCACGTTAGGTTGCCCTTATGACCGACACGACTGCTCCTCGCACCACCGGCGCCGTGGCCGCCGGCCTCGCCACGATCGCTGCTGACGGCACTGTTCTCGACACTTGGTTCCCCGCGCCTGAGCTCGTTGCCGAGCCGGGCCCCTCCGGCAGTGAGCGGCTGTCCGCCGAGCGTGCCGCGGAGCTGCTCGGTGGCGGTGCCACCGCGGCGATCGGGCCGGATGCGCGCCGGGGCGTCGAGGTCGTCGCGGTCCGCACGGTCATCGCCTCGCTCGACGAGAAGCCGATCGACGCGCACGACGTCTACCTGCGCCTGCACCTGCTCTCCCACCGCCTGGTCAAGCCGCACGGCCTGAGCCTGGAGGGCCAGTTCGGCTTCCTCGCCAACGTCGCCTGGACCTCCCTCGGTCCGGTCGCCGTCGACGACGTCGAGAAGGTCCGGCTGAACGCCCGCGCCGAGGGCCTGCACCTCCAGGTGACCTCGATCGACAAGTTCCCGCGCATGACGGACTACGTGGCCCCGAAGGGCGTGCGGATCGCCGACGCCGACCGGGTGCGGCTCGGTGCCCACCTCGCCGAGGGCACCACCGTGATGCACGAGGGCTTCGTCAACTTCAACGCGGGCACCCTCGGTACGTCGATGGTCGAGGGCCGTATCTCCGCCGGCGTCATCGTCGGCGACGGCTCCGACATCGGTGGCGGTGCCTCCACGATGGGCACGCTGTCCGGCGGCGGCAACGTGATCATCTCCATCGGCGAGCGCTGCCTGATCGGCGCCGAGGCGGGCGTCGGTATCGCGCTCGGCGACGAGTGCGTGGTGGAGGCCGGCCTGTACGTCACCGCGGGGACGCGCGTGACCATGCCCGACGGTCAGATCGTCAAGGCCCGCGAGCTGTCCGGCGCCTCCAACATCCTCTTCCGCCGCAACTCGGTCACCGGCACCGTCGAGGCCCGCCCGAACAACGCGGTGTGGGGCGGTCTGAACGAGATCCTGCACAGCCACAACTGACGCCGCCCGGCGGCAACACGGCGCGATCACGTACGGGTTACTCCACGTGACCTCATCGCGGTCCAGGCAGATGAACGGGTGGACGAAGTTTCCGATCACATGCCGAACCGACGAAATGAGGGCCGATGACCGGTCGAGTGAAGACGAACGCGTGGGCCAGGACCGTACTCCGCCTGGTGGTCGGCGCGCTGGCCGCGGGGGCGGTGTGCTGGCTGCCGGCCGGGACCGCGTACGCCGACGAGACCAACACGGGCTCGCACAACGGCCCCCGCATCGGCCTGGTCAACGTCGGGCAGGTGGACGACCCGATGGAGGATGTGCTGGAGCACTTCCTGCTCTTCGGCGACGGGTACAAGTGGGGCTGATCGCGCACCGGGCACAGCGTGGGGCCGGGGCCCGTACCGCACAGGATGCGGTACGGGCCCCGGCCCTTTTTCCGGCCTAGGCCACCAGCCGCTCGTACTCCGCCAGCAGCCCGTCGACCGCCTCCCGGCCGGCGGGCCGCAGCGGTGCCCGGACCGGGCCCGCGGGCAGGCCGAGCTCGTTGAGTACGGCCTTGGCGGTCACCGAACCGGGCAGACCCGCCGACATCATCGACTCGATGAGGGGCGTGGCCCGTTGCTGGAGCCGGGCCGCGCCCGCCGTGTCTCCGGCGTCGAACGCGTCCAGTACCGAACGGAGATGGCGGGGAACCACATTGGCGACCGTGCTGACATAGCCCGCCCCACCCACCGCGTACAGCGCGAGGTTGTGCTCGTCGCACCCCGCGTAGTACGCCAACCCGGTCCGGGACAGCACCTTCTGGGCACCGAGGAAGTCGTAGGAGCAGTCCTTCACCGCCACGACCCGGGGGTGCTCGGCGAGCCGGATCAGCGTCTCCGGCTCGATGCGGGTGCCGGTGCGGCCCGGGATGTCGTACAGCGCGAGGGGCAGTCCGGCGGCGTCGGCGACCTCGTGGAAGTGAGCCTCGACGGCGTCCTGCGGGGGCTTGCTGTAGTACGGCGCGACCACCAACAGGCCGTCGGCGCCCGCCTTTTCGGCCGCCAGGGCCAGCTCGACGGTGTGCCGGGTGTCGAAGGTGCCCACGCCGGCGACGACCGACGCCCGTTCGCCCACCGCCTCCCGGACGGCTCTGATCAGATCCGACTTCTCGGTGTCGGACGTGGTCGGCGACTCGCCCGTCGTACCGGAGAGCACGAGCCCGTCGCACCCCTCGGACACCAGCCGCTCGGCGAGCCGCTGAGCGCCGTCCAGGTCGAGCGATCCCGCCTCGGTGAAGGGCGTGATCATGGCGCAGAGGGCGCGGCCGAAGGGCGGGGTGGCGGAAGGCGGAGTGGCGGAGGGCGTCGTCGTCATGGGGGTAGTCTCGGCGTGCCGACTGTGAAGCTCCACTTAATTCCTCTACCAGGTATTGGTAAGGATTGCTGTGAGGAGAGGGGGCATCGGGCTCTACGCAGGCCCTATGTCCAACTCGGGCGTCATGGGTCACCATGGCCAGGACGGTCATCGTCCCTTGGCCATGGGAGGCGTCATGAAGCTCGGCAAGGCACTCGCCACCGGAGTCGCGGAAGAGCGGCCGCGGACCCGCGAGGAAGAACCCGAACTCCAGCTTCCCGAGGAGATCGAGGAACTGAAGGCGCCCGAAGAGGTCCCGGTCGCCCGATGAGGCTGCGGCTTCCGGAGGAACGCCCGACGGAGCCGCCGACCGGATACAAGATCGCCCACCCGGTGCTGGCCCAGGACGGCACGCGGGCCGGGTTCACCGGTGTGTCGCTGGGCGGCGCGCTGCCGTACGGAGTCCTGGCCGACGCGTCCTGCGTCTACGGCCTGCGGCACCGGGCGCCGAACCGCCGCTGCGACTGCGGCTTCCACTGTGTGCACGACCGTACGACGGCCGAGGCGCTGCTGTGCACGGCCGAGCACCGGGCGGCCGTCCTGCTCGAGGTCACCGTGCTGGGCCGGTACATCCGCTTCGAACGCGGCTTCCGTTACGCCCGTCAGCGGGTGCGCACCGCCACGGTCGGCCCGTGCGCCTGCGGTACGGTCGCCGCCGCCCTGGCCGACGCCGGCTGGGGCCGCCCCGGCTGGACGGCCCTCGCCCCTTCCTGCGCGGGCTGCCTGCGCGGCCGTACCTCCGTCTCGCTCGCGGAATTCGCCCGGCTGGGCGAGGAGGGGCTGCGGGTGGTGGCCGGGAAGGGTGTGGCGTCCGGGGCGGTGGCCGGGCTCGAGGGCGCCGAGGACCTCGGTGTGCCCGAACTCGCCGCCGAGGCCGCGCTGTTGCAGGCCCGCCTCGACTGGTTCCAGACCCAGCTGGCCCGGCTGGGCGAGCGCGGGCCGGGCGGCGGACGGAAGGGATAGCGGGGGCCGGTCCGGGTACCCGGGGTGTTCCGAACCGAGAGGAGGCGGAACACGGTGACCGGGACCAAGGCCCCCGAGCGGGTGCGGGACGAGCACCACTCGGTGGGCGAACTCGCCGGACAGGCCGGCGAACAGCTCTCCCGTCTCGTACGGCAGGAAGTCGCCCTCGCCAAGGAGGAGCTGGCCGAGAAGGGCCGGCGCGCCGGACGTGGTGGTGGGCTGCTGGGTGCGGCGGGCGCGGTCGCGTACGCCGGCCTGCTGTTCCTCGCCGCGACGGCCACCGCCGCGCTCTCGTTGACGCTGCCCCTGTGGGCGGCGGCGCTGATCGTGACGGCGGTGCTGTTCGCCGTCGCGGGTCTGCTCGCCGCGACCGGCCGCGCCCAGCTGCGGCGCGCCGCGCCTCCCACACCGGAGCGAGCACTCGGCAGCGTCAGGGCCGATGTCGAGGAGATCAAGGGAAGGGCACACCGATGACGGACAGGAAGGCGGGGGCGGCAAGCGGCAAGGGGGCCGCGAAGAAGGGCTCCGCGAAGGCCGCCGCCGCGGGGAAGGCCGCGGCCGGGAAGGCGAGCGGCGGGGCCAAGGGTCCCGAGGAGCTGCGCCGCCAGATCGAGCACACGCGCGGCGAACTCGGCGACACCGTGTCGGAGTTGGCCGGGAAGGCGGACGTCAAGGGGCGCGCCATGGCCCGCGCCGCCGACCTCAGGGACAAGGCGGGCGCGATGACCGTGCAACTGCGCAGCAGCGCGGCCCAGGCGGGCCACGCGGTGCAGGACAAGGCGGCGCAGGCCGGTCATCTGGTGCAGGACCGGGCCGCACAGGCCGGTCACACCGTGCAGGACCGGGCGACCCAGGCCGGGCACACCGTCCAGGGCAAGGCGACACACGCGGGCCACGTGGTCGAGCACAGCGTGCCGCGCCCCGTGCGCACCGTCGTCCAGGCCGGCCTGCGGCATCCGCGCCCGGTGCTGATCGCCGGGGCGGCGGTGGGGGCGGTGCTCGCGGCACGGGTGATGCGGCACCGGCGCAACGGGCACCGCTGAGGCCCCACGGTACGGCGGAGTCAGGCGGCGCCGTCGGCTGCGGCCGACCGGGTACGGGTCACGCGGCCCGGCGCCTACGGGTGCCGGGCCGCGCGCTCATCCGGACCGGGCTGTGCCCCTCCGGGCCAGCCTCCCCTCCGGGCCGCCCACCGGCGCGACCGCCCGCGGCTCTTCGCCCTTGACCTCAAGTTCGGTTGAGGGCGAATGGTGATCGGTGCACGCATCGGCCACCCGTTCCGGAGGTCTCCATGACCCGCCGCACCGACACCCACCCCGACCTCACCCGCCCCGAGATCGGCGCCCCCTTCTTCAGCACCTGGCGCGTGGGCACGCCCCTTCGGCAGAAGCAGAGCGTCGAGGCGATCGCCGACACCTGGGAGCGCCGCCCCTGGCCCGCGGACGGCCTGCTCGGCTACTACGTCTACACCGGCCAGGACGGCTCCACCCTGCTCCACTACTCGCAGTGGGCGAGCGAGCAGGCGTACGAGGCCTTCGTGAAGACGCACCGGCAAGAGCGCAACGACGAGATCGACACCGCCGTACCGGACATCGAGCGGCTGGGGCTCGGCCGGTACCGGCCCTACCGCAGCGCCCGCCGCGAGGGCGACCGGCGCGTCCCCGGCTGCATCGTGATCGTCGACGTCGAGTTCGAGGGCCCTGACCCCGACCGGCAGCGCGCCTGGGTCGACGCGGTCTTCGAGGCCCTGGAGAGCGAGCCGAACCCCCGTCCCGGCGGCATCTCCGGCCACTTCCACCTCAGCACCGACGGGGCCCGCGTCCTCAACTACGCCGAGTGGGAGAGCACTCAGGCCCACATCGAGGCCCTCGCCGCCCCGGGCGACGGCATCGGCTCGTCGACCGAGCTGTGGCACCGCGTACAGACCTGGCCGGGGCTCAGGAGCAGCACGGTCAGCCGGTACGACTACGCCCTCGGACTCGTCCCCGACTGAGCCCTCGTCCCCGACTGGTCACTTGTCCCGACTGAGCACTCGTCCCTGACGGAACGGTCGTCCTCCACTGATCCCTCCACCGAAGAATGATTCCGTCTGGACAAAAAAAGTTTTCGGTGAGACGGTGGACCCATGCTGGACGTCACCGTGATCGAGGACCCCGAGGCCGCAGCCGTCTCCCTGGACCCCATAAGGGCCCGGCTGCTCGCCGAACTCGCGGCCGGGCCCGCGTCGGCCGCCATGCTGGCCGGGAAGGTCGGGCTGCCCCGGCAGAAGGTGAACTACCACCTCAAGGCGCTGGAGCGGCACGGTCTGGTCGAGCTGGCCGGAGAGCGGCGCAAGGGCAACGTCACCGAACGGCTGATGCGGGCGACCGCCGCGTCGTATGTGATCTCCCCGCTCGCGCTCGCCTCCGTGCAGCCGGACCCGGACCGCTTCCGGGACCAGCTCTCCGCCCGCTGGCTGCTCGCCCTCGGCGCCCGGCTCGTGCGGGACGTGGGTTCGCTGATCACCGGCGCCGCGAAGGCCCGCAAACGGCTGGCGACGTACGCCCTGGACGGCGAGGTCCGGTTCGCGTCGGCCGCCGAACGGGCCGCGTTCATCGAGGAGTTGACGGCGGGCGTGAGCGCGCTGATCCGCAAGTACGACGCGCCCGACGCCCAGGGCGGCCGGGATCACCGGATCGTGGTCGCCGTACACCCGACGGTCAAACCCACGGCCGGTCACACGGCCGGTCACACGGCGGATCCCGCGGTCGAGGACCGGTCCGCCCAGGAAATCGAGCAGTAGGACTCAGGAGCCCACCATGTCCAAGGAATTCGAGATCGCCCGCGAGTTCGAGGTCGACGCCACTCCCCAGGAGGTCTGGGAGGCGATCACCACCGGAACCGGCGGCTATCTGTGGCCGATGGAGCCGCCGGAGCCCAAGGTCGGCGGCAAGGGGCCCTTCGGGTCCACCGTCACCGCCTGGGATCCGCCGCACCGCTACAGCAACCGCGTCGAGGACGTCGAGGGCATCGCCGAGCAGAGCGCCAACCAGCTCGACTACACCGTCGAACCGCGCGACGAGGGCCGGCGCGCCTGGGTGCGGTACGTGCACAGCGGGATCTTCGTCGACGACTGGGACAACCAGTACGACGGTGCCGCCAAGCACACCGACTTCTATCTGCACACCCTGCGCGAGTACCTGGTCCACTTCGCGCCCCGGCCGGCCGCCTTCGCGACGTTCGACGGCCCCGAGGCGTCGAAGGCCGCCGACGCCCTCGCCGCCGTCGGGCGCGCGCTCGGCGTCGGGGAGGACGTGGCCGCCGGGACGCGGGTGACGGTCCACGGGCCCGACGTGTTCGAGGCGGTGGTCGACTACCGCGACCCGTACTTCATCGGGCTGCGCACGGACCGGGGCCTCACCCGCGTCTTCGGACGCAACCACTGGGGCCACCCCGTCGGCATCTCCCTGCACGACTTCACGCCGGGCGCCGACATCAAGGAGTGTGAAACCGCCTGGCAGGACTGGCTGAACGGCGTGTTCAGCCAGTCCTGAGCACCGCCGGCGGTTACGGGCGGAACCGCAGCACCTGCGGGTCGTGGTCGCTGATCTGGTCGTTGAACTCCGAGTTGATGTGCACGCTGTCGTACTCGAAGTCGCAGGAGCGCCGGATCGACGGGCTGATCAGGATCTGGTCCAGCGTCTGGGCGTTGCCCTGGTAGACGTACGAGTAACGCTCGCTCTTGGGCAGCGACTTGATCGCCGACCACAGTGCGCCGCCGTCCTCCAGCCGCTGGGTGGTGCCGGAGAACTCGAAGTCGTTGATGTCGCCGAGCGTGACGACGTCCGCGTTCTTCTGGACGGCCAGGATGTCCTTCACGAACGCGTTGACCGCGGTCGCCTGGAGGTGGCGCTGGGTCTCCGAGCTGCGGGCCGGCGGCTGGTACTGCGCGTGCAGCGACTGGTCGCCGCCCTTGGAGGCGAAGTGGTTGGCGATCACGAAGACCGTCTTGCCGCGGAAGACGAACTCGCCGGCCAGCGGCTTGCGGCTGTTCGTCCAGGCGGCGTCCGCCGGGTCGATACGGCCGGGGGACGCCGTCAGCGCCGCCTTGCCGTTCACCTTGGTCACACCGACGGCCGTCGCGGCGTCGCCGCCCGCACGGTCGACGAAGGAGACCCGCTCCGGGTTGAACAGGAACACCTGGCGGATGTTGCCGCCCGGCTCACCGCCGTCGGCCTTGTCGACCGGGTCGATGGAGCGCCAGTCGTACGCCGGGCCGCCCGCGGCGGCGATCGCGTCGATCAGCTTCTTCATCGTCTGGTCGGCGGCGACCGTACCGTCGTTCGTCTTGCCGTTGTTGTCCTGGATCTCCTCCAGGGACACGATGTCGGGCGACTGGAGGTTGTTCACGATCGCGGAGGCGTGCTCGGCGAAGGTGGCGTCGGACGGGTCCAGGTTCTCGACGTTGTAGGTCGCGACCGCCAGCTCGCCGCGCCCCTGCTTCTGGGTCGTCTCCCGCTTGATGCCACCGCTCTTGAGCGTGCCGAGCTCGCTCGCGACGAGGGTGTAGCCGCCGAACTGGGTGTAGTCCAGCGGGCCGGTGGTGGTGCCGGCGAGGGTGTCGCCGACGTTCGCCTTCGGGAAGTCGGTGGCCGCGCCGAGGGACTGGATCTGCAGGCGTCCGGTGTTCTGGGAGTCGTAGGAGCCGTAGACCGTACCGCCCCGCCGGTTGGCGTTCTCGTGCGGCTTCACCGTGACCCACAGTTCGTTGAAGGCGTCGGTGCCGGTCACCACTCGCGCGTCGGCGACCCGGACGTTCATGTGCTCCAGGGACTCGTAGTAGTCCAGGGCGTAGGCCGAGGGCCTGAGCGTCAGGCCGTTGACCGAGCCGTTCGCGGCGGTGTCGCCGGCGGGGGCGTACGCGTCCGGCACGGACCTGGCGGAGATGACCACGGCTGCCGGGACGGCGTTGCCGCTGGAGACGACGGTGAACGTCGGCTTGGTGATCTCGGTGATCGACTGGTTGCCGGTGGCGGCGCCGCCCGGGACGTACTCCTGGATGGTGCCCGACACCGTGACCGCGTCGCCGACGGCGACGCCCTTCGGCGTGGAGTTGGTGTAGACGAATATGGCCTCGCTGGTGGCGGGGTTGTCGTCGGCCTGCGGGTCCTGGATCCAGAAGCCTCTGGACGAGCCGTAGGTGCGCACGCCGGTGACGATTCCGGCCACGTCCGTGACCTGCTTGCCGGCGTACGGCGATATTCGGGTGCTGCCCTGGACGTCACGGATGCGCACGGAGTCCGCGTGCGCGGGCGCGGTGAGGACAACGGTGGAGGCCGCGGAACAGACGGCGGCGACGGTGAGCGCGGCGAGACGCGCGGACTTCTTGCTCGGCAACGGAAATCCCTCCGGGGACGTACTTGGGCGCCGGGACGAGGGTGGTGCGTGGAACGGTCGGTGCAGGCGCGACCGGTGGGGCGGTGGCGACGCGCGTAGAAAATACAGTGAACAGATGTCCGCCCGATTTCTACGCGCGTCAATCTCCTGCCTGCTCAGGCCACTTGTCAAGGTTTCGGCCATGTACGCAGCCTGACGGGGAGATGAACCGGGCGGCATGGGTGGAAACCCGTCTAGGCTGAGCGGTTGAGCCGTGATGTAACAGCTGCCGAGCCGTGATGCGTACGGCCCTGCGGAACGCCCTAGGAGAACCAGCCGATGTCAGACAGCTCCCCCCTGCCGCCGGTGCGGCTGCACCCCGAAGCGGAGCTGGCGCGTGACGCCCTGTCCACGCCGTTGCTCTCCCGGGCCGCGCGGCTGGCCCGCTGGGCCGGGCCCGACACCCGGGTCGACGCCGGGGGCGGGCTCGTCGACGAGCAACTCCCGGCCGCCGCCGAGCTGCTCGGGCTGAGCGGGGACGACGCCGCCGCCTACGCGAGCGAGGCCTGGCGGGTGGCCGTCGACACCGGACTGATCGAGGTCGTCGACGAGGAGGAGGGCACCGTCGCGCCCGGCGCGGAACTGGCCCTGCTGACCGGCGGCTCGCCGCAGGACGTACTCGGCGTGTGGACCGGGGCGCTGGAGACGGTGCTCGCGGACGCGAGCGTGCCCGACCTCGACGACCTGGTCGACGCCATGGACGCGGGCGGCGAGGTCGACCTCTCCTCGCTGGACTGGGACCCGGACGCCGAGGCGGAGTTCCTCGACGGGGTGCTCGGCAACCTGTACCTGCTGACGGTCAGCGAGGACGGGCCGGCCGACGGGCCCGTGCCGCTGCCCGCCCTGGCCGCCTCGATGATCGTGCCCAGCGACATGAGCGAGCCCACGAACGACGTGCTGGAGCAGGTGTCCGACGCGATGATGCGCCTGGACGACCAGTTCCGGCTGCTGGAGCCGGTCGGCCTGGTGGAGTACCAGCCGGTGGACGAGACCCTGATGGCGGACGCCGAAGGCGCCGGCGAGGATCCGTCGGCCGCCGTCGACGACACCGACGTCTCGCGCTACGGCATGGTCCGGCTGACCCCGCTCGGGCTGTACGGGCTGCGGGCCCGGCTGCTGGAAGCCGGGTTCGAGGCTCCCGCGGTCGGGGACCTCGCGGACAAGGGCGCCGACGCGCTGCTCGACGGGACGGCCACGTTCCCGCCGCGGGCGGCGCAGGCCGAGACCGAGCAGTGGCTGACCCGGCGCGAATCCCTCGCCGCGGCACGGGAGTTGCTGGCAGCGGCACGCGGACTGGACGCCGGGGCGCCGCTGCGGCGGCTGCGCTGCCAGCAGGCGCTGTCCCTGGTGGGCCCGGAGGCCGAGCCCGCGCTGCGGGAGGTCCTCGACGATCCCGAGCTGGGCGGGCTGGCCCGGGTCTGGCTGACCGAGGCCGGGTTCCCCGACGTACCCGCGCCCTCCCAGGAGCTGGTGTTCTGGCTGACCGTCGACACCCTTGCCGCCCAGCTGGCGGCCGAGGGGAACTCCGAGGAGCTGACGGCGCTGGTGGAGGGGCTGGCCGCGCAGCACAGCTCGTTCTTCGCGGCGGCTTGGCGGGTCGATCATCCGGCCACGGCGGATGTGCTGGAGGCGATGGGGCGGCTGCATCCCGACAAGAAGATCGCCAAGGAAGCGCGCAAGGCCGCGTTCAAGGCGCGATCGCAGCAGGGTGGTTGATGCCGGTTCGCGAGTGCCGGTCGAGTGTGGCCGGCCGCGCCCGCGCGGCGGAGCCGCATAGCGATACAGGCCCGTGCCCCTGCGGGGCGATGCCCCGGGCCGGTGCGGATTCACTCAGGTAGCTCCACTGAATCCTCCCGGCGTTCAACCGGCATTCAGACATGGGCGGGACCGTTGCGCCGTCTCGAAGTCCGCCACCTCCCACGGCACCCACTGTCAACAGGAGACACCATGTCGCTCACCCGCAGGGACTTCGCCAGAAACTCCGCGATCACCGGTGCCGGTGTCGCGCTGGCGGGCAGCGCCGGCGTGCTGGCCACCGCACCGAACGCCCTCGCGTCCACGGAGACGGAGGCCGAGACCGCGAGCGAGGAGTCCGCGGACGCCCACGGTGGCGGTGTCGGGTACGGACCGCTGATCCCCGACCCCGAGGGCATCCTCGCGCTGCCCGCCGGGTTCACGTACCGCGTCATCACCTACAGCGGCAGGACCAAGCTGGAGTCGGGCGAGTTCACCCCCTCCAACCACGACGGAACGGCCACCTTCGACGGCCCGCGCGGCACCACCCTCCTCGTCAACAACCACGAGCTGAAGGGCCCGCGCGCCAACTGGAAGTACCCGGTCCCGCTCACCGACGGCCTCGTCTACGACCCCGCCGCATCCGGCGGCTGCACCGTCGTCGAGGTCCGCCCCGACGGCCAGGTCGCCGAATGGGTCGGCATCGCCGGCACCTCCACCAACTGCGCCGGTGGCAGCACCCCTTGGGGCACCTGGCTCACCTGCGAGGAGAACTCCGACAAGGCCGGCGTCAACGGCATGACCAAGGACCACGGCTACGTCTTCGAGGTCGACCCCAGCGACCGCCGCGCCAACAAGAACCCCAAGCCCCTGAAGTTCTTCGGCCGTTACGACCACGAGGCCGTCGTCATCGACCCCAGGCGCGGCCACGCCTACCTCACCGAGGACGCCGCCTCGCCCAACGGCCTGTTCTTCCGCTGGACCCCGCCGAAGGGCTTCGCGTACGGCCGCGGCAAGTTCCGCACCCTCGCCGACGACGCCGGTGTCCTCCAGGCGCCCAAGTGCTTCGACTCCGGCGGCAAGTTCGTCGACGACCTCTCCCGCGCCACGAAGACCGGCACGGTCTACGGCGTCGACTGGGTGGACGTCCCCGACCGCGACGCCAGGACCGTCGCCGTGCGCAAGCAGTTCGCGGCCGGCGAGATCACCCGCGCCCGCAAGCTGGAGGGCATGTGGTGGGGCGACGGCGGCGCCTACATCGTGTCCTCGTACGCCCGTGAGGAGAGCCCCGGCGCCGCGCACGACGGCCAGGTCTGGTTCTACGACCCCAAGCGCCGCACCCTCACCCTCAAGGTCCTCCTCGGCGTCAACCTCGACCCGTCCCAGGACGGCGCCTTCGACGGCCCCGACAACATCACCGTCTCCCCGTACGGCGGCATCATCCTCGCCGAGGACGGCGAGGGCGTCTCGCACCTGTTCGGTGCCACCGACAGCGGCCGTACGTACCCCATCGCCCGCAACGACCTGAACGTCGGCACCGAAGAGGAGCCCGAGTACAGCGAGTTCGCCGGCGTCACCTTCTCGCCCGACGGCAGGACCCTCTACGCCAACATCCAGACGCCGGGCATCCTGCTCGCCATCACCGGCCCCTGGAAGCGCCAGAAGCGCGGGTAATTAATTCGCTCGCTCGTCCCACGGCCTCCCTCTTAGAGTGATGAACGTCCAGGTGCGAAGGCAGGACCTACTTCCACTCTTAATGGGGAGGCCGCGGGTTCGAATCCCGCCACCGGTACCACGTGCCGGTGTAGCTCAGAGGCAGAGCACCTAATGTCGGTTCCGCCGGCCTGAACTCTGGACACCACAACTTCATGCACCTCCCGGTGCGCAGGCTGCGGCTACTTCTCTCCAAAAGAATCCGATGCCGCCGCCGACTTGATCTCGGGAGGCGCAGCTCATGGTGGGTGCCCGGTGCGCAGGCAGCGGATACTTCGGGAACTGGTGGGGGCATGCCCCTCATGCGGGTTCGAATCCCGTCATCGACCCCGGGTCGGTGTGGCGGAACGGCAGACGCGCCAGTTTATAGTCACCGCAGCCGAATTCGAACTCGGGCACCCTCCTTTTGCTGTGCCTCCCTCCGAAAACGACAGTGAATTCGGGGGAATTCATCATGGCGCGATTCAACAAGCGAGCCGCGAAGGCACAGCCCACCTCTCGCGTGACGTCCACGGGCCGAGTGCTCCGTACCTACCAGGGCGGCCGCGGTCACGAGCGGGACGAGCGTTCCGAGCTCTTCCTTCTGTCGATCGCCAACTTCGTCTCGCAGCAGACCTTCTACGAGACCGGCACCGACCGCGACACCCGGTTCGCGCGGCTCGTGCGCCGGCTCGCCGTCACCGACCCGTCCTGGACGGCCGGCCTGCTCGGCTGGCTGCGAGGCGAGGGCAACCTCCGCACGGCCTCCATCGTGGGCGCCGCCGAGTACGTGAGCGCACGTCTGGAGGCCGACGCCACCGACGGTCCCTCCAACCGGCAGGTCGTCGCCTCCGTGCTGCGGCGCCCGGACGAGCCCGGCGAGCTGCTCGCGTACTGGACCGCGACGTACGGCCGTAATGTGCCCAAGCCCGTCAAGCGCGGCGTCGCCGACGCCGTACGGCGTCTGTACAGCGGCAAGTCGCTGCTGAAGTACGACACCGCGTCCAAGGGCTACCGCTTCGGCGACATCCTCAACCTGGTGCACGCGGCCCCGGACCCGGACAAGCCGTGGCAGGGCGAGCTGTTCCGGTACGCCCTCGACCGCCGGCACAACCCGGACACCGCGGTGCCGCCCGCGTCCGACCGGACGCTGACCGCGCACCGCGAGCTGATGGCGCTGCCCGTCGAGGAGCGGCGTGCGGTGGTCACGTCCGAGGGCGGTGCCGAGCGGCTCGCGGCGGCCGGGATGACCTGGGAGGCGCTGGCGGGCTGGCTGCAGGGGCCGATGGACAAGGGGGCCTGGGAGGCCGTCATTCCGTCCATGGGCCCCATGGCCCTGGTCCGCAACCTGCGCAACTTCGACGAGGCCGGGGTCTCGGACGAGGTGGCCGCTCAGGTCGCCGCCCGGATCAGCGACCCGGCGGAGGTCGCGCGCTCGCGGCAGTTCCCCTTCCGGTACCTCGCCGCGTACCAGCACGCGCCGTCCCTGCGCTGGGCGTACCCGCTGGAGCAGGCGCTCGGCCACTCGCTGGCCAACGTGCCCGCGCTGCCCGGACGGACGCTGGTCCTCGTCGACCGTTCCGGCTCGATGTTCTGGTCGCGGCTGTCCGACCGCTCCCAGCTCAACCGGGCCGACACGGCGGCGATCTTCGGCACGGCGCTCGCCCTGCGCGCGACGGACGCGGACCTGGTCCAGTTCGGCACCGACAGCCGTCGGATCTCCTTCCGTCGCGGCGAGTCGGTACTGAAGGTGCTGGAGCGGTTCAATGACCTCGGCGGCACCAACACCACCGAGGCGGTGCGCCGGCACTACCGGAGGCACGACCGCGTACTGATCGTCACCGACGAGCAGTACGCACCCAGCCACCACGGCGACCCGACCGAGCAGGTCCCGGCCGACGTGCCGGTGTACACCTGGAACCTCGCCGGGTACCGGGCTGGGCACGGCCCGTCCGGGAAGGGCAACCGGCACACCTTCGGAGGCCTGTCGGACGCGGCCTTCCGGATGGTGCCGTTGCTCGAGTCCGCCCGGCACTCCGACTGGCCGTGGGCTGCCTGACGGTCCGGGACGCGGGGCCCGCACTCCCAGTGCGGGCCCCGCGTGCTCCGTGCCCGCCTCGACAGGCAACCCGCGCTGAACGCACACAGCGCGTTGTTCCGGGGTGCCCGGCGCTTCGACCCGCTTCGACCTGCGGGACTCGGGCCGTCCTCGCGGTACCGGGCCCTGCCGCCGCGCACACCTGGCCGGATACAGTGCACGCGTGTGGGCGGACGATCAGCACCCGGAGCCGAGTGTCGAGCGGCCTGACGGCACCAGCCGCCGGGCCACGATCCACGACGTCGCACGACTGGCCGGAGTGTCCCGCCAGACGGTCTCCCGCGCGGTCAACGACAAGGGCGAGATCGACCCGGCCACGAAGGAACGCGTGCTGGAGGCGGCACGGCTGCTGGACTACCGGCCCAGCCGGTTCGCGCGCGGCCTGGTGCAGAAGGGGACCGTGACGGCGGGGCTGGTGATCCCGGACCTGATGAACCCCTTCTTCCCCGAGGTGGCCGCCGGCGTGCTGGAGGCGGCCGAGCAGCGCGGCTGGCAGGTCGTCGTATGGGACTCCCGTATCGACGAGGCCCGGGAGCGGGAGGCGCTCGATGTGCTGTCCCATCAGGCGGACGCGGTCGTGGGCTACTTCAAGAGCCCGGACGACGTGCTCGCCCGGCACCTCGGCGGCGTACCCCTGGTGCTGCTGGAGCGCGGCCCGCAGCAGACCCGTTTCGCGGCCGTGGGCATCGACGCCGCCGCCGGTCTCGAACAGGGCATGGCACATCTGGTGAGCGCCGGTCACCGCAGGATCGGCATGCTCGACGGTGTGCACGGGCCGGGCCCCCGCCGGCAGGCCTTCCTGGAGCAGGCCCGGCGCCACGGTCTGCCGGTCGACGACAGCTGGATCGCGCTGTGTCCCGAGCACAGCGTGGCCGGGGGCGAAATCGGGATGGAGCAACTGCTGGACGCCCGGCCGGACATCAGCGCCGTCTTCGGATTCAACGACCTGATGGCGGTCGGCGCCATGCGTGCCGCCCGGCGCCGCGGCCGGCGGGTGCCGGAGGATCTGGCCGTCCTGGGCTTCGACGGGCTGTCGCTGGGCGAGCTGATCGAGCCCGCCCTGACCACCCTGCACATCGACAAACGGCGGCTGGGGCGGCTGGCCGTGGAGCAGGTGGCCCGGTTGCGAGCGGGGGAGGAACCACTGCGGGGCGCCGAGGCGTGGGTGGTCCCCGAGTTGGTGGTGCGGGCTTCGGTCTGAGGCCCCGCCGCGTCGCGAACTCCTCAGTGGGTGGGTGGTGACACCTCCACGCCCTCTCGCCCTCACATGCCTCAACACATGGGCCCTGCACGTCCCTTGACACTGCTTTTCGGCCGCCTCGATACTCGACGGCAACGTTCACGTGAACGCTCACGGACCCCCGAGTCCCCCCACAGCGTCCCCTCACAGCAATCTCCCCACAGCGCGATGCCGAGCCGCGGGACGAGCGGCCGACATCGTTGTCTTCCGCGCGTCCGGAAAGCGAGTGCGCCCCCATGGAACACCGAACGATGTCCCGCAGACGTTTTCTGGGGGCCTCGCTGGGCGGCTCGGGCGCCGCCCTGCTGGGGCTGTCGGGGTGTGGAGCCGCCGGCGGATCGGCCTCCGTGGGCACCGACCACCTCAGCCTGTGGTACTGGAAGGGCGCGCTGAGCGACAAGCTGCTCGCCACCGCCAGGCGTGGCGTCCCCGGCATGCCGGGGCTGAAGGTGCAGGGCTCGCAGATCCCCGACGGCGACATCGACTCCAAGGTCCGCACCAGCCTCGCCGCCCGCGCCTACGTACCGGACATCACGGTCGCGAACTCCGACAACCTCGCCACGTTCTTCCCCGATGAGAACGAGTTCCTCGACCTCAGGACGCTCGGCGCGGAGTCCGTCCGCGACCGGTACCTCGACTGGAAGTGGAAGAGCTGCTTCACCCCGTCGGGCCGGATGATCGGCTTCCCCCTCGACGCGGGTCCCACCGCGCTCTACTACCGCAGGGACCTCTTCCGGAAGGCCGGCCTGGCCCACGAACCGGAGGACGTCGCCGAGGCGCTCCCCACCTGGGAGAAGTTCATCGCCGCCGGCCGCACGCTGCGGGCGGAGGGCCCCGGCAAGCCCTACCTGGTGAGCAACATCGGCAACGTCTTCCAGCAGGTCCTGCTCCAGAGCCCCAAGCAGTTCGTGGACCCCGAGAACCGTTTCATCGGCGACCAGGAGCACGTCCGACGCGCCTGGGACCTCTCCGTGGAGATCCTCCGCCAGGGGCTCAGCGCCAGGATCGTGGACGGGACGCCCGACTTTAACGCGGCCATGAGCGGGGGCCGGGTCGCCACGATGACCACGGCGGTGTGGGCCGCCAACGGCCTGAAGGACTCCGCGCCGAAGACCTCCGGGACCTGGCGGCTGACCACCATGCCCGACGGCCCGGCCAACTACGGCGGCTCGTACATGACCCTGACCCGCTACTGCCGGGACCCGGAGGCGGCCTTCGCCTTCCTGACGTGGCTGCTCAGTCCGGAGAACCAGCTCAAGAGCTACCAGGAGATATCCCTGTTCCCCACCACTCCGGCCGCCTACGCCGACCCCGCGATGCACCGGCCCGACCCCTTCTTCGGCGGCCAGCAGCCCATCGACGTCTTCGGCCCGGCCGCCGAGAAGGCCCCGGTCAACTACTTCAGCCCCTACGAGGAGACCGCCAACACCCCGTTCTTCCAGGAGCTGACCAACGTGGAAATGCTCGGCAAGAACCCCGACCGTGCCTGGCGGGACGCGGTGAACACCGCCGAGACCACGCTGTCCCGGCTGGGGGTGAGCTGACATGGCCACGGTTCTCGACCCGGCGGGAGCGGCGGCGGCCGACGAACGGCGGCCCTTCAGCCGCCGTACCAAGCCCTCACCCCCGGGCGGACGCAGACGTCACCTCCCGCCCCTCCTCGCCATCTCCCCGTTCTACGTGCTGTTCGCCGTCTTCGGCACCTTCCCGGTGCTCTACTCCCTCTATCTGTCCTTCCAGGACTGGGACGGCATCGGCGACATGCGCTTCGTCGGGCTGCAGCAGTACGGCTGGCTGCTTCAGGACTCGGTGTTCTGGCACTCGGTGCTCAACACCTTCGAGATCTGGTTCCTGTCGACGGTGCCGATGCTGTTCCTCGCTCTGGTGCTGGCCTTCCTGCTGCACTCGCAGGTCCGCTTCACCGGCGCGTTGCGGGTGGCGTACTTCATCCCCAACGTGACGTCGATGGTCGCCATGACCGTCGTCTTCGGCTCGGTCTTCGCCCAGGCGGGCCTGGCCAACTCGGTGCTGCGCGCGATCGGCGTGGACGGGATCGGCTGGCTGTCCTCCGAGTGGGGCATCAAGTCGTCCGTCTCCCTCATGATCATCTGGCGGTGGGTCGGCTACAACGCCCTGATCTTCCTGGCGGGCCTCCAGGCCATCCCCACCGAGCACTTCGAGGCCGCCCGAGTCGACGGCGCGAACAGCCGGCAGACGCTCTTCCGGGTCGTACTGCCGCAGCTGCGGCCGGTGGTCCTCTTCGCCGCCGTCACCTCCACCATCAACGGCCTGCAGATCTTCACCGAGTCCCAGGTGCTCTTCCAGTCGACCGACGTCGGCACCACGGGCGGACCGGGCCAGGAAGGGATGACCATCGTGCTCTACCTCTGGCAGAAGGCCTTCAAGGAGCACCAGTTCGGCTACGGCGCCGCCATGGGCTGGCTCCTCTTCGCGATCATCGCGGTCTTCACGATCATCAACTGGCGGCTGGTCTCCGGTTCCGACCGCGACGACCACCGACCCGGCATCACCGGGCTGCTGCGCCGCAAGGGGGCTCGCGATGGCCGCTGACGAGAGGACGACCGGCAGCGCGGGCCTCGCCATCGGCTCCGGCAGCAGACTCACCCGTATCGGCGTCCGGGTGGCGCTGCTGCTCGGGGTGCTGATCTCCCTGTTTCCCTTCTACTGGCTGGTGGTGATGGCCTCCGGCACCACCCAGGACATCTACAGCTACCCGCCCAAGCTCGTGCCCGGCCCGCATCTCCTGGACAACATGGGCAGGGTGCTCGACACCATCGATTTCTTCGGCTCCCTGTACAACACGATCGTCGCGGCCGTGGTCGGGACCGCGCTGGTGCTGTTCTTCGACTCGCTGGCCGCGTTCGCCTTCGCCAAGTACGAGTTCCCGGGGAAGCGGTTCCTCTTCGGCATGCTCCTGGTCACCTACATGATCCCCGCGCAGCTGTCACTGGTGCCGCAGTTCGTCACCATGGCCGAGTTCGGCTGGGCCGGTTCACTGAAGGCGCTGATCATCCCGGGCGCGGCCAACGCCTTCGGCATCTTCTGGATGCGCCAGTATGCCCAGAACTCGCTGCCGGACGAGCTGTTGGACGCGGGACGGATCGACGGCGCCGGCTTCTTCCGGCTGTACTGGCAGGTGGCGCTGCCGCTGTTCCGACCGGCTCTCGCGTTCCTCGGCATCTTCACCTTCATCGGCATCTGGAACGACTACATCTGGCCGCTGGTCGTCATGATCAACCCGGACAAGGTCACCCTCCAGGTCGCCCTGGCGAACCTCAACGTCCTGTACAACACCGACTATGCGCTGGTGATGGCCGGGGCGTTGATGAGCGTCATCCCGCTGATCATCGTGTTCCTGATCGGGGCGCGGCACTTCCTGCGGGATCTGGCGGCGGGGGCTACGAAGATGTGAGCGGGGCGGCCAGGGCGCCCCGGCGCACTCCCCTCCCCCCTCACGACTCCGAACCGGACTCGTGGCCGTCGACGAGCTTACGTACCTCGGTGCTCTCCGGGCTCTCGGGGGCGACGGCCTGCAGGGCGAGGGCGAGGCGCCGATAGCCGTCGGGCTCCTTCCTGGCGAGTGCCAGGACCGACATGAGCCAAGTGCGCAGGGGATATCGGGAGTCGGGTTCCGCGGCGGCGTCGAGTCCGGTCGCCTCGAACCAGTCGCGCCGCATGCTTTCGTCCAACAGAGGCGACGCCAGGGAGAGTTTGTCGGTCAGGGCACGTTCGAACTTGGTGACGGAGCTCCCCGGGTAGGCGGGTGCGGTCCGGTGGGCTGCGGCAGGTGTGCGAACGGCGGCGGTGACGGCCTTGAGGAGGATCTCCCGCTTGGAATGCCAGTCGGGGATGCCGTACAGCATGATGCCGCCTTCGGGGGCGAGAGCGAGTTCCCTCCGTCGCCAACGGCCATGTGCCCGCCCCCCGTTCACAGCCTGGGCGCAAGGCTACTGTGCGTCTTCCGTCCGACGAGGAGCTTTCGGAGTTGTCACGGACGGCGATGGCCGGCCGGGCGGGTCCAAGGCGTCGGCACGCCCGGATCCGCCCGGTGAGACCCGCAGAGACCGGCCGATGGCCTCCTACAGCGCCTGCGCCGCCGGCTTCACCATCCCCCTCACCGTGCGGGACTTCACGAAGTCGCCCATGGCCGTCATCTCCCACTCGCCGGAGAACTGCTTGATCAGCTTCGCCATCATCACGCCCGTCTGCGCCTCGGCGCTGGTGAGGTCGAAGCGGACGAGTTCCTCGCCGGAGGAGGCGTCGATCAGCCGGCAGTACGCCTTGGCGACCTCGGTGAACTTCTGGCCGGAGAAGGAGTTGACCGTGAAGACGAGTCCGGTGACCTCCTGCGGGAGGCGGCCGAGGTCGACGGTGATGACCTCGTCGTCGCCTCCCCCCTCACCCGTGAGGTTGTCGCCGGAGTGGCGGATCGCGCCCTGCACGATCTGGAGCTTGCCGAAGTAGCAGCTGTCGATGTGGTTGCGCTGCGGGCCGTACGCGATGACCGAGGCGTCCAGGTCGATGTCCTTGCCGCGGTACGCCGGCTCCCAGCCGAGGCCCATCTTGACCTGGGAGAGCAGGGGGCGGCCGCCCTTGACCAGGGAGACGGTCTGGTTCTTCTGGAGGCTGACCCGGCCCTTGTCGAGGTTGATCTTTCCGGCGCCGGGGGCGGGAGGCGCGGGCGGTGCCGGGGGAGCGGCGGGGGCCTGGGGTGCCGGGGGAGTGGACATCGGCGGGGCCGGCGGGGCGACCGGGGGCTGCATGGTGGGCTGCGGCGGGGCGACCGGGGCGGGGGCCGGGGCCGGTTCCTCGACCGTGACGCCGAAGTCGGTGGCGATGCCGGCCAGGCCGTTGGCGTAGCCCTGGCCGACCGCGCGGGCCTTCCAGGCGCCGTTGCGGAGGTACACCTCGACGATCACCAGTGCCGTCTCGGTGCCGAGCTGTGGGGGCGTGAAGGTGGCCAGGACGCTGTTGTCGTCCGCGTTGCGGATGGTGGCCGTCGGTTCGATGCCCTGGAAGGTCTGGCCGGCGGCGTCCGGGCTGGCGGTGACGACGATCTTCTCGATGCCGGGCGGGACGGCGGTGGTGTCGACGACGATCGCGTCGGGGGCGGTGCCGCCGCCCGAGCGGTACGTCACGCCGGGGCCTGAGGGCTGGTTGTAGAAGATGAAGTCGTCGTCGGAGCGCACCTTGCCGTCGGCGGTGAGCAGCAGGCCCGATACGTCGAGCCGCACCGGGGCGGCGACGTCCACCGTCACGCGCGCGGCGGAGAGAGGGATGTTCGAGCCGGGGGTCATAGCTGTCATGCCGGGTGAACGAGTGGGGGCGCTTTGCCGTTCCCTTACCCGCGACCGTTCGGGTCAGCGGCGGTTGCGGGGGTGATTGCGGGCCGTGCGCTCGTTGCCGTGCTTGTAGTTTCCGGTCCAGCGGGCCATGACCAGTTGAGGGTCGGACGTCTCGACCTCGGCGAGGAACTGGGCGGTGCGGGGGCCGTTGAGGGTGGTGGCGGGCCGGCCGTGGTGGGCGATGTGTACGGTGCCGTTCGCCTGTTCAAGCCCGGTCCCTCGAGCCACTCGGGCAATCCGCCTCGCGCCCCGGCTCACCAGGGATGGAGCGGGCGCAGCGTACCGGCCTGAGGTGTTGCGCGGGGTCCGTGGTCCACGCGGGGGCCACTCGGACTGGTCCGGGGCGAGGTCGCGGCCGTCTTCCAGCCCACGGGACCACCGTGACGCGCGGCACGAGACCGGACACCGTCTGCCCACGCGATTCGCCAGGATTCGCCACCCCCTTCACCTCGCCTACCTGCAGGTCTCTTCTCGCCTGCCACAAGATGGGCGCCCGCCACCCTCATCGCCACCGATTAGCCATGGTGTTTCGCCACGGGACAAATCGGGGCGCCCGACTCGGACGCTTGATGCGGGCGGCGACTTACGGTTCTCTCGTCCTGTGGGCCGACAGGAGTCATCGAGGTTCGGCCCTTCCCGCAGAACGCAGAGGGCCTGGCCCCGGGAGGCACCCCTGAGCCAGGCCCGCGCGCGGGTCTACGGATGGGTCCGGCCGAGCACGCGTCGGCCGGGCTCATTCATTGCCCGACCTGCCGTCCGACCCACCGCTCACACGTCACACGAAGTGTTCGACGCAACCCGCGATGGCAGTGATCGCTGTGAGGATCAATGTTGCCACCTGCAACCAGTCGGGTAACTGGCTCCGTCGGCGGCACCTCTTGCTCCTAGTCGATCGCACCATCCGATTCGACCTCCCATCTCTCGACGTTCCCAACACAGTTGGGGCCCACCTGATCCAGGCAGGCGCACAGGGAGAGACGGCATCGAACCCTCCGGACGGTACAGGCGGTCTGTCCTCCACATCGGCGATTCCAGGGTGGCGAATGCTGGCGAAACCTCCTGTCCGCGGGCGCCGCATCCGCACGACGTCCATTGGTGTCGTGTCTTGTCGAAGGTTGATCGACAAATACCGGTGCCCGCACCCTGTGTTCGTCGCTCCGTCGGTACAACGGAAGACCGGACCACCCCCTCGGCCTGGACGGCGATTCGGGGTGGTCCGGTCACGGAAGCCCTGACCAGGACTCCGGTGCCGATGGCGCCGGGACGGTCGGCGTGCTCGAACGGAGGCGGACCGCCCCCTACGGCACCACCACGATCTTGCGGCCCACCCCGGACGCGAACTGCTCCAGCGCCTCCGGGTACCGCTCCAGCGGGATGCGGTCGCTGATGAAGACGTCCGGGTCCAGGACGCCGTTCGCGAACAGTTCCGCCGCTCGCTCGAAGCTGTGCAGGACCGCCATCGAGCCCGTGATAGTGATCTCCTGGTTGTAGATGCGGTACGGGTCGATCGTCACCCGCGTCGCATAGTCCGCCACCCCGAACTGCAGGAACGTGCCCGCCTTCGCGACCCGGTCGAGGCCGTCCTGGATCGCCGCCGCGTTGCCCGTGGCGTCGACCACGAGGTCCCAGCCCTGGGGGCGGTCCAGCTCGTCCGGGTTCGCGGCGGACGCCGAGACACCGAGGCGCCGTGCCGTCTCCAGCCGGGCCGGGTTCACGTCGACCACGTCCACGCTCGCCGCACCCGTCCGCTTGGCCAGCTCCAGCATCATCAGGCCCATCGTGCCGGAGCCGTAGATCAGGACGTGCGCGCCCAGGCGGGACTTGAGGACGTCGTAGCCACGTACCGCGCACGACAGCGGCTCCACGAGTGCCGCGTCCTGTGTGCGCACGTGTTCCGGCAGCTTCACGCAGTTCGCCACCGGGGCCACCGCGTACCGCGCCGCGCCCCCCGCCGTCGTCACGCCGATCGCCGCCCAGCGTTCGCAGAGGTTGTTGTGGCCGGTACGGCAGTACCGGCACTCGTAGCAGTACAACGACGGGTCGACGGCGACCCGGTCGCCCACCGACAGCTCCGTGACCCGGGTGCCGACCCCGACCACCTCGCCCGCGAACTCGTGACCGGGCACGATCGGCAGCTTCGGCGCGAACTCGCCCTGGAGGATGTGCAGGTCCGTTCCGCACAGACCGCACGCCGCGACCTCGACCACGACGTCGCGCGGTCCTGGTGTCGGGTCCGGGACCTCGGCGACGACGGCCTTGCCCACGGACTCGATGACGGCGGCCTTCATTTCACGGCTCCCAACGACAGGCCCTGGACCAGCTTGTCCTGGGCGGCGAACCCCGCGGCGAGCACCGGCAGGGAGATGACGAGCGACGCGGCGCACACCTTCGCCAGGAACAGGCCCTGGCTGGTGATGAAGCCGGTCAGGAAGACGGGGGCGGTCCCGGCGACCACGCCCGTGAGGACCCGGGCGAACAGCAGCTCGTTCCAGCTGAAGATGAAGCAGATCAGGGATGTCGCCGCGATGCCCGGCAGGGCGATGGGGGCGACCACGCGCCACAGGATCGTCGGCAGTCTCGCGCCGTCGATCTGCGCCGCCTCGATGATCGCGACCGGCACCTCGGCGAGGAAGGACTGCATCATCCACACCGCGATCGGCAGGTTCATGGCCGTGTAGAGGATGACCAGCGCCCAGATGTTGTCGAGCAGACCGGTGTTCTTCGCGAAGAGGTAGATCGGCAGCAGGCCCGCCACCAGCGGCAGCATCTTCGTCGACAGGAAGAAGAACAGGACGTCGGTCCACTTCTTCACCGGCCGGATCGACAGCGCGTAGGCGGCGGGCAGCGCGAGGAGCAGCGTCAGCAGGGTGGAGGCGATCGAGGCCGTCGCCGAGTTGATCAGGGAGGGCCAGGGGCCGGCGCCGTCGCCCGCGCCGAAGAAGGCGCGGTAGCTGTCCAGAGTGAGCGAGGCGGCGACGGAGGGCGGGTTGGTAGCCGCGTCCGCCTCGGAGTGGAAGGACGTCAGGACCATCCAGAGGATGGGCAGGACGAACAGGATGCCGGCCAGCCATGCGACGACGCCCAGGGCGGCACCCTGGATCCGGGCCCGGGACCGTTGCGGGGCGGCGGTGGTGAGGGTGGTCATCAGCGGGACACCTCCGCGCGGAACAGGGACGACACGACGCGCAGGGCGAAGGTCGCGAGGATGATCGAGCCGATGACGACGATGACGCCGGCCGCCGAGGCGAGGCCGTTCTCGTGCGCCTGGTAGAAGGTCTGGTAGATGGTGTACGGCAGGTTCGCGGTGCCCAGCCCGCCGGAGGTGATGGTGTACACCGCGTCGAAGTTCTGCACGATGTAGATCGAGCCGAGCAGCACGCTCAGTTCGATGTAGCGGCGGATGTGCGGCAGCGTCATGTGGACGAACACCTGCCAGTCGCTCGCGCCGTCCACCCGGGCCGCCTCGATCAGCTGCGGGTCACGGCTCTGCAGTCCGGCGAGCAGGATCAGTGTCATGAACGGGGTCCACTGCCAGATCAGCGAGGCCTCCACCGCCATCAGCGGCATCTCCGAGATCCAGTCCGGCTGGGCCGCCCCGTCCCCTCCGATCCAGTGCAGGATGCCGTTGAACAGGCCGTATTCGGGGTTGAACAGCACGTGCTTCCAGAGCAGGGCGGCCGCGATCGGCACCAGCAGGAACGGGGCGATGAGCATCGTGCGCACGGCGGCCCGGCCGCGGAACCTGCGGTCCAGCAGGAGCGCCAGCAGCAGGCCCAGCACCAGGCTGACGAGCACGACCGTGGCGGTCAGCAGGACCGTGGTCCCCACCGACTTGCGCAGATCGGGCGTGCTCAGCACTTCCGAGTAGTTGGCGAAGCCGGCGAAGTGGCGGTCGTCCGGGTACAGGGCGTTCCAGTCGAAGAACGAGATCACCAGCGTGGCCACGAAGGGCAGCTGCGTCACGACGACCATGAAGATCAGTGCGGGCAGCAGGGGCGCCCGGGTGGCCCAGGCGCGCATACGGTTCGGCCGCCGGGCCGCCGGCCGCGGGGCGGCGGCGGCGACCCGGGTGGGGGGAGTCGTCACGGTCATCACTGGTACTTCTTTCCGACGGCCTCGGCGAGCTTCTGCGACTTGCTCAGCGCGCTGTCCACGGACTGCCGCCCGGCGATCGCGGCGCTGATCTCCTGGGAGACCTTGGTGCCCAGGTCGGTGAACTCGGGGATGCCGACGAACTGGATGCCGGGCGCGGGCCGGGGCTGCACTCCCGGGTCCTCTGGCTCGGCGTTCGCGATGGCGTCCCGAGTGACGTCCGCGAAGGCGGCCGCGTCCTTGCGGTACTGCGGGATGTCGTACGTCGACGCGCGCTTGCCGCCCGGCACGTTGGCCCAGCCGATCTTCTCGCCGACGAGCTTCTCGTAGTCCTTGCCGGAGGCCCAGGAGATGAACTTCCAGGCGTTCTCGGCGTTCTTGGACGCCTTCTGGATCCCCCAGGCCCAGGTGTAGAGCCAGCCGGAGCTGTCGGTCTTCTCGACCGGCGCGGGTACGTAGCCGATCTTGCCCTTGACCGGGGAGCCGGAGGCCTCCAGCGAACCGGCGCCGGCGGTGGCGTCGTACCACATGGCCGTCTTGCCCTGGGTCATGTTGTTCAGGCACTCGGCGTAGCCGGACTGGGCGGCGCCCGCCTCACCGTGCTTGCGGACCAGGTCGACGTAGAACTGCGTGGCCTCCTTGAACTCCTTGGAGTCCAGCCGCGCGTTCCAGTCCTTGTCGAACCAGGTGCCGCCGAAGGTGTTGACGACCGTGGTCAGCGGGGCCATGACCTCGCCCCAGCCGGGCAGGCCGCGCAGGCAGATGCCCTTCATGTCGGCCTCGGCCGCGTCCACCTTCGCGGCCAGGTCGGCGACCTGCTTCCAGGTGGGCTTGGCGGGCATGGTCAGGCCGGCCTTCTCGAGGACGTCCTTGCGGTACATCAGGAAGGAGGACTCGCCGTAGAAGGGCTCGCCGTAGAGCTTGCCGTCCTCCGCGGTCAGGGCCTGCGTCATCGGCTTGAGGACGTCGTCCTGGTCGAAGGCGGTGTCGCTCTTGACGTACGAGTCCAGGGAGTGGAGCCAGCCGTTCTTGGCGTAGATCGGGATCTCGTAGTTGCTGAGGGTGGCGACGTCGTACTGGCCCGCCTGGTTGGCGAAGTCCTGGCTGATCTTGTCCCGGACGTCGTTCTCCGGCAGGACGGTGAAGTTCACCTTGATGCCGGTGTCCTTGGTGAAGTTGTCGGCGGTGAGCTTCTGCAGCTCCACCATCTGCGGGTTGTTCACCATCAGGACGTTGATGGAGTCGCCGCCGGAGGATCCGGACCCGCCGGCGCCCGCGCAGGCGGCGAGCGGAGTGATCAGCGTCCCTACGGCGGCCACGAGGAGGAGGTGGCGTGGCGCGCGTCGGCTCTGGGTTCGCATGGAGGTGCTCCTGGACATTTGGCAACAAAGGGGACGGTTGTGGGTATGGAGGTGCCCTGCGGGGTGGGTCGGTTGGATTTCTGGATCTTCGGTTGGGTGGACGTGGGCGCCGGAGGCGGCGCCAGCCTCAGACGCGGATGACCTGCGGCCCGAGGAGCGAGTAGCGGTGCGCCTCGGACGCGGGGAGCAACGTGCTCGTCACGATCGCCTCCAGCGCGCCGACCTCGGCGAACCGGCAGAAGCTGACCGCTCCGAACTTGGTGTGCACACCGGCGAACACCGTGCGCCGCGCGGACCGGATCGCCTGTGACTTGACCTCGCTGACCGCCGGGTCGGGGGTGGTGAGGCCGTGATCGCGGGAGATGCCGTTGGCGCCGATGAACGCCAGGTCGATGACGAAGCCGGCGAGCATCTTCGTCGTCCAGTGGTCGACGGTCGCCAGCGTGCCGGAGCGCACCCGGCCGCCGAGCAGCAGGACCGAGATGTTCTCGGCCTCGGCGAGCGAGCCCGCGACCGGCAGGGACGCGGTGACCACGGTCAGCTGCCGGTCCCTGGGCAGGGCCTCGGCGACGAGCTGCGGGGTGAAGCCCTCGTCGACGAAGACCGTCTCGGCGTCCCCGAGCAGCCCGGCCGCCGCGGCCGCGATCCGGCGCTTCTCGGGCACATGGCTGGTGGCGCGGAAGGCGAGCGTTGTCTCGAAGCCGGCGCTCTCCACGGGGTAGGCGCCGCCGTGGGTCCGGCGGAGCAGGCCGTGGTCCTCCAGGACGCGCAGGTCCCGCCGTACGGTCTCCTTGGCCACGCCCAGGTCGGTGGCGAGCGCGGTGACGTCGACCGAGCCGGTGGTGCGCGCGAGGCGAACGATCTCGCGCTGGCGCTCCTCGGCGGTCTTCGCCGTGTTGGCCGTCGTCATCGTCGACACCCGCTTCCGTGCTGTGCTGCGGATTCGATCGCCTCCCGGGGCGGTCGGATCTTCTTGCCCGTTCGGGCCCGGTGGGGCCCATGGGGGAAGTTCTACAGCGGTGCTGCGGGTCTGAACAGCTCTGTTGCGGGACTGATGGTGCCCGCTTGCGCCCGTTTGGCTCGGCGCGTGACCGTCCCGGACCTGGGCGGCCCCAGGGGGTGTTGTGAGGGTCCCGCACAGCACCCGCGGTGTCCGGCACGCACCCTCGCCGCACCGGCCAAAGACCCAAGTAGCTCCGCTACGAGGGCCTTCGTCCGGCACGCCGAGGGCACGCACCGGACACCGCGGGCACCGCACAGGACCCTCACAACACCCCCTGGATCGCGACGTGAGATCGGGCAGCGCGGATGCCCGAATGCGGAAGCGGGCGGGCCCGTTCCGTGCCCGCCCGCTCCCCGGACGCTCGTTTTCCCGCCGTGCCGGCCGGGTCAGTACGGCCAGATCGGCGGGTCGCTCACGAAGTGGCCGCCCAGGTAGGCGTGCGCGATGTTGTCCGGTTCGAGGTCGCCCTGCTCGGCGATGAGCTTCTCGGCGTACGGCTCCGAGTCGTCCTGCGGCTCGTAGCCGAGGGCGCGTGCGGTGCCGAGGTCCCACCACAGGCGGGTGTTCGCGGAGGAGCCGTAGACGACGGTGTGCTCGACGTTCTCGGCGGTCAGGGCCGCGTGGAAGAGGCGGGCGCCGTCGGCCGGGCTCATCCACAGCGAGAGCATGCGGACGCTGGTCGGCTCGGGGAAGCAGGAGCCGATGCGGACGGACACCGTCTCCAGGCCGTACTTGTCCCAGTAGAACTGCGCGAGATCCTCGCCGAAGGACTTGGACAGGCCGTAGAAGGTGTCCGGGCGGCGCGGGGTGTCGATGGGGATGAGGGAGTCGTCGCCCTGCGGGCGGGGCGTGAAGCCCACCGCGTGGTTGGAGGAGGCGAAGACGATCCGTCCCACACCCTCCTCGCGGGCGGCCTCGTACAGGTTGTAGGTGCCCTCGATGTTGGCGCGGAGGATCTTCTCGAACGGGGCTTCCAGGGAGATGCCCGCGAGATGGATGATCGCGTCGACGCCCCGGACGGCCGCACGGACCGCCTCCTTGTCGGCGAGATCGGCGACGATCGCGTCCGGCTCGCCCTCGACAGGGAGAAGATCGAGCAGCCGCAGCTCGTAGCCGTACGCCGGGAGCAGGTCCCGCATCAGGGTGCCGAGGCCGCCGGCGGCGCCGGTGAGCAGAACGGTCCGGGGGGCTGGCATCCTCGGTTCTCCTTCGATCGGCGGCCGCATGCCTGCACGATATTCACATTCGTGGACTAGTTAAGGATCACCACCCCTTCTCGTCAAGGGTGGTGCAGCTGGTGTTCATAAATGTAAACTCTGATCACAATCCTGCACCCTCTTTTACTCACCCGTTCTCGTTCTAGGGAGAGCCCGTGACGCCAGCCCCCCTCGCCGCACGCCTCAGCATCCCCGGCGGGCCGCTGTTCTTCCCCGTCACCGCCTACGGCCCCGACGGCTCGGTCGACCTCGACATCTACCGCACCCACGTGCGCCGAGGAGTCGAGGCGGGAGCCGCCGCCGTGTTCGCGGCTTGCGGCACCGGGGAGTTCCACGCGCTCACGCCCGAGGAGTTCGAGGCGTGCGTGCGGGCGGCCGTCGAGGAGGCGGCGGGACGGGTGCCGGTCGTCGCGGGCGCCGGGTACGGCACCGCCCTCGCCGTGCGGTACGCGCGGCTCGCCGAGGCGGCCGGGGCGGACGGACTGCTCGCCATGCCGCCGTATCTCGTCGTCGCCGGGCAGGAGGGCCTGCTGCGGCACTACAAGGAGATCGCCGCGGCGACCGCGCTCCCCGTCGTCGTCTACCAGCGCGACAACGCCGTGTTCACCCCGGCGACCGTCGTCGAACTCGCCCGCACCGACGGGATCATCGGCCTCAAGGACGGCCTCGGCGACCTGGACCTCATGCAGCGGATCGTCAGCGCCGTACGCACCGAGGTCCCCGGAGACTTCCTCTACTTCAACGGCCTGCCCACCGCCGAACAGACCCAGCTCGCCTACCGGGCCATCGGCGTCCCGCTCTACTCCTCCGCCGTGTTCTGCTTCGCCCCCGAGATCGCCCTCGCCTTCTACCGGGCGCTGGAGGCGAGCGACGACGCCACGGTGAACCGCCTCCTGGACGGCTTCTACCGCCCGTTCGTCGAGCTGCGCGCCAAGGGCCGCGGATACGCCGTCGCCCTCGTCAAGGCGGGCGTACGGCTGCGCGGGCCGGCCGTGGGGGAGGTCCGGCCCCCGCTGCACGAGCCGAGCGAGGATCATGTCAAGCAGCTCGCCGAGGTGATCGAGCGCGGCTACGCGCTGCTGGAGAAGGAGCCGGAGGAAACCAAGTGAAGGCGTCGACATTCGTCTACCCCTGGGACGTCAACGGAGACCCGGAGGCACCCGCGAGAATCGCCGCCCTCGGCGTACGGCAGGCGACCCTCGCCGCCGCCTACCACTCCACCCGCGCCCTCACCCCCCGCCACCCGCGCCACCGCATCGTCACCGCCGAGCACGCCGCCGTGCTCTACCCGACGGGCGACCGCTGGACGGGCCGCGAGCTGCGCCCGTACCCGGCGGGGGACTGGGCGCCCGGGGACGCGTACGGCGAGGCCGCCGCCGCGCTCGCCGACGCCGGTTTGGAGGTGCACACCTGGGTGGTCCTCGCGCACAACTCCCGCCTGGGCGCCGAGCACCCCGACACCTCGGTCGTCAACGCCTACGGCGACCGCTACCCCTGGGCCCCCTGCATCGCCCAGCCCGCCTCGCGCGCGTACCTCGTCGACCTGGCCGCCGAGGCCGCCGTACGCCCCGGGGCGCGCGGCACGGAACTGGAGTCCCTCGGCTGGTACGGCCTCCAGCATCTGCACGCGCACGACAAGACCGGCGGCGTCCCGCTCGGCGACGCCGGGATGTACCTGATGGCGCTCTGCTTCTGCCCCACGTGCAAGGAGGGCTACGGCGACCAGGGCCTGGACGCCGACCGGTTGGCCGCCGCCGTACGCGCCGCCCTCGAACCGCTGTGGCAGGGCACGGTCGCCGACGAGGGCTGGGCCGGGGTCGAGAAGCTGCTCGGCGAGTCGAACGCGGCGGCCACGCGCGCGTGGCGGGACGAAACCGCCCGCACCCTCCAGGAGTCGGCGGTCCGGGCGGTCCGCGCCGCCGCCCCCGACGGCTTCCAGATCCTGCTGCACGCCGACCCGGTGACGTACCACGTCGGCGCCAACCCGGGCGTCGACCCCGAGCACATCCTCTCCGTCGCGGACGGCGTGGTCGTACCCTGCGCGGGCGGCCCCGGCCTGCTGACGCCCTTCGCCGCGCAGGACCGCAAGGGCGCGGTCATCGCCGCCAACTTCGGTGTGGTCTCCGGGATGGGCGGCAGCCCGGGCACGCTGGCGTCGGACGCGGCACGCGCGCGTGAGCTCGGAGCCACGGAAATCCGGCTCTATCACGCGGGGTTGGCGTCGGACGGCGACTTGGTGGCGGTGCGCGAGGAGCTCGCCGCGCTCTGAAGCGCTGCCGGCGCGGACACCAGCAACGCCAGGCCCGTCGCGGCCGACAGCAGCCGCACGTCGAGGAGTTCGACCAGCGCCGCCCCCGCCGCCAGCCCGATGACGTTCGGCGTGAAGAGGAGGGTGTTGGCCGTAGCGGACGTACGGCCGAGCAGCGCGTCCGGCGTCTCGCGCTGCACGGCGGTGAGGGCGGCGATCAGCACACAGGGCAGCCCCGCCCCGATCGCCGCGCTGCAGGCCAGGGCCACCGGGTCGGACGGGATCGCCCGCAGGCTCGTGGCGAGGGCCGTCAGAGCGATGCCGTACGCGGCGAAACGGCGTTCGCCCAGGCGGCGCAGCGCGGGGCCGGAAAGCAGGCCGATCGCCACCGAGCCGGCGCCCTGGACGGCGTACAGCACACCGGAGTACGCCGGGGCGTGCCCGAGGCCGTCGATCACGGCGTAGATCAACGCGCCGTTGAGCCCGGCGAAGAGCATGGTGGTGCCGCCGGCCAGGACGAGAGGCCGCAGCCGGGGGTGGGTCCACAGGTGGCGGGCGCCCTCGGCGGTCCGCGCCCGCCAGCCGTCGGCCGGCGGCTCGGGTGTGCTCTCACGGACGCGGAGGCAGGCGTACAGGCCCGTCGCGACCACGAACGTCACGGCGTCGAGCAGGGCGACGCTCGCACCGCCGTACGCCGCGTAGACGCCCGCGCCGGCCAGCGGGGCGAGGAGTTTCATGCCCTCGGTCGCCGTCATGCGCAGCCCGTTGAAGTCGCCGAGCAGAGGCGCGGGGACCGCGCCGGCGACGAGGGCGGACTCGGCGGCGTCGTGCACCACGCCCGCGGCGCCGTAGACGAACAGGACCGCGAAGAGGAGCCAGAGGCGGTCCGGGGAGTCGACGGTGAAGAGGGTGAGCAGGAGGGCGGCCAGGAGGAGGTTCGCGCCGATCAGCAGCGGTTTGCGGCGGGTGCGGTCGGCGAGCGTGCCGAGGAGGGGGCCGGCCAGGGTGGGCGCCCACATGGCGAGCATGCACAGCGCGGCCAGGCCGTCGGACCCGGTGAGGTCCTTGACCCATACGCCGGACGCCAGCCACAACGCCGAGGTGCCGAAGCCGGAGACCACGACTCCGGCGAGGTAGAGGGCGGAGTTGCGGTCGCGCAGGACACGCGCGAGTGCCCAGGTGGTGATCGTCGTCATGGCACGCCATCGTGCGTCTGAGGCGGGGGTGTGCGGATCGGGGAAGTGCCTTAGTCGTCGAGGCCCGGGAGCGTGTGCCGCTCGGTGGGTGTAGGCGGCAGGGAGGGTGAACGGTCTCGAAGCCGGCTCGCGAGGCAGGGCTTCCCGAGACCGTCAGCGTGACGCAGCACACCTTCGCCGGGCGATGAGTTCTGTGGCGCCCACTGGTCATAGGTGGTGACGACACGCTGCCCCGCAAACGAATGGATGCTGCCGACATGACTGACGCCGTCAAGGGTCCCGCCAGCTACTTCCCCTCCATCGAGAAGAAGTACGGCCGCCCGATCGCCGAGTGGAAGGACCTCATCCGCTCCTCGCCCCTGACCAAGCACATGGAGCTCGTGGGCTGGCTCAAGACCGAGCACGGCCTGGGGCACGGCCACGCCAACGCCCTCGTCGCGCACACGCTCGCGGAGGGCCGCGGCGAGTAGGGCCGCCCACCGGGGCCGGGTGGGCGTGCGAGGTGAACAATGCGCCAATTCCCTGTGTGCGAGCGTAATTTGATCGTGGCCAGCGGGTGGGTGGCAAGGTAATGTGCAGGCAAAGAGGTGTTCGCGGCGGCCAAGAGAGCCGCGACCGGACAAAGTTCGAAGGAGGCAATGGTGTTCGATCTCCGGACCGAGGCGGAAATGAGGCTGTTCTCGGAAAAGACGGCCCGGGAACTCGCTCTGAAGAAGCAGCGGGATGAGGGTGTCGAGTCCGAAGAGTCCACGACCATGGAGACGTCGGCCGCCATTGCCGCGGAGCCGGTCGGCTGACAGCCCGCTCGCAGTACGGTGACGGTCCGTCGGATTCCCGGCGGGCCGTTTTGGCTGTCCGGAGAGGGAAATCGATGAGGACCTTGCACTTCGGCCTGCGCGTCACCGACCTCGAACGATCGCTCGCGTTCTACACGGCCGTCGGCTATGAGGTGATCGGGAGCGTCCCCGACACCCCGTTCGGAAGCCTGACCATGCTGAAGCTCCCCGGTGACGAGTTCGTCAGCATCGAACTCGTCCACGATGCCGCGGGGGGAAACAAGGCCGAGGCCGACGCCGGTGACAGAAGCGTCCTCAACCATTTCGTCATCAAGGTGGAGTCGATGACGGCCACTCTCGGCGAACTCGCCGCGCGGGGAATCGACGCCGAGGCGCCCGTTTCGCCGGACGGATCCGACGACTTCCTGACGTCATGGCTCACCGATCCGGACGGCAACCGGATCGAGCTGGTCCAATGGCCGACGGGACATCCCGACGGCTTCACGAGCGCCGACTGGACGCAATGAGCGGCCCGCCCCACCCGTCAGCGCCACCGATGAGTTTCGCGGCCCCCGACGGTCCACCTCTCAGGAACACATCTGTGAGGAGCCGGCCCATGACCGACACGACCCTCGACCTCGGACCGCAGGCCCGCATCGTGGCCCGTCTCGCGGAGGGCGTCACCGACGATCAGCTCTCGGCGCCGACGCCCTGTCCCGACATGGCGGTGCGCAATCTGCTGGGCCACCTGATCGGCCTGGCTGTCGCCTTCCGTGACGCCGGGCGCAAGGATCTGGGCGTCACGACCGACACCAGCCCCGAGGAGGCCGTACCGGACATCGGGCCGGGCTGGCGCGAGGAGCTGCCCAAGGTGCTCGACGAACTGGCCGAGGCGTGGCGCGCCCCGGAGGCATGGGCCGGCATGACCCGTGCGGGCGGCGTGGACCTGCCCGGCGCGGTGGCGGCGGCGGTGGCCGTGGACGAGCTGCTGATCCACGGCTGGGATCTGGCCCGGTCGACCGGCCAGGAGTACGCCCCCGACCCCACCGCGTTGCAGGCGTCGCACGACTTCCTCCGCGCCGCCGCCGACGAGGGCGACCGGGGCGGCGGCATCTTCGGCCCGGTCGTACCGGTGCCGGAAGGCGCGCCGCTGCTGGACCGGGCCGTGGGGCTCAGTGGGCGGGAGCCCGGCTGGGCGCCGTAATCCCGGGCGCGCCGAGGCGGCCGGGACATACGCTCCCCGCATGTCCGCCCCCATGCCTCTCACCCTCACCCTCACCGTCCTCGGCACCGCGTCGCCGCACCCCGGCCCCGGCCGCCCCTGCTCCGGCTACCTGGTGCGCGGCGGAGGGGCCGAGGTGTGGGTGGACGCCGGCACCGGGACCTTCGCGGAGTTGCAGCGGCACACCGATCCGGCGCGGCTGAGCGCGATCTGGATCTCCCACCTGCACGCCGACCACAACGCCGATCTGATCGCCGCCTTCTACGGCCTGGCCCATGGCGGGCTCACTCCGGACGCGCCCATTCCGGTCTACGCCCCCGCGGATTGCGCACAGCGCCTCGCCGGGTTCTTCGGGCGGCCGGACGCCGGGTTCCTGAGCAGCATCTTCGACTTCCACGCCCTGCACGACGGCCACACCGTCCAGCACGGTGACCTGCTCCTCACCTCGCGTGCCGTCGTCCATGACGTCGAGGCCTACGGGCTGCGGGTGGAAGGCGGCGGGCGGGCCCTCGCGTACTCCGGGGACAGCGGTCCCTGCCCCGCGCTCACCGAACTCGCCCGCGACGCCGACCTGTTCCTGTGCGAGGCCGACATCGACGAGCATCGCGATGGCGAACAGGTTCACCTGACGCCCGAGGACGCCGGAACCGCCGCCCGCCGGGCGGGTGTACGGCAGCTCGTCGTCACGCATGTCGGGCCCACGCTCACACCGGAGTCGGCGACCGTACGCGCCGCCGAGACCTTCGGCGGACCCACCCTCACCGCCCGCGAAGGTCACGTACTCAGTCTCTGAGGCAGTCTCAACTTCCTTTGCCAGAAGCATTGACGAAACATGCGCCCCCTCTTACCTTCATCGCGTCGTACTTCGTACGTCATATATGAGACGCGATACGTGAGATCCCATACCTGAGATCCCATACGCGAGATCCCTGCCGATCCCGCGAAGATCCGAGAGGCGCGCATGACCTCTGTGCCCACGCCGATCCCCTCCCGCACGCAGTACGTGCTGGAGGAGATCAAACGCCGCATCCTCACCGGGCAGTTGACACCAGGTCAGGCCCTGGTCGAGACCGAGCTCGCCGCGCAGTTCGGCGTGTCGAAGACCCCGGTGCGCGAGGCGCTCAAGACGCTGGCCGGGACCGGGCTGGTCGTGATGAGCCAGTACAAGGGCGTCACGGTGCGCATGGTGGACGCGGACATGGCGCGCGAGGTCTACGACGTACGGCTGCTGCTGGAGCCCGAGGCCCTGAAGCGGGCGGTCCGGCGGGGGGCCTCCCTCGACGCCGCCCGGGATGCCCTGACCCGCGCCGACGCGGCCGACGACACCGCCGAACGCTCCCTCGCCAACCGGGAGTTCCACCGCGCCCTCTACCTGCCGTGCGGCAACCCGCTGCTCGGCCGGATGCTCGACGAGGTCCGCGACCAGGCAGCCCTGGTGTCCGCCGTCGCCTGGGCCGCCTCGCCCTCCTGGGAGCGGGAGGCCGGCGAGCACCGGGAGATCCTGCGGCTCGCGCTCGAAGGGGACGCGGACGGCGCCGCGCGCGCCCTGCACGCCCACATCGCGTCGTTCGTCGAGCGGGCCTTCCCCGAAGCGGGTTCCGAGGCCCAGGGAGAGGACGGTCCGGCATGACCACGACGTTCGAGACCCAACGGACGGCCCTGGCCGACGTGGTGGCGATCCCGGTGACCCCGTTCGCCGAGGACGGACGCGTGGACCAGGACGTCCACCGGGCCCTGCTGCGTCGTCTCCTCGACGGGGGCATCACCACCCTGACGCCCAACGGCAACACCGGCGAGTTCTACGCCCTCACCCCGGAAGAGCGCCGCCTCGTCACCGAGTGGACCGTCGACGAGGCCGGTGACCGCGCCGTCATCCTCGTCGGCGTCGGTCACGACGTGCCCACCGCCATCGCCTCCGCCCGGCACGCCCGCGAGCTCGGCGCCCAGATGGTGATGGTCCACCAGCCCGTCCACCCGTACGTCTCCCAGAACGGCTGGGTCGACTACCACCGCGCCATCGCCGAGGCCGTGCCCGAGCTCGGCGTCGTGCCGTACATCCGCAACGCCCAGCTCAGCGGCGCCCGCCTCGCCGAACTCGCCGACGACTGCCCGAACGTCATCGGCGTGAAGTACGCCGTACCGGACGCCGCCAAGTTCGCCGCCTTCGCCCGAGACGCCGGGCTGGAGCGCTTCGTGTGGGTCGCCGGGCTCGCCGAGCCCTACGCGCCCTCGTACTTCTCCGCGGGCGCCACCGGCTTCACCTCCGGACTCGTGAACGTCGCCCCGGCCGTTTCGCTGAACATGATCGAAGCGCTTCGATCCGGCGACTACCCGGCCGCCATGAAGGTCTGGGAGCAGATCCGCCGCTTCGAGGAACTGCGCGCCGCGAACGGCTCCGCCAACAACGTCACCGTCGTCAAGGAGGCCCTCGCCTCCCTCGGCCTGTGCCGCCGCGACGTCCGCCCGCCGAGCCGGCACCTGCCCGAGGACGAGCGCGCCGAGGTCGCCGCGATAGCCGCCGGGTGGTCGATATGACCGACAGGCAGCGAAAGCGCCCCGAGGAGCTTCGGAGCCATCAGTGGTACGGCACCGAGGGCCAACTGCGCACCTGGTCGCACAACGCCCGTATGCGCCAGCTGGGATACGAGGCGGAGGAGTACCGGGGCCGCCCGGTGATCGCCGTCCTCAACACCTGGTCCGACATCAACCCCTGCCACGTGCACCTGCGTGAGCGTGCCGAGGCGGTCAAGCGGGGGGTGTGGCAGGCCGGGGGCTTCCCGCTCGAGTTCCCGGTCTCCACTCTCTCGGAGACGTACCAGAAGCCGACCCCGATGCTCTACCGCAACCTCCTCGCGATGGAGACGGAGGAGCTGCTGCGGTCGTATCCGATCGACGCGGCGGTGCTGCTCGGCGGCTGCGACAAGTCGACGCCCGCGCTGCTCATGGGTGCCGCCTCCGCCGACGTACCGTCGATCTTCGTGCCCGCGGGGCCGATGCTGCCGGGGCACTGGCGCGGGGAGACCCTTGGCTCCGGCACCGACATGTGGAAGTACTGGGACGAGCACCGCGCCGGCAACCTGACCGACTGTGAACTCCGGGAACTCCAGGGCGGGTTGGCGCGCTCGCCCGGTCACTGCATGACCATGGGGACCGCCTCCACGATGACCGCCGCGGCGGAGACCCTCGGCATGACCCTGCCCGGTGCCTCCTCGATCCCGGCCGTCGACTCGGGACACGAGCGGATGGCCGCCGCCTCCGGGCGCCGCGCCGTCGACCTCGCCTGGACCGGGCTCAAGCCGTCCGAGATCCTCACCCGCGAGGCCTTCGAGGACGCCGTCACCACCGTGCTGGGCCTGGGCGGCTCCACCAACGCGGTCATCCACCTGATCGCCATGGCCGGCCGCGCGGGCGTCAAGCTCACCCTCGACGACTTCGACCGCATCGCGCGTACCGTGCCGGTGCTCGCGAACGTCCGGCCCGGCGGACAGACGTACCTCATGGAGGACTTCTACTTCGCCGGCGGCCTGCCCGCCTTCCTCTCGCGGATCACCGACCTGCTGCACCTGGACCGGCCGACCGTGGCCGGCACCCTGGGGGAGCGGATCGAGGGCGCCGTCGTCCACAACGACGACGTCATCCGCACCCGCGAGAACCCGGTCGCCCGCGAGGGCGGGGTGGCGGTCCTGCGCGGCAACCTCTGCCCCGACGGCGCCGTCATCAAGCACATCGCCGCCGAGCGGCACCTGCTCAAGCACACCGGTCCGGCCGTCGTCTTCGACGACTACAAGACGATGCAGCGGACCATCAACGACCCGTCCCTCGACATCACCGCCGACAGCGTGCTGGTACTGCGCAACTCCGGGCCCAAGGGCGGTCCGGGCATGCCCGAGTACGGCATGCTGCCGATCCCCGACCACCTGCTCAAGCAGGGCGTACGGGACATGGTGCGGATCTCCGACGCCCGCATGAGCGGCACCAGTTACGGCGCGTGCGCGCTGCACGTGGCGCCGGAGTCGTACGTCGGCGGCCCGCTGGCCCTCGTACGGACCGGGGACACGATCACCCTGGACGTCGAGGCCCGCCTCCTCCAACTCAACTTGGATGACGGGGAGTTGGAACGTCGCCGGGCCGAGTGGACCCCACCGCCCACCCGCTACGAACGCGGCTACGGCGCCCTCTACAACGAACAGATCACCCAGGCCGACACCGGCTGCGACTTCGAGTTCCTGGCCCGCCCGGGCAAATCCCCAGACCCTTACGCAGGCTGACAACAACGCCCCAAGGGGCGCGGGGAACTGCGCGACCAGCCACAACGAGTCCGCACCCGCCACACCACCGCAAGAGGCACCTCGTATCGCGTAATCCGGCCCACCTCTACCCAACGAGAAAGCGCTTCCTGCATTACGAGGGCACGACCAACGCAAGCCGCACGCACGACGTACCAAGAACGGAGACCAGTCATGGCCCAAGCCGCAGCCGTGGCGAAACCGCCCGCGCCACCCCGGCGACGCCGTGCCTCCGCCACGCCGCGCAGGCTCCCGTATCTGCTGATCGCCCCGGCCGCCCTGCTCATGCTGGGCTTCATCGCCTACCCGGTCATCAGCGTCTTCTACTACAGCCTGCAGGAGTACAACCCCACCAAGCCCTGGCGGAACGGCTTCGCGGGCCTCGACAACTTCGTCCACGCCTTCACCGAGGACCCGCTGTTCTGGGACACGCTGGTCTTCAGCGCCAAGTGGGTGTTCGTCGAGGTCGGGCTCCAACTGCTGTTCGGGCTCGCGCTCGCCCTGATCGTCAACCAGACCTTCGTGGGCCGCGCCCTCGGCCGGGCGCTCGTGTTCTCGCCGTGGGCCGTCTCCGGCGTACTGACCTCGGCGATCTGGGTGCTGCTCTACAACTCCCAGACCGGCATCACCCGTTATCTCGCGGACGTGGGCATCGGGTCCTACGGCACCAGCTGGCTGTCCGACACCTCCACGGTGTTCCCGGCGGCGGTCGTCGCCGATCTGTGGCGCGGGGTGCCCTTCTTCGCGATCCTCATCCTCGCCGACCTCCAGTCCGTCTCGAAGGACCTGTACGAGGCCGCCGAGGTCGACGGGGCCAGCCGGATCAAGCAGTTCTGGCACATCACGCTGCCCCATCTGAAGGACGCCATCGTCCTGTCCACGCTGCTGCGCGCGGTGTGGGAGTTCAACAACGTCGACCTGCTCTACACGCTCACCGGCGGCGGGCCGGCCGGTGAGACCACGACGCTCCCGCTCTACATCGCCAACACCAGCGTCGACGCACACAACTTCGGCTACGCGTCCGCCCTGACCACGGTCGCGTTCGTGATCCTGCTCTTCTGCTCGATGGTCTATCTGCGGCTGAGCAAGTTCGGAGGTGAGGACAAGTGAGCGTCAAGGAAGCCACCAAGGCCGTGCCCGCCCCCGTGCGTGCCGCCCCCGAGCCGCCGCGTCCGTCGAAGAAGAACCGTTCCTGGGACGAGGCTCCGCGCTGGCAGATCTACCTCCCGCTGTCGATCTACCTGGTCTTCACCCTCATCCCCTTCTACTGGATCCTGCTCTTCTCCCTGCGCCCGGCCGGCTCGACCTCGCTCGTGCCCTGGCCGATGACCTTCGACCACTTCGAGAAGGTCTGGACGGAGCGGGCCTTCGGGACCTACTTCCAGAACAGCGTGCTGGTCGGCGTCGCCACCCTGCTGATGACGACCCTCGTCGCCCTGGCCGGCGGCTACGCCCTCGCGCGCTTCAACTTCAAGGTCAAGCGCGCCTTCATGCTCGCCCTGCTGTGCTCCCAGTTCGTGCCGGGCGCGCTGCTCCTGGTGCCGCTGTTCGAGATCTTCGCCGAGCTGCAGATGATCAACTCGCTGGGCAGCGTCATCATCGCCGAGACGGTCTTCCAGCTGCCGCTGTCGATGATCCTGATCAGCAACTTCATCAAGAACGTGCCGTACTCCCTGGAGGAGGCGGCCTGGGTCGACGGCTGCAACCGCTTCACCGCCTTCCGGATCGTCGTCCTGCCGCTGCTGCGGCCCGGTCTGATCGCCGTCGGCTCCTTCGCCTTCGTGCACTCCTGGAACCACTTCCTGTTCGCCCTGATGTTCCTCAACAACCAGGAGAAGCAGACCATCCCGGTCGGCCTCAACACCCTGATGGGCGCCGACAGCGTCGACCTGGGCGCGCTCGCCGCGGGCGGCATCATCGCGGCCGTACCCGTCGTGATCGTGTTCGCCTTCATCCAGAAGTGGCTGATCACGGGCTTCAGCGCGGGGGCGGTGAAGGGATGAGGAGCCGAAGGGGACTGCAACTGGCCGTCGTCGCCGGGATGCTGGGCCTCGCGTTCAGCGCCCCGGCCGGGGCCGAGGCCCGCGACATCAGCCGCGACACCCTCGCCCCGAACGACGGCTGGGCGGCGGCCGGCGGTGGTACCACGGGGGGTTCCACCGCCGAGCGCTCCGCTGGAAGTGCCGTGATGGGCGGTGGATCGTCTGCGGCGCCGTCGTGGCTGGTCGCTCCCCCACTCTCGGCTTCGCTCGAGCGGGGGGACCCCCATCGCGGCGGAGCCGCATTTCGATACAGCCCCGCGCCCCTTTTGGGCGCTGCCGAACCGCTTCGCGACATCAGCCGCGACACCCTCGCCCCGAACGACGGCTGGGCGGCGGCCGGCGGTGGTACCACGGGGGGTTCCACCGCCGCCGACGCCCACGTCTTCACCGTACGGAACCGCAGTGAGCTGGTCCGTGCCCTCGACGGCGGCAGCGCCACCCCGAAGATCATCAAGATCGCGGGGACGATCGACGCCAACACCGACGACGAGGGCGACCACCTGGACTGCGCCGACTACGCCACCGACGGCTACAGCACCAGGAAGTACCTGGCCGCCTACGACCCCCGCACCTGGGGCTCGGCCAAGCCCAGCGGCCCCCTGGAGGAGGCCCGCCAGGCCTCGGCGGCCCGGCAGGCCGAGCGGATCGAGCTGGCCGTCGGTTCCAATACCACCATCGTCGGACTCGGCGACAGCGCGGTCCTCAAGGGCGCCAGCCTCCAGCTCAAGGGCGCGGACAACGTCATCGTCCGCAACCTGGAACTCCGCGACGCCTACGACTGCTTCCCTGTGTGGCAGCCCAACACAGGCGGCCTCGGTGACTGGAAGACGGCGTACGACAACATATGGCTGCGCGGTGCCACACATGTGTGGATCGACCATGTGACCCTCAGCGACAAGGGCCACCTGGACGAGCGGGAGCCCACCTACTTCGGCCGCAACTACCTGCGCCACGACGGCCTGCTGGACATCACCAACGCCTCCGACCTGGTCACCGTCTCCTGGAGCCGGTTCGCCGACCACGACAAGGCGATCCTCATCGGCAACGGCGACACCGCGAGCGGTGATCGCGGGAAGCTCCGGGTCACCCTGCACCACAACGAGTTCGAGTCCGTCGTCCAGCGCGCGCCCCGCGTCCGCTTCGGGCAGGTGCACCTCTACAACAACCGGTACGTCGTCCCGGCCGACGCCCACGACTACCGCTACTCCCTCGGCGTGTCGACCGAGTCCGCCCTCTACGCCGAGAACAACGCCTTCACCACCCCCGGCCACGTCGAGGTCGCCGACCTGGTCAAGAGCTGGAACGGCACCGCCCTCCACCAGACCGGCACCCTCTTCAACGGGTATCCGGTGGACCTGCTCGCCGTCTACAACGCGTACAACTCCGGCAGCGAGCGTGATCTCACGGCCGACGTCGGCTGGACACCTACCCTGCACACAAAGATCGACAGCGCTGCCACGGCCGACCGAGAGGTGGCACGCGGCGCGGGCGCAGGGAGGACCCCATGAGCACTGCCGTACCCATCGTCCTGGCGGGCGCGCGCGGCCACGGTCGCTGGCACCTCGACAACATCCGCCGGCTCCAGGACAAGGGGATCGTCCGGCTGGCGGGGATCTGCGAGCTGACCCCGCTGGGCGCGGACGAACTCCCCGAAGGCCTGGGATCGCCGGAACAGTCCGCCGACTTCGGCGCCCTCCTCGACGCCACCGGCGCGAGCGTGGCCGTGATCTGCACGCCGATCCCGACCCACACCGACCTGGCGTTGACGGCCGCGCGCAGGGGCGTGCACATCCTGCTGGAGAAGCCGCCCGCCCCGTCGTACGCCGAGTTCCGGCGGATGGCCGACGGGGTCGCCGAGGCCGGGGTCGTCTGCCAGATCGGCTTCCAGTCGCTGGGCTCGGGCGCGGTGCCGGCGATCCGGACGCTGATGGCCGAGGGCGCCATCGGGGAGATCGTCGGCATCGGCGGGGCCGGGGCCTGGGCGCGGACCGAGGCGTACTACCGGCGGGCGCCCTGGGCGGGCAAGCGGCGCCTGAACGGCGTCGACGTGATCGACGGTGTGCTGACCAACCCGCTCGCGCACACCGTGGCCACCGCCCTCGCACTGGGCGGCACGGTCCACGCCGAGGACGTCACCGCCATCGAGACCGAACTGCTGCGCGCCAACGCCATCGAGTCCGACGACACCTCCTGCGTCCGCGTCACCACCGCGCACGGCCCGCAGATCGTCGTCGCCGCGACGCTCTGCGCCGAGGACCCGGACGATCCGTACGTCGTCGTGCACGGCGAACACGGCCGGATCACCTTCTGGTACAAGCAGGACCGCGTCCTGCTCCAGCGCGCGAACCACGGCCCCGAGGAGTACGAGTACGGCCGCACCGACCTGCTGGAGAACCTCGTCGAGCACCTCACCGACGGCACCGCCCTGCTGGTCACCCCCGACGCGACCGGCGCCTTCATGAAGGTCGTCGAAGCGATCCGGCTGGCCCCCGACCCGGCCCCGCTGCCGGACGAGGCCTGGCAGCTGCTCCCCGGCGAACCCGACGAGCAGCGCCGGGTCGTGCCCGGCATCGACGGCCTCGTCGCGGCCGCCGCCGACACCCTCGCCCTCTACTCCGAGCTGGGCGCCCCCTGGACGCCCGAGGCACGAACGAAAGAGGTGAGCACCTGATGACCCCCCACGACACCGCGGTGCTGCGCGTCGCGGGCCGCCCGGTCGGCCGCTACGTCACCCGGCCCGAACTGCCGGCCCGGCTTTCCCCGCGCCCGTATCTGCACCCCGTCACCACCCTGGCCGGCACGGCGGTCACCGAGCTCAGCCCCGCCGACCACATACACCACCTCGGCGTCGGTGTCGCCGTTCCCGACGTCGAGGGGCACAACTTCTGGGGCGGACGCACCTACGTCCGCGACCAGGGCCCGACCGAGCTCGACAACCACGGCGCCCAGCGCCACACCGCCTTCCAGCTGCGCGACCCCGACGGCTTCGTCGAGGAACTGCGCTGGGTGGCGGCGGGGGCCGAGCTGCTGCGCGAGCGCCGTACGGTCGCGACCACCGAACTCACCGACTTCGCCTGGGCGTTGGACTTCACCTTCTCCCTGACCAACGTCACCTCCGGCCCGCTGTCGATCGGCAGCCCCGCCACCAACGGCCGCCCCGGCGCCGCGTACGGCGGCTTCTTCTGGCGGGCCCGCAAGGAGGCCTCGGCGCCGGACGTGTTCACCCTCGACCGCGAGGGCGAGCAGGAGGTCCACGGCACCCACGCCCCCTGGGTGGCGCTCACCGGCTCCACCTGGACCCTGATCTTCGCCGGCGCCACCGAACAGACCCGCCGGGACCCGTGGTTCGTGCGCGCCGGAGAGTACCCCGGGGTCGGCTCCTCCCTCGCCGCCGAGGAACGGCTGCCGATCCCGCCCGGCGAGACCGCCGTACGCCGGATCGTCACGGTCGTCGCCGACGGCCGCGTCAGCCGGCTCGAAGCGGCGGCCCTGGTCCGCAAGGCGGTGAGCCCGTGACCACCTACACCAATCCGATCCTCGACGCCGACTGGTCCGACCCGGACGTCGTCCGCGTCGGCGACGACTTCTACCTCACCGCCTCCAGCTTCGGCCGCGCCCCGGGCCTGCCCCTGCTGCACTCCCGCGACCTGGTCAACTGGACCCTGGTCGGGCACGCCGTCGACCACCTCGAACCGGCCGAGGAGTTCGCGGTGCCCCGGCACGACTGCGGAGTGTGGGCCCCGTCCCTGCGCCACCACGACGAACGCTTCTGGATCTTCTGGGGCGACCCCGACCAGGGCATCTTCCAGGTCAACGCCCCCGAGATCCGCGGCCCCTGGACCCGCCCGCACCTGGTGAAGCAGGGCAAGGGCCTGATCGACCCCTCCCCCCTGTGGGACGACGAGACCGGCGAGGCCTACCTGGTGCACGCCTGGGCCAAGTCCCGGTCCGGAGTGAAGAACCGCCTCACCGGCCACCGTATGCACCCCGACGGCACCGAACTCCTCGACGAGGGCAAGCTGATCGTCGACGGCGACCGCATCCCCGGCTGGTTCACCCTCGAAGGACCCAAGCTCTACCGGCACGACGGCTGGTTCTGGATCCTGGCGCCCGCCGGGGGAGTGGAGACCGGCTGGCAGGGCGCCTTCCGCTCGCGCGAGTTCTTCGGACCGTACGAGGAGAGGATCGTCCTCGAACAGAAGGACACCGACGTCAACGGACCCCACCAGGGCGGCTGGGTGCGCACCCCGTCCGGTGAGGACTGGTTCCTGCACTTCCAGCAGCGGGGCGCGTACGGCAGGGTCGTCCACCTCCAGCCGATGCGCTGGGACGCCGACGGCTGGCCGGTGCTCGGCGACGACGGCGCCCCCGTCGCCGTACACCGAGTCCCCGAGCTGCCGCCGCAGCCGCCCGCCGCGCCCGCCACCGACGACGACTTCCCCGGCGGACGCTTCGGCCGCCAGTGGTCGTGGACCGCCAACCCGCAGGACGGCTGGGCCACCCAGCACTCCGGCGACGGCCTGAAGCTGGCCTGCGTCCGCTCGGCCGACGCCCACGACCTGCGCAAACTGCCGAACGTCCTCACGCAGCGACTGCCCGGCACGCCGTGCGCCGTCGAGGTCGAGCTGCGGCTGGACAGCGAGGAGGAGGGGACGCGGGCCGGGCTCACGGTGCTCGGGGACGCGTTCAGCTGGATCGGACTGGAACGGGCGAGCGACGGGACGGTCCACCTGGTGCACCGGTTCGCGGAGGCCGTCGCCGATCGGGAGCGGGACGCCGATCACCCACGGATCGCGCCCGAGGGGCGGGCGCGGCTGCGGATCGAGATCGGCGCCGGGGCCCGCTGCCGCTTCCTCTACGACATCGGAGAGGGCTTGCGACCTTCCGGTCAGGTCTTCGCCGCCACCCCCTGGCGCTGGGTCGGCGCGCTGCTCGGCCTGTTCGCGCTCGTGCCCGCCGGCCCGGGTCAGGCCGGCGCGGCGACCTTCACCCACTTCAGGATCAGCGCCGCGTAACTCACCCCGTACCCCCACACTCACACCCCTTACTCACCCCCACTTGTGAAGCCTGTTGGGAGCCGCAATGACGCACCTCCGTAGCAAGCGCTTGCCGAAGTCCGGCAGAACCCTGGCCACCGTTGTGGGCCTGGTGGCCGCCCTGGTACTCGGGTCGGTCGGGCAGGCGAACGCCGTCGCCGGGGACCCGACGGCCGCCGCCCTCGCATCCTCGGCGTCCGCAGACCGATGGACCGACCAGCCGCACGGCTTCGCCTCCCTCGCCGGTGGTACCACCGGCGGAGCGGGCGGCAAGGTCGTCACCGTCACGGACCAGGCCTCGCTGGCCAAGTACGCGGCGGCCGAGGAGCCGTACATCATCCGGGTGTCGGGGTCGGTCGCCGTCGAGCCCTTCGGCTCGAACATCGTCGTGACCTCGAACAAGACCATCATCGGCGTCGGCGACACCGGCGAGATCGTGCACGGCGAACTGCACCTCAACCCCGGCACGCGCAACGTCATCATCCGCAACCTGACGATCCGCGACTCGTACGTCGAGGGCGACTGGGACGGCAAGACACAGGACTTCGACGCCATCCAGATGGACAGCGTCGACCACGTCTGGATCGACCACAACCGCTTCACGCACATGGGCGACGGGCTGCTCGACATCCGCAAGGACAGCCAGTACATCACCGTCTCCAACAACCAGTTCGCCGACCACAACAAGGCGCTGGGGATCGGCTGGACGGACAACGTCAAGACGCAGATCACCATCGACCACAACTGGTTCGAGGGAACGAAGCAGCGCAACCCGTCCGCGGACAACTGCGCCTACGCCCACCTCTACAACAACTACCTGTCGGCGCAGGTGGCCGACGGCGACCCGGTGTGGACGTACGGGAACTGGGCGCGCGGCAAGACCAGGATGGTCATCGAGAACAGCTACTACGACGGTGTCCAGCATCCCTATCAGGCGGACACGACCGCGGAGTTGGTGCAGCGCGGGTCGATCGTGAAGAACGTCAGCGGGCGGCAGGACGCGTGGGGCGCGGCCTTCGACCCGCGGAAGTTCTACCGGTACCGGCTGGATCCGGCGGCCGCCGTGCCCGCGCTGGTGAAGCGGTTCTCCGGGCCGCAGAAGCAGGTCGGTGACGCGGTGACGCTGCACGTCCCGGGCGAGTACCCGACCGTGCAGGCCGCCGTGGACGCGGTGCCCGACGGCAACGCCCTGCCCGTGACGATCGCCGTCGCTCCGGGGACGTACCGCGCCAAGGTCCTCATCCCCGCGAGCAAGCCGAACATCCTGCTGCAGGGCACTGGACGGGACCGCTCCGACACTGTCATCGTCTTCGACACGCCTGCCGAGTACGGGGGTTCGACGGGGAGCGCCACCGTCCGGATCGCCGCGAACGACGTCACCGCGCGCAACCTCACCTTCAGCAACGACTTCGACGAGGCCGCGGTCGAGCTCAAGGGCGAGCAGGCGCTGGCGATGAAGACGACCGGTGACCGGATCGTCTTCGAGAACACCGCCTTCCTGGGCAACCAGGACACCCTGATGACCGAGAGCCCCAAGCTGACCACCGTCAGCCGGGTCTACATCCGCGACTCGTACATCGAGGGCGACGTCGACTTCATCTACGGCCGGGCGACCACCGTCATCGAGAAGTCCGTCATCCGCGCCCTCAACCGCGGCTCCACCACCAACAACGGCTGGATCACCGCCGCCTCGACCTGGAAGGACAACCCCTACGGGTTCCTGATCACCGACTCGGAGATCGTCAGCGACGCGCCGGCCGGGTCCTTCCACCTGGGGCGGCCGTGGCACCCCGGCGGCCAACCCGACGCGATCGCCCAGGTGCTGATCCGCAACACCAAGCTGCCTGCCGCGATCAAGGGCACGCCCTGGACCGACATGAGCGGGTTCTCCTGGCGCGACGCCCGGTTCACCGAGTACCAGAACTACGGGCCGGGTGCGGCCGTCACCGCGGACCGGCCGCAGATGAGCGACGAGGACGCGCGGACCCACACCATCGCCCGCTACCTCCAGGGCACCGACGGCTGGAAGCCGTACGACTGCCGCTGAGCCCGAGCGCTCCCCTCAGCCCCCCACAACTTCATATCTCCGTCTGATCCAGAAGAAGAGAGCCGACCAATGAAGATCAGCAATCTCGGAAGCAGCAGAGGCGGGCGCCGCACGTCGGCCGCCGTCGCCCTGGGGGCCGTGCTCGCGCTGACCGCCACCGCATGCGGTGACGACGGCAGCGGCGGGAGCGGCGCCGAGGGCAGCGGCGAGGGAAAGATCGTCTTCTGGGACAACAACGGCGGTGTCCGCACCGACATCTGGAAGAAGATCATCGCCGACTTCGAGAAGGCGAACCCGGAGATCGACGTCGAGTACGTGGGGATCCCCTCCACCGACGTCCAGTCGAAGTACGACACCGCCATCCAGGGCGGCGGTCTGCCCGACGTCGGCGGAGTGGGCGCGGCGATGCTCGCCGGGATCGCCGCCCAGGACGCACTGGAGCCCCTGGAGGACCGCCTCGCCAAGTCCTCGCTGAACGGCAAGCTGAACGACGGCATGGTCGAGTCCGTGAAGGTCGCCGGCGGCTCGGACGAGCACATGTACACGGTCCCGACGTCCGCGAACAACGGCACGCTCTACTACCGCACCGACCTGTTCAAGAAGGCGGGCCTGGACGAGCCGTCGACGTGGGAGAGGTTCTACGAGGCCGCGGACGACCTCACCGACGCCAAGAAGAACGAGTTCGGTTACACCATCCGCGGCGGTGCCGGCTCCATAGCCCAGGCCCTGGACGCGATGTACGGGCAGTCCGGCATCACGTCCTTCTGGGACTCCAGCGGTGAGAAGACCACGCTCAACGACCCGAAGAACGTCGACGCGCTGGAGAAGTACGCCGCCCTGTACAAGAAGGACACGCCGGCGGCCGATCTGAACAACGACTTCACCAAGATGGTGTCCCAGTGGGATTCCGGCACGATCGGAATGCTGAACCACAACCTGGGGTCGTACCAGGACCACGTGAAGGCTCTGGGCACCGACAAGTTCCGGGGTATCCCACAGCCCACCGGTCCGGGCGGCAAGCGGGTCCAGGTCTCCAACCCGGTCGACGGCCTGGGGCTGTTCAAGAGCTCCAAGAACAAGGACGCCGCCTGGAAGTTCATCGAGTTCGCCGTCTCCCACGAGGCGAACTCCCAGTGGAACGAGTCGGCCGGCGCCATCCCGTCCAACAAGGAAGCCGCGCAGGACGCGTGGATCTCCCAGGCCGAGCCGACGAAACTGGCCGCGGCGGCGCTGAACGACGGTTCCACCACGATCGTCCAGCTGCCGTACTACCTGCCCGACTGGAACACCATCTCCAAGGCCGACAACGAGCCGAACTTCCAGAAGGTGCTGCTCGGGGACATGAGTGCCAAGGAATTCCTGGACACCATGGCCGAGCAGCTGAACGAGGCTCAGGCCGAGTGGAACGAGCAGAAGGGCTGAACGAGCCCGCCCCCTTCCGTGACCGGCCGGCCGCGGGTTGTCCGCGGCCGGCGGGCCCACGCGGCGGTAGCCGCGAATCGCGCAGAATCCCGCGTCCCTGAACTGGTTCCCCGCCGAGGAGCGGGGGCGCGGTGCACCCCCATAGGAAAGGCACCACCCGAAACACCACTCAGGTAATGCTGTGGAGAAAGGCAGTCCCCGTGTCACTTACCCGCAGACAGGTCAGCCTGGCAGCTCTGGCCGCCGCGCCGCTCAGCTTCACCGCCACCGGTACCGCGGACGCCGCCCCCGGCGGCCGCCGTACCCGCACCCTCTACATCGCCGGTGACTCCACCGCCGCCCAGAAGTTCACCAGCAACGCCCCGGAGACCGGGTGGGGCATGGCGCTCCCGTTCTTCCTGAAGGACTGGGTCGTCGCCAACCATGCCCAGAACGGGCGCAGTTCGAAGAGCTTCGTCGACGAAGGCCGGCTCAAGGCCATCCTCTCCGTGATCCAGCCCGGCGACCTCCTCGTCATCCAGTTCGGGCACAACGACGAGAAGTCCGAGGACCCCACCCGGTACACCGAGCCGTGGTCGACGTACCAGGACTACCTGCGCATGTACATCAGCGGGGCTCGAGCGCGCGGTGCGCGGCCCGTCCTCGCCACCTCCGTCGAGCGCCGCAAGTTCGACTCGAGCGGCACGGCCCGGCCGACGCACGGCGACTACCCGGCGGCGATGAAGGCGCTCGCCCAGCAGGAGCGCGTGCCGCTGCTCGAGATCCAGGCGCTGTCGATCGCGCTGTGGCAGCGGCTCGGTGTCGAGGAGACGAAGAAGTACTTCAACTGGACCTCGACCGAGCAGGACAACACGCACTTCAACCCGCCCGGTGCGATCGCCGTGGCGCGGCTCGTCGCGCGGGAGTTGCTGCGCACGCGGGTGCTCGCGCCGAGCGACCTGCATCGACTGGACGATTCGATTCCCGAGTCCTGGATCACCTGGCCTCGGTCCGCCGCGTAACCGCTGCCGCTCGCCAAGACGCGTAACAACTCCTGTCCGCAAGGACGGGCGACAACTCTGTCTGTAGAGAAGAGAGCCGCACAATGAACGCACAGGTATGGCATGAGCATGTCATGGTGGCCCGCAGAGTGGCTTCCCTGATCGGCTGCACCGCCCTCCTCCTCGGCGTCACCGGCACCAGCGCCCAGGCGGCGCCCCGGGACTTCGAACGTCAGGTGCTCGCCGCCAACGACGGGTGGGGGTCGGAGGGGACCGGCACGACCGGAGGCTCGGCCGCCGACGCCGCGCACGTCTACACCGTGACGACGTGGGCGCAGTTCAAGGCCGCCCTCAAGGACGGCGGCAGCGCACCCAAGATCATCAAGGTCAAGGGCGTGATCGACGCCGTCTCGGAAGGGTGCGACGCCTTCGCCGCCCCCGGCTACGACTTCGACGCCTACCTGAAGAAGTACGCCCCCGAGACCTGGGGCATGGACAAGGACCTGAGCGACGAACCCGCCGACAGCCCCGAGGGACTGCGGCGCCTCTCCTCCGACAACCAGGACGAGGCCATCAAGGCCAAGGTGCCCGCCAACACCACCATCATCGGGGTCGGCAGGAACGCCGGCTTCAAGGGCGCCAGCCTCCAGATCCAGGGCGTCGACAACGTCATCATCCGCAACCTCACCTTCGAGAGCCCCCTGGACTGCTTCCCGCAGTGGGATCCGACGGACACCGACACAGGCGCCTGGAACTCCGAGTACGACACCGCCGTCATCAACGGCTCCACCCATGTCTGGATGGACCACAACACCTTCACCGACGGCAGCCACCCCGACAGCGAGGCACCGACCTACTTCGGCACCGTGTTCCAGCAGCACGACGGTCAGCTGGACATCATCAAGGGCTCCAACTACGTCACCGCCTCCTGGAACGTCTTCGCCGACCACGACAAGACGCTCATGATCGGCAACAGCGACAGCGAGTCGACGGCCGTCATCGACCGGGGCAAGCTCAAGGTGACGCTCCACCACAACCAGTTCCGCAACGTCCTCGAGCGCGCGCCGCGCGTCCGCTTCGGGCAGGTCGACTCGTACAACAACCACTTCGTGGTCGGCCAGAACTACGTCTACAGCTACGGCATCGGCAAGGAGTCCCAGCTCGTCGCCGAGCACAACGCCTTCACACTGCCGGCCGGGATCAGCCCGGCGAAGATCCTCAAGAGGTGGATCGACTCGCCGCTCACCGCCGCCGACAACTACGTCAACGGGAAGCGCGTCGACCTGATCGCCGTCCACAACGCGGAGATCCCCGAGGAGACCCTCCGGTCGGGCGCCGGGTGGACGCCGACCCTGCGCGCCAAGGTCGACCCGCCCAAGGCGATCCCCGGCATCGTCGACCACCGCGCGGGCGCCGGCCGCATCTGCTGACGCCCCCTCCCTGGAACGGGCCGGGTCGGGCCCACACCACGAGGTGCGCCCGACCCGGTCCCCCAGAACCCTGCCTGACCTGGGCACCCCTCACCTCGCACCTCGCACCAGCCGCACCTGCCGCACCGCGAAGGAGCCGTCGCATGCTCTCGCAACCCCACCGTCCCCTCTCCCGCAGGGCCTTCCTCGCCGCGAGCGCCGCAGCGGGCGCCGCGCTCACCCTCGCCTCCGGTCCCGCACAGGCCGCCGCCCGGCCACGCCCACCCTTCGGCCGCTACGGTTCCCCGGCCGCCCGCCTGACCCCGCAGACCCTCTACGTCGACGCCGCCGGCCGGGGCGACCACACCTCCGTCCAGGCCGCCGTGACCGCCGCCACCGGCAGCGGCTGGACGCTGGTCATCGCCCCGGGGACGTACCGGGAGACGGTCGCCGTCGACCGCACCCGTACGGAAATGACCTGGCTCGGCGCCGGCGACGACCCGCGCGACGTCGTCATCGTCTACGACAACGCGGCCGGCACCCCGAAGCCCGACGGCTCCGGCAACTACGGCACCACCGGCTCGGCCACCACCACCGTCCGGGGAGACGGCTTCACCGCTCACCGGATCACCTTCGCCAACGACTTCCTGCGCGAAGAGCACCCTGGGATCAGCGGCACCCAGGCCGTCGCCATCAAGGTGCAGGGCGACCGCTCCGCCTTCCACCACTGCCGCTTCCTCGGCCACCAGGACACCCTCTACGCCGACTCCAACTCCGCCACTCTCTTCGCCCGCCAGTACTTCTCCCACTGCTACGTCGAGGGCGACGTCGACTTCGTCTTCGGCCGGGCCACGGCCGTCTACGAGCACTGCCACTTCCGCACGCTCAACCGCACGGACGCGTCCTCGGCCCCGTTCGGCTTCGTCTTCGCCCCCTCGACGGAACGGGCCAACCCGCACGGCTACCTGGTCCTGCGCGGCCGGGTGACCAGCGAGGCTCCCGACGCCTACTACAAGGTGGCCCGCCCCTGGGTGCCCAGCTCCAGCACCACCACCCGCCCGATGCTCACCGTCCGGGAGACCTGGCTGGGCCCCGGCATCGACGCGGTCGCGCCCTACGCCAACATGCGCGCCGAGCACCCCTGGCAGGACCAGCGCTTCGCCGAGTACGGCAACTTCGGCGCCGGCGCCGAGATCACCGTCCCCGAGAACCGGCCCCAGCTGACGGACGAGGAGGCCGCGGCGCACACCCGCGAGGCCTACCTCGGCGACTGGGCGCCGTGGAAGGACTGCTGAGATGCGGCGGCGCACGCTGCTCGCCGGAATGACCGGCATCGCCGGCGGCCTGGTGGCCGCCGGCACCACCCCCGCCGTCGCCGGCGCCCGCGGTCGCGTCCTGCATGTCCGCCCTGGCGACTCCGCGCAGGCGGCCGTGGACGCTGTGGACGGGCCGGGCTGGACGATCGTCGTGCACCCGGGGACGTATCGCGAGGTGGTGAGAGTCCCGGCGGAGAAGGCGGGGTTGACCCTGCGCGGCGCCACCCGCGACCCGCGCGACACCGTGATCGTGTACGACAACGCCAACGGCACGAAGAAGCCCGACGGCACCACGTACGGCACCGCGGGCTCCGCCACCTTCACCTCGGCCGCCCCGGGGCTGACCGTCCGCGACCTGACCCTGGCCAACGACTGGCTGCGCGCCGACCACCCCGACATCTCCGGCACCCAGGCGGTGGCCGCGTACATCACCGGTGACCGGTCGTCCTTCGATAACGTCCGCTTCCTCGCCCACCAGGACACCCTCTTCGTCGACACGAGCGCGCTGGACGCCTTCGACCGGCAGTACTTCCACTGCTGCTACATTGAGGGCGACGTCGACTTCGTCTTCGGGCGGGCCACGGCGGTCTTCGACGACTGCCACTTCCACACACTGCAACGCAACGTGGACTTCACGCCCAAGGGCATGGTCTTCGCCCCGTCCACCGCCCGAGCCAACCCGTACGGCATCCTCGCCGTCCGCTCCCGCATCACCTCCGGCGCCGAGAACGCGGCGTACAAGCTGGCCCGGCCGTGGGTGCCGACGTACGAGACGACCGCCTGGCCGTCCCTCGTCGTGCGGGACACCCGGATCGGGCCCGGCATCGATCCGGTGGCGCCGTACACCAACATGCGGGAGCAGTACCCCTGGCAGACCATGCGGTTCCGGGAGTACCGCAACTCCGGGCCGGGTGCGGTGATCCCGGTTCCGGAGAACCGGCCGCAACTGACGGTGCAGGAAGCCGAGGCGCACACCAAGCGGACGTATCTCGGCGACTGGCGGCCCGGTGCGTAGGGCCGCCGCCGTCCTGCTCGCCTGGGCGTGCCTGCTCTGGGCGCCCGGGGCCGCCACCGCCGTCTCCGCCGCCGAGCAGCGCGGCCCTGTCGGCTGGGCCGCCACCGGCCCCGGCACCACCGGCGGGGCGGGCGGCACCACCTGGACGGTGCGCACCCGCGCCGAGCTCAAGGAGGCCCTGGCCAACTCCGGCGCCCCCACCGCGGCCAAGGTGATCCGGGTCGTCGGCGACATCAGCGGCCATGAGGCGGACGACGGTTCACTGCTCGGCGAGCAGGACTACGCGCCCGGCTACGACCTCGCCAAGTACATGTCCTGCTTCGGCGAGGACGGCGCCACCTGGTCCGACACCCGCCACGACTACTGCAAACAGCAGCGTCAGCTCCGCCAGACCGGGTCGAACAAGGAGAAGGCGCAGATCCAGCTGACCGTGCCGAGCAACACCACGCTCGTCGGCATCGGCGACGACGCCCGGCTCCTCGGGGTCTTCCTGACGGTCAACACCGGCACGAACATCGTCGTCCGGAACCTGCTTCTCGAAGCCCCCGTCGACCACTTCACCAGCTGGTCACCGGACGACGGCACCCAGGGCAACTGGAACGCCCGCTTCGACGCGATGACCGTCATCACCGGCAAGCACCTGTGGATCGACCACTGCACCTTCACCGACGGCCGCTTCCCCGACCGCGACGCCCCCCTCGGCTTCCACGGCGAGCACGTCCAGCGCCACGACGGGCTGCTCGACATCGAGGACGGCTCCGACTTCGTCACCGTCTCCGACAGCCGCTTCGACGACCACGACAAGGCGCTCCTCATCGGATCGGGCGACGGACGCGGCGACCGCGACCGCGGGCACCTGAAGGTGACGTTCGTGCGGAACCTGTTCACCGGCATCGTGCAGCGCGGGCCCCGCGTCCGCTTCGGGCAGGTGCACGTCGTCAACAACGTGTACCGGGGGAGCGCCGAGGACACCCTCTACGCGCTCGGCGTCGGCGTGGAGTCCGCGATCTTCTCGGAGCGCAACGTCTTCGGCTACCCGGGGGGCGAGCCGTCCCTCGCCGTCGCCGCCTACGGAGGCGAGCACTTCCACGACACCGGCTCCTGGTTCAACGGCCGCCCGGCCCGGCTGAGCGCGGTGGCCGACGGCCTCGGACTCACCGACGACATCGGCTGGCACCCGGCCGACGTGTACGCCTACCGGCCGCTGACGTCCCGGGCGGCGGTCGAGCACTACGTCCTGACCCATGCCGGCGCGGGGAGGCCGCGTGCCTGACGCGATGGGACGCCGGACGTTCGTGACGGGAGCCGCCGCCGCGGCCCTCGCGGCGGGCACCGGCAGCGCCGAGGCGGCCGACCTCGTCGGCGGCAACCTCCCCGACTTCCACCAGGCCCTCAAGGACGAGCTGAACTTCCCGCTCGCCTGGGGCACTTCACCCCTCCGCGACTTCCGGGCGTGGCGGCGCGCCGCCCGCGCCAAGGTCGAGGAGCACCTCCTCGTCGACGACCAGGACGGGACGCCGTACGCACCGGTGTTCACGGCAGGCCCTCAAAGTGACGGATACACAAGGGAGTTGGTCACCCTCTCCCTCAGCCGCCACGAGCGCGTGCGCGCCGCCCTCCTCACCCCGCAGGGACCCGGACCCTTCCCCGCCGTCCTCCTGCTCCACGACCACGGTGCCAAGTTCGACATCGGCAAGGAGAAGCTCGTCCGGCCCTGGTACGACGACACCCGGCTCGCCTCCGCGCAGGCCTGGGCGGAGAAGTACTTCAGCGGGCGGTTCGTCGGCGACGAGCTGGCCCGGCGCGGCTATGTCGTGCTGTGCGCGGACGCCCTCGGCTGGGGCGACCGGGGCCCGCTCACCTACGACCAGCAGCAGGCCCTGGCCTCCAACTTCTACAACCTCGGCTCCTCGCTCGCCGGACTCATGGCCCGCGAGGACGCCCGTGCCGCCGGATTCCTGGCCGGCCTCGACCGCGTGGACGCACGCCGGGTCGCGGCCGTCGGGTTCTCCATGGGCGCCTACCGCGCCTGGCAGACCGCCGCGCTCAGCGACCACATCGCCGCCACCGCCGCCGTCTGCTGGATGACCGGCCTGAAGGAGATGATGGTGCCCGGCAACAACACGCTGCGCGGGCAGTCGTCGTACTACATGCTCCACCCCGGGCTTCCCCGGTTCCTCGACTTCCCCGACGTGGCGAGCATCGCCGCACCCAGGCCGATGCTCTTCCTCAACGGCGGACTCGATCCGCTGTTCCCCGCCGACGGCGTCCGCGTCGCCCACGACAAGCTGCGCGCCGTCTGGCGCTCCCGCCACGCCGAGGAGCGATTGCACCTGACGACCTGGCCCGACCTCGGCCATGTCTTCGTCGACCGCATGCAGGACGAGGTCTTCACCTGGCTCGACACCGTCCTGTGAACCCGCACCACCCCCCCACCCGCACGAGAAGGGACCCGCTCTCCATGTCTCGTCGTACCGCACTCGCCGCCCTGGCCGCCCTGACCCTGGGCGCCGGCCTGGCCGTCCTCCCCACCCAGGCCCAGGCCGCGACCGTGGTCGTCAGCAACTCCACCGACCTGTCCAACGCCCTCAAGAACGCCACCGCCGGCACCGTCATCCAGGTCCGCGGCGGCACCTACTACCCGACGGCCACCCTGCAGTCCACGGCCAACGGCACCTCGTCGTCGCCGGTCACGCTCACCGCGTACGGCTCGGAGACCGTGAAGATCGACGGCTCGAACCTGCCCGACGGCGACTGGATCTTCAAGCTGACCGCCGACTACTGGAACGTCTCCAACATGACCTTCCAGAACTCCCCGGACAGCGCGGTCGTCTGCCAGTCCTGCACCGGCACCAACTGGAACAACATCAAGACCATCAACGGCGGCGACTCCGGCTTCACGCTCACCGGCGACGGCACGGTCAACAACACCGTCCGCAACATCGACTCCTACGGCCACTACGACGCCGCCACCCACGGCGAGAACGCCGACGGCATCGCCGTGAAGTTCGGCTCCGGCACCGGCAACCTGATCACCGGGGCCCGCCTCTACAACAACTCGGACGACGGTCTGGACTTCTGGTCCTTCTCCTCGCCGGTCACCGTCGAGCACACCTGGGCGTTCGGCAACGGCAAGAACCGCTGGTCCGACTCCGCCTTCGCGGGCGACGGCAACGGCTACAAGCTGGGCGGCGACGGCGAGGTCGTCGCGCACGTCGTCAACAACTCCGCCGCCTGGGACAACGCCGGCAACGGCTTCACCGAGAACAGCAACAAGGGCGCGATCGTCATCAACCGCACCACCGCCTACGCCAACGCCAAGTGGGGCTACTACTTCGCCACCGGTGCGGCCCGGCTCGGCAAGAACCTCGCCGTGAGCAACGGCGGGGGCCTGGTGAACAAGGGCTCCTCGGTGGTGTCGGCGGGCAACAACTGGGACTCCGGGATATCGACCCCGGCGTTCAGGTCCACGGACGCGTCGAGCACGTACAACGCCCGGCAGTCCAACGGCTCGCTGCCCGTGACCACGTTCCTGACCACGGGCAGCACCACCATCGGCGCGACGATGGACTGAGCTAGCGCCGCACGGGCCTGATGCCCTCCAGCGTCGGCACCACCGGCTTGATCGTGCCGTCGGCCGCGAACTCCAGGCGGTCGACGGTCGTCTCCCGGTGCATGCCGTCACCGCCCGGCCTCCCGGGGCCGTTCAGGGCGAAGCGGTGGTAGACGGCGTACCAGTCGTCGGTGCCGGGGGTGTTCACCACGGAGTGGTGGCCCGTGCCGAGGATCCCGTACTCGGGGCGCTTGGACAGGATCGTCCCCTTCTTGGTCCACGGGCCGAGCGGGGACGGTCCCGTCGCATAGGCGACGTGGTAGTTCTCGCTGCGGGTGTCGTCCTCGGACCACATGAAGTAGTAGGTGCCCTTCCGCTTGATCACGAAGGAGCCCTCGCGGAAGTTGTCGGGCGTGATGTCCTGCACCTTCGCCGCGTCGTACGACACCATGTCGTCGTTCAGCGGGACCACATACCCGTGCCCGTTGCCCCAGTAGAGATACGACGTTCCGTCGTCGTCCGTGAAGACGGCCGGGTCGATCATCTGGCCCTTGAGCGAACCGCCCTTGGCGACCAGCGGCTTGCCCAGCGCGTCCTTGAACGGGCCGGCAGGGGAGTCGGCCACCGCCACGCCGATCTGCTGCTCGGCGCAGAAGTAGAAGTAGTACTTGCCGTCGCGCTCGGCGATCGCCGGTGCCCAGGCGTACTTGTCGGCCCAGCTCACGTCCGGCCCCAGGTCCAGGATCACGCCGTGGTCCTTCCAGTGGACCAGGTCCTTGGACGAGTACGCCTTGAACCTCGTCCCGCTCCAGCCCTGGAAGCCGTCCGTCGTCGGGTAGATCCAGTACTCGCCGTTCAGGTAGTGCACGTCCGGGTCGGCGTTGAGGCCCGGCAGGACGGGACTGCCGGTCCGTACCGCCTCGACCGTCCAGGTGCGCTTCGTGCCGTCGGCCGCGGTCACCGTGTACGTCTGGGGCTTGCGGAAGTCGCGCCGGGTGCCGGAGCGCGGGCTGACCGTCGCGCCCTCACCGACCCACAGCTTCGGGGCGAGGCGTCCGAGGTCGGCGTCCGGCTGCATCGGGAGCACGACCTTGGAGGAGCTCTCCGTGACGATCGCGTAGCCCTTCTGGTCCTTCGCCGTCGCGTCCACGACCGAGGCCGGGCTCGCGGGGTACGCGGCCAGCAGCCGGTCGTACTCCGCCCGCGTCACCGGAATCACCGTGCCGTGCCGGGGGCTGGCGGGCAGCTGGTAGTCGGTGGACGGGGTCCACTTGCCCGAGTCGAGGTCGGTCGTCTCGAAGGGGACGTAGCCGCGGCCGCCGTACTCGTCGATGAACAGGTACCACTTCTCCTCGGTGTTCGACTTGAACACCGTCGGACCCTCGCCCCGGTCCATCGCGCCGCTGCCGATGCAGTCGGCCACGAAGTCGTACGACGTGTCGGTCAGGCTCGTCGACTTCTCCGCGGTGATGAACTTCGAGCAGGGGCTGGAGGAGCTGGGGTCCCGCTCGTCCTTGGTGTAGCGGTAGTAGGTGTCCTCGTGCTTGACCACGGTCGAGTCGATGACCGAGTAGCCGGGGTCGTCCCAGACCTTCGGCGCGCTGAAGGTGCGGAAGTCCTTCGTGGTCGCGTACAGCATCTTGTTGTACGTCGACCCGGTGTGGTCGGGGTCGTCGTCGGCGTACAGCTTCGACGCCCAGAAGACGACGAACTCACCCAGGCTGTCGTCCCAGTACGCCTCCGGCGCCCAGGTGTTGCCCGCGTTGTCGGGGGAGACCTTCACCAGGCGCTGGTCGGTCCAGTGGACCAGGTCGGTGGACTCCCAGACCATGATCGACTTGCTGCCGTGCCGCTGGACCTGGTCCCAACTGCCGCTGCTGTTCTGGTACATCCGCAGGTCGGTCGCGATCATGTAGAACTTGTCGCCCTCGGGGGAGCGGATCACGAACGGGTCGCGCAGGCCCTTCTCACCGATCGTGGAGGTGAGGACCGGCTTGCCGGCGTTGAGCTCGCGCCAGTGCAGGGCGTCATTGCCGCGGCTGAGGGCGTAGCGGATCTGCTCGCCGTCGGCGGTGCCCTCGCCGGTGAAGTAGGCGAAGAGATAGCCGGCGTACTTGGGCTGGCCGGCGGGCTGTGTCACGGGTTGTGCTCCGGAGTTCGCGGTACTGGGGGGTGCGGCCAGCAGGCCGAGCAGGAGAGCCAGGAGGGGTATCAGGGGGGTCAGGAGCGTGCGGGCGGTGCGGGGGCGCATGACACATCCTGTGTGAGTCTGGGGGTTCGGGTGGGGGGTTCTGTTTGTTCGGCTGACTCGGAGTGTCATCGGTGGGGGACAGGGCGTCAATCGGTGCGCAGGTGACGGACGGGGACCGAAACTTTCGCTCGCTTTCGACGGGCGCGGCAACCTTCCCGGTCACGGCGGCGACCAGATGTCAGAAGCGGGCCGGGGCGGCCCCTCCGGCCCGCTTCGCCCCCATTCCCCAGGAAAGGAACGCTCCGTGCGTTTGAGCACCGGCCGCCACCGCAGGACCCGCACCCTGTCCATCGCCGCGGCGATCGCCGTCGCCTCGGGGGCGGGCGGCGTCTACGTCGGCCTTTCCGACGGCGGTGCCGAGGCCGCCGCGACGACGGTCACCGTGTCCACCACCGCTCAGCTGGAGTCGGCCGTCAAGAACGCCGCCGCCGGTACGACCATCCAGGTCCGCGGCGGCACCTACCAGCCGACCGCCACCCTCAAGTCCACGGCGAACGGCACCGGTTCGGCCCGGATCACGCTGCAGGCGTACGGCAGCGAGAAGGTGAGGATCGACGGTTCGAAGCTGCCCGCCGGCTCCTGGCTGGCCGGAATCTACGGCGACTACTGGACCGTCCAGAACCTCACCTTCGTCAACGCCCCGGCCCAGGGCTTCGTCGCCACCTCGTCGGTGGGCGGCGTCTTCAAGAACCTCGTCACCGCGAACAACGGCGACTCCGGGTTCACCCTGCGCGGCGACGGTACGACGAACAACCTCGTGCAGAACCTGGACAGTTACGGCAACTACGACCCGTCCGGGCACGGCCAGAACGCCGACGGGATCGCCATCAAGTTCGGCTCCGGAACCGGCAACAAGCTCACCGGCGCGCGCCTCTACAACAACTCCGATGACGGTCTCGACCTCTGGCAGTTCTCCTCGCCGGTCACCATCGAGCACACCTGGGCCTTCGGCAACGGCAAGAACCGCTGGGGCGACTCCGCCTTCGAGGGCAACGGCAACGGCTTCAAGCTGGGCGGCGGAGGGGCCTCCGTCGCGCACGTCGTCAACAACAACGCGGCCTGGGACAACACGCTGCACGGCTTCACGGAGAACTCCAACACCGGGGCGATCGCCCTCAACCGCAACACCGCCTACGCCAACACCGAGTCCGGCTTCTACTTCGCCACCGGCAAGGCGCGCCTCGCCCGCAATCTCGCCGTGAGCAACAAGGCCGGACCGTCCAAGCTGGGGTCGTCGACCGTCAGCGCGGCGAACAACTGGGACAGCGGGGTGGCGACCCCGGCCTTCAAGTCCAAGGACGCCACCACGGCGTACGGCGCCCGTGGGTCGAGTGGCTCGCTGCCCGCGACCACCTTCCTCACGACGGGCTCCACGACCATCGGCTCGACCATGAACTAGCCTTCGGCGCAGAGGAGAACGCCCCGCCGGTCGTCACCGGCGGGGCGTTCTGTTCTGCTGACCGAGGGGGGCTCAGGTCAGCAGGTCCAGACAGTCGAACGAGGTGCCCGGGCTGAGGTGGGCCGAGCCGCTCGAACCACTGACGATGTTGATCCTCAGGACGTTGTACTGAGTCGTGTCCGTCTGCCACGCACTACTAGGGACGCTGAAGACGAACGTGTGGTTGTTCCCTCGGTAGGAACCCGTGGTGAGGGAACGCGTCGAGGGTTGTGTGGGAGCTGTGGGGACGGTCGAGACCCAGTCGTTCACGGTGACGCGCGGCCGGCCGTTCAGGAACGCGTCCGTCACCCCGACCCGCAGCGTGTGCGCCGCCGCGGCCTGCTCCTTGGTCAGCTTGAAGTAGACCAGGACGCCGTCGTTGACGTCCTTCCACATGTACGCCGGGAAGGCCGCGGCCTCGCTGCCACCGCCGATCGTGACGTTCCCCGTCCACTTCGCCGCGCGGCCGTCGGACGGATGCGCGTACGTCATCAGCTCGGCGTTCTTGAACCCGCGGGGCGTGCCGTCCCAGTCCCCGAGCCGCCAGATGGCCTTGGCGGACGACGGGTCACGGGCGACGGTGATGCTGTGCAGCGACGTGGCGGCGCCCGCGGTCACCTTCACCGTGCCGGTGTGCACGGCGAGTTCGCCCTTGTAGACGGTCATCGTGTACGTCCCCGGCAGCATCCCCTTGCAGGAGAACGCCCCCGACCCGGCCGCGGCCCTCGCCCAGTACTGCGCGTCCTTGTTCGCGAAGCCCACGGTGTACGCGTACTTGGCGTCCATGCCTTTCAGGCCCACGCCCGCCACCTTGCCGCGACCGGACGCGCCGACCCAGCCGGTGATGCCGAGGCCGTCCACCCAGGAGGTGTCGAGCTTGGCGTGGAACAGGGACGACGACGGTGCCCCGCCGTCCGTGAAGGACAGCACGTACGGGCCCTGGAGACCGAAGCGCTCCGGCTCCGTCTGCGCCTGGTTGTAGTGCAGGATCTCGTAGAGGCCGGCGCCGAGGTCGTTCGAGTGGCGCAGCAGCGAGCGGTAGAACGGTCCGCCCGACGCCTTCTCGTGGTTGGAGCGCACCAGCCACAGACCGACCGAGCCGGTGGTGAAGCCGACGTAGTCGTAGTCGATGACGCGCTTGCCCGAGTAGTGCTTGGAGTGGGTCGTACCGTCCGCGCGCTTCCAGACGTCCCCGGCCTCGATCACCTTGTCGGAGGCCTCGATCCAGCTGTCCGGCCCCTCGTTGGGGAAGAGCCCGGGCTTGAGGCGGACGAGGTAGCGGGTCGCGGTGAAGGAGGCGTCGGCCTTGTTCGTCCACAGGTAGACGTTGTTCTGGCCGCTGCGCGCCGCGTACCACTGGGTGATCGCCCCGTGCACGGCCTTCACCAGGATCGTCGAGCCCGACTGCTTGACCGTCACCGTGGACGCGCCGAGCCCCGACTCGACGTGCGAGTGCTTGCCGCCGTACCCCTCGTACTCCTTGCCCCGGTAGGCCAGGGACGTGAGGTCGCCGGTCGACTTGGAGACCTTGAAGACGAGCGAGGCCCCGGTGTCGATGACGTAGTTGGAGCCGTCGTCCTTGTAGCCGAAGGTCGCGGCGGAGGCGGAGGAGAGGAGGCCGGTGCCGCCCGCGACGGCGGCGCCGGTGGCGGCGACGCCGATCGCGGAGGCCCCGAGCACCCGCCTGCGGGTGAGGCTTCTCTTGTGCGTGCTCACAGGTCGTGCTCCGGGGGATGGCCCGGGAGACATCCCGGGGGAGGTGCTTGAACGTTCACTCACTGGTACGTGATGTCAGATGACGAGAACTTGCAGGAGGTTCCGTCCGGGCCGGTGCCGATCTCCTTCGGCTCGTCGCCGCTGCTGTTGCCCTGGAAGCGGACGCAGGTCTTGATCTTCTTGCCGCTGTCGCCGTGGATACGGACCTTGCGCAGGGCGGCCGTGTCGCCGTAGTTGGCGTTGATGCCGACGATGGAGTTCATGGGCGCGGTGACGTCGACATCGTTGATGATGATCGTGCGCTTGTACTGCGTGGAGCAGTTTCCGCAACTGCGCACCAACTTACCCGAGTTGGCTACCTGGAACTTGCTGACGACCAGCTTGCCCGCGCCGTTGAACTGCAGGACCTTGTCCGACCCGTTCTTCGCGCCGCCGCCGTAGACCGTGTACACGGCCGAGGACGACTTGCCCTTGAAGGTGGCGGCGTCCTCGCCGACGTCGTTCCACCACACGTTCTGCAGCGTGCAGCTGCCCAGGCAGTGCACGCCGTCGGCGGCCGGACTGCCGAGGATCACGTTCTTCAGAACGGCGCCGTCCGCCAGCTGGAAGATCGGGTCCTGGCCCTCTTCCTGGCCGTTGCCGCCCAGGGCTCCGCTGCCGTAGTACTCCTTGTAGCCACCGTCGAGGGTGCCGGAGACCTTGATCGTGCTGGTCACGGCCTGCTTGCCCTTGGCCGTCGGCCAGGCCGCGGCGGCACCGGCGGTGGACAGCATCGTCGTCGTGACGATCGCCGCACCCGTGATGCCCAGGGCCGCGGCTCCGGCGATCACCGCCCGTCGCTTGGTGACCTTGCGGCGGTGGCTGACGCGCTGTTCGGCTCGTGCTGTCATGACCCGTTCCTTGCGTGGGGGATCTTTGCGACTCTTGGTCGCCCCCGGTGAAGGAAGGGTTGCCGCATCTGCGGGATTCTTTTACGAATCCCCTTCGTCCGACGCGTCGTTGCCGTCGTGGCCTGCGAAGTCGCCCGCGACGGACAGCTGTTCGCCGCCCGCCGTCGCCGTCATCGCATAGCTGTCGTCCTTGGCGTCCCGGCCGCCGCGCTCATGGTCGTACTGCCCCGCGAACACCCACTCGCCCGCACGGACCGTACGGCCCTCCTTGAGCACCCAGGTGTAGACGAGGAAGCCGTCCTTCTCCTCGACCGTCAGCGTGAAGTCGTCCTCGGGCAGCGAGCGCCAGGCGCCGGTCGAGGTGACCCCGCCGGTCTGCGCGACCTTCAACCGCACGGTCAGCGCGGTGAGTTGCTCGCTCGTCCTGAGGGTGAGATTGCTCTGCGCCCAGAAGTCGTTGCTGTGCGGGTCTACCGAGCCGTCCGACCACAGCGGGCCGTCCTCCTCGCCCTCGGCGGCCGGCGGCGGGGCGGTCACGGGCGGCTGCTGCGAGGGGGACCTGCTCGGCCCGGGCGTCTGCCGCGGTGTGTCCGGCGTGGGGTTCACGGGCGGCACCGGCGCGCGGCTCGTCGCGTCCGGTGACGGCGTGGGCGTCGGCGAGGTCGCCACCGTCTGCTGCGGGGTGTCCTCCTTCACGGCGGACGCGACCGCGTACCCGCCGACCGCGAGGACACCGGCGACCGCCGCCGTGGCGGTCACCACCCGGAACCAGCCGTAGACCGGCGGACGGGTCGCCCGGTGGTCGGGGCGGGTCTGTTCGCTCATGCCGCGCTCGATCCGGGCCAGGATCCGCTCCCGGTCGGGCTCGTGCGCCTCGGCCGCCTCGTGCAGCCGGGCGCGCAGCTCGTCGTGCACGTCCCGCCGCATCGTCATCGGTCCCTTCCTCCGGAGTCACCGGTGTGCACCATCGCCGCGTGCACCCTGAGCGGAGCTCCTTGTGCCCCGAGCAGCCGCTGCAACTCGGCCATGCCCTTCGAGGTCTGGCTCTTCACCGTACCGACCGAGACGCCCAGGGTGAGGGCGGTGTCCTTCTCGGACAGGTCGAAGGCGTGCCGCAGTACCACACAAGCGCGTTTGCGGAACGGAAGTCTACGCAACGCCTCCTGGACATCGACGACGCCCGCGACGTCCGGGTTCTCCGCCTTCTCCTCGCGCTGCGACCAGAACAGGGCGATGCGCCGCCGTTCCCGGACCGCGCTGCGGATTTTCGTGCGGGCCAGATTGGCGACCACCCCGCGCGCGTAGGCCACCGGATGGTCGGCCGCGCGTACCCGGTCCCAGCGATGCCACAGCGCCAGCAGCGCGTCCGCCGCCAGATCGTCGGCGGCGTCCGCCTCACCCGTCAACAGATGGGCGAGGCGGGACAGTTCGGCGTAGTGGCGTTCGAAGAAGGCGTGGAACTCCACGGAGGCGGCGTCGTCGACGACTGTGCCCACGGGCGACCCCTTCTGCACCTGTGCGTGTCATGTGTCTGACATGTGATGGTCCGGAGATCATCCGGACGAGATCCGGAAGCGTAGCAGTGATCGAGCGCTTGGTTCGTACGAGGCTTCGAACGCCGTATGGCAGGCCGTACGGTGAGCAGCCCTGATTCCGTAACACGGAGAAAACCTGAAACGCGTTCAACGCGGGAACAATCCAGCCAGCATCCGCACACCGATCAGTCAGGCAACAAGGAGCGACCGCCATGTCCGAATCCCAGAAGGTGACCGACCGGCCAAGTGCCCCGCCACCAGGCGTGAACAGCGTCGACCGGTTCTTCAAGATCTCCGAACGGGGGTCCACCTTCGCCCGTGAGATACGCGGCGGCTTCGCCACGTTCTTCACGATGGCCTACATCCTTGTCCTGAATCCCATCATCCTCGGCAGCGCGAAGGACAAGTTCGGCCACCAGTTGGATGCCGTCCAACTCACCACCGCCACCGCCCTGGTGGCCGCGGTCATGACGATCATCATGGGCGTCGGCGGCAACCTTCCGCTCGCCCTCGCCGCGGGCCTCGGCCTGAACGCCGTCGTCGCCTTCCAGATCGCCCCGCTGATGTCCTGGGACGACGCGATGGGCCTGGTCGTCCTCGAAGGCCTGCTGATCTGCGTGCTCGTGGTCACCGGGCTGCGGGAGGCCGTCATGCACGCCATCCCGCAGCCGCTCAAGCAGGCGATCAGCGTCGGCATCGGCCTGTTCATCGCCTTCATCGGCTTCGTCGACGCCGGGTTCGTCAGCCGCATCCCGGACGCCGCGAACACCACCGTCCCGGTTCAGCTGGGCGGCACCGGCCAGCTCACCGGGTGGCCGATTCTCGTCTTCTGCCTCGGAGTTCTGCTGACGATCGCCCTGCTCGCGCGCAAGGTGAAGGGCGCCATCCTGATCAGCATCGTCACCATGACGGTCGTCGCGATGGTCATCAACTCGATCGCCGACATCAAGGCCTGGGGCCTGACCACACCGGCCTGGCCCGACAAGGTGGTCGACACCCCCGACTTCGGACTCATCGGCGACTTCAGCCTGTTCGGCGCGTTCGGCGAGACCACGGTCATCACCGTGGTCCTGCTGATCTTCACGCTGATCCTGTCCGACTTCTTCGACACCATGGGCACGGTCGTCGGCATCAGCGCGGAGGCCGGTCTCCTCGACGAGCGGGGCAAGGTGCCGAACCTCGGCCGGGTGCTGCTGATCGACGGCGCCGCCGCGGCCGCCGGCGGTGCGGCCTCGTCGTCCTCCGCGACCTCCTACATCGAGTCGGCGGCGGGCGTCGGCGAGGGCGCGCGCACGGGCTTCTCCAACCTGATCACCGGCGGCATGTTCGCCCTGGCCCTCTTCCTGACCCCGCTGCTCACGATCGTCCCGCTCCAGGCGGCGGCCCCCGCCCTCGTCGCCGTCGGCTTCCTGATGATGACCCAGGTCAAGCACATCGACTGGGACAAGTACGAGATCGCCATCCCGGCGTTCCTGACCATCGCCGTGATGCCGTTCACGTACTCGATCACCAACGGCATCGGGGCGGGGTTCCTCGCCTACGTCGTGATCAAGGTGGTGCTCGGGAAGGCGAAGGAGATCCACTGGCTGCTGTGGGGGACCTCGGTGCTGTTCCTCGTGTACTTCGCCATCAACCCGATCGAGCAGGTCCTGGGCGTCAAGTAGCCCTGAGCAGCTCTAGTTGTTGAGCGCCGCCTCCATCACCTTCCTGGCCACGGGGGCGGCCAGCCCGTTACCGCTGACCTCCGAGCGCGCCGCGTTCGACTGCTCCACGACCACCGCCACGGCGACCTCCTTGCCGTCGGCCTTCCCGTAGGACGTGAACCAGGCGTACGGCGTCTTGCTGTTGTTCTCGCCGTGCTGGGCCGTGCCCGTCTTGCCGCCCACCGTCGCGCCCGAGATCTGCGCGTTCGTGCCGGTGCCCTTCTCGACGACCGTCTGCATGGCCGACTGGAGTTGCTCGGCGGTGTCGGAGCTGACGATCTCCTTGGTCTCGGCGTTGTCGTCGTAGTTCTCCAGGACGTCGTCGCCGCCGTCGGTGATCTGCGACACCATGTGCGGCGAGACCAGCTTGCCGTCGTTGGCTATGGCAGCCGACACCATGGCCATCTGCAGCGGGGTCGCGGTCACGTCGAACTGGCCGATGCCGGACAGGGCGGTCTGCGCCTCGTCCATGTCGGAGGGGTACACGCTGGTGTACGCCCGCACCGGCACATCCTGCTCCTCGTCGTTGAAGCCGAACTTCTCGGCCATCGCCCGGACCTTGTCCTGGCCCAGGGCGACGGCCATGCTTCCGAAGACGTTGTTGCACGAGTACTGCAGAGCCACCCGGATCGAGGCGTTCTCGCACGGGGCGGACGGGTTCTCGTTCGTCAGCTTGTCGCTGGACTGCGGCAGCGGGTACGGGTCCGGACTGTCCGTCTTCTCGTCCACCGACGAGTACAGGCCGTCCTCCAGCGCGGCCGCCGCCACCACCAGCTTGAACGTCGAACCCGGCGGCAGCGGCTGGCGCAGCGCGCGGTTCGTCATCGGCTTGTCGGAGTCCTTGGTCAGCTGCTTCCAGGCGGCCGAGTCGCCCGTGGTGATCCGCGACGGGTCGTACGACGGCGTGGAGACGACCGCGAGGATCTTCCCCGTGGTGGGGTCGATCGCGACGGCGGCGCCCTTGTTGTCGCCGAGCGCGTCGTACGCCGCCTTCTGCACATCCGGGTCGATCGTCGTGATCACATTGCCCGGATCGGCCCGCTTTCCGGTGACCGTGTCCATCACGCTCTTCAGGCGGTTGTCGCTGCCGTCGAGCAGGTCCTGGTAGACGCCCTCCAACTGCGTGGCCCCGTACGCCTGCGAGCTGTAGCCGGTCACGGCCGAGTACAGCGCGCCGTCGGTGTACGTCCGCTTGTACAGCAGGTCACCGCTCTTCGTCCGCGCCGAGCCGGTGATGGCCTCGCCGCCCACGATGATGTTGCCGAGCGGCTCGCTGTACAGCGCGATCGTGTTCCGCCGGTTGTCCTTGTCGTCCGCGAGTGCCTGGCCTTCGTAGAACTGCACCCAGGTCGCCCTGACCAGCAGAGCGAACACCAGCAGCAGCGCGAAGACGGACGCCCGCCTGATCGTCTTGTTCATCCCACTCAAGCAGACGATCAGGATGCGACGGAACGTTCCCTTCCGCCTTGTTTCTCATCGAGCGTTCATGAAGCCCGCCTCGTACGCGGCGATCACGGCCTGTGTGCGGTCCCGCGTGCCGGTCTTCGCCAGCACCGCCGCCACGTGCGACTTCACCGTGGCCGGCCCGACCTCCATGCGCCGCGCGATCTCCGCGTTGGTCAGGCCCTGCGCCATCAGCCGCAGCACCTCGCTCTCGCGGCCCGTGAGCCTCGCCACCCAGGGCGGCGGCGCGGGGTACGCGCGCGCGTGCTCGGCCGCGAGGCTGCGGACGGCCGACGGGAACAGCAGGGTGTCGGTGCGCGAGACCAGCCGTACGGCCTGGACGAGCGCGTCGGCCTCCGCCCGCTTCAACAGGAACCCGGCGGCTCCGGCGCGCAGGGCGTCGTAGACGTAGGAGTCGTTCTCGAAGGTCGTGACGACGACAATGCGGGGCGGGTCGTCGAGCGTGCCGAGGATCTGCTCGGTGGCCCGGATGCCGTCGATCTCGGGCATCCGGACGTCCATGAGGACGACGTCGGGACGCCGGTCCCGTACGACGGTCACGGCCTCGGCCCCGGTGGCCGCCTCGCCGACCACCTCCATGTCCGGCTCGGCGGAGAGGATGGCGCGCAGGGCGCTGCGCACCATGCGTTCGTCGTCGGCGAGGACGATCCGGATCGTCATGCGGGTCCCTTCAGGGGCAGTCGTACGTGCAGGCGCCACCTTCCCTGTGCGGGGCCGGCCTGCGCAGTCCCGCCCAGCAGCCGGGCCCGGTCCGCTATGCCGCGCAGGCCGTGACCGCCGCCGGGGCGGCAGGCGGGGGCGCGGTCCAGGGGGTTCTCCACGGTGATCGCCAGGTGTCCGTCGGCGGCCTCGATCCGCAGGGTTACGGTCACCCGCTCACCGGCGTGTCTGAGGGCGTTGCTCAGCCCCTCCTGCACGATGCGGTAGGCCTCGCGGGACAGGACGGGCGCCAGGGCCTCGGGGTCGATGCCGACCGTGGCGGTCACCCGGGTGCCGCCCGCGCGCGTGCGGCGCAGGAGGCAGTCGAGGTCGGCGCCGAGGGTGGGCGCCGGGGCCGTACCGGGAGCGTCGCCGTCTCTCAACACGCCGAGCACGGCGTCGAGTTCGCCGACCGTGCGCCGGGTGGTGTCCTCGATCGCGGCGAGGGCCTCGCGGACGAACTCCGGGTCGGTGTCGAGGAGCCGGCGGGCCGCGCTCGCCTGGAGGGTGACGGCGCTGAGGGCGTGGCCCACGGAGTCGTGCAGTTCGCGCGCGAGCCGGTTGCGCACGGCGAGGTCGGCGGCGTGTGCCTCGGCCGCCGCGAGCCGGTCCTCGGGGGTGGGCCCGAGCAGCGCGGGCGCCCAGCGGGCGAGGAGCGCGCCGGAGACGGCCGCGCAGGCGGCGAGCGCGAGCAGGGTCGCCACGCCCGCGACCGGCGCGAGCGCCAACACCCAGGGCTGGTCGAGGGGTTCGGGCAACTCGACGGCCTCGGCGCCGCCCAGCCAGACGATCAGCGGAAGTGCGGCGAGGAAGCCGGCGAACGGCGGCACCGCCAGCGACATCCCCGAGATGATCCCGCCGAACCCGAGATGCAGCGTGAACCAGGCCGCCGTACGCCCCTTCGCCGCCCGCGTCCGGGCGGGGCCGTGGGCGAGCAGCCCCGCGTCGACACCGCACAGCGACCGCACGGCACCCGCCTCCATGGACCGGGTCAGCGGGAACAGGGCGGCGGTGAGGGCTGCGAGGGGCAACCCGACGGTGAAGGAGAGCAGTTGCAGGGGCAGGTCCTGGAAGACGTACCGGGAGTCGGTGGCGGGCCCGACGACGAGCTGGCCGACGAAGACGTACGGCATGGCGAGCGCGCCGCCGAGGATCAGATGGATCCAGCGCCGGCGCGCCCGCCGCCCGAACAGCAGCCGGAGATGTCCGCTCACGCCGGCCGCTTCATGGCGGATCGCTCGGTCAGGAAGTAGGCGCCGACGGTGGCGACCAGGATGCCGACGATCATCTGGCCAGCGTAGGTCAGGCTCATCAGCGGTGTGGCCCGGTCGGCGATGTCGTCCGGCCCGCCGAGGGACGCCAGCGCCAGCCAGCCGCCCCAGCAGGTGACGGCACCCGAGCCGACCCAGGCCAGGGCGAGCGGCAGCTTCACGGGCAGGGCCCGGCCCCGGCGGAAGGCGAGCAGGAAAGCGCCGGTGACGGCGGTGAGGAGGAAGACGACATCCAGGCTCTCCAGGACGTGGAAGTCGCTGGCGCGGTCCTCCACCCGGCCCTCGCTCAACCCCACCGTCGCACCGCACGCCCACAACAGGTGCACGGTGAGCGGGAACAGCGCCAGCGCGCCGGCGGCGACGGCCGTGAACCGCTGTGCCGGCCCGGTGACACCGACCGGCAACTCCCACACCGGGCCCCGCCACAGATGCCCCCACCGGTCCCGCGCGTAGAGCGTGAACAGGGCCCCCAGCGCGATCCCCTGCACGATGAACCCGCTGTACACGACCGCGAACACCCACTCGTCGAGGAAGGGCTCGCGGGCGCGCGAGCCCGTGGTGGTGCCCCCGAAGGCCCGCACCACGAGCTGCAGCGGAAACCCGGTCATGATCGGAGTGAGCAGCCCGGTGGCGACCCACACCGGGAACGCCAGCAGCCACGCCGGCACCCTCAGCCCCCAGGGCCGGGTCAGCACCAGCGCGAGCACGATCACGGCGCCGTCCATCAGCACCGTGACGCCGTTGGCGACGGCCATGGTGGCCCGGTGCTCCAGCAACGAGCTGCCCTCGGGGATCCCGACACGGCTCCCGGCGAGCCAGGCGAACTTGAGCGAGAGGTACGGCACGCAGGAGGCGACGGCGACGGTGCGCAGGATCCGGCGTGACCGGCTGAGCGGTACCGGACCGGTGACGGGAGCGGCGGGAGCGAGTGACTGCGTCATGCGTCCACGCTCCCGCGCGGCAGGCGGGGGCCACGTCCTGCGCGCCGACGATCCGTCTCCGCCGGACGGGGGAGAGCGGGCTCAGCCCTCCAGGGCCAGGACCAGTTCCTCGATCTCCTCGCCCCGCGCGTTCGCGAAGCCCCGGGCCTGTGCCGTGACCCGGAAGCCGCACTTGCGCAGCACGCGCAGGGAGCCCTCGTTGTCCGCCGCCGCCCGGGCGTACAGCGGGCGTTCCGGCACCTCGGTCAGCAGGTGCCGCAGCGCGGCGGTGGCCACGCCCCGGCCCCAGTACGCCCGGTCCACCCAGTACGTCACCTCGCGCTCACCCGGCACGCCGTACACCGCGGTACTGCCGACCACGTCACCGTCGGCCAGGACGGTGCGCACCACGTCGGCCGAGGACCTTATCCGCTGCCAGAACGCGGCGAAGGCGTCCCAGTCGGCCGGGTCCTTGGCGGTGAAGGCCGCCATGCGCAGGGCTTCCGGGTCGTTCATCTGCCGGTAGAAGACCGGCAGATCGCTGTCGTGAACCTCGCGGAGGGCGATCTGCATGCCTCAGAGCCTACGGGTCGCCAGCGTCAGCCTGTCCCGGGCGTCGAACAGCGCGTCCTTCACCATCTGCTCGTGGGCGGGGGTCAGCCGGGCCACCGGCACCGAGCAGCTGATCGCGTCGCGGGCCGGGGTCCGGTACGGGATCGCGACGCCGAAGCAGCGCAGCCCCAGCGTGTTCTCCTCGCGGTCGACGGCGAAGCCCTGCTCGCGGACCTGGTGGAGCTCCTCGATGAGCTTCTCGCGGTCGGTGATGGTGTTCTCGGTCAGCGCGGGGAGCGTCTCCGGGAGCATTTTGCGGACCTGTTCGTCCGTGTAGGTGCTCAGCAGCGCCTTGCCCAGCGAGGTCGAGTGGGCCGGGAGTCGGCGGCCGACCCGGGTGAAGGGGCGCAGGTAGTGCTGGGACTGGCGGGTGGCGAGGTAGACGACGTTCGTGCCGTCCAGGCGGGCCAGGTGGATGGTCTCGGTCGTGTCGTCCGAGAGGCGGTCCAGCGTCGGACGGGCCGCCGAGACCACCTCGTCGCCGTCGATGTAGGAGGTGCCGACCAGCAGCGCCCGGACGCCGATGCCGTACCGCGTGCCCGTCGCGTCCGTCTCCACCCAGCCCAGCTCGACGAGGGTGCGCAGCAACATGTAAAGGCTGGACTTGGGGTATCCGACGGCCTCCTGGACCGAGGCGAGGGAGTGCATGCCGGGGCGTCCGGCGAAGTATTCGAGCAGTTCAACCGTCCGCACCGCGGACTTGACCTGCGCCCCGCCGCCCGTCTCGCCAGCCGACATCGCCCTTGACCCCTTCGTTCGACGGGAAATAGTCTCCGAAGCATATTCATCATCAGAGACAGCGTTCAGTATATCGAACGACCCTGGTGGATGACCCCGTACTGCGGCAATACATGTGTGGAGGGACCCGCGGTGGCAGCAGCACCAGTCTGGAGTGTCGACCCCCGAACCGGGAAGCAGCGTGAACAGGTTGCGGTGGAGGCCACAGCCCAGGAGGTGGACGCCGCCGTCCGCGCCGCGCACGACGCGCGCGGCGCCCTGGCCGACCGCACGGTCCGCGCGGCCTTCCTGCGCACCGCCGCCGACAAGCTCCAGGCGGCCAAGGACCAGCTCGTCGAGGCCGCCGACGCGGAGACCGCGCTCGGCCCGGTCCGCCTGACCGGCGAACTCGCCCGCACCTGCTACCAGCTGCGGTCCTTCGCGGACATCGTCGACGAGGGCGCCTTCCTCGACGTCGTCATCAACCACCCCGACGACACCGCGACCCCGCCGATCCCGGACCTGCGCCGCTACAAGGTGCCCCTCGGCGTCGTCGCCGTCTACTCGGCCTCCAACTTCCCCTTCGCCTTCTCCGTCGCCGGCGGTGACACCGCGAGCGCGCTGGGCGCGGGCTGCCCGGTCGTCGTCAAGGCCCACCCCGACCACCCGGCGCTGTCGGAGCTGGTCGCGGCCGTCCTGCGGCGGGCCGCCGCCGAGCACGGCATCCCCGAAGGCGTCATCGGCCTCGTGCACGGCTTCGAGGCGGGCATCGAGCTGATCAAGCACCCGCTGGTCACCGCGGCCGGCTTCACCGGTTCGATCCGGGGCGGCCGCGCCCTCTTCGACGCGGCGGCCGCGCGGCCGGTACCGATCCCGTTCCACGGCGAGCTGGGCTCCCTGAACCCCGTCGTGATCACCGAGGCCGCGGCGGCCGAGCGGGCCGAGGCCATCGGTACGGGGCTGGCCGGGTCGATGACCCTGGGCGTCGGGCAGTTCTGCGTGAAGCCGGGCCTGGTGCTGGTGCCGTCCGGTGCCGCGGGTGACGGCCTGGTCAAGTCGCTCACGGACGCCGTCAGCGACACCGACGCCGGTGTCCTCCTCGACCACCGCATGCGGGACAACTTCGTCGCCGGGGTCGCCGAGCGCGCCGAGCTGCCCGAGGTGGAGACCCCGGTGACGCCGGGCGCCGGCGGCGAGCACACCGTCAGCGCCGGATTCCTGACGGTCGCGGCCGAGAAGCTGGCGAGCGAGGGCGCGTACGACCTGCTCCTGGAGGAGTGCTTCGGCCCGGTGACGGTGGTCGCCCGCTACGACGACGACGCGCAGGCGCGGGCCGTGCTGTCCCGGCTGCCCGGCAACCTCACAGCGACGGTCCACCTGTCGGCCGAGGAGGCGGCGGGGCAGGGCCGCGGTGCGGAGATCCTCGCGGAGCTGACGCCGCTCGCCGGTCGTGTGCTGGTGAACGGGTGGCCGACGGGTGTCGCCGTCGCGCCGGCCCAGCATCACGGCGGTCCGTACCCGGCGACGACCTCGACGTCGACGTCCGTGGGGGGTACGGCGATCGAGCGCTGGATGCGGCCGGTCGCCTACCAGAGCGCCCCCGAGGCGCTGCTGCCGCCGGAGCTGCGCGACGACAACCCGCTGGGTCTGCCGCGCCGCTTCAACGGTCGGCTCGAACGCTGAACGAATTAAGGACCCCATGGCGGAGGGGAAACTGAAAGACTCCGAGGATGGACGTGGAACTTCCTGAACTGCCCTTTCCCCTCCGCACCTATGGCCCCGACGGCCACTGGGCCTACGAGGACGGCATCCTCTCCGGATGGGCCGGCCCCCGGCAGGACCGGTTCGTGCCGCCCACCGATGAGGCCCTCGACCCCGCCTCCGACGCGCCGCGTCTCCTCGGGGCGCCCGAGGGCGACTTCCAGCTCATCGCCCGCGTCACCGTCGGGTTCGCCGCCGCCTTCGACGCCGGAGTGCTCTACGTCCATGTCGGCGACCGCGCCTGGGCCAAGCTCTGCCTGGAGTACTCCCCGGATGTGCCCACCGTCTGCACGGTGGTCACCCGGGGACACTCCGACGACGCCAACTCCTTCACCGTGGAGGGGAGTTCGGTGTGGCTCAGAGTCAGCCGCACCGGCCGTGCCTTCGCCTTCCACGCCTCCCGTGACGGCCGGCACTGGACCTTCGTCCGCCTCTTCACCCTCGGCGACGAGAAGGAGAGCGACGCCGCCCTGGTCGGCTTCATGACCCAGTCGCCGATGGGGGAGGGGTGTGTCGTGACGTACGAACACATCGAGTTCAGGCCGAACTGGCCGAAGGACCTGCGAGACGGAAGCTGAGCAGGCCCGTCACCGCCAGCAGGCCCGCGCTGATCACCAGGCTCAGCCGCATCCCCGTCACGAAGCCGTCGGAGATCAACGCTCCGAAGGCGGCGATGCCCAGCGCCCCGGCCATCTGCCGCGCCGAGTTGAGGACACCGGCCGCCAGCCCCGCCCGCTCGGCGGGTACGGCGTCCAGCATCGCCGCGGTCAGCGGCGGCACCGTCAGTGCGCAGCCCAGCGCCATGGGGACGAGGAGCAGGGCCACCAGGGCGGGAGACGTGCCGGAGTCGACGTACAGCATCGCGAGCAGTCCTACGACGGCCAGGCCCTGCCCCACCACCATGGGCACCTGGGCGCCGTAGCGGCCCGCGAGCTTGCCCGCCACCACGTTCGTCACCGCGATCAGGCCCGTCATCGGCAGGAACATCAGCCCGGCCTGGAGTGCGGAACGGCCCTGCACCTGCTGGAAGAAGAGCGAGAAGACGAACACCATGCTGTAGAAGGCCACGCTGACCGCCGCCCCCGCGGCCACCGCCACCGCGACGGTCCGGTTGCGGAAGAGGCCGAGGGGGACGACCGGGTGCGGCCCGCGTGCCTCGACCCGGAAGAACGCGACGGCGGCCACCACGGCCACCGCCAGCGCCGCCCACCCCGCCGTCCCGCCCTCGATCACCGCGAACGTCAGCGCCGTGAGCGCCACCACCGCCGTCACCTGGCCGGGCACGTCGAGCGGCGCCGGGCGGCGTGCCGAGCGCGGGGCCCGGAGCAGCAGCACGAGGATCAGTGCGCCGACGGGAAGGTTGACGAAGAAGATCCCGCGCCAGTCCCAGCCCGTCGTCAGCACACCGCCCGCCACCGGACCCAGCGCCACCGCCGCGGAACCGCCCGCCGCCCACAGGGCCACCGCCCGGGCCCGCCGCGCCGGATCGGCGTACGCCTGCCGCACCAGCGCCAGCGAGGCCGGCAGTACGACGGCCGCCGCCACGCCCTGCACCACCCGCGCGCCGATCAGCGCCGGCAGGTTCGGCGCCAGACCGCAGGCCGCCGAGGCGAGCGTGAAGACGGCGGCGCCGAGCGCGTACGCCCGGCTCGCCCCCACCCGGTCCGAGAACGCCCCCGTGGACAGCATCAGCGCGGCGAAGGCCAGGGTGTAGGCGTCGACCACCCACTGGAGGCCGGACATCCCGCCGCCGAGGGAGGAACCCATCGCGGGCAGGGCCACGTTCACGATGGACGCGTCCAGGCAGACCAGCGCGAAGCCGAGGAGCCCGGCGGTGAGAGTGAGAGCGGCGGACGACCTCTTGGGTTCCAACTCGCCCTTCCAGGGGGCGAGTTCGTCGCCCTTGAGGGTCTGGTTCGTTGACATGCCCTCCATGCTGCGGATCCGGGCCGTCATACAGTAGTGGCCGAAATGCCATGCACCCGGAGGTTCTGGCCATGCCCCAGTCGCGTGCCCCGCACCGCATCGCCGTCGTCGCGCCCTCGCCCGTCTCGATGTTCAACCTCGCCATCCCGGAGATGCTGTTCGGCAAGGTCGAGGTGGACGGGCGGCCCGGTTACGACGTGGTCATCTGCGCGGCCGAGCCGGGGCCGGTGCCCACCACCGGCGGCCTGGACCTGTATGTGCGCCGCGGCCTCGACGCCGTACGGGAGGCGGACACCGTGCTCGTCGCGGGGACCGGGGAACCTTTCGAGCCGGAGTCGCGGATCGTCACCGCCGTGCGGGAGGCGGCCGCCGACGGCAGGCGGATCGCGTCCCTGTGCACGGGCGCCTTCCAGCTCGCCGAGGCGGGGCTGCTGCACGGGCGCAGGGCCACGACGTACTGGGCGCACGCCGAGGAGCTGCGCCGCCGCTACCCGCACGTCGACCTGCGCGGCGATGTGCTGTACGTGCAGGACGGGCCGTACGTCACCTCCTCCGGCTACGCCGCCGGCATCGACCTGTGCCTGCACATCATCCGCACCGACTACGGCGCCGCCGTCGCCAACGAGGTCGCCCGGCGTGCCCTCGTCGCGCCCGTACGGCCGGGCGGCCAGACCCAGTTCACGCAGACCCCGCTGCCGCCCGAGCGCGGCACCGCCTGTGCCGACACCCGGGGCTGGGCCATGCGTAACCTCGACAAGCCGCTCACCCTCACCGACCTGGCCCGCCACGCCGGTGTCAGCGTCCGCACCCTCACCCGCCGCTTCCACGCCGAGAGCGGGGTGAGCCCGCTGCAGTGGCTGCTCCACCAGCGCATCGAGCGCGCCAAGGAGCTGCTGGAGACCACCGACCTCCCCATGGACCAGGTGGCCCGCGCCTGCGGCCTGGGCACGGCCGACTCGCTGCGGGGGCATCTGGTCCGCCGTACGGGGCTGACGCCCAGCGCCTACCGTGCGCAGTTCAGCCGCCTCGGAACCGGGGCGCCGGCGGTCACGTCCTCCGTTGCATGATCAGCGAACGAGTCAAGCCGGGCAGAGTCATCCGCACCGCCGTGCCCGCCGAGGTGGAGTCCATCGTCACGCTGCACGCACGGGCCCGGGCCACGTACTACCCCGACGGCGTCCCGGACGACGGGACCGACTGGCACGGCGCCTGGCGCAGCGCCGTCGAGCGGCCCGACGGACACGTCCTGTGCGTGGTCGAGCAGGGCCGGATCATCGCCCTGGCCTCCTTCCGCACCCCGGAGGGCGGCTCCGCGGACACGGTCAAGCTCTTCCAGTTCCACGTCGACCCCGATCACTGGCGCGGCGGCGTCGGTACGGCCCTGCACACCGCCTGCGTCGAACAGTGGCGGGCGGACGGCAAGCGCACAGCCGTCCTCGACGTGCACGTCGACAACCGGCGCGCCCAGTCCTTCTACGCCCGCCAGGGCTGGATCCCGGACCCGGAGAACCCGCCCGCCGACGGCGACCACCACCTGTTCCTGCGCTTCTCCGTGAGCGGGGAATGAACGCGGCTATTTGAACGTTCACGTACCGGAGCGGGGAGAGTCTCCGCATCCGTACGAGCCGGAGAGAGCCACAGACATGCGCGTCGAGATCTGGAGCGACATCGCCTGCCCCTGGTGCTACGTGGGCAAGGCCCGCTTCGAGAAGGCGCTGGAGGCCTTCCCGCACCGCGACGAGGTCGAGGTGGTGCACCGCTCGTTCGAACTGGACCCCGGCCGCGCCAAGGGCGACGTCCAGCCCGTGATCACCATGCTCACCAGGAAGTACGGCATGAGCGCGGCGCAGGCGCAGGCCGGCGAGGAGAACCTCGGCGCGCAGGCCGCCGCGGAGGGGCTCGACTACCGCACCCAGGGCCGCGACCACGGCAACACCTTCGACATGCACCGCCTCCTGCACCTCGCCAAGGCGCACGGCAAGCAGGACGAGCTGATCCAGATCCTCTACCGGGCGAACTTCGCCGAGGAGCGGTCCGTCTTCTCCGAGGGCGACGAGCGGCTGGTGGAGCTGGCCGTCGCGGCCGGGCTCGACGCCGACGACGTCCGGGGGGTCCTCGCCGACCCGGAGGCCTACGCCGACGACGTCCGCGCCGACGAGCGCGAGGCGGCCCAGCTCGGTGCCAACGGGGTGCCGTTCTTCGTGCTCGACCGCAAGTTCGGCGTCTCCGGCGCCCAGCCCGCCGAGGTCTTCCAGCAGGCGCTGACCCAGGCGTGGGGCGAGCGGTCGCCGCTGACGCTGATCGACCAGGGTGACGCGGACGGGTGCGGTCCGGACGGGTGCGCGGTACCGCAGCACTGAGCGAGTCCGCAGGTCGGGGCCGGTCCACAGCGGATCTATAAGCGTTGCTTAGCGAAACCACGTAAAGAATCGCAATGGACCGAGAGGTCTCCAGGGCCCACAGTGGAGCCATGGAGACCTTCGAGAGCCTCGTCCGTGCCGAGTTCGCCCCGAAGAACGTCTATCTCAACACCGCGAGCACCGGGCTGCTCCCGGCCCGCACCGTGGCCGCCCTCGCCGAGGCGGCGCGCATGCGGGCCGAGGGCAGGCCGCTGGGCCCGCTGCACGCGGACGTGGAGGCCGCCCGGGCCGCCTTCGCCCGGCTGGCCGGCGTCCCCGTCCAGCGGGTGGCGGCGGGTTCGTCCGTCGCCGCCTACACCGGGCTGGTCGCCGCCTCGCTGCCCGCGGGCGCCGAAGTCCTCACCGCCGAGGACGACTTCACCTCCGTCGTGAACCCCTTCCACGTCCGCGGCGACCTCAAGGTGCGCATCGTGCCGCTGGAGCGGCTCGCCGAGTCCGTGCGGCCCGGCACCGCGCTCGTCGCGGTCAGCGCCGCCCAGTCCGCCGACGGCCGGATCGCCGACCTGCCCGCCCTGCGCGAGGCCGCGCGCGAGCACGGCGCGCGTACGTACATCGACTTCTCGCAGGCCGGCGCCTGGCTGCCGATGGAGGCCGACGCGTACGACTTCACCGTGACCGTCTGCTACAAGTGGCTGATGGGCCCGCACGGCGCGGGCTTCCTCGTCGTGCCGGAGGACTTCGGCGGACTGCTGCCGCTGCTGGCCGGCTGGGTCGCCGGGGAGAAGCCCTGGGACAGCTGCTACGGCCCGGTGACCGAACTCGCCCACTCCGCCCGCCGGTTCGACCTGCCCCCGGCCCTGTTCAGCTTCACCGGACTGCGCCGCTCCCTCGAGCTCCTCGAGGAACTCGGCGTGGACGCCGTACGCGCCCACGACCTCGCCCTCGCCGACCGCTTCCGGGCCGGCCTCGCCCGCCTCGGCCACGCACCGGTGCCCGCGCCCGGCTCGGCCATCGTGTCCGTGCCCGGACTCGGCCACCGCCAGCCCGAGCTGAGCGCGGCCGGAATCGAGGTCTCCGACCGCGCGGGCAACCTGCGCGCGTCCTTCCACCTCTACAACACCCCCGACGACGTCGACCGGCTGCTGGACGCCCTGTCTCCCTGAACACCGAAGGGAACACCGAGGAACGCAACAGGCGACGCGGCCGCCGTACGGAACGTACGGGAGCGGCCGCGTCGCCTGTATGGCGGTGAGGGTCACTTCACGGGGGTGAAGTCCCTCGCGCCGATGAACTCCGGCCGCCGTACCGGAGCCGCGAAGGGCTCGACGGCCGTGTTCTCCACGCTGTTGAACACGATGAACACGTTGCTGCGCGGGAACGGCGTGATGTTGTCCCCGGAGCCGTGCATGCAGTTGCAGTCGAACCAGGTCGCCGAACCGGCCTTGCCCGTGAAGAGCTTGATGCCGTACTCGGACGCCATCTTGGTCAGCGCCTCGTCGGACGGCGTGCCCGCGTCCTGCATCTGCAGGGACTTCTTGTAGTTGTCCTTCGGCGTGGCCCCCGCACAGCCGAGGAAGGTCCTGTGCGAGCCGGGCATGATCATGAGCCCGCCGTTGGTGTCGTAGTTCTCGGTCAGCGCGATCGAGACCGACACGGTCCGCATGTTCGGCAGACCGTCCTCGGCGTGCCAGGTCTCGAAGTCGGAGTGCCAGTAGAAGCCGCTGGCCCCGAAGCCCGGCTTGACGTTGATCCGCGACTGGTGGACGTACACGTCCGAGCCGAGGATCTGCCGTGCCCGGCCGACGACCCGCTCGTCGCGCACGAGGGCGGCGAACACCTCACTGATCCGGTGCACTTCGAAGACGGACCGGATCTCCTTGGACTTCGGCTCGATGATCGAGCGCTCGTCCGCACGGATCGCCGGGTCGGTGACCAGCCGCTCCAGCTCCTGCGCGTAGACCGCGACCTCGTCCTCGGTGATGAGCTGGTCGATGGCGAGGAAGCCGTCGCGCTCGAAGGACTGCAGGTCGGTGGTCGTGATCGGACCGGGCGTGTCGGGGGAGCCCCAGACGACGGGGTCCTGACGCGGGGTCGCCACCTCGGTGGCGCCGCGGCTGGGGTAGAGATCGGTGACGTTCGCGGTCATGGCGGTGGTCATGGGTTTCTCACACCTCCTCGGGCTCGGTGAGCAGCGGGTACACGCCGTTCTCGTCGTGGTCCTCCCGGCCGGTCACGGGCGGGTTGAAGACACAGAGGCAGCGGAAGTCCTCCTTGATCCGCAGCGTGTGCCTCTCGTGCCCGTCCAGGAGGTACATGGTTCCGGGCGTGATCGTGTGCGTCCGCCCGGTCTCGTGGTCGGTCAGCTCGGCCTCGCCCTCGACGCAGACGACGGCCTCGATGTGGTTCGCGTACCACATCGACGTCTCCGTACCCGCGTACAGGATCGTCTCGTGCAGGGAGAAGCCGACCTTCTCCTTGGCGAGGACGATGCGCTTGCTCTCCCAGGTGCCGGACGCCGATTTCACATGGCGGTCGGTTCCTTCGATGTCCTTGAACGAACGGACGATCACGGTGCTGCGATGCCTCCTAGGTGGTGTTTCAGATGGTCTCCCGGACGGAACGGGCGAGGACACTGAGTCCCTCGTCCAGCTCCTCCGGGGTGATCGTGAGCGCCGGAAGCAGCTTCACGACCTCGCTCTCGGGGCCCGACGTCTCGATGAGCAGCCCGAGTTCGAACGCGCGGTGCGCGACGCGTCCGGCGCGCTCCTTGTCGTGGAACTCCAGGCCCCACACGAGCCCGCGCCCGCGGTACTCCTTCACGTCGGCGAGGTTCTCCTCGGTGATGGAGATGAGCGCCTGCTCGATCTGCTCGCCGCGCTTGCGCGTCTGCTTCTCCATCGCGGACCCGTCCGTCCAGTACGTCTCCAGGGCGGCGGTGGCGGTGACGAAGGCGGGGTTGTTGCCGCGGAAGGTGCCGTTGTGCTCGCCCGGCTCCCAGATGTCCAGCTCGGGCTTGAACAGGCACAGCGACATGGGCAGTCCGTAGCCGCTGATCGACTTCGACACGGTGACGATGTCGGGGGTGATGCCCGCCTCCTCGAAGGAGAAGAAGGCACCGGTACGACCGCACCCCATCTGGATGTCGTCGACGATGAGCAGCATGTCCTGCCGCTCGCACAGCTCGGCGAGCGCGCGCAGCCACTCCGGGCGGGCGACGTTGATGCCGCCCTCGCCCTGCACGGTCTCCACGATCACGGCGGCGGGCTTGTTGAGCCCGGACCCCTGGTCCTCGAGCAGCCGCTCGAACCACAGGAAGTCCTCGACCGTGCCGTCGAAGTAGTTGTCGAACGGCATGGGCGTGCCGTGCACGAGCGGGATCCCGGCGCCGGCCCGCTTGAAGGCGTTGCCGGTGACGGCGAGCGAGCCGAGCGACATCCCGTGGAAGGCGTTGGTGAACGAGACGATGGCCTCGCGCCCCTTCACCTTCCGGGCCAGCTTGAGCGCCGACTCGACGGCGTTCGTACCCGTGGGCCCGGGGAACATGACCTTGTACGGCAGGTCACGCGGCCGCAGCACGATGTTCTGGAAGGACTCCAGGAACGCACGCTTGGCGCTGGTGGACATGTCGAGCCCGTGCGTGACGCCGTCCCGCTCCAGGTAGTCGATCAACGCCCGTTTCAGGACGGGGTTGTTGTGCCCGTAGTTGAGCGAACCGGCGCCGGCGAAGAAGTCCAGATACTCGTGGCCGTCCTCGTCGTACATGCGGCTGCCGCGCGCGCGGTCGAAGACGGTGGGCCAGCCGCGGCAGTAGCTGCGCACCTCGGACTCCAGGGTCTCGAAGACGCTGAGGTCGGGCTGGGTGATGGTCACGACGAATCGCTCCTCGTTGCGTGGGGGGAGTCGGGGAAGTCAGTGGGGGAGGTCACAGGGAGAGGGGACCGATGCGGTACAGGACCTCGGGGTCGTGGGGCCCGTCCGGGAACACGCTCGTGGGGAACAGCACCTCGCGCTCCAGGGCGGCACCGTGCCGCTCGGCGAAGGAGCGGAACAGCCGCTCGGAGGCGGTGTTGCCGGGTGTGATGGTGGTCTCGACGCCGGTGACGCCGTACTCGGCACCGACGCGTGCGACGAGCCCGTCGAGCAGCGAGGCGGCGACCCCGCGTCCGCGCTGGGCGCCGTCCACGGCCACCTGCCAGACGAGCAGGGTGCGCGGACGCTCCGGCCGTACGTACCCGGTGACGAAGCCGACCGGCTCCCCGCGCTCGTCGCGGGCGACGGCCGACGTGCCGGCGAAGTCGCGGCACCACAGCAGATAGCTGTACGACGAGTTCAGGTCGAGGGCCTCGGAGTCTCTGGCAATGCGCCACAGCGCGGCCCCGTCGGCCACCGCCGGACGGTCGATTTGCAGGTCTGCTTGTGCGGCAGTCATGCGAATTGAATTTACCGAGGGAAATTCGAAATTGCATGGCCCTGAGGGGTTACGTGTGGGGGCCGGGTGTGTTATCACGCGGGCGTGAGTGGCGGCGCGAGACGGGGGCGAATCACACCTTCTGTCCGGGTAATCCCGGACAAAATGGGCGTGATGTGTAACGCGTCACAGCCGTGTAACCCCCACGAGATCTGCCCGAATTCCCCCGGTTCGCGTTCGCGGAATCTTTGCGTTTAGGTCCGGCGAAAGCGGGCAGAAGAGAATGGGAAGCTGCCTTGGAAAGGAATTCGAGAATTACGTGGAATTCAGGCTCCGGTAACTCCGTCGATGCGCTCGCGCAGAATGTCGGCATGGCCGTTGTGCCGCGCGTACTCCTCGATCATGTGAATGAGCACCCACCGCAGACTGACCTCGACCCCGGCCATCGGTCCGTCCCCGATCCGCCCCACGCTGTCCAGCGCCCGCCCGGCACACACCTCCCGGCCCCGCGCGATCTCGTGCCGCCACACCGTGAGCGCCTCCTCGATGCCGCGCCCGGCGTCGAGGGCGTACCCGGTCCTCTCCTCGAACACCGGCGGCACGTCGAGTCCCCCCATCACCCGCTGGAACCAGTTCCGTTCGACCTCGGCGAGGTGCTGTACGAGCCCGAGCAGCGTCAACGCGGACGGCTCCGCCGGGGCCAGCCGCACCTGTGTGTCGTCCAGCCCCGCGCACTTCAGCGCCAAGGTGGCCCGGTGGAACTCGAGCCAGCTCTCCAGCATGGGGAGTTCGTCGCCGGTCATGAGGGGGATGGGCCGGCCGTCGGGGAGGGTCTGGGGAGTGTCGGTGGTCATGTGGGGAGCATGGCAGGGGTGGCTGATGACGGCACAGGGTTCAGCACCGGAGGGTTC
>NZ_JBIWIY010000029.1:0-105022 GCF_044764885.1 Streptomyces sp. NPDC093591
AGCAGGACGACGCGCTGGGCGAGGCGGACCGCCTCGCGCACGTTGTGGGTGACGAACAGGACCGACAGCTGCGTCTCGCGCCAGATGCGGGTCAGCTCGTCGTGCAGCACGTCCCGGGTGATGGCGTCGAGCGCGGCGAAGGGCTCGTCCATCAGCAGCAGCTTGCTGTCCTGCGCGAGCGCCCGCGCCATGGCGACGCGCTGGCGCATACCGCCGGACAGTTCGTGCACCCGCTTGCCGTACGCGCCCTTCAGCCGCACCAGTTCGAGGAGCTCCTCGGCCCGCTCGCGCCGCTCGGCCTTGGGTACGCCCCTGAGCTTGAGGGCGAGTTCGATGTTCTTGCCCGCGGTCAGCCACGGGAACAGGGCGTGCTCCTGGAACATCAGCGCCGGCCGGCCGTCGGTCGTGATGCTCCCCGCGCTGGGCTTGTCCAGCCCGGCCACCAGGTTCAGCAGCGTCGACTTGCCGCAGCCGGACGCCCCGAGGAGGGTGACGAACTCGCCGGGCGCGACATCGAGCGTGATGTCGTCGAGGACGAGCTGCTGCCCGGCCGGGCCGGCGAACGACTTCGAGACGTGGTCGATACGCGCGGCGTGCTCCACCGACACCTCGGTGTCGGCGGCCTTGGCGAGGGCGGTTGCCATGGTCGTCACCTCCTAAGAACTCTCCGGATGGGGCTTACTTGACGCCGAGACCGGCGTCGTCGACCTCGGGTTCGCCCTCGGCCTTGAGGACCTTGTTCAGCGGCGTCAGGTCGTAGATGCCGGTCAGGTCCGGCTTCTGCAGCAGCCCCGCCTTGACCGCGTGCTCCGCCTCGGTCTCGAGCGTGGCCGCCAGCGGATCGTCGGTGACCTGGATGGACCGCCACGCCGGGTCGAGCACGTCGGCCGGCAGTGCCTTGCCGGTGTCGGCCTTCAGCTGGGCGTTCGCCGCGGCCTTCGCCTTCTCCGGGTTGGCGTCGATCCACTCGTTGATCTTCACGGAGGCGCGCAGTACGGCCTCCACGGCCTTCGGGTGCTCCTTCAGGAAGCTCTGCGACACGATGACGTTCGTGATCACGAACTTCTTGTCCGGCCACAGGTCGGCCTCGTCGAGGAGCACTTTGCCGCCCTCGGCGACCAGCTTGGACGCGGTCGGCTCGGGCACCCAGGCACCGTCGATCGAGCCGGACCGGTAGGCGTCCGGGACGACCTTGTTGTCGGTGCGGACGACGGAGACGTCACCCTCGCCGCTCTGCGCGTCGACCTTCCAGCCCTGCCCGGCGACCCAGTTGAGGAACGCCACGTCCTGGGTGTTGCCGAGCTGCGGCGTGGCGATCCTCTTGCCCTTGACGTCCTTCAGGGACTTGATCTTCTCCGGGTCGACGACGAACTTCACGCCGCCCGACGCCGAACCGGAGATGATGCGCAGGTTCTTGCCGTTCGCCTTGATGTAGCCGTTGACGGCGGGGGAGGGGCCGATCCAGCCGATGTCGATGGACTTGGAGTTCAGCGCCTCGATCTCCGAGGGCCCCGCGTTGAACGGGACGTATTCCGCCGTCGTGCCGCCCAGCTCCTTCTGGAACAGTCCCTCCTGCCGTCCGACCAGCGCGGTGGCGTGGGTGAGGTTCCCGAAGTAGCCGATCCGCACCGAGTCCAGGCCGTCGACCTTGGGCGCCCCGGCTATGGCCTGCTCGGTGTTCTCCTTGGCCTGCGAGCCGTAGCCGCAGGCCGCGAGGGCGAGCAGCGGCAGCGCGGCCAGGACCGCGAGGGTCCGGCGCAGGACGGGGGTGGCAGGCACGGGAGGGGTTCCTCTCGGTGGCCCGGCGCTCACGCCCGTGTCAGGTCGTGGCCGGGGAGTCGGCGGGTTCGTGCGGAGCGGCACGCATACGGTGCACGCGGGTCAGCGCACACATCGCGACACTCCGCCCTGCCCGCTCCCGAGGGCGCCGCTGCCGACACGGCCGCCCTCCTTCGCGAACGTGGAGAAGTAGTCGCGGGGCTTCATGTCAGAAGTCCCACCCGTCGTCCTCGGCCTCGTCCTTGACCGGCTCCGGCGAGGCGAACGACTCGCCGACCATGCCCGCGGTGAGCGTCGTGCCGTCGTTCGGGTCGATCAGGATGAACGAGCCGGTGCGGCGCGAATCGGCGTAGGAGTCGACCGGCAGCGGCTCGGCGGTGCGGATCTTCACTCGGCCGATGTCGTTGGCGACGAGGTGCCCCGGGTGCGGGTGCAGGGACAGGTCGTCGAGCGTGAGCCGGGACGGGATGTCCTTGACGATCGCCTTGACCGTGCGGGTGCCGTGCTTGAGGAGCACACGGTGGCCCACGGTCAGCGGGGCGTCGGCGACATGGCAGACGGTCGCCTCGATGTCCTGCGTGGTCGCGGGCGCGTCCTTGGTCGGCACGATCAGGTCGCCGCGCGAGATGTCGATGTCGTCCTGAAGCAGGACGGTCACCGACTGGGTGGTCCACGCGATGTCGACCGGCTCGCCCAGCAGGTCGATGCCGGAGATCTTCGACGTACGGCCCGACGGCAGCACGGTCACCGACTCGCCGACGCGGAAGGAACCGGCGGCGATCTGGCCGGCGTAACCCCGGTAGTCGGGGTGCTCGGCGGTCTGCGGACGGATCACGTACTGCACGGGCAGGCGCGCGTGGCAGTGGCTCAGGTCGTGGGTGACCGGGACCGTCTCCAGGTGCTCCAGGAAGGTCGGCCCGCCGTACCAGTCCATGTTCGCGGACGGGTCCACCACGTTGTCGCCGGCCAGCGCCGAGATCGGGATCGCGGTGATCTCCGGGACGCCCAGCTCCAGCGCGTACGCCGTGAACTCCTCGGCGATCGCGGCGAAGACGGACTCCTGGTAGTCGACCAGGTCCATCTTGTTCACCGCGAGGACGACGTGCGGCACCCGCAGCAGCGCGGCGATGGCGGCGTGCCGGCGGGTCTGTTCGACGACGCCGTTGCGGGCGTCGACCAGGATCACCGTCAGCTCGGCCGTCGACGCGCCGGTGACCATGTTGCGGGTGTACTGCACATGGCCGGGCGTGTCGGCGAGGATGAACCGCCGCCGGGGCGTGGCGAAGTAACGGTACGCCACGTCGATCGTGATGCCCTGCTCGCGCTCGGCCCGCAGGCCGTCCGTGAGCAGCGCCAGGTCCGGGGCGTCCTGGCCGCGGCTCGCGGAGGCGCGCTCCACGGCCTCCAGCTGGTCGGTGAGGATCGACTTGGAGTCGTGCAGCAGCCGCCCGACGAGGGTGGACTTGCCGTCGTCGACGGAGCCCGCGGTGGCGAACCGCAGCAGGGTGGTGGCCGAGAGCTCCTCGGTCGTCGTCGTGCTCATGCTTAGAAGTACCCCTCGCGCTTGCGGTCTTCCATCGCGGCCTCGGAGAGCTTGTCGTCGGCGCGGGTGGCGCCGCGCTCGGTGAGCCGGGAGGCGGCGATCTCGGTGATGACCTGCTCCAGGCTCACCGCGTCCGAGTCGACGGCACCGGTGCAGGACATGTCGCCGACGGTCCGGTAGCGGACGAGCCGCTTCTCGACCGTCTCGCCGTCCTTCGGCCCGCCCCACTCACCGGCGGTCAGCCACATGCCGGCCCGCTTGAAGACCTCGCGCTCGTGCGCGAAGTAGATCTCCGGCAGCTCGATGCCCTCGCGGGCGATGTACTGCCAGACGTCCAGCTCGGTCCAGTTGGACAGCGGGAACACGCGGACGTGCTCGCCGGGCGCGTGGCGGCCGTTGTACAGGTTCCACAGCTCGGGCCGCTGGCGGCGCGGGTCCCACTGCGAGAACTCGTCCCGCAGCGAGAACACGCGCTCCTTGGCCCGCGCCTTCTCCTCGTCGCGGCGCCCGCCGCCGAAGACCGCGTCGAACTTCTCGCTCTGGATCTTCTCCGTCAGCGGCAGCGTCTGCAGCGGGTTACGGGTGCCGTCCGGGCGCTCCTTGAGCACCCCGCGGTCGATGTAGTCCTGCACCGACGCGACATGCAGCCGCAGGCCGTGCTTGGCGACCGTGCGGTCCCGGTACTCGAGGACCTCGGGGAAGTTGTGCCCGGTGTCCACGTGCAGCAGGGAGAAGGGGATCGCGGCCGGGGCGAACGCCTTCAGCGCCAGGTGCAGCATGACGATGGAGTCCTTGCCACCGGAGAACAGGATCACCGGCCGCTCGAACTCACCCGCCACCTCGCGGAAGATGTGCACCGCCTCCGACTCCAGCGCGTCCAGGTGCGAGAGGGCGTACGGGGAGTCCGTGCCCTCCTCGACCGTGGCGACGGTCGTCGTCATGCCAGTCCCCTTTCGCTGAGCAGGGCGTACACCGACGCCGCGGACTCCTGCACGGTCTGGTTCTGGGACTCGATGCGCAGGTCGGGCGACTCGGGCTCCTCGTACGGGTCGTCGACCCCGGTGAGCCCCTTGAGCTCGCCCGCGGCCTGCTTGGCGTACAGGCCCTTCACATCGCGTACGGAGCACACGTCGACCGGAGTGGCCACGTGCACCTCGATGTACGGCGCCCCGCTCTGCTGGTGGCGCTTGCGTACCGCGTCACGGCTGTCGGCGTAGGGCGCGATCACCGGGACGAGCGCCTTGACGCCGTTACGGGCGAGCAGTTCGGCGAGGAAGCCGATGCGCTGCACGTTGGTGTGCCGGTCCTCGCGGCTGAAGCCGAGGCCCGCCGAGATGAACTCGCGGATCTCGTCGCCGTCGAGCACCTCGACGCGGTGGCCCTCCTCGCGGAGCCGGCCGGCCAGCTCGTAGGCGATGGTGGTCTTGCCGGCGCTCGGCAGACCCGTGAGCCAGACGGTGGCTCCGCTCGTCACGTGGTTCTCCAAATTCGTAGCCAGCTCGGTCATGGTCAGCCGTGCAGCCCGCACTCGGTCTTGGCGCGGCCCGCCCAACGGCCGGCGCGCGCGTCCTCGCCCTCCAGGACCCGGCGGGTGCAGGGTGCGCAGCCGACGGAGGCGTAGCCGTCCATCAGCAGCGGGTTGGTGAGGACGCCGTGCTCGGTGACGTAGGCGTCGACGTCGTCCTGGGTCCAGCGGGCGATCGGGGAGATCTTGACCTTCTGCCGCTTCTCGTCCCAGCCGACGACCGGGGTGTTCGCCCGGGTCGGGGACTCGTCGCGGCGCAGTCCGGTCGCCCAGGCGACATAGCCCTTGAGGCCCCGCTCCAGCGGCTCGACCTTGCGGAGCTTGCAGCACAGGTCGGGGTCGCGGTCGTGCAGCTTGGGGCCGTACTCGGCGTCCTGCTCGGCGACGGTCCGGCGCGGGGTGAGGGTGATGACGTTGACGTCCATCACGGCCTCGACCGCGTCGCGGGTGCCGATGGTCTCCTCGAAGTGGTAGCCGGTGTCGAGGAACACGACGTCGACGCCGGGCATCGCGCGGGAGGCGAGGTGGGCGACCACCGCGTCCTCCATCGACGAGGTCACACAGAAGCGCTTGCCGAACGTGTCGGTCGCCCACTGGAGGATCTCCAGCGCGGAGGCGTCCTCCAGGTCACGGCCCGCCTGCTCGGCGAGCGCCTTGAGATCGTCGGTCGTGCGCTCTTCCTGAATCGCCGTCATATCTCGTCTCCCCCTGCGTCATGGTGCTGAAGGCCCCGGGCGAGCAGCCCGAGGAACTTCAGCTGGAATGCGCGGTTGCACGCCGCGCATTCCCACGCGCCGTGGCCGCCTTCCAGGGCTTCGCTCGGCCGGAGGTCCTCGTCGCCGCAGTAGGGGCAGTAGAAGGGGGCGGCCCGCTCGCTCACGACAGTGCCTCCTCGGAGGCGCGCGCGGCCCAGGTGGCGAACCGCTCGCCGTCCTCGCGCTCGTCCTGGAAGCGCTTGAGGACCCGCTCGACGTAGTCGGGCAGCTCGTCGGAGGTCACCTTCAGGCCACGCACCTTGCGCCCGAACCCGGCCTCCAGGCCGAGCGCGCCGCCCAGGTGCACCTGGTAGCCCTCGACCTGCTCGCCCTTGTCGTTGAGGACGAGCAGGCCCTTGAGACCGATGTCCGCGACCTGGATACGGGCGCAGGCGTTCGGGCAGCCGTTGATGTTGATGGTGATCGGCTCGTCGAAGTCCGGGATACGGCGCTCCAGCTCGTCGATGAGGGAGGAGCCGCGCGCCTTGGTCTCGACGATGGCGAGCTTGCAGTACTCGATGCCGGTGCAGGCCATGGTGCCGCGCCGGAAGGGGGAGGGCCTGGTGGTCAGGTCCAGGGCCTCCAGGGCCTCGGACAGGGACTCGACCTGAGCCTCCTCGACATCGAGGATGATCATCTTCTGCTCGACGGTGGTACGGACCCGGCCCGAGCCGTGTGCCTCGGCCAGCTCGGCGATCTTCGTGAGTGTGGCGCCGTCGACGCGGCCGACGCGCGGGGCGAAACCGACGTAGAAGCGGCCGTCCTTCTGCCGGTGCACACCGACGTGGTCGCGCCAGCGCTCCACGGGCTGGGCGGGGGCGGGACCGTCGACGAGCGCGCGCTTGAGGTACTCGTCCTCCAGCACCTGACGGAACTTCTCCGCACCCCAGTCGGCGACCAGGAACTTCAGCCGGGCGCGGGTGCGCAGCCGCCGGTAGCCGTAGTCGCGGAAGATCGAGATGACGCCCTCGTAGACCTCCGGCACCTCGTCCAGCGGCACCCAGGCGCCGAGCCGGACGCCGATCTTCGGGTTGGTGGACAGGCCGCCGCCGACCCACAGGTCGAAGCCGGGGCCGTGCTCGGGGTGGTTCACGCCGACGAAGGCGATGTCGTTGATCTCGTGCGCCACGTCCAGCAGCGGCGAGCCGGAGATCGCGGACTTGAACTTGCGGGGCAGGTTCGAGAACGCCTTGTTGCCGATGATCCGGCGCTGGATCTCGTCGATGGCCGGGCTGCCGTCGATGATCTCGTCGGCGGCGATCCCGGCGACCGGCGAGCCGATGACGACACGGGGCGTGTCACCGCAGGCCTCGGTGGTGGACAGGCCGACGGCCTCCAGGCGGTTCCAGATCTCGGGCACGTCCTCGATCCGGATCCAGTGGTACTGGACGTTCTGCCGGTCGGTGATGTCCGCCGTGCCGCGCGCGAACTCCTGCGAGATCTCGCCGATGACGCGCAGCTGCTGCGTGGTCAGCCGGCCGCCGTCGATCCGCACCCGCAGCATGAAGTAGGAGTCGTCGAGCTCCTCCGGCTCCAGGATGGCGGTCTTGCCGCCGTCGATCCCGGGCTTGCGCTGGGTGTACAGCCCCCACCAGCGCATACGGCCACGCAGATCGTTCGGGTCGATGGAGTCGAAGCCGCGCTTGGAGTAGATCGTCTCAATGCGTGTCCGCACGTTGAGACCGTCGTCGTCCTTCTTGAACTGTTCGTTGCCGTTGAGCGGGGTGAAGTGCCCCGCGGCCCACTGACCCTCACCGCGGTGACGGCTCACCTTGCGGCGGGGAGTCGCGGCGGCAGGTTTCTGCGGGGTGGCGGCCATGGTTGATACGTCCTTCGGGACAGGCGGGAAAGCGGCTCTGACCTGCGCGTGCGGGCGCGTGGGCATGCGTGCGCGGCGTTGCGCAGGGAGGAAAGCGAAAAGAGGGAGGTGTCGGGCGCTGCGGGGCTGTCAGCGCACCGGACAGATGGCGCTGGACATGCGGCCGAGGTCGACGTGGCGTCGACTCACCAAGGCAATTCCAGTTCCAGACATGACGGAAGCGTGGCACGGCAATCTGGACACAGTCCAGCTTCGTCCATTATGCGGACACCCTTGTCTCGAAGGACAAGACAAGGGTGTTGTCGGTCACATGGCCTATTTGGCCCGTTTCTGGCCAGGTCAGCCGGGGTAGGCCCCCGGCCACGGCCCGGTCGGCGCGGCCTCGGCCTCCTCCTCGACCTTGGTGTCGAAGAGCTTGAAGCCACGGCGCAGATAGTTGTCCATGGCGTGCTCCCCGTCCTTGCTGCACGTGTGCAGCCACACCCGCTTCGTCGGGGCCAGCCCCGGCCAGCGCTCCGCGAGGTCCCAGGCGCGGGCGGCGCCGTACGCCAGCAGGTGGCCGCCGATCCGACGTCCGCGGAAGGCCGGAATCAGGCCGAAGTAGACGATCTCCACGACCCCGTCGTCCTGCGGCTCCAGCTCCACATAGCCCGCCGGCGTCCCCCGGTCGTAGGCGACCCACGTCTCGACGCCCGGACGCGCCAGATGCTCCTGCCACCGCGCGTACGTCCAGCCGAGCCGGTCCAGCCAGAGGATGTCCCCGCCCACCGACGCGTACAGAAACCGGCTGAACTCGGGCGAGGGCACCTCGGCCCGCACGATGCGAACATCCCCCTCCGGGGCGGCGGCCGGCAGGGCGTCGGTGGGGGAGGTCTGCTCCAGGGACCAGGTGGTCACGGGGATGTTGGTCATGGCGGCCAGGGAATCATCCGAGGGGCCGATCTGTCGATCGGCGTCCGCGACCGCCGGGGCCCGCGCCGCCGGGACGAGCTGAACGGCAGGGGTCAGAGGGGGTTCGGCCAGGAGATGCCGTCCCATGCAGCCGGGAGTGCGTGTCAGGGCCCGCGGCGCCGGCGTGATCCGGACGGCGCCCCTAGCCCAGCGCCCTGTCGATCGACTCCAGCGGCACGGCGAACAGCACCTCGCCCGACTGGGACCAGACCTCGCCGGTCGCCTCCCAGTACGACAGGGGGCCGGACTGGACGCCCCAGCAGCGCGGGGCGTCCTCCGAGCCGCAGCGGGTCGCCTCGGCGCCCTCGGTGTCCTGGCGCCAGAGGCTGCCGTGCCGGTCCGTGGCACCCGGGGCACGGACCACGTACCAGTCGGAGCGGTCCGCGCCGGGCGCCCGGTGCGACAGGACGCCCCCGATGCCGGATGCCTCCGTCTCGTACGCCTCGACCGCGTGCGCGGATCCGGTGGCGTCGGTGGCCAGCAGGCCGGGGCGGGCCGGGTCCGTGCTGAAGTCGTAGCGCCACAGCCGGGCGGGCCGGTCGCTGTCGGCGGCGGTCCGCTCGCTCGCCACCAGGCTGTCGGGTGACGTGCTGCGGTCGAGGGAGATGGCGCCGATGCGGGGAGCGGCGCTCCCGCCGGTCAGGCGGTACGAGCCGACCGCGGGCAGGACGAAGCGGTTGCCGTGCGCCGACCAGCCGTTCTCGACGCGGCCCACGGCGGCGCTGTCGACGGTGGTGCGCTGGACGCGGTTCATGTCGTAGACGTACAGGCCGTCGGCGGTGGTGACCAGCAGCTTGTCCTGGTACCAGACCATGCCGGACAGGCGGGAGGTCAGGGCGCGGTAGTCGCGTCCGCCGTCCACCGGGACGACGAGGAGGGCCGAGGCGTACCTGAGGCGGGCCAGGTCGTTGGCGTCGACGAAGGAGACCCGGGCGAGGCCCCGGTCGGCGCTGCCCTGGCTCCAGCCGGCCAGGAGTACCCGGTTGTCGTTCCACCAGCCGTCGTCGTCGGCGTCGCCGGAGGTGGTGACCGCCCCCGCCCGCCAGGCCCGGGTGTCGGCGGCGTCCCAGCAGTACGCGCGTGTGGCGGCCGGGGCGACCGGCAGCGCGGTGCGCTCGTCGGCCGTGCAGCCGGAGGCGGTGCGCAGGCTGCGGTCGGCGCTCTCCAGGACGGACCGGACACCGACCGGCCGGCCCATCCGGGAGGCGAGTTCGTCGAGCGCGGCCTGCGGGGCCAGTTGCTCGTGGAGGCTGAGCGCGCCGGTCTCGGCGGCCCCGGTGAGCGGCTCCAGCGCCCCGGGGTTGTCGCCGACCGTGGCCTGTGAGGCGCTGATCATCGTGGCGGCCGCGGTGAGCGCGAGGGCGGTTCCGGCCAGGAACGCGCGCACGGCGCGGCCCTGCTTGCGTCGACGGTGTCTGCCGCGGTGCTTCATCAAACCTCCCGAGGCGAGCCAACTGCGGCCATTGGTCTGTGTGTTGACCAAAGGAGCAGGTGGGGTGGCTCGTAGGGGGATGCTACGGCAGTGGGGCACGCTTGCGGACTAAGACCCTGCAAATATGCGGAAGATGCCACTCGGGCACACGGTGCACTCAGGGCATATCGGCCGAGATCCGCCCCCGCGCCACGGCGGGTGCCGTCGAGTGCGGCAGCAGATCGCGCGGGTCGTCCGGCAGCAGCACCTCGACCTCCGCGTCCTCGCGGAAGCGGTAGGGCCGATGCTCCAGGAACGCCCCGAGATAGCGCCGTACCCGCGACATCTCGGCGCGCACCGTCACCGTACGGCCCGCGTCGCCGAACACGTCCTCGGCCAGCCCCGCCGCGCTGCGGCCCGTGCGGTGCAGGGCCAGCAGGTACAGCAACTCGGCGTGCCGGGGGCTCAGTTCATGGCTCCAGGACCCCGCGCCGCCGGACACCGTCACCGACCAGCGGCGCGCCTGCGTCAGGTCCAGGGTGATCCGCGTCGCCCCGGGCGGCACCGGCTCGTCGGCGGCCCGCAGCAGCCAGCCGCCGGCCAGCGGCTCCACCGCGCACACACCGAGCGGCGGCAGCCACCGTCGGCCCGGCGACAGCGACTTGGGCAGCGCGATCCGGTGCGCGTACGGCATCCCGGTCACCGCGGCCGTCCAGCCGTCCCGGTCCACCACCAGGGCCCGCCCGGGCAGCCGGGCCAGCACCGGCGCCGCCACCGCGCGCAGCCGCTCCAGCGAGGTCAGATGCACCTCGCGCAGCCGGGCCTCGGCGAGCTTGGCCACCGAGTCGACCCAGGCGAGCGTGGCCGGGTGCATGGTCTCCAGCGGCCCGCTGACGTCCACCACGCCGATCAGCCGGCCGTCCCGCGGATCCGTGATGGGGGCGCCGGTGCAGGTCCAGGAGGTCTGCGAGCGCTGGAAGTGCTCGGAGGCGAAGACCTGCACGGGCCGCCGCACCACCGCCGGAGTGCCGACCCCGTTCGTGCCGACGACGCTTTCCCGCCAGTCCGCGCCGAGTTCGAAGCCGAGGCCGTCGGCCTTGCGCAGCACGGAGGAATTGCCCTCCCGCCACAGCACCCGGCCCTCGTCGTCGGCGACGACCATGATGTGGTGGGCGATGTCCGCGACCGACAGCAGCCCCTCGCGCAGCACCGGCAGCACATGTCTGAGCGCGGTGGACTCCCGGCGCCGCTGCACCTCCTCGCGGGAGAGCAGCCCGGACCGGAAGTCGTGGTCGGGGTCGACACCGCTGCGCAGCATGCGTTCCCAGGACCGCTCGATCACCGGGCGCGGCGCGACGGGCGCGCGCCGTCCGGAGAGCGTGGCGGAGCGGACCTCGCTGAGCACGCGCGCCGCCCGCGCCGAATCCACGGCGGCGAGTTGCGTCAGGTCCGTCGGCGAGAGCGCCACAGGTCCCTCCCGGTTCGACTCATACTGACTGTGCGTTTCATAGTGCCGTCCGATGCTCGCGGAGGGACCCACTCCGCACCCGGACGCCAACAAGTTGCAACCCCTTGCAACCCTGGTGGACCGTCCTGGCCTGATCGAGACTTGAACAACGCCGTCCCGAGCGGCGTTCGCGGCCTCGAACGGGCCATGGCGGGGGTGGTGCCGTGTCGGCGCAGCACCACCCCCTGCCTCCGGCGGTTGGGCCGTTGCGCCTCTGGGGGTGCGGCTTGATGTCTCGTGGGCGGCTGCGGGTCGGTTGTGGCTGGTCGCGCAGTTCCCCGCGCCCCTGGATCGGTCAGGCTTGCGGCCTTGACCGATCCACTACCGATGTCAGGTCGAGGGTTGACGGCAGGGTGCCGAAGGCCATGCCTCCATCACCTCCCAGCCGGGACGCGCAGAACGCGTCCGCGACCTCCGGTGGCGCGAAACGGACGAGCAGTGAGCCCTGGAGGACCAGCGCGAGGCGCTCGGTCAGGCGGCGCGCTCGGGCCTCGATACCCTCCAGGTCGGCCAGTTCCGTCAGCAGGGACTTGATCGCCGTGTCCAGGCGGTGGTCGGCGCCGCGGGCCTTGCCGACCTCCTGCAAGTAGGCGTTGAGGGCCTGGGGCTCCCGTTGCAGGACCCGCAGGACGTCCAGTGCCTGGACGTTGCCCGCGCCCTCCCAGATCGAGTTCAGCGGCGACTCGCGCACCAGCCGGGGCATCTGGGACTCCTCGACGTACCCGTTGCCGCCCAGGCACTCGGACGCCTCGACCGTCACCGGCGTACACCGCTTGGTCACCCAGTACTTGGCGGCCGGCACCGCGATCCGCAGCAGTGCCCGCTCCTGCTCGCCGCCGTCGTCGTAGGCGGCCGCGAGCCGCAGCGCGAGGGTGGTCGCCGCCTCGGACTCGATGGCCAGGTCGGCGAGGACGTTGCGCATGAGCGGCTTGTCGGCGAGTTTCCCGCCGAACGCCTCGCGGTGGTCGCAGTGGTGGATCGCCTGCGCCACGGCCTGCCGCATCAGCCCCGCCGAGCCCAGCACACAGTCGAGCCGGGTCGCCGCCACCATCTCGATGATGGTGCGCACCCCGCGCCCCTCGTCACCGACCCGGCGTGCCCACGTCCCGTCGAACTCGACCTCGCTCGACGCGTTCGAGCGGTTGCCCAGCTTGTTCTTCAGCCGCTGGATCAGGAACGGGTTGCGGCTGCCGTCCTCCAGCACGCGTGGCACGAGGAGACAGGTGAGCCCGCCCGGCGCCTGTGCCAGCACCAGGAATCCGTCCGACATCGGCGCCGAGCAGAACCACTTGTGCCCGGTCAGCTCATACGTCTCGCCGTCAGGGAGGCGGCGCGCGGCCGTCGAGTTGGCGCGTACGTCGCTGCCGCCCTGCTTCTCCGTCATGCCCATCCCGAACAGGGACCCGGCCTTGAGCCGGGCGGGCCGCAGCTCACGGTCGTAGATCATGGACGTCAGCCGCGGCTCCCACTCGGCGGCGAGGTCGGGGTCCGTACGCAGGGCGGGGACCGCCGCGTGGGTCATGGACAGCGGGCAGCCGTTGCCGGCGTCGACCTGCGTCCACATGAGGAAGGCCGCGGCCCGCCGCACATGCCCGCCCGGCCGGGCCCAGGCCGCGGTCAGCCCCGCCGCGACGCCCTTGCCGAGCAGCCGGTGCCAGGCCGGGTGGAACTCGACCTCGTCGATACGGTGGCCGTAGCGGTCGTGCGTGTGCAGCCGCGGCGGATGGTCGTTCGCGAGCGTCCCCCACTCCTGCACCTGGGCCGATCCACACGTGCGCCCGAGTGCCGCCAGCTCGCTGCGGGCCTCGTCCAGCAGCTCCGGGGCGAGGTGGCGTTCGACGGCGGCGGTCAGGGCCCGGTCGGCGGTGTAGACGTCGTATCCGACCAGGGGCGGGGGCTGGTTGGTCACAGTGTGCGTGCTGCCTGCCATACCTGTGAACCTATCCCTGAGTGGGGCGGTGGTCTCCAGCCTGACACGACCCCGGAGCGGGGACCGGGCAGGTGGCGGGGGTGCGCACCCGGCGCCGCGATGAGTGCGCTCCCGTACGGCGGATACCTTTAGGTCGTGCAGCCAGCAAGTGAATCCCCCCAGCGGACCTCCGGTCGTCTCCACCGGGCGCGTGTCCTCTACCGGAACGTCTCGAAGCGCAGGACCGCCTGGCTGTTGATCAAGGACACCGTGAACTCCTGCATCGAGTACCGCATCCTGGGCCTCGCCGCCGAGGCCGCGTTCTTCACGCTGCTGTCCGTGCCGCCGCTGCTGCTCAGCATGATCGGTCTCCTCGGCTACGTCGACGACTGGACCGGCACCGACACCATCAGCAGCCTGGAGGCCAACCTCATCGAGGCCTCGCGCACCGTCCTGTCCGACAAGGGCGTGCGCCAGATCGCCCAGCCGATCCTGGACGACGTGATGCACGGCGGCCGCCCCGACGTCATCTCCGTCGGCTTCCTGTTCGCCCTGTGGTCGGGGTCGCGCGCGGTGAACGTCTTCATAGACACGATCACCGTGATGTACGGCCTCGACGGCGTCCGCGGGATCGTCAAGACCCGGCTGGTGGCGTTCGCGCTGTTCATCGCGGCACTGCTGATCGGCTCGGTGGCGCTGCCGCTGATGGTGGCGGGGCCGGACGCGGTGGTGCGGATCGTGCCCTGGTCGGAGACCTTGGTGCAGGTCCTGTACTGGCCCGTCGTGATCGTCCTGTCGATCGCGTTCCTGACGACGCTGTACCACGTGTCCGTGCCGGTCCGCTCGCCCTGGATCGAGGACGTGCCCGGCGCGCTCGTCGCCCTCGGCATGTGGGTGTTGGGCAGCTTCCTGCTGCGCATCTACCTGACGAACACGATCGAGGGCGCGTCGATCTACGGCTCCCTCGCCGCCGCTGTCGCCGTGATGCTGTGGATCGGCGTGTCCGCGTTCGCCGTGCTCGTCGGGGCCGCGGTCAACGCCGCGATCGACCGGGTCTGGCCGGCCGCCGCGACGGCCGCGGCCCGCGCCGCGAACGAACGGCTGCGCGAGGCCCAGGTCGCCGAGTACGTGGCCCGCCACGCCGCGGGCCGCGAGCAGGACCCCGACGACCCGGACATGCCGTCGGAGTTCCCGGAGCGATGGTCCCGCTTCCTGCCGCCGGAGGACGTGACGTCGCGGCTGCGGACCCATGTGAAGAGCACTCACACACACCCGCCGCACAAGCCGGAGGACCAGGGCGGGGCCTGAGAGCGTGGTTCTGAGCAGGCGCCTCGCCCGCAGGGGCGCCGCCCCCCCACACCTCGCCGTATGGCAGGACGTTCCAGGGGCACAGGGAAACGCGGGTTTCCCGCTCAGTCGCTCCCGGGCGCGGCGGCGTGGGTTTCGGGCTCGGGCAGGGGCTCGGTGTTGCGGCTGCTGAGGCCGTCGAGGGAGATGCGCAGGAGACGGCGCCACTGACCCGGGTGGCTTTCCCCGGTCGTCAGCACGGCCTGACTCAGGGAGCCGCTGAGCAGGACCAGATCGGCGGTGGTGACGTCGGGGCGCAGGAGGCCGGCGTTCATGCAACGGGTGCGCAGCTCGTCGATGAAGGAGTAGCAGCGCTGGGCGCATGAGCTGGTGGGGCCACCGGTGGTGGCGTAGCTCTCGACGACGGCGCGGTTGCGGGACTGCGTGGTGAGCATCTGCTCGAAGAAGCCGGTCAGCGCTTGCCACGGGTCTTCGGTGGCGGTGGCCTGCTCGTGGGCGGCGGTGAGCCAGGAGGTGAACTGCTGTTCCAGGACGGTGGCGAGCAGGTCGTCCTTGGTCGGGAAGTGGCGGTAGAGCGTGCCCATGCCGACGCCGCTGCGCCGGGCGATCTCACGGACGTCGACGGTGCCGCCGTGTTCGGCGAAGACGGCGTCGGCCGCTTCGATGATCGCGATGCGGTTGCGCTCGGCGTCGGCGCGGCGGCCGCGCTTGGCGCCATCGCGGCCGGCGACACGGTCACCGTCCTGGCCCGCAGACCGGAGGCTCTCCAGGACCTGGCGGACCAGGTCAACGTGGTCGCCGGAGACGCCACCTCGCACAAGGCTGTCGCCAAGGCAATGATCGGCCAGGACGCCGTCATCTCGGCTCTCGGCAGGAGCACATCCGTGCGCGCCGACGACCTGTTCACCGGCGCCGCGGCGGCCGTGATCGACGCGGCCAAGGAACAGGGCGTCTCCCGCCTGGTCTGGCTGTCCTCGTTCGGCGGGGGCGACACCTACCGGTCGGCGAGCGTCGCGCAGAAGATCATGTACCGCACGTTCCTCCGGGACATCTACGCGAACAAGGAACTCTCCGAGAAGGCGATCCGCTCCAGCGGTCTGGACTGGACGCTGGTCTACCCGACCTTGCTGACCAAGGGCCCCGCCAAGGGCACCTACCGGGCCGACGACCGTCTCCCGATGAAGGGCAACCCGAAGATCAGCCGCGCGGACGTCGCCGCTTTCCTGCACAAGGCGGCCCACAGCCCCGAGTGGATCAACCGCGACGCCGTCATCACGGACTGACGAGCCGTCGGCGGAGCCGCATGTCGCGACAGAGCCCCGCACCTCTGAAGGGACGCGTCGTAGGCTGGCGTACGTGTATACGGAACGGGCGTCTCGGCTCCTGGGCGCCGTCGTCTGGACGAACACTCCGTCCGGCACGACCATGGGGCCCGTCCTGCCCGACGGGTGCATGGATCTGCTCTGGAACGAGGGGCGGCTGCTCGTCGCGGGGCCCGACACGCGTGCGCACGTCCCCGAAGGCGCGCCCACCACCTGGGCCGGCGTCCGTTTCCACCCCGGTACCGCGCCCGGCCTGCTCGGCGTGCCGGCGCATGAGCTGCGCGACCGGCGGGTCGAGCTCGCGGATCTGTGGCCGGCCGCGGAGGTACGGCGGCTGCGGGGCCGTATCGAGGCCGCCGCCGACCCCGTGACCACGCTCGAGGACGTGGCGCTGGAGCGGGCCGCCGACGCCGAGCCGCCCGACCCGCTGCTGCTCCGGGTCGTCACCGCCCTCGACGCGGGGCGCCCCGTCGCCGCGACCGCCGCCGAACTCGGCCTCGGCGCACGGCAGTTGCACCGACGCTGCCTGACCGCCTTCGGCTACGGCCCCAAGACGCTGGCCCGGATCCTGCGACTGCGACGGGCCCTCGCCCTGGCACGGGACGGCGTGGCCTTCGCGGACACGGCCGTGCGGGCCGGGTTCGCCGATCAGGCTCATCTGGCGCGGGACGTCAAGGAACTGGCGGGCATGCCGCTCGGCGAGCTACTCGGCCGGGGGAGCGGCTAGCGGCGCGAACAGGTCGACGCCGTTTCCGTCCGGGTCCTGGACGCAGGCGTACCGCTGGCCCCAGAAGGCGTCCCACGGCTTGAGCTCGCCGCGGTAGCCGGCGCCGACCAGGTCCTCGTACACCGCGTCCACCTCACCCGGATCCGCGCACCGCAGCGCCAGCGAGTGCCGGCCGCCACCGGTGGGCGGCTGCCACTCGGGGTGGAAGGAGCGCACGGTCGTCTCCGTGTCGAGCAACAACCGCAGCCCGCCCGGCAGTTCGGCCTCGGTGTGCGGCTCGTTCTCGGCTCCGTCGGGGAAGGCGAAGCCCAGGCGGCGGTAGAAGACGACGGAGGCGGCCATGTCCGAGACGACGAGGCCGATGGCATCGAATCGTGGAGTCATGCGGCCACCGTAGGCAGCCCGCTGACGGCCGGTCTTGAAGGAATCGGACACACGGGCGTGGGATAGGTTGCCCGGCATGACCGAACTCGGAGCCGTCGCCTGGCCACCTGCTCCGATCAGGACCGAGCGGCTCGTGCTCCGCGAGTCCGAGGCCCGGGACCGTGCGGCGTTCATCGAACTGTTCGCATCGCCGGAGGTGGGCACCTACCTCGGCGGCCCGCGGCCGCGTGATGAGCTCGAACGCGCCGTGCCCGAGGTGCCCGGGCGGCGCCCCGGCCTTTTCGTGATCGAGCTCGACGGAGCGATGATCGGCATGATCACGCTCGATCGGCGCGACGCGGAGCGTCCGGGGCACGTCCGTCCGGAGGCCGGGGAGACCGAACTCGGCTACATGGTCCTGCCGCGGGCGTGGGGACGCGGGTACGCCGCCGAGGCGTGCGCGGCGGCACTCGGCTGGTTCACCGACGCGCTTCCCGGCGAGCCGGTGGTGCTCTGCACCCGGAGCGCCAACGACCGCGCGATGCGCCTCGCGGCGAAACTGGGGTTCACCGAGGTGGAGCGGTTCGAGGAGTACGGCGCCGAGCAGTGGTTCGGCGTGTGGTGGCGGGGCACGCCGTCCGGTTGAGCGTCAGCGCCAACCGACCGCCAGAATGCCCCTCGTACCCTGTTCCCCGTGCCGTCCACCCGCCTCCATCGCGTCGCCGTCCTTGTGCTCGAGGGTGCGAAGCCGCTCGATGTAGGCATTCCCGCGCAGGTGTTCACGACCCGGGCGAGCATGCCGTACGAGGTGCGGGTCTGCGGTGCGCAGACCGGTCTCGTGACCGGCGGCGACGGCCTGTCGTACCACGTCGCCCACGGGCTCGACGCGCTGGCGTGGGCCGATATCGTCTTCATTCCCGGTTACCGGTCTCCGGACCGCGACGATCCTCCGTCGGCCGTCGTCGACGCGCTGCTCGCCGTCCACGATCGGGGCGCGCGGCTCGCCGCCATCTCCACGGGTGCCTTCGCGCTCGCCGCCACGGGTCTGCTCGACGGCAGGCGCGCCACGACGCACTGGCATTACGCACAGGCGCTCAAGGCGAAGCACCCACTCGTCCGAGTCGACGAGAACGTGCTGTTCGTCGACGAGGGCAGCGTGCTGACGTCGGCCGGCGCCGCTTCCGGCCTCGACCTGTGCCTGCACATTCTGCGCAAAGACCTCGGAGTGGCCGCGTCGAATCACGCGGCCCGGCGGCTGGTCGCGGCCCCCTACCGCAGCGGTGGCCAGGCACAGTACGTGCCGCGCAGCCTGCCCGAGCCGCTCGGCGAGCGGTTCGCCACCACCCGCGAGTGGGCCCTGCACCGGCTCGGCGATTCCCTCACCCTCGATGTGCTGGCCCGGCACGCGGCGGTCTCGCCGCGCACCTTCTCCAGACGCTTCGTCGAGGACACCGGGTACACGCCGATGCAGTGGGTCATGCGCGCCCGCATCGACATGGCCCGTGAGCTGCTGGAGCGCTCGGAGCGGAGCGTCGAGCAGATCGCCGCCGACGTCGGTCTGGGCACCGGCACGAATCTGCGGCTGCACTTCCACCGCATCCTGGGCACCACCCCGAGCGAGTACCGGCGCACGTTCACCCAGGGCGAGTAGCCGGTCGCCTGGCGAGATCCTTTCGAACCGTGGCGCTCACGCCGCGGTCACGGGCGAACGCCGTACGCGACGCTGGTGGCGAACCGAAGGGAGAGCTCTCATGACTCGTATCGCCATCAACGGATTCGGCCGCATCGGACGCAATGTGCTGCGCGCGCTGCTCGAACGCACCAGCGACCTCGAGGTCGTCGCCGTCAACGACCTCACGGAGCCCGCCACCCTCGCGCGGCTGCTCGCCTACGACTCGACGGCCGGCCGGCTCGGGCGCCCGGTGACCGCCGACGGGGACGCCCTCGTCGTCGACGGACGCCGCATCACCGTGCTCGCCGAGCGTGAGCCGGGGCGGCTGCCGTGGACCGAACTCGGCGTGGACATCGTGCTGGAGGCGACCGGCCGCTTCACCTCGGCCAAGGCCGCCCGGGCCCACCTCGACGCGGGGGCGAAGAAGGTGCTCGTCAGCGCGCCGTCCGACGGCGCCGACGTCACGCTCGCGTTCGGGGTCAACACCGACGCCTACGACCCGGCCGTGCACACCATCGTCTCGAACGCCTCCTGCACGACCAACGCGCTCGCGCCGCTGGCCGCCGTTCTGGACGAACTCGCCGGCATCGAACACGGCTTCATGACGACGGTGCACGCCTATACGCAGGAGCAGAACCTGCAGGACGGTCCGCACCGCGACGCCCGCCGCGCCCGTGCGGCGGCCGTCAACATCGTGCCGACCACGACGGGCGCCGCCAAGGCGATCGGGCTCGTGCTGCCGAACCTCGACGGAAAGCTGTCGGGCGACTCGATCCGCGTGCCGGTTCCGGTGGGCTCGATCGTCGAACTCAACACGACCGTCGCCCGCGAGGTGACGCGCGACGACGTGCTGGCGGCGTACCGCGCCGCGGCGCAGGGGCCGCTCGCCGGCATCCTGGAGTACTCGGACGACCCCCTCGTGTCGTCCGACATCACGGGCAATCCGGCCTCGTCCATCTTCGACTCGGCCCTCACCCGCGTCGACGGACGTCACGTCAAGGTGGTCGCCTGGTACGACAACGAGTGGGGCTTCTCGAACCGCGTGATCGACACGCTCGAACTCCTCGCCACCGGTTGACCGGATGCCGCGGCGCAGGCTCGCCGCGGCGGTGATGTCGCTCATGATGACCACCAGGAATCGCCCATGTCATGGAATTACGATGAAGATCATGACAATGTGGTCGAGACCTGCCAGGAGTTCTTGTGAGTGAGCGGTGAGGTGGCCGGGCCGCCCTGAAACCGGGGGCCGCCGTGCGGCGCCGGCGAGCGGCACGGGCCACCCGCAGGTGCCCGCCCCGCCGGCCTGGATGCGCTGGCTGCCGGCCTTCTACGTCGCGGGCATCCTGGTGCTCGAGCCGCTCACTCCGGTGCAGTGGCCGGTGAGTTTCCTGCTCATCGCTCTCCCCGTGGTCGCCGCCTACGCCCACCCACCGGCCGGTGTCGCGGCCATCGCGGCGTTCGCCATCGTGTTCGAAGGGGTCCTGGCCGGTACGCCGTGCTGTGCGGGGCGCATGGTGGGCCACCTGTGGGACCGCCACTATGTCGGTGCCTACGTCTGCACCGCCCTGGTCGGCGTCCTCGGCACGATCATGGCTGCCCACCGAACACGCCGCGAGCGCACGCTGGCGAGCGTGCGCTCCGTGGCCGAGACCGCGCAGCGCGTGCTGCTGCGCCCGGTGCCCCGCCGCCTCGGCCGGATCTCGATGGAGGCCCTCTACCTGTCCGCTGCCGCCGAGGCGCGCATCGGCGGTGACCTGTACGAGGCGGTGTCCACCGCACACGGAGTCCGTCTGCTCATCGGCGATGTCCGGGGCAAGGGTCTGCTCGCGGTGGAAACGGCCGCCACGATGCTCGGCGCCTTCCGCGAGGCCGCCTACGACGAGCCCGATCTGGCCGGTGTGGCGCATCGAGTCGAACAGAGCATGAGCCGCAGGGCCGCACAGCTGCCGGGCAGCGAAGCGGCGGAGCGCTTCGTCACCGCCGTGTTCGCCGAGGTTCCCGATCACGAGCCCTTGGTCCGCATCGTCAACTGCGGCCACCCGCCACCCCTGCGGTTGGGCCCCGACGGGGTCACCGAACTGGACTCGGCCGACCCGGCTCTCCCCATCAACCTCGGCATCCTGCTCGGCGACGGCTATCGCGTGGACGTCGAGCCCTTCCATCCCGGTGACCGGCTGCTGCTGTACACCGACGGCGTGACCGAGACGCGCGACCCCGCCGGATCCTTCTACCCGCTCACCGAGCGCGCCCGGGCCTGGGCCACCCTCCCGCCCCGCGAACTTCTCGACCACCTGCACCAGGACCTGCTCGCCCACAGCGGCGGGAGCCTCGACGACGACATCGCCGCCCTCGCCGCATACCGCCTTCCCGATGAGCCCCCTAGTGGAACGTCACCGGTCCCAGGGGCGTGTCCACCGTGAACGACATCCCCACCGGGCCCGCCGCCAGGTCGAGGTCCGTGCCGAGTGCCGCCAGCAGGGGCCGGATCTCGTCCGGCTCGGGGGCGCTCGCGGACAGGGACAGCAGCGGTGTGGTGGGCAGGTCCGAGGCGGTGGGGTGGACCGTGGCGCTCCAGTCGATGAGGAAGGGGACCAGACCGGAGGGGTGGGCGTCGTCGCCGTCGGTGAGCCGCCATTCCAGCAGGGTGCCGTCGGGTCTGCGGCGGCTCATCGACTGCGCCGGGCCGGGGTCGTACCCCTGGGCCCGGGCGGCCGCGATGGCCGCGTCCAGGTCGGGCGGGCTGATCGCCCAGGTGACCGTGCGCGCGGTGGTGAGGCCGTCGACCTCGAAGGGGCGGGGCCGGCCGGGCGCGGACTGCTCGGGATCCGGGCCGATGATCTCCAGGTAGCTGGTGCCGCCCAGGGACACCAGATGGTTACGGGTGCCGAGCCCGACGTGCACACCGCCGGGGGCCGGGATCACGCCGGTGCGTCGGGCGAACTCGGCGACCGTGGCGGCCAGGTCCGGGGTCGCGAGGACGAGATGGTCCAGGAGCGCGGGGATGGCGTTCATCGCAGCCGAGGCTACGCAGAGCGGCCTGCGTTATGGAACACCTGTGCGCCAGGACGGGGTGGTGGTCTCACTCGTCGAAGACGACGGTGCCGTCCAGCAGCAGCGTCGGATGGATCTTCATCGGGCCGTACTCGTCGATGTCCGACGGGCGCGGGGTCTCCGGACCGTCGGGGCCCATGCGCAGCAGGCGCTCGACACGGCAGATCCGGAACTCCCGGCCCGCCACCCGGGCCTCGTCGGCGCGCTCGAGCGCGCGGAACTCCGCGGCCGCCTTCTCGTACACGGCCTTCTTCGCGTCGTCGAACTTGTACAGCATGGGCCACATCTCGATCATCGCGTCGTGCAGCACGCGCCGGGCGTCGTGCGGGGTGGACTGGAGGGCGAGGGCCGGCTCCCAACCGGTCCGTTCCCGCTCGACCACGGCGAAGCAGGTGGGCAACAGCAGGACCTGCGGGTGCGAGCGCACCGCCCGCTCCGAGTCCCTGCGCAGGCTCACAGGGAACCGCACGCCCCGGTAGGCGAAGTCCCGCAGCGCCGCCAGCAAGGCGCCCGTCATCGGGCCGCCGTCCACGCGATCCGGGTCGAGGACGAAGTCCAGGTCGGGGGAGGGGGTGTGGTCGGCGCGCAGGTCCCAGGTCCGCTCGGCGGGCTCCGGATCGGTGGGCCGGGGCGGCTCCAGCCGGTTGCTGCCGTCGCAGCGCGAGAACTCGTCCCCGCGCACGATCCGGTACCGCACCCCGCACGCCTCCACCTCGTCGACCGGCTCCCGCTCCAACACGGCCACGGCGGCGAGCAGTTCCCGCCGTACGGCAGGATCGTCGGTGTCGTCCTTCGCACGGAACCACAGATGGCTGTTCAGCGCGTCCCGGCACATCTGCGGCATCCCGTTCACGACCGGCTTGAGCACCCGCCACTCGGGCCCCACCGACGGATCCTGCACGGCGACCCCGAACACCGGCCCACGCAGGGCGAACCCGGGATAGAGCAAGGAGGCGTCCACCGCGTCGGCCTCCCGCACCCAGGCGCCGGGGTCGTCACGGCGGACCAACTCGTCGTGGAGAGCGTGGATCTGTCGCTGCCAGTCATGGGTCATGCACGCATTGTTTCCGGGGCGGGGGTTCACCCGGGGGTGAACCGACCCAACAACCGGGGTTGTTGGAGTGACCCGGTGATCCGAAATTTTCGGGTCCCCGGCGGCCGTGGGACCGAGCCGCCGGCACCCCTAGGCTCGGCCGCATGGCCGCACGACTCCTCGTCCACACTCGCACCACCGCCTACCGGCACGACTCCATCCCGGCCGGCGTCGAAGCCGTCCGCGCCATCGCCGACTTCGAGGTGGACCACACCGAGGACCCCGCCGCCTTCGAGCGGCCCCTCGACGGTTACGCGGCCGTCGTCTTCCTCTCCACCAGCGGCGAGGTGCTCACCCCCGCCGGCCGCGAGCGGCTCGCCGCGTACGTCGAATCGGGCGGCGGCTTCGTCGGCGTGCACGCGGCGGCCTGCACCGAGTACGACTGGCCGTACTACGGCGAGCTGTTGGGCGCCCGGTTCGACCGGCACCCCGAGTACCAGCCCGGCAAGGTGATCGTGGAGGACCGCGACCACCCGGCCACCCGGCACCTGCCCGCCGTATGGGGTTTCGTCGACGAGTGGTACGACTTCCGCACCAACCCCCGAGGCAGGGTACGGGTGCTGGCCCGCGCCGACGAGTCGTCGTACGACGGTGGCGGCATGGGCGAGGACCATCCGCTGGTCTGGTGCCGTGAGCAGGGATCGGGACGCGTCTTCTACACGGCGCTCGGACATGCCGCCGAGGCGTACGCGGACCCCGACTTCCGCGCCCACCTGCTCGGCGGGATCGACTGGGCGGCGAAACGGGCCTAGAACGCACGACGGAGGGCCACTCCTCAAAGTGGCCCTCCGTCATTCCCCCGGCCCCAGGTTGGTCAGTGTGAGCGACCGCCCGCCTGCCGTGCTTGACGGTGTCGCGGGCCACCATCCTGGCCGGGCGACCGTGTCCAAACCTTGAAAAGAGCTTGAAATAGCTGGTCAGAGCCGCTGACTTCGGCCCTAGGATCCTGCCCCGGGGGTGGTTCATGTGGCCGTGGAGTTCCGTGTGCTGGGCGGGGTCGAGGTCCTGGTCGACGGCCACCGCCTGGATCAGGGGCCGGCGCGACAGCAGAGCGTGCTCGCGGTACTGGTGTGCGAGGCCAACCATGTGGTGACGGTGGATCGACTCGTCGACCGGGTGTGGGGGGAGAGACCGCCGCAGCGCGCCCGGGAGACGCTGTACAGCTACCTCTCCAGACTGCGCCGGGCGTTGCGGCCCGTGGCCGAGGAGGCGCGGATCGTGCGGCGGTCGGGAGGGTACGAACTGGTCGTCGTGCCCTCGACCGCCGACCTGCACCGCTTCCGGGCCCTGGCCGCCCGGGCGCGCACCGCCGCGCACGCGGGGGAGGAGGACGAGGCGGCGCGACTGTTCGAGGACGCCCTCGCGCTGTGGCGAGGCGAGATGTGCCCCGGTATGGACAGCCCCTGGTTCGCCGCCCAGCGCGAGACCGCCCAGGTGGAACGGCTCGCGGCCGTCCTGGACCTGGCCGACGTCCAGTTGCGTCTGGGCCGCCACGGCGACCTGCTGGCCACGCTGCCGGCCCTCGCCGACAGACACCCACTGGACGAGCGGCTCGCCGCCCAGCTGATGCTCGCCCTCTACCGCGGCGGGCGCCCCGCCGACGCACTCGGGCACTACCAGGTCGTACGGCGTCGTCTCGCCGACGAGCTGGGCATCGACCCGGGGCCCCCGCTGCAGGAGCTGTACCAGCGGATCCTGATCTCGGATCCGCGGCTCGCGCCACCGGCCGGAAGCGACAAGCCGCACTCCGCCCGCGCCGCCACCGCGGCTCGTCCCCGACAACTACCCGCCCCACCACCCCTGTTCACCGGACGCGGCAGCGAACTCGCGCGCCTGGACAAGCTGCTGGCCCCACAGGACAAGCCGGACGGCGGCAGCGTTCTGACCGTGGCGATCTGCGGCACCGGCGGCGTCGGCAAGACCTGGCTGGCGCTGCGCTGGGCCCACGACCAGCAAGACCTGTTCCCCGACGGCCAGTTGTACGCCGACCTGCGCGGCTTCACCCCCTCCGGCGAGCCGGCGGACCCGTACGCGGTCATGCGGGGTTTCCTGGAGGCCCTCGGCACCGACCCCGCCGGCCTGCCCGCCGCCCCGCAGTCCCAGGCCGCGCTGTACCGCAGCCTCACCGCGGACCGGCGGTTACTGGTCGTGCTCGACAACGCCCGCGACAGCGACCAGGTACTGCCCCTGCTGCCGGGCAGCCCCACCTGTACGGTCTTCATCACCAGCCGGCACCAGCTCCCCGGACTCGCCGCCTCCCACGGCGTCGGCCGGCTCACCCTGGACACGCTCGACGGCACCGAGGCACGCGAACTGCTCGTCCGCCGCATCGGCGCCGACCGGCTCGCCGCCGAACCCGAAGCGGCGGCGGAGCTCCTCCATTACTGTGCCGGGCTCCCGCTGGCCGTCAGCGTCCTCGCCGCCCGGGTCATCAGCAACCCGGTCCTCAGCCTCACCGACCTGGCCGCCGAACTGCGCGACACGGCAACCCGGCTCGACGCCCTGGAGACCGGCGAGACGAGCGGTGACGTACGCACCGTCCTCGCCTCCTCCTACCTGGCCCTGGACCCCGACACCGCCCGGGTCTTCCGCCGGCTCGCCCAGGCACCCGGCACCGACATCGGCCTGCCGGCCGCCGCGAGCCTCACCGCCCTGCCGCCCGCCCGGCTCCGCACCCGGCTGCGCCGTCTCCAGGCCCACCACCTCGTGCAGGAACACGTCCCCGGCCGCTTCACCTGCCACGACCTGCTGCGGGCGTACGCCCTCGAACTGGCGCAGACTGAGGCGCCCGCCGCCGAATCGGACGCCGCACTCACCCGCGTGCTCGACCACTACACGCACACGGCGTACGCCGCCGACCGTCTCCTGCTGCCCCACCGCGACCCGCTCCCGCCGGCCCCGACGGCGGACGGCGCCGAACCCGAGGAACTCACCACGCACGACCAGGCCATGGCCTGGTTCACCCGCGAGCACACCGTCCTCACCGCGGCCGTCGACCATGCCGTACGCACCGGACACGACGACCGGGCATGGCGGCTGGCCTGGGCCCTCACCACCTTCCTCGCCCGCCGGGGACGCTGGGCGGATGTCGCCGCCGTCCACACCACCGCCCTCGCCGCCGCCGTCCGTCTCGGGGACCCGGCCGCCCGCGCCGAGTCGCACCGGGCCCTCGCCTGGGCGTACACGGAGACCGCCCGCCTCACCGAGGCCCACCAGGAACTGGCCCACGCCCTCGCCCTGTCGGAGGCCGACGGCGACCTCCGCTCTGCCGCCCACACCCATCTCGCCCTGGGCTGGCTGTACGAGCGGCAGGACGACAAGCCCGCCGCCCTCAGGCACGACCAGTGCGCCGTGGACCTGTTCACCTCGCTCGGAAACCTCGCGGGACGGGCCCGCGCCCTGAACGCGGTGGCCTGGGACCACGCCCGGCTCGGCGACCACACCGCGGCGGTACGCCACTGCCGGCAGGCCCTGGCCATCCAGCGCGAACTGGGCGACGAACGAGGCCAGGCCGGCACCTGGGACACCCTCGGCTACGCCTACCACCAACTCGGCGACCACCCGAACGCCGTCGACTGCTACGAACACAGCCTGGCCCTCAACCGCGCCCTGGGCCACCGCTACAACGAGGCCGAGACCCTGGTCCACCTGAGCCAGACCCACCAAGCGACAGGCGCCGTGGAACCGGCCCGACAGACCCTGCACGAGGCCCTCGCCATCTACCTCGACATCAACGCCCCCGAAGCGGACGTAACCCATCTCCGCACCCTTCTGCGGGAACTCGACGGCTCGACGGCGGGTTAGGGTCGAGGCGCAGTCCCGGGGCCCGGCGTAACGGCGGGCGTCACGAGTCCCGGCGCAGCTTGCGCAGTGCGCGGAACTGGGGGCCGTAGGTGCCCGGGGCGTAGCGGAGTGGGGTTTCCATCAGTTCCACGGCCGGGTCCTCCAGGCCGCGCATGGCGTGGATGGCGGCGCCCAGGGTGCGGTGGCCGCCGCCGGCCCAGGCCGCGTCGAGGGTGTCGAGCACGGTGCTGTAGGTGGCGTCGAAGCGGAACAGGAGCCGTCCGACGTGGACCGGCGGGTGGGGCCAGCCGCCGACCGGGATCCGGGCCATGGGGCGCACCTCGGGGAAGGGGACGGGCCCGCCCACGTACTTCCAGCCGTCGTCGGTCTCGCGCAGCTCCCGGCCGTGGTAGATCTCGCCGAAGGCGTAGTAGTGCGCCGGGTGGTCGTCCTCGAAGGAATCGGACGGGGAACTGGAGGTGCCCTCGCCCTGCTCCCTGATGATCCCGATGGCGCTCTCGACGTCGTCGAGGGTCTCGACCGGATACAGGTCGTCGGAGAAGACGTACTGGGACAACTGCCCCCGCACCGACAGTTCCGGCTGCACCACCCGGAACGCCTTCAGCACGTCGGCGTAGAACTCGCCGACGGTGGGCGAGGGGCGCGCGCTGCGGACGAGGGACTCTTCGGGGGCCTCGATCGCCATCATCACGTCGCGTACGAACGGCTTGGTCAGGCCCGACAGGTAGACCGTCACGCCGGCCCGCACACCGCCGGGCAGCGGGCCGGGGAAGACGGGCGCGGCGGCCTTGATCTGCGGCCGGCCGCCCACGGCCACGAGCAGGTTGCAGGCGATGCCCAGGTGGTACATCTCGTCGCCGACGATGCGCTGGATGAGCCGCGCGACCTCGCTGCCGCGGTCCTTGACGGACCACAAGCCGCACAAGTAGGGCGGGATGGTGGCGAGTTCCAGCCCTACGGCGACCTGGAGGGCCGACCTGAGCCAGGCGACCCCGCGGCCCTCCTGAGGCACGGCCAGCAGACGCGCCACGGCCCCGAGGCCGGGCGCCGCGAGCGGCCCGCTCTCCGGCAGCCCGGCAGCCTGCGCGGAACCGGCGACCCCCGCCGGCGCGCCTGCCGCCAGAGCGGCCGACGCCAGGAAACTCCTGCGCCTGAACGGAGAAACCGCCGGCTCGTCCGGCTCTTCGCCCATACCCGTCACCCTCGCCTCGCCTCAGCTCATGGTCATGGTCATGGTCCCGCTCTGCCCGACGCACTCGGGACCCCTTTGACAGCTCGCGAAGCTAGCAGCCATCACCGCCGCGACCAGGGCAGACGAGCCGTGCGGCGCATCGACCACCCTGTCGGTCCAACGTGGGGGTCCCGGCACGGAAGCCCCCGCGAAGGGGGTGTTCGCCGCGTCGGCAGACCGTCGATTCCGCAGCGACCGGCGGGAGCGGCGGGTGGGGATGGCGGGCATGGGGCTGTCGACGGCGTTCACGGAGCGGTTCGGTGTGGAGCATCCGATCGCTCTCGCCCCGATGGGCGGGTCGGCAGGCGTTGGTCCCCCGCGGCCGGGGGGCGTGACCGACAAGCCGCGTCAGGGGGCCGAACTCCAGGACTCAGCGAGGCGATCGATCGCGTGGTCCGGCCGTGCTCGACCGCTGCACCAACCGTGTCGACAACTCCGTCCGCGTACTCTCCGGCCGGTCCCCGTCCATCATCCGTACCAGCAGCCGCAGCGCCGTCGCCGCCATCTCCGACAGCGGCTGGCGGACCGTGGTGAGGGCCGGGGCGATCCAGCGGGCCTCCGGCAGGTCGTCGAAGCCCACGACGCTCAGGTCGTCCGGCACGCTCAACCCCCGTTCCGCCAGCGCCTCGTAGACCCCGAGGGCCATCCGGTCCGAGCAGACGAAGACGGCCGTCGGCGGTTCGGGCAGGTCGAGGAGGTCCAGCATGCGGCGGCGGGCGACACCCTCGTCGAAGCCCGCGTGCCGGACGTACTCGGGGCGGTGCCGCACCCCGGCCGAGGCGAGCGCCGAGCGGTAGCCGGCCACCCGGGCGGTGCTGCACATCTTGCGCTGGTGACCGGCGATCACGGCGATGCGTTCGTGGCCCAGCGCCAGCAGATGCTCGGTCGCGATGACACCGCCGTGCCAGTTCGCCGCGCCCACCGACACCACGCCCGGCGGCGGTTCCAGCACCGGGTCGATCATCACGAACGGGATGCGGTGCTGCTCCAGCCACGCGTACTGCGACGCCGTCAGCTCGGCCAGGTTGAACAGCACCCCCGACGAGCCCCGCGCGATGAGCTTGTCCAGCCAGCCGCGCTCCGGGCGCCCGCCCCGCGTGCGGGTCAGCCCGGCCGAGACCACCACCTCCAGGCCTGCGTCATGGGCCGCCGCCTCCACACCGTGCAGCACCGCGCCCGACCACGAGGTGTCCAAGGAGTGCACGACGAGGTCGACCAGGCCCGGCGTCTTCGCCGCGTCGAAGCGGGGTCTGCGGACATAGCCGAGCCGGTCCAGCGCCTCGGTGACCCGGCGGCGGGTCTCGGGGGCCACGTCCTCGCGGCCGTTGACCACCTTGGACGCGGTCGGCACGGACACCCCGGCCTCGCGGGCCACGACGGCCAGGGTCGGCCCGGCCGCCATGCTCGCACTGCCCGTACGGACCATCGGGAACCACCTCTCCGGCCCGCCCGAGGGCCTTGAAAAGTTTCGACCAGCCGGAAACAGTAAGCGCTTCCTACCCTAGATATGCCGCGAGGACTCCGGAAGGGGCCGGAGTTCGCAGGAATGCACGGGCAACGGCTTTCGAAACTTCGAACAGGCTCGAGGGCGGCCCGTGACTACCAGCAGGTGAGGCGGAATCCCGTGAAGCCGGCCGTGAAGGCCGAGTCGACCAGGTCCACGGCGTGGACGCCGGCCATCGCACCGGTGAAGCGCAACTTGGAGCCGTAGTCGTCGGAGAGCTTGGTGAAGTCCAGCGGCGTGCCGACCGGCGTGCGGACGCCCTCGCGGACGTACCAGAACCGGGCCCGGCCGTCGTCCACCGTCACGCCCAGGGTCAACGGCGCGCTCGCGTCCACCTCCACGACGGCCGCCTGCCGGGTGCCGAACTCCTCGCGCTCCACGAGGCAGAGCACCGTACGGCCCTCGCCCCGCCACTGCTGCCCGTGCTGCCCCTCACCCGCGGGCTCCGCCCAGGTGAGGTCGAGGCTCAGATACGCCTCCGCGCCGTACCGCAGGACCAGCCCGGCGGCCTGCGTGAACGTGCGCGGCCGGGCCTCGACGGTGACCTCGGCCTCCGCACGGTGCTCGGTGATCCGCTGGGCCAGCAGACTGTGCGCCCACCGCGACTCGGGACCGTGCCGGCCGCGCAGCCGGATCCAGCCGGGGCGGGTGGTCGCGTCGGCCCAGCCCGGGTCGGCGCTGCCGCGCAGGGTGCTCCAGGGCCAGCCCAACGGGTCACCGGTGTCGGTGAGCCGGGGCTCCGGCTCGGCGGGAGATGTCGGTACGTCGACCTCGACCGCCGGGTGCCAGCCCCCGTGCCGCAGCCGGGGCCAGCCCGCCTCGTCCCAGGTCAGTGCCTGGATCGCGGTCTCCCGGCCGAGCGGGCAGCGCGGGCCGTCCGGCGTCCGCAACGGCCGTGCCGCGAGGTGGCTCATCACCCACTCGCCGTCCGGCGTCTCCACCAGCTCCGCGTGCCCGGCCTTCTGCAACGGCACCGACGGATCGTCGCGTGTCGTCAACAGCGGTTGGCTGTCGAGCTCGTACGGGCCGGTGATCGCCCGACTGCGCGCCACCAGCACCCCGTGCTCCACCCCCGTGCCGCCCTCGGCCAGCACGAGGTGGAACCAGCCGTCGCGCTTCAGCAACTTCGGCCCCTCGATGAGCCGTTCGTGCTGGAGCAGCAGGTGCGTGTCACCGACCGGGGCCAGGGTCTCGCGGTCCAGCTCCGTCAGGACGATCCCGGCGAAACGCCGCCCGCTCGGCCGGTGGTCGCTCTGCATGTTGAGCAGCCACAGCCGGCCCTCGTGATGGAAGAGCGCGGGGTCGAAGCCGTGGCTCGCGATGCGCTGCGGGGCGCTCCACTTGCCGTCGACATCCGTGGCCGTGGAGACGTACGTGTCCAGGTCGAAGTACGGCGTCCCGACCGAGCGCACGACCGAGTACACCACCCAGAACCGCTCCCCGTCCCAGCTCAGCGACGGCGCCCAGATGCCACCGGAGTCGGGGACACCGGCGAGGGAGTCGCCGGGAGCCGCGCCCCGGACGTGGCCCGCGTACTCCCAGTGGGCCAGGTCCCGGGAGCGGTGGATCGGGATCGTCGGGAACCACTCGAAGGAGCTCGTGGCCACGTAGTACCAGTCGCCGGCCCGGACCAGGGAGGGGTCGGGGGCGAAGCCGCGGATGACGGGGTTGTGCAGCAGGGTCACGCGAACTCTCCCAGGCCGACGGTCACTTCAGGGCCCCCATCGTCACGCCGGACTGCCAGTAGCGCCGCATCGCGACCATCATGATCGCCATCGGGATGATGGACAGCAGCGCACCCGTCAGGACGAGGCTGGTCACGTCGATGCCCGACTCCAGGCGCTTGCCGGACCAGTTGTACAGACCGAGATTGAGCGTCCAGTTCTCCTCGCCACGCAGCACGGTCAGCGGTAGGAAGAAGGCGTTCCAGGTGTTGACGAAGGCGAGCAGGAAGACCGTCGCGCCGCCCGTCGTCATCATCCGCAGCACGATGCTGAAGAAGATCCGCAGCTCACCGGCGCCGTCGATGCGCGCCGCCTCCAGCAGCTCGAACGGGATCGTGGCCTCGGTGTAGACCTTGGCCAGATACACGCTGAACGGGTTGATCAGGCAGGGGATCAGCATCGCCCAGGGGGTGTCGACCATGCCGATCGCCGAGAACAGCAGGTACAACGGCAAGGTGAGCAGCGCGATCGGGATCAGCAGACCCCCCACCGCCGCCGCGAACACCACACTCCGGCCGGGGAAGTCGAAGCGGGCGAGCCCGTAGCCGGCCGCCAGCGCGATCAGCGTGCCGCCGAGGGAGCCGACACCGGCGTACAGGAACGAGTTGGCCGTCCAGCGCAGGAAGATGCCGTCCTCGTAGGTGAAGACCTGCTGCAGGTTGTCCCACAGGTGCCAGCCCGAGAACCACAGCCCGTTGCTCTGGTACAGCCCCACGCGGTCCTTGGTCGAGGCGATGATCAGCCAGTACACGGGAAAGAGGCTGTAGACACTCGCCATGACGAGACCGAGCAGCAGGAAGCGCTGCCCGCCACGGGAGCGTGCGGCCGGATCGGGACGGGTGCGCCGCCGGACGCCGCCCCCGCCGGCCGGGGCGCCCGCGGGCCCCGCGCCGTTCTCCTTGCGATGTGCGGTCAGCGCCATCAGTCCGCCTCCCTCGAGGTCAGCCGGTAGAAGAGGAAGGACGCCACACCGAGGATCAGGGCGAGCAGCACCGACAGGGCCGCGGCGTAGTTGTAGTTGGCGGCGTTGAACGCCTGGTTGTAGATGATCATGATCGGGGTGAAGCTGTCGCTGACGGTCTGCGGGGCGATGTTCCGGAACAGCGCGGGCTCGTTGAAGATCTGCAGCATCTGGATGATCGACAGCAGCGCGGTCAGGACGAGCGCCCCGCGCACGAACGGGATCTTGATGCTCAGCGCGATGCGCATCTCGGAGGCGCCGTCCAGCCGAGCCGCCTCGAACAGCTCGCGGGGCACGCCCTGGAGCGCGGCGTAGATGATCACCATGTTGTAACCGATGCCGTGCCAGGTCAGCAGGTTGCCGATGGCCGGCCACACCATGGAGGGCGCGAAGAAGTTCCAGTCGAACCCGAAGAGGTCACCGAGCGGGGTCAGCGGGCCCACCTCGGGGCTGTACAGGTTGATCCACACGATGGCCGCGACCACGCCCGGGATCATGTACGGCACCAGCAGCAGAACCCGGAACCGGCCGGCCACCTTGGAGCTGACCGCGTCCAGGAGCAGCGCCAGCACCAGGCTGACGAGCAGCATGAACGGGATCTGGACACAGGCGAACAGCACCACCCGCAGGATGGAGGTCATGAACGCCGAGTCGGTGAGCCCGTTCTGGTAGTTCTCCAGCCCGACGAACTCGGTGGTCGCGCCGCCGAGTCCGAGCCCGGACCGCTTCTGCAGGAACAGCGACTGGTAGACCGCGTAGCCGATGGGGAGCAGGTACAGGAAGACGAAGCCGAGCTGGAAGGGCACCGTGAAGGCGGCACCCTTCCAGCGCTGGGAGCGAATCATCGAGTCTGCCTCAGCCCTTGACGCTGATGCCGCGCTGCTTCAGGTCGTTGACCGTCCACTCCTGCATGTGCGCGAGCAGATCGGTGACCTTCTGCTTCTTGCTGACGACCGCGGCCCACTCGTCCTGCATCTCCGTGAACATCGCGGTCCAGTTCGGGCCGAAGGTCCAGTCGGTGGTGACGGTGCCGAGGCTGTCCGTGACGATCTTCTTGGCCGGCTCGTAGTTCTTGCCGAGCAGCTTCTCGGAGATCGCCTCGGAGACGTACGAGTCACTGTCGGCCAGCGCCGGCATGACACCGCTGCCGGTCTCCGGGCTCGCCATGGTCTTGACCGCACCGCTGTCGGTGGACATCCACAGCGCCGCCTCGGCTGCCTGCTCCTTGTGCTCGCACTCCTCGGACACCAGCGTCAGGTTGGCGCTCTGGTTGGTCCCGGCCGGCGTCTTGGCCGCCTCACCCTTGAAGGTCGGCCAGGGGGACAGCGCCCAGTCGCCGAAGGACTTGGTGAAGTTCTGCACCATGCCGGACATCTGCCAGGTGGAGATCTGCCGGGTCGCGGTGCCGCCGTTGTCGTAGTTGCGCTGCACGGCCGCGTAGTCGGCGAACGACATCTTGGAGTTCAGGTCGTTGTCGATGATCTCCTGGATCACCTTCGCGGCCTTGAGGGTGCCCTCGTCCTGGAAGTTCACCTTCCAGGAGTTGCCGTCGATGCTGTACCAGTGCGCCCCGGCCTGCATGGCGAGCACCTCCAGGGTGCTCGGGTCCTCACCGGCGTAGTTGGTGATCTTGATGTCGTGCTTCTTCAGCTCCTTGCCCGCGGCGATGAAGTCGTCCCAGGTCGCCGGGGCCTTGAGGCCGTACTTCTTGAAGATGTCGGTCCGATAGATCGTGAAGGCGGGCGCCGAGGCGGTCGGAACGCCGTACACCTTGCCCTGGACCTGCCCCGCCGCCCATGAACCGGCGTTGAACTTGTCCTTGTCGGCCTCGACGTACTCGGTGATGTCGGCGAGCGCACCCTGGGAGACCCAGCTGGTCACGTACTCACCGGTGTTCTGCAGCAGACAGGGCGCGTTGCCCGCCTTGACCGCGTTGGTCAGCTGCTTCTGCATGGTCAGCTGGTCGGTGACCTTCGTGTACTTGAGCTGGACGTCCTTGTGGCTGGCGTTGAACGCCTTGACGACGGCCTCCTGGCCGTTGGCCCAGCCCCAGAAGTCGAGGGTGACGGGGCCGGAGGCCTTGGAACCGGAGTCCGAGTCTCCGGAGCCGGATCCGCCACAGGCGGCGAGCAGACCTGTCAGAGCGATTCCCGCGACGGCGGCGGAGGCGAACCTTCTCCGGGGGCTGGTGAAGTTCATCTGACCGTGATCCTTCGGAATGAGAGCGTTCTATCGGAACGGCGGCGGCTCGGTGGTGCCGGCCAGAACGGCGGCCGGAAAACGTCGGCTCGCGGTTGCGGGGGGTCGGCCAAGCGGAAGCTGTAGTAAGCGGTTGCAGGGACGGTAGGCCGACGTCTCCGCTCATAGCAAGAGGTGCGCGGAAATTTGTTACGCCGGGTTGTCCGTCCGGTGACCTGTGGGCGCGCGTCGGCCGCATCCGTGCCGGAGGGCGTAAGCGCAGGTAGAAGGCTGTTCGGCGAGGGGAGTTGGGCGGGTGGAGAGCGCTCCCGGGCGACCTGGCGAGGACCGGTAAGGCAGCGGGAAAACGCTTACGAAACGTTTGCTGGGCGTTACTTCCGTGCGCCCCGCCGGGCAGGCGGCTGCACGGAGTTGCGTACGACGACATGGGTGCCCAGCACCAGATGGTCACCGTCGCCGCCCTTGCGGCGGCCGGCGCCGCCCTCGCGCCGGTCCGCCACCGCACGCAGCGCGACGCGGCCCATCTCCTCGTACGGCACGTGGACGGTGGTGAGTTGGGGGGTGAGCTGGGAGGCGAGCGGAATGTCGTCGTAGCCGACGATCGACACGTCCTCCGGCACCCGTAGCCCGGCCGCACGCAGCGCCTGCATGGCCCCGGCGGCGACCACATCGGTCCCGGCCAGCACGGCGGAGAAGTCCAGCCCCTGCCCGAGGGCATCCTCCACGGCCTCGTACCCGTGCTCGTAGTCGTACGGCCCGTGCCGCACCATGCCCGGGTCGAACGGCACGCCGTACGCGTCGAAGGCCCGCCGGGCGCCCTTCAATCGGCCCTGGGCGGTCGTGAGTTCGGCATGCCCCGGCAGCACGAGGACCTTGCGATGCCCGGCGGACAACAGATGGCTGGCCATGGCATAGGCGCCGCCCTCGTTGTCGTAGTCGACCGTCGTGGCCGGCACGTCGCCCTCCAGCGGCGGTCTGCCCACGAGCACGAGATGGGAGCCGGCGGCGTCGAGGGAACGGGCGAACCGCGCCATGCGCAACTGGTACTCGTCGTAGTCGTAGGCACCGCCCAGCAGCACCACGGCCGCTACGCCCTGCTGCCGCATGAGGTTGACCAGCGCGAGCTCCCGCTCGGGGTCGTCCCCCGTGGTCCCCACCAGCGAGAGCCAGCCGCGCAACGTGGCGGCGCCCTCAACTCCCTTCGCCACATGGGCGAACGCGGCGCCGGTGATGTTGTTGATGAGGATCGCCACCGTGGGCGTTCCGCCGCCGGCCAGGGAGCGGGCGTGGGCGTTGGTGACGTAGTCCAGATCCCGGACGACCTTCATCACCCGTCGGCGCAGATCGTCCGAGACCGGGTAGTTGCCGGACAGGACGCGCGACACGCTGGCGACGGAGACGCCCGCGCGTTCCGCCACGTCCCGGATGGTGGCCCGACCGGCGTCGCTGGACACCTTGCGCTGACTCACCCTTGCGGCTCCTTCACCGTCGCGCCTTCCTTGCCGGACGCCCGGGCGTACTGCCCCGCGCCGGATGGCCAGAGGCCTCGTCTCTCGCCGTACGACAGGGAAACCGGCCCCCCGCCGATGCGGAAACCGTATCCCATGGTTTCCGCGCGGGCGCCTCGTGCGCCGGCCGCCGCCTCATGCGACCCGGGCCAGGTCCGCATGGCGCACCTCGTGGACCGGCGGCAGGCCCGCGACCAGGCGTTCCAGCTCCTCCACGACGGTGCGGCCGAGGCGCTCCAGCTCGTTGCCGAGCGATCCGGCGATGTGCGGGGTGAGGAAGACGTTGGGCAGGTGGTAGAGCGGGGAGCCGACGGGCAGCGGTTCGGGCTCGGTGACGTCGAGGATCGCGTGCAGCCGGCCGGAGACCAGCTCGTCGGTGAGCGACTCGGGGTCGATCAGGGCACCGCGCGAGGTGTTGATCAGGACGCCGCCGTCCCGGATGAGGGCGAGGCGGTCGCCGTCGAGCATGCGGTAGGTCTCGGGGATGTCGGGTGCGTGCAGGCTGACGATGTCGCTGTGCCGGAGCAGGTCCTCCAAGGACATCGACTCGGCACCGAGTTCGGCGGCCTCGGCGGGGCTGACGTACGGGTCGTGCAGCAGCACCGTGAAGTCGAAGGGCCGCAGCAGCTCCAGCAGCCGTCTGCCCACCCGCGAGGCACCGATGACGCCGACGCGGCGGCCGACGTTGCCCGTGGGGGCGGTCTCGGCGGGGGTCGGATAGGCGCGGCTGGTGCGGAAGCGCTCGCGGTGGGTGAAGGTGTCCTTCCCGGCGAGCAGGATCATGGCCAGCGTGTACTCCGCGACCGGCAGCGCGTTGGCGGTCACCGCGCTGGAGACGGTGACGCCGTGCTTCCAGAGGGCCTCGCCGACCAGCGAGCGGACCGAGCCCGCGGCGTGCAGGACGGCGCGCAGTTTGGGGGCGACGGCGAGGACGTCGGCGTCCAGGTGGGGGCAGCCCCAGCCGGTGATGAGCACCTCCGCCTCGGCCAGGGCGGCCGCGGACGCCGGGTCGGTGAAGTCCCGCACCACGAGTTCGGGGTCGATGTCGGAGGTCTTCCTCAGCCTGGCCATGAGCGGCGAGGGGAAGAGCAGCGGGAGGTGCACCGGGTCCATGGCGAACACGGCCCTCGGTGGCTGGGGGCTGGGCATGAGACTCCTGACGGACTGAGATGGAAACATTTTCAGAAAGCGCCTTCTACCGTAGATCTGCCGAGAACGGCTGGTCAATCAATTGGGCTGAGAGTGGGTACACGGGTTTCCTCGAACTCATTTGCGCCGCGTACAAGCTTGCTTGGGAGGGGAAGGCGTGGCGGGGGCGGTACATGGGGCCACGGCGAGCTCGTCCCGCAGCGTCGTGGCCCCGGCGGGTCCGGGACGTGCGGCCCCGCCCAGTCTCGAAATCGGTTACTTCGTTTTCTCCGTTGCTCGCGGCGGCCGGAGGCGTCACACGGACCCTTGGGCGGCGGGGATGCGGACGACCGTGAACGAGTGCGGCGGCAGAGGGCAGTCGAAGGCGTCGGACGCGGGGAGCGGCGAACTGTGCGGGACGGCCTGCTCGGCGGAGAGCTCGCCGGACAGGACGGTCCGCGTGGCCCGGGCGGCGGATCGCCGCGCCCCGACGAGGCGGATGTCCGCCGTGATCTCGTCCGGCGTCAGGTTCACGGCCTTGACGATGACGTCACCCGTCGCCGAGTCCCGGACCGTGGAGACCGAGAACGTCCGCAGCGGACGCCGGTCGTCCTCGACGTCGTGGATCAGGGTGCCGTCCAGCAGACAGCGGATCCGGGAGCCGGCGACCTCGACCCGGATGCCGTACCACCGCCCGGTCTCGACCGTGCCGGGCACCCACTCCACGTCCTCGGTCCGTCCGTCGCAGACGCGCTGCAGCGGCATCCCCTTGTTCTGCCAGCCGCCGATCGTCCAGAGGTAGTGGTCACCGGTGGCCACCGCTCCGAAGGCGATACGGAAGCCCTCCTCGCCGCCGGTCTTCCGTGCCCGCACATCGATCGAGTAGTCGGCCTCACCGCAGCTCACCCGTAGGTCCGCGTACTCGGCCAGGGAGTTCACCGTGTCGAGCCGGACCCCGCCGCCCCGCAGGCCGTCCGGCGGGTCGGCCGCGGCCGGGGCGCCGGTCAGCGTGTGCGGCAGGTACACGTCCCCGTGGTGCACGGAGTGCATGCGGTGCGCGTGGTAGTTCACGGTGAGCCGGACGGAGGTGTTGTCGAAGTGGATCAGGTCCGGCGTCCACTGCGTATGGCCGGACTTGGCGAGCAGCGGGGCGTAGGAGGACAGGGCGACGATGTCGCCGTTGCGCTCCAGGGCGTTCATGTACGCCGCCTCGGCGAGGGCGTTGTACAGCGTGCTGCCCATCGACGCCCACTCGCCGAGGTACACCTTCGGGCCGGAGCGGTCGTAGCCGTCGTAGCGCTCGGTGTTCTGCAGGAACCAGCGCGGGGAGAGGTACCCGTGCTCGTCGACCATCGCGACGCCGGTCTTGCGGGCGAACTCCCAGCCCGCCTCGAAGTCCCGTCCCCCGGGGGCGGGCCCCGAGGTGCCGATGACCGTGATCTCGGGGTGCCGCTCGGCCAGCGCCGCGTGGATGAGGGCGAACCGCTCCCGGAACGCCGGGGTGATCTCGTCCTCGTTGCCCACGCCGAGGTACTCCAGGCCGAACGGCTCCGGGTGCCCGGCCTCGGCCCGCCGGGCACCCCAGGGGGAGTCGGCGGGGCCGTTGGCGTACTCGACCAGGTCCAGGATCTCCTGGACGTAGGCGGGCATCTCGTCGAGGGGGACGGCGTGCTGGCCGCCCGGGGTGTTCTGGCAGCAGACCCCGGCGGCCACCACGGGCAGCGGTTTGGCGCCGATGTCCGCGCAGAACTGGAAGTACTCGAAGTAGCCCAGCCCGGCGGACTGGTGGTAGCCCCACAGGTTGCGCTGCGGGCGGCGGCCTTCGAGAGGGCCGATGGTGTCCTTCCAGCGGTACATGTTGTCGAGCCCGAGGCCGTGGGCGACGCAACCGCCGGGAAAGCGCAGGAATTTGGGCCGCAGATCGGCGATCGCCTGGGCGAGGTCCGCGCGCAGACCGCCCGGCCGGCCGCGGAAGGTGGCCGTGGGGAAGAGGGACACCAGGTCCAGGTGGACGGTGCCGGGGGTGGTGGCGAGGACGAGCAGCCGGGCGTCGGGGTCGGTCGCGGTGGAGACCAGCACCGCTTCGTGCCGTGTCCAGGAGCCCGTCGCCGCGTCGAGCACGGCCTCGGCGTACGTGCCTCGCGATCCGGTCAACCGGACGGTCAGCGGGGCGTGTTCACCCTCCGGGCGGCGGGCGAAAAGGCTCAGCCGGTACGACGCCCCCGCCTCGACCGGGATGCCGTCGAACCCGTGGTTCACCAGGCCCACGCCCTCGCCCGGGGCCGTCACCTCCAGCACCGCGTGGCGCGGGTTGGCCGGGTGCAGCGGGGCGGCGGTGTCCGTGCCCAGGCCGCCGCGTCCGCCGCCCAGCTCCACGAGCTCCCAGGCGGTGAGCGCGTGCCATTCGGGACGGTCGTCGCGGCTGTAGGCGAAGGAGCGGTTCTGGACGAGTTCGGCGTAGAGCCCGCCGTCGGCCGCGTGGTTGATGTCCTCGAAGAAGGCGCCGAAGACGTCCGGGCTGATCGGCCGGCCGGCGTCGGCGCTCATGTCGACGCGGATCGTGGTGCGGCGGGTGGGGCGTGTGGGGTGGGGAGGACGGGGCATGCTGGGCTCCGTTCACGGTCATGTGGTCGAGGGCTCGTGATGACTGGGCCACGGACACGAGCGATGGCAACCGGTTTCCAGCCAGGACGTCAAGATGGCCTGCTGTCGGCTCCTGGGCGGTGATGATCAAGCCGGTCTCGGTGTGCCCTCCTGTCGATGTCCCAGGCGCGGCGCGGAACGCCCCCTTTCGTCGTGCCGACTCGGGTGGAGCTGCGGGGATGTGCGGGACGCAGGGTTCTGACCTGCTACTTCTTCCATCTTCCGGGGATCCGTCACGACCCTGGAGCCGACTGGCTCATGTCGCCGAGGTTACACATTCTTTTCGAAAGTCCGTCAAGGCTCTTGACGTGGTTTCCGGACAGGAAGAAGCTCTGCCCCACTGCATAACAACCGGTTGTCCAACGACCGGATGTGGCCGTGAACTCGATCCATGGCCGAAATACCGAACGAACGAGCAAGGGGGTGGTGGGTTCATGCGCCCACATGTCGGTGCCTCGCTGAGCCGCCGCCGATTCCTCAGCCTCTCCGCGGGCGGCGCCGCGGCCGGAGCGGCGGCGCTGAGCGGATGCGCGCTCCAGGTGTCCAACGGGGCCGGCGGCGGTGCGGGGGAGACCATCACGATGATGGTCAAGGCCGACGACATCACGCCGGAGCTGGTGCAGCAGGCCCTGAAGGACACCGGCATCACGATCAAGCGGGTCGACTGGGACATCACCAAGCTGATCGCGATGCTCACCAGCGGCAACCCGCCGGACCTGGTCCGAGCCGTCGGCGCCACGGACGCGGCGTACTTCGCGGCACGGGACGTGATGGAGGAGCTGGACCCGTACTTCGCCAAGAGCAGCGTCCTCAAGGTGGAGGACCTCGACCCGGTCAACGACCTGTGGCGCTACGACGGCAGGACCCAGGGCAAGGGCCCCCGCTACGGCATGGCGAAGGACTTCTCCCAGGACTCCATGTTCTGGTACAACACGGCGGCCTTCGACAAGAAGGGCGTCGACTACCCGTCGGAGACCGAGCCCATCACGTTCGAGGAGTGGCTGGAGAACGCCCAGCGCCTCGTGCAGCGTTCCAAGGGCCAGACGACCGTCTCCGGCGGCAGCTACAACGGGCTGTTGAGGCTCACGCTCATGGCGACCATGACGGCCTCGGCCGGCGGCAGCCTGTTCAACGACGACTTCTCCCGCGTCGACTTCACCACCCCCGAGGCCCGCAAGGCGCTGACCTGGTACATGGACTACTGCAACCTCAAGGTCGGGCCGAGCCCCATCCAGCCCGACCCCAACGGCTGGGACGGACCGACCTACCAGGCCGGACGGCTGGCCATGTCGAATGCCGGCTACTGGATGGGCGGCATGATCGGCACCGACAAGAAGCTGGCGCAGGTCTCCCGTCTCGCGCCCGCCCCGGTCTTCGCGGGCGGCCCGCGCATCAGCGCCTGCCAGGGCGGCACCGGCCTGTGGATGCCGCGCAAGGCGAGGAACAAGGACGCCGCGTGGCGGATCTTCGAGTGGTATTTCGGTGAGGCGCCGGCCAAGGCGCGCGCCTCCGGCGGCTGGGGGATCCCCACGCTGAAGTCCCTGCGCCCGCTGATGCCCGCTCAGGAGGACTACCAGAAGCGGACGTTGAAAGCACAGCAGAACGAACTCAAGCACTTCTCGGTGGTCTCCCTCACCCCCTACATCACGGGCGACGCCTTCGAGTCCCTCTTCAACCAGGTCGCCCCGGCCGGGATGAAGGGCGAGATCTCCGTCGACACCCTCGCGGGACGCCTGAACTCGGTCATCAACGAGCAGCTCAAGCGCGGTAAGGAGCAGGTGGGATGACGGTCGATCAGGTCCCCTCCGTCGCGGACCGGCCCGGCTCGACCGCGAACCCCGGCCGGACCCGGTCGGCCGGCCGCACCGGTCCCTCGATGACCGCGCGCAGGCACCGCGCGTTCTACATGTTCGCCTCGCCGTGGATCATCGGGTTCGCGCTGCTGACCATCGCGCCCATGGTGTACGCGCTGTGGCTGAGCTTCACCACCTACGACGGCATCTCGCCGAACTGGCACTACGTGGGCCTCGGCAACTACACCGAGCTGCTGAACGACCCGCAGACCTGGGACTCCCTGGGCCGCGCGGGCCTGTTCGCGGTGATCTCGGTGCCGCTGTCGATCGTCGCGGGGCTCGCGCTCGCCGTCCTGATCAACCGGCCGGTCAAGGGGCGCGGTCTCTTCCGCACCCTGCTCTACCTGCCCGCGGTGGTGCCGCCGGTCGGCGCGGGCATCGCCTTCAAGAACCTCTTCGACCAGAACTCCGGTGCCGCCAACGGTGTCCTGACCTTCTTCGGCTTCGACGCGCTCGGCTGGCTGGCCGACCCCTACGCCCGGTACGTGCTCATCATGACGGTGCTCTGGGCCGCCGGAAACATCATGATCATCTCGTTGGCGGGGCTCCAGGACGTGCCCCGTGAACTCCACGAGGCCGCCCGCATCGACGGGGCGAGCGCCTGGCGGACCTTCCGCAGCATCACCGTGCCGCTGCTGTCGCCGGTGCTGCTGTTCCAGACCGTGACCGGCGTGATCGCCTCGGTGCAGACCATCATGCCGATGCTGCTGGCCCCCCTCTCCACCACGGGTGGCCTCACCACGATTCCGCAGTCCAACTACACGTACATGATCCACGTGTTCTCGCAGTACTTCGCGCTCGGCCGCTACGGATACGCCTCCGCCCTGCTGTGGGTGCTCTTCGTCCTGATCCTCATCGCGACCGGACTCATCTTCAAGTTCACGTCCGGTGTGGTGTTCTACAACGTCGACCCGGAGGCGAAGAAGTGACCGCCACCAGCCTCAACCCCAAGTCTCCGGTCCGTGTGCGGATACGGACGAACCGCCTCGTCCTCTACACGGTCCTCGTCTCCGTCACCGGCCTGTTCCTCGGCCCCTTCGGCTGGCTGGTCCTCACCGGCCTGAAGGCTCCGTCCGAACTGGCGGCGGCCCCCGTGCGCTGGCTCCCCGCGGACTTCCAGTGGCACAACTTCGCGGACGCCTACCAGCTCATCGACTTCCTCGGCTACGCCCGCAACTCCCTGATCATCGCCCTGATCTACGGGGTCCTCGTCACGCTCAGCTCCGCCTGGGTCGGCTTCGGCTTCGCCCGGCTGTCCGCACCGGGCAAGAAGACGCTGTTCGGCATCCTCATCGGCTCGATGATGCTGCCGCAGATGATCACCCTCCTGCCGACCTACCTGATCTTCGCCAAGCTCGGCATGGTCGACACGTACTGGCCGTGGGTGCTGTGGGGCCTGTCGTCCGCCCCGTATCTGGTCTTCCTCTTCCGGCAGTTCTTCGCCGGTCTGCCCCGCGAGCTGGAGGAGGCCGCGATCGTCGACGGCTGCGGATACGGCCAGATCTTCTGGCGGATCTTCCTGCCTCAGTCGTGGCCGGTCCTGTCGGCGAGCTTCGTGATCGCCTTCACCTGGACCTGGGGCGACTACATCGCACCCCAACTCCTGCTGTCGACGGACAAGTCCACCCTTGCCGTCGCCGTCATGACCACCTACATCTCCTCGGCCGGCACCCCCATCACCAACCTCCAGGCCGCCGCCTCCGTGATGTACGTCGTCCCGATCCTGCTGATCTTCCTCATCGCCCAGCGCGGCTTCGTCGCCGGGATGTCCACCTCCGGTCTCAAGTAGCCCGCGCGGCTTCCGCTGCCCGAGCTCTCATCTCATTCGCCGATAAGGAACTCCCTCATGAACGACACCCAGGGCACCGGCCTGTCCCGGCGCACCCTCATCCAGGCCGCGGGCGCCACCGCCGCCGCCTACTCCCTCATCGGTACGGCAGCCGGCACCGCGAGCGCGGAGGACAGACCGGAGGCCGCCGACCGGCTCGTGGTGCACCCCGTGCCGGGCGCCATGCCGATCAACACCAGCTATGTCGTCAAGGCCCGTACCCCCGGCGGACAGTGGAAGCCGGTGCCGGTCCTGCGCGCCACCACGAAGACCATCAACGAGAAGACCGGCTCCGGCGTCATCCGCCCCACCTCGGTGGCGAGCCTCGACTTCACCGGCACCGTGGAGGTGCAGGTCACCTGGTCCCAGGGCGCCATCCCCTCCGCTCGGATCCGCCCGCTGTCGTACGACATCCAGCACGAGGTCAGCGGCGACACCATCACCTTCAGCCTCACCGAGCCGCGCAACCTCTCCATCGAGATCGACGGCGACATCTACGGCAACCTCCAACTGCACGCCAATCCCATCGAGAAGACGCGGCCGGAGGCGGACGACCCCGACGTCATCTACTTCGGCCCCGGCATGCACACCCCCGCGGACGGCGTGGTGAAGGTGGCCAGCGGCAAGACGGTGTACCTGGCCGGCGGCGCGGTGCTCAAGGCCCGGGTGGAGTTCGTCAACGTGGAGAACGCCCGCCTGCTCGGCCGGGGCATCATCACGGGGTCGGACGCCGCCACCCTGGTGCAGTTCTCCAAGAACATCGAGATCGACGGCATCCTCGTCCTCAACCCGAAGACCGGCTACTCCTGCACCATCGGCCAGTCGAAGCAGGTCACCGTCCGCAACCTGCACTCCTACAGCTCCGGCCAGTGGGGCGACGGCATCGACGTGTTCAGCAGCGAGGACGTTCTGATCGAGGGCGTCTGGATGCGCAACAGCGACGACTGCATCGCCATCTACGCCCACCGCTGGGACTACTACGGCGACTGCCGCAACGTCACCGTCCGCGACTCGACCCTGTGGGCCGACGTCGCCCACCCGGTGAACATGGGCACGCACGGCAACCCGGAGAAGCCCGAGACGATCGAGAACATCGTCTTCAGCAACATCGACGTCCTCCAGCACCGCGAGCCGCAGGTCCTCTACCAGGGCTGCTTCGCCCTCAACCCGGGCGACAGCAACCTCATCCGCAACGTCCGTATCCAGGACGTCCGGGTCGAGGACTTCACCTGGGGCCAGCTGTTCAACATGCGGGTCATGGCCAACCGTTACAACGCCTCGCCCGGCCGGGGCATCGAGGACGTCTACGTCCGCAACCTCACGTACAACGGCAAGAACGCGATCATGCCGATCGTCGTGGGCTACGACGCGGACCGCGCCGTCAAGAACCTCACCTTCCAGAACCTGGCGATCAACGGCACGGTCGTCCACGACAAGATGCGCAAGCCGGGCTGGTACCTGACCACCGACATGGTGCCGATGTTCGCCAACGAGCACGTCAAGAACCTCCGCTTCCTGGACTCCGCCACCGCCGCCGCGACCGCCGCCCCGGAGGTCACCAGCGCCGGCGAGGCCACGGCCACCGCACGCCAGGTCTTCAACCACCTCGTCACCGCGAGCGCGCTGCCGACGTCGTACGGCGCCGAGGGGCTGCCCCCCGGCCTGGAGTTCGACGACAAGACGGGCCAGATCTCCGGCACCCCGCAGGTCCCCGGCACCTACACCGTCACCGTCTCGGCCACGAACACCGTCGGCACGGCGACCAAGTCCCTCACGATCACCGTGCAGCACCCGTAAGCCAGGAGACATACCGTGCAAGCCCTCAGCCGACGGACGTTCCTCGGCGCGGCGGGACTCGCGGGCGTGGCCGGGAGCGGACTGCTGTCCGCCCTCGCCGCCACGCCCGCGTGGGCCCAGGTCGCCGACGCGGCGTTCTCCTTCGCGCACCCCGGTCTTCTGCACTCCCGCGCCGACCTGGACCGGATGAGGTCCGCGGTCGCGGAAGGCCGCGCCCCGATCGCCGCCGGCTTCGCCGCGCTGGCCGCCGACTCCCGTTCCCAGCACAGCTACGCCGTCCGCAACACCGGCCAGATCACCACCTGGGGACGCGGCCCCACCGACAACACCAGCCAGGCGGCCACCGACGCGGCCGCCGCCTACCAGAACGCCCTCATGTGGGCGGTCACCGGCGACGTACGCCACGCCGACAAGGCCCGCGACATCCTCGACGCCTGGGCCGCCTCCCTCACCGGCATCACCGGCGCCGACGGCCAACTCGGCGCCGGTATCCAGGGCTTCAAGTTCGTCAACGCCGCCGAGATCCTCCGCCACAGCGGCTACGACGGCTGGCCCGAGGAGTCGATACGCCGCTGCGAGCGCTCCTTCACCGACGTCTGGTACCCGGCCCTGTCCGGCTACTGCCTCTATGCCAACGGCAACTGGGACGTCGCGGCGCTGCGCACCATCCTCGCCGTCGCCGTCTTCTGCGACAACCGGGTGATGTTCGAGGACGCGCTGCGCTTCGCGGCCGCCGGCGCCGGCAACGGCTCGGTCCTGCACCGCATCGTCACCGCCGCGGGACAGGGGCAGGAATCCGGCCGCGACCAGGCCCACGAGCAGCTCGCCGTCGGCCTGCTGGCGGACGCCGCCGAGGTCGCCTGGCAGCAGGGCGTCGACCTGTACGGCTTCGCCGACGACCGGATCCTCGCCAACTTCGAGTACTTCGGCCGCTACAACCTCGGCGACAACGCCGTACCGTTCACCCCCGACCTCGACCGCACTGGCAAGTACATCAAGACGGCCGTCTCGGACCGGCAGCGCGGACAGTGGCGCCCGCTGTGGGAGATGGCGTACGCCCACTACGCCGGACGCCTCGGCAAGCCCACCCCCTACACCGAGAAGGTCGTCTTCCGGGGCACCGGCGGGACCCGCGTCATCGAGGGCTACCAGGAGGACCACCCCGGCTGGGGAACCCTCACCTACGCCGGCACGACAGCCGCCTCGCCCACCGCGCCCACGGCCCCCGCCGGGGTCACCGCGACCGGCGACGGCCGCTCCGTCACCGTGTCCTGGCTGCCGACCGCGTGGGCGAAGACGTACACGGTCCGCCGGGCCACCCGCCTGGAGGGACCGTACGAGGAGATCGCCTCCGGCGTCGACAAGCCGGCGTACAAGGACTCCGACGTGCGCGCGGGACGGACGTACTACTACACGGTGTCCGCCGCCAACGCGCAGGGCCGCAGCGCCGATTCACTCCCGACGGCCCTCACCACCGGTCTCCCCGAGCCCTGGTCCACCCAGGACCTCGGGGAGGCCGAGATCCCCGGCTCCGCCGCCTTCGACGGTGAACGGTTCGTGCTGGAGGCGTCCGGCACCGCCGACACCTACCGGCTCGTCCACCTGCCGCTGCCGGGCGACGGGGCGGTGACCGCGCGGATCGTGTTCCCGCTGAGCTCGCAGTACGCCAAGATCGGCGTCACCCTGCGCGACTCCCTCGACGCGGACGCCGCGCACGCCTCGATGCTGATCCAGGGGCTGCCGCTGCACACCTGGAGCGGCGTGTGGAGCGTCCGTCCGAAGGCGGGCGTGGCTGTCTCCGGCACCGGCAGTACTCCCGTGCCGCCGTCCCAGCAGACGGCGATCACCAGCTCGGCCGCCTTCCCGATCTCCGACCTCGGCACCCTGCCCGAGTCGGCGACCCCGCTTCAGGCCCCGTACGTCGAGGGCGCGGGCGACGGCTACCGGCTGCGGGCGCCGTACTGGGTGCGCCTGACCCGCCGGGGCCGGCGCTGCACCGGAGCGATCTCCCCGGACGGCATCCGCTGGACCGAAGTCGGCTCCACCGAGGTCGAGTTGGGCCGCACGGCGTACGCGGGCCTCGTCCTCACCTCGTGCCTCGGCGTCGACGCGGGGTACGCCGAGACCGGCACCGGCGCCTTCGACAACGTCAGCGTGACCTCCACTTCCCTCGGCGAGGTCTGGTCCGTGCCGCGCCCGGCCCGCACCGCCGTCGGCCTCAAGGCCACCACCGGCGCCGACGCCGTCGAGCTGGCCTGGACCGACCCGGACCTCTCGGCCCGCTACAAGGTGCTGCGCGGCACCTCCGCCGACGGCCCCTTCGAGACGATCGCCACCGCCGTCGGCGCGGTCGGCTTCGGCACCCGTATCCGGTACGCCGACGCCACGGGCACACCTGGGACGACGTACCACTACGTCGTCGCGAAGACGAACTGCGGCGGACGCGGCCCGCTCTCGGAACCGACGTCCGCGCGGATGCCGACCCCGGACGTGCCCCGACTCACCTCGGCCACGGCCGCGTTCGCGAACAAGGGTGTCGCCTTCCGGCACGTCCTGCGCGGCTCGCACGAGCCCGTGCGGTTCACCGCCGACGGCCTGCCCGACGGTCTCCGCCTCGACCGGCGCACCGGCGTGATCTCCGGAACGCCCCATGAGACCGGCGACTTCACGGTGACCACCACCGCGGGCAACGCGGCAGGCGACGGTTCCGGCAAGCTGACCCTGACGGTCGGCACACCCCCGCCCGCCCCGTGGACGTACGGCGACCTGGGCGATGTCGTCCTCGACGACCGGGAGTTCGCCACCTTCGGCGTCGCGGCCATCCGCACCCCGGGCAGTACGTCGTACGCCGACGGCACCTTCACCGTGCGCGGTGCGGGCGTCGACCTGAGCACCAACAACCAGGGGATGACCGGGCAGTTCGTCCGGCGGCCCGTCACCGGCGACTGCGAGATCACCGCCCGGCTCGGCTCCCGCACGGGCGCGAGCGCCGACCAGGTGGGCCTGCTGATGGCCAAGTCGCTGTCGCCGTTCGACCAGGCCGCCGGTGCCGTCGTCACCGGCGGGACCACCGCGCAGCTCATGCTGCGCACGACCGTGGCCGGAAAATCGGCCTTCACCGGGAACGCACCCGCCACCCTCCCCGCCCTGCTGCGACTGAAGCGCGCCGGGACCGCCTTCACCGCAGCCCTGTCCACCGATGACGGCGCCACCTGGACCACCCTCGCCACCGGCGAGATCCCCGGGTTCGGTGACGCCCCCTACTACGTGGGCCTCGTGGTCTGCTCCCGCAGCCAACTGGCCCGCTGCACCACCGAGTTCGACGAGGTGAGTATCACCACCGACTGATCCCCCCACGGATTGGAGTCGCACCAATGAGCCGCACTTCCCCCCACCAGCACCGCACCACAGGTGCGTTGAGCCGCCGCGGTCTGCTCAAGACCGCCGGCGGTCTCACCGCGGCCGTCGCCCTGGGCACCGCGTCCGCCGCCACCACGGCGGACGCGGCCCCCGCGACCTTCACCCACCCCGGCATGCTGCACAACGCCGGTGACATCAACCGGGCCAAGGTCAGGGTCGCCGCGGGCACCGACCCCTGGCTGTCCGGCTGGAACCGGCTGACCGCCAACTCCCACTCCCAGTCCACCTGGACGCCCCGCCCCACGGCCACGATCATCCGCGGCGGCGACGGCCAGAACTACCCCCAGCTCTACAACGACATCCACGCCGCCTACCAGAACGCCCTGCGCTGGCACGTCGGCGGCACCGCCGCGAACGCGGACTGCGCCGTGCGCATCCTCAACGCCTGGTCGTCCACGCTGACCGAGATCACGGGCAACGCCGACCGGTACCTGGCCGCCGGTCTCTACGGCTGGCAGTTCGCGAACGCCGCCGAACTCATGCGCGGGTACGCCGGGTTCGACCTCAACCGGTTCAAGACGATGATGCTCAACGTCTTCTACCCGCTCAACGACCGGTTCCTCCGCGAGCACAACGACGCCTGCATCACCAACTACTGGGCCAACTGGGACCTGTGCAACATGGCCTCGATCATGGCCATCGGGATCCTCTGCGACGACGGCGCCAAGTACGACCAGGCCGTCAACTACTTCAAGAACGGCGGCGGCAACGGCCAGATCCAGCGCGCCGTCCCGTTCCTGTACAGCAACGTCGAGGGCTACGACCTCGGCCAGTGGCAGGAGTCCGGCCGCGACCAGGGCCACACCGTCATGGGCATGGGCCAGATGGGCGCCCTGTGCGAGATGGCCTGGAACCAGGGCGACGACCTGTACTCCTACGACGGCCGGCGCTTCATGAAGGCCGCCCAGTACGTCGCCAAGTACAACCTGAACATGAACGTGCCCTACACCACCTACACCTGGGGCAGCGGACAGAACTGCGCCCAGCAGTCACAGACGGTGATCGGCTCCGGCAGCCGCGGCCAGGTCCGCCCCGTCTGGGCCATGCTCCACTACCACTACAACCGGCGCGTGTACCTCGACGACAAGTACATCGCCCAGATGTGCTTCTCCGTCGCCCCCGAAGGCGGAGGAGGTGACTACGGCTCCACCAGCGGAGGCTACGACCAGCTCGGCTTCGGCACGCTGATGTACGCCAAGTAGCGACGTACGCCAAGCAGCGGGGTACGCCGAATAGCCCCCTCGCCCGCTCGTGCACCGGAATATCGGGCCACAATGAGTTGCTCTGATCTTCACGGTGCACGAGCGCGGTGAGGAGGCTGGTGCGTATGACAGCAGTCCGTTCGGACCCCGTGGTGAGCACGCCCTACGGTGCGGTACGGGGCCGGTACGAACACGGCGTAGCGGTGTTCCGGGGCATCCCCTACGCGGCGCCCCCCTTCGGCCCGCGCCGGTTCCGGCCGCCCGTGCCGCCGGAGCCCTGGGACGGCGTGCGCGACGCCGGCGCCTTCGGGCCGACCGCGCCGAAACCGCCGTACTCCGAGGCCTTCGCGCAATACCTGTCCGACCCCGTCGTGCCCGGCGACGACTGCCTCAACCTCAACGTCTGGACCCCCGAGCCGGGCCCGGGCGCCCGGCTCCCGGTCATGGTGTGGGTGCACGGCGGCGCCCTGACCCGCGGCTCCTCGGGTGTGCCGGTGTACGACGGCCGGCCCTTCGCACGCGACGGTGTTGTCCTCGTCTCCGTCAACTACCGGCTGGGCGTCGAGGGCTACGGCTACTTCCCGGACGCCCCCGCCAACGCCGGCCTGCGCGACCAGCTCGCCGCCCTGCGGTGGGTGCACGAGTCGATCGCGGCCTTCGGCGGCGACCCCGACCGCATCACCCTGTGCGGCCAGTCCGCCGGCGCCATCAGCATCGGCGCGCTGCTCGCCGCCCCGCAGGCCCAAGGCCTGGTCCGGCGGGCCGTCCTGCAGAGCGGACCGCCCGAGGCGGCCGAGCGGGACAAGGTACGGCGGATGGTGCGCCGCATGGCCAACCGGCTGAAGATCCCCGCGACCGCCGCCGCCTTCGCCGAGGTCGACCGCGAACTGCTCCTGCGCACCCAGGCCGAGGTGGGCAGACTCAGCAGCCCCGTGCTCGGCGGGCCCGCCTTCGGGATCGTCGTCGACGGCGACATCGTCCCCCGTGACCCGCTGGAGGCGCTCACGGAGGGTGACGCCGCCGCCGGCGTCGACCTGATGACCGGCTGGACCCGCGACGAGTACCGGCTGTGGCTGGTGCCCGGCGGCCTCCTGGAGCGCCTCGACCGGCTCGGCGCGGTCGCCCTGGCCGGCGCCATGGCCCGCTGCCACGTCGGCGCCGAGGTGCCCCGCGGCTACCGCGCCCTGCACCCGGAGGCCGGCACCGCCGAGATCGTCGGTCAGATGGTCACCGACCACCTGCTGCGCGCCCCCCTGCACCGCCTGGCCGACGCCCGCCCCGCCCCGACGTACGTGTACGAGTTCGCCTGGCCCTCCAGCCTCCCCGACCTCGGCGCCTGCCACGCCCTGGAGCTCGGCTTCGTCTTCGACACCGGAGACGTCCCCGAGTCCCGCAAGCTGGCCGGCGAGGGCGCCCCGCAGGAGCTGGCGGACGAGATGCACGGGGCGTGGCTGCGGTTCGCGGTGGACGGCGACCCGGGTTGGCAGGCGTGGGACGACTCGCACCCGGTGCGTGTCTTCGGCGACGGCGACACCCACACCGTCCACGGCCCGCGCGACGCCGAGCTCGCCCTGTGGGCCGCCGCCGCCGTCACGACCCCGGAATCCACACCCGCATCGGCCCTTGCCGACGGTTCGCCCACGCGTAGTACGGAACTGCGGTCAGTGGTACGGCGGCTGCGTCTGCCCGGCGCCGTCCGTCGGCACTGACGACGGTCACCCCGCCCAGCAGATCCGGCTCGTGCCGGGCGGCCAGCTCGGCGCCGTCGGGGAGGGTGAGCTCGTCGAAGGGGATGCCGGGCCGCTGGTCCACGCCCTCCAGGCAGTGCACGAGCGGCCCGCGCTCGATCGCCGCGCAGCCCGGGTCCGGCGCTCATGCTGGGCGGCTCCCCGAGGATCGAACCGGTGGTGATCGTCGCGAGCCTGAGGAGAAGGCGCTTTCACGACAAGGTCGGCGACTGAAGCTTGTCGTACCCCACGAAGGTGAAGAACCGCGTGCCCCGCTGGAGAGGCTGCGGCCGACCGGTGAAACGGTGCACTCCCACGGCCTGGACTTCGCCCGGTTCGCTCACCCACTCGCGTGCGAAGCCACGCTCCTCGAACCAGTCGCAGACCAAGGGCACGCGGTCCGGCGGCTTGCGGTTCCTCGTCCAGATGACCCGGCCGCCGGTCTTGCACAGCTGCGTGCACACGGCGACGGTGCGCTCGATGTCCGAGTCCACGATGTTGCCGAACACCCCGCAGATCAGCACGATGTCGGCCGGCGCCAGGCCGTCGTAGTGATCGAGCAGCGCGGCGTCCCCGGCAACGGCCTCGACCCCGTGCAGACCGGCCGCGTCGGCCGCCTCGGCAGCCAGGGCGACGTTCCGGGCATCGAGTTCCACCAGTCGGGCGCGCACGTCCTGACCGCGTGGATGACCGGGCAGCACTCCCAGCAGATCGCGCCCCTGGCCCGCGCAGAGACTCACCACGCGCAGGGGGCCGGGAGGGCAGTCGTCCAGTGCCAGACGGATGCGCTCCCGCACGGTGGCCAGTCGGCGAGCGAAGGGGGAGTCGGGCGTGTCGTACCGGTCCTGCCACTTCCGCCAGTCCATGCGCGGACCCTACGAGAAGCCCTGGGAGCCCTTCAGCGTTTTCGCAGGCCGCTCACCGGAGATTCACCCGCCGCACCGCGCGACCGAGTCCCGCACCACCACATGCGTCCCCAGCAGCAGATGCTCGTCGGGATTCTCCGGGGTCCGGCCGAGCGCGGTGCGTACGGCGAGGCGCCCCAGCTCCTCGTAGGGGACGTGGACCGTCGTCAGGGCCGGGTGCAGGTCACGGGCGAAGGGGATGTCGTCGTAGCCGGCCAGGGAGACGTCGCCGGGCACGTCCAGGCCGGCCTCGTGCAGGGCGGTGAGCGCGCCGGCGGCGACCATGTCGGTGGCGGCGACCACGGCCGTGAACTCCAGCCCTTGCCCCAGGGCCTCCCGCATCAGACGGTGCCCGGCGTCGCGGGTGAAGTCGCCGTGCAGGAGCAGCGCCGGGTCGGGGTCCAGGCCGCGGGCGCGGTGGGCGGCGAGATAGCCGCGCTCGCGGCCCTGGGCGGTGGTGTGGTCGGAGGCGCCGCCGAGGAACAGCACCCGCTGGTGGCCCTGGGAGAGGATGTGGGCGACCAGGGCGTAGGCGCCGCCTTCGTTGTCGTACTCGATGACGGTCACGGGCGCGCCCGGGCCGAGCGGCGGCCGCCCGCACAGCACCAGCCGGGAGCCCGCCGACGCCAGGGAGTCGGCCATACGGCGGGTGCGCTCGCGGTACTCGGGGGTGTCGGCGGAGCCGCCGACCAGGATCACGGCGGCCGCACGCTGGGCGCGCATCATCTCGACGAACTCCACCTCGTGCTGGACGTCGCCCTCCGTGGTGCACACCAGGCACAGATGTCCGAGCCGCCGGGCCTCCCGCTCCACCCCGTACGCCATGTGCGCGAACGACGGCCCCGTGATGTCCTCCAGCACGAACGCCAGCGTGGGCGTGCCGACCCCCGCGACCGCCTTGGCGCGCGCGTCGGCGACGTAGTCCAGCTCGCGGACCGCCCGCATCACGCGGGTGCGCGTCGCCGAACTCACCGGATACACCCCGCCGAGCACGCGCGAGACGGTCGACGCGGACACCCCCGCGCGGGACGCCACGTCCCGGATGGTGCTGCGCCCCGCGTCCTCGCTCTTCCTGGTCATCTCTGCCTCGCCCCTTTCCCGGGCACCTTCGCCCACCCCCTGGGAACCTGCGGCAACACGACGGCAACCGGTTCCCATGCGGAGGCTAGCAGCGGGTCGTGGGCGGGGACGAGTCCTGTGCGGGGTGGCGGGGGATGGGGTGACGGGTGACGGGTGACGGGGGTGGCGGTGCAGTGCCGGGATGGCGGGATGGCGGGCACGGCCGAAGGCCAGCCCGCCCGCTTGATCGCTACCGCACCGCGGCCAGCGTGCCCGCGATGGAGCCGATCGCCTCCGGACCCACCCGGCAGCATCCGCCGATCAGCCGCGCCCCGGACTCCCGCCACCCCCGCACCTGCTCCGGCGCGAAGGTGGAGCGGCCGACCCAGGTGCGGGCCTCGGCGTTCCAGGCCTCGCCGCTGTTGGGGTAGACGACGACGGGCTTCCCCGTCACACGGGCGGCGGTCTCGACGGCGCCCTCGACATCCTCCGGCACACAGCAGTTCACGCCGACCGCGATCACCTCGTCGGCATCGGCGGCCAGGGCGAAGGCATCCTCCAACGGCTGCCCGGCGCGGGTGCGGTCACCTGCGACGGAGTACGACAGCCAGGCCGGAACCCCGAGCCCGCGCACCGCCCGCAGCAGTGCCTCGGCCTCGTCCGCGTCCGGGACGGTCTCCAGCGCCAGCACGTCGGGCCGGGCCCCGGCCAGCACCTCGAGCCGGGGCCGGTGGAAGCGCTCCAGCTCGTCCACGCTCAGCCCGTACCGCCCCCGGTACTCGGAGCCGTCCGCCAGCATCGCCCCGTAGGGTCCGACGGACGCGGCCACCCACAGCGGCCGCGTGACGCCCCGGCCCTGCGCCTGCCGGGCCGCCTCGCGCGCCAACTCCACGCTCAGCGCGAGGAGTTCGGCCGCCCGCTCATGACCGATCCCGCGCTTCGCGAAACCCTCGAACGTGGCCTGATAGCTGGACGTGATCGCCACGTCCGCCCCCGCCTCGAAGTAGGCGAGATGCGCCTCGGTGATCGCCTCGGGCCGCTCCGCGAGCAGCCGCGCCGACCACAACTCGTCGCTCAGATCGTGCCCGGCCGACTCGAGCTGGTTGGACATGCCGCCGTCGAGCACGACGGTCCCGGCGGCGAGGGCTTCGGCGAGGGTGATGGTGCTGGTCATGGTGACGACGGTAGTCGAGACGGGGTAGGTGTCCGGCATGTGGGACATCCGTGGGGGGATCTAGTTCGACTGGGCGTTCACCGGCGACGCCGCCCTCGGCGAGGACCTCGGCAACTACCTGCCCGACTCCGTCTTCGACCTGTTCGTCCCGGCCGCGCGCCTGCCCGGGTACGCGGCGGCGGCCTACGAGGCGTACCTGCACGGTCTGCGGGAAAGCGGTTGGCGGGGCGACGAACATCTCGTACGGCTGGCGGTGTGCGCCTCGGCCGTGAAGTACGACTGGCTCACCGCCCTGATGCTCGCCCGGGCGGGCGAGGAGCAGATGGACTACGGCGGCCGGGGCACGGTCTCCGCCGAACTCCGCTACCGCGAACGCGGGTTGACCCTCGCTTTCCTCGCCGAGTGGGCCGCCGAGGCGCGTGCTCTCGCCCCCCGCCTCGGCTTCCCGGAGCCGCCGAGCGGCCGCGGCTGACCGGCTCGGCCAGGGGATGCCGCCAGGGCCCGCACCGCCGCCCTGATCCAGAAGGCGCCACCTACGCCGCGTGCCGCCCGCCCCGGCGGCGTCCGCCGGCCCGACCGAACCTCGTCGCCGGTATCGCGAGACCGACGAGCAGGCCCGCCGCCAGGACGTACGGCCACCAGCCGAGGCCGCTGCTCGCGGCGCTCGCGGTGCGGGTGCCGGGGGAGGCGACCGTGTCGGCTGCCGTGCGGGGGGTGTCGGCGCTGGGGGAGGGGGTCGTGGTGACGGCGGTGAGGACCACGTCGTTGCCGTCGCCGCCCCGGTAGCTGATCCGGTAGGTGGTGTCGCCCAGCTGGAGCTTCTTGCCCTCCTTGAGGCCGGTGAAGGTGCCGGTCGTCTTCGCGCCGCCTCGGTGGTCGAGGACGGTGATCTTCCCGGCGGGCTTCGTCGAGGTGGCGGCGGCCGCGAGGTCCAGGCCGCCGGCCAGGCGGACCGTGCCGGTCACCTTCAACGGGCCGTCGCGCAGGACGAGTTCGCCCTTCGCCGACTGGGTGTAGTCGCCGGAGACGGTGAGGCCGCTCGCGACCACGCCGTCGTTCGTCACCGCTCCCTTCACGGTGCCCTTGCCGGTCAGCGTCTTCGCCTCGCCCACGCGCAGCCCCGAAGCCGACGCGTCCAGACGGGACTTCGCCGAGGTGAGCCGGATCGCCTTGCTGCGGGCGAGCGTCGCGCCGCCGCGCAGGGCGAGGGTGCCCTTCTTGACCGTCGTCGTGCCGGTGTACGTCACGGCGCTCCCCGTCAGCGTCGTCGTCGCGGCCCCCGACTGGGTGAGCGACCCACTGCCGCCGATCCGCGACAGGGACAGCGCCTTGCTCGTGTTGTTCAGCACGAGCGAGCCGTTGTTGACGACTTTGTAGAGGTCGCCCTTCGTGTAGAGCCCGCCGTCACCGCCGGACCTGCCGCTGCCCAGCCGCAGCACGGCGCCCTTCTCCACCGTCGTCGAGCCGTTGTAGTACTGCACCGCGGCGAAGGTGACGTCGTTGCCCTTCGTCCCCTTGATGACGATGTCCCCGGCGCCAGGCGCGGACAGCGTGTCGTGGAACCGGCCGCCGCCGATGGGGGCGCCCAGCGTCACCGGTCCGTTGTAGTCGAAGGTGAGGAGCGAACGGGAGCGTGCCGCCAGCAGGTTGATGTAGACGGTCTCGGCGGTCCCGGGCATGAAGATCTTGTTCGTGGTCCCGTTCCCCCACTGGACGTTCGCACCCTTGATGTTGGTGCCGCGCTTGTTGACGTTCTTGCGCGCGGGCGTCCAGTTCAGGGACGGGTCGCTGAGCGAGGGGTTGGTGTCGCCGCCCTGGTCGGACCAGCTGTACTGGCCGGTCAGGACGACCTTGCTGCCGGGCCGGGACTGGACGTTGATGTCGCTGCCGTACTCCCGCTGGTAGAAGTCCATGCCCATGGTCACGGTCTGGCCCAGCGGGGTGTCCACGGTGTAGGTGCCCTGGTTGAGGATCTTGCGCACATTCGGCAGCGACGTCGCGAACTCCGGGCGGCCGGCGTTGACCTGCGTGCCGTTGTCGATCACCCCGGAGAAGGAGTGGGTGCCCGACAGGTCCCACGTGCCCCAGAGGAAGCGCGGCTGGGCGATGAGCCCGGAGCCGCTGATCGTGCCCAGGTTGTAGGCGCTCTTCAGCGACAGCCGCAGGGTGCCGTCGACCCGGATGTTGTCCTGGTTGAGCCGGAACGCCGGGGTGTTGTACGGGAAGTGACCGATCAGTCCGGTCGTACCGCCGTTGCCGTACTGCAGGGTCGCGCCGCGCTCCACCGTGATCGCCGGTGGGTCCGCATCGGTCGTGGTGACGTACGGGTGGTTGCCGCCGAGGACGCTCACCTTCTGCCGCTGCCGGGACTTCGGCAACGTGAAGTCGCTGTCCCTGGTCAGGATCAGCGTCCCACTGCCACGCACGGTGAGCGTGCCCTCGCCGCGGAAGACGCCGTCGTACGTCGTCGTCCCGGCCGGCACGGTGACGACCGTGTCGCCGCTGAGCGTGACGTCCCGGTCCGCGAGGACGTCGGCGGTCACGTCCCGGCCGGCGGCGGCCGCGGGGGGAGCGGCGACGGTGAGGGCGGCGACCGCCGCGAGGGCGCCGAGGGCCGCTGCTGTCTTGTGGGTATGGCTGCGCACGTCATGGGAGACGGATGGGGAGGGCGCCGATAACAGAAAATCGCGGCTCTTTGGAAAGCGCTCTCCCCGTCACGTCGAACCCGTTGACCTCCTGCTTCCACACCCTTACCTTTTCGGCGTTCGTAATTACAGATCATGTCCGTCATTTCGAACACCTCCCCCCTCTGAGAACCCCGAGAGGCAGTCCGCATGAGCCGCGAAGACGACCTGCCCCAAGCGCCGTCAAGCCCCCAACTCCCCACCCGCAGACTGCTGCTGAAGGGCGCCGCAGCCGCCGGCGCCCTGACCGCGGCGTCCGCCCTTCCCGGTGTCGCCCACGCCGCGTCCCCGAAGGCAGCCCCCTACGTGAACCCCCTTGTCCAGCAGCGCGCCGACCCCCACATCCACCGGCACACCGACGGCTTCTACTACTTCACGGCCACCGCCCCCGAGTACGACCGCATCATCCTGCGCCGCTCCCGCACTCTGAAGGGCCTGTCCACGGCCGCGGAGTCGGTCATCTGGCGGGCCCACGCCACCGGCGACATGGGCGCCCACATCTGGGCGCCGGAGATGCACCGCATCGGTGGCAAGTGGTACATCTACTTCGCCGCCGCGCCCGCCGAGGACGTGTGGAAGATCCGCATCTGGGTCCTGGAGAACTCCCACCCCAACCCCTTCAAGGGCACCTGGGTGGAGAAGGGCCAGGTCAAGACGGCCTGGGAGACCTTCTCCCTCGACGCCACCACCTTCACCCACCGTGGCACCCGCTACCTGTGCTGGGCGCAGCACGAACCCGGGATGGACAACAACACCGGTCTGTTCCTCTCCGAGATGGCGAACCCGTGGACCCTGACGGGGCCCCAGGTGAGGCTGTCCACACCCGAGTTCGACTGGGAGTGCATCGGCTACAAGGTGAACGAAGGCCCCTACGCCCTCAAGCGCAACGGCCGGATCTTCCTCACCTACTCGGCCTCCGCCACCGACCACCACTACTGCGTCGGCATGCTCACCGTCGACGCGGACGCCAACCTCATGGACCCGGCCAGCTGGGCCAAGTCCCCCACTCCGGTCTTCACCAGCAACGACACCACCAAGCAGTACGGCCCCGGCCACAACTGCTTCACCGTCGCCGAGGACGGCCGCAGCGACGTCCTCGTCTATCACGCCCGCCAGTACAAGGAGATCGTCGGCGATCCGCTGAACGACCCCAACCGCCACACCCGCATCCAGAAGCTCGGCTGGAACCCGGACGGCACCCCGGACTTCGGCATACCCGTGGCAGACACTGCGGCCGACGCGACCGTGAAGGAGGGTGCGTGAGATGAGACGTGCGTACGCGGTTCTGCTCGCCCTCTGTCTGGCCCTGGCCGGCGCCCTGGCCACCGCGGGACCGGCCCAGGCGGCACCCCAGACCGTCACCAACGGCACGCAGTTCACCGATACTTCGGGCAACCCCGTGCACGCGCACGGCGGCGGGGTCATCAAGGTCGGCTCCTACTACTACTGGTTCGGCGAGCACCGCAACGCCGACAACACCTTCCGGTACGTGGACGCCTACCGCTCCACCGACCTGAAGAACTGGGAGTTCAGGAACCACGTCCTGACCCAGTCGAGCGCCTCGGAGCTGGCCACCGCCAACATCGAGCGCCCGAAGGTCATGTACAACGCCTCCACCGGCAAGTTCGTCATGTGGATGCACAAGGAGAACGGCACTGACTACAGCGAGGCGCGAGCCGCCGTCGCCGTCTCCGACACCGTGGACGGCAACTACACCTGGCAGGGCAGCTTCCGCCCGCTCGGCCAGCACATGTCCCGCGACATCACGGTGTTCGTCGACACCGACGGAACCGGCTACATGGTCTCTGCCGCCCGCGAGAACTACGACCTCCACATCTACCGCCTGACCAGCGACTACACGGGCATAGCCGCCCTCGTCGCCGACCCCTGGCACGGAGGCCACCGCGAGGCCCCGGCGCTGTTCAAGCGGAACGGCGTCTACTTCATGCTGACGTCCGGCGCCACCGGCTGGAACCCCAACCAGCAGCAGTACGCCACGGCCACCAGCATCGCGGGTCCGTGGACGGCCATGACGAACATCGGCGACTCCACGACCTACGGCTCGCAGACCGCGTACGTCCTCCCCGTGCAGGGCACTTCGACCACCTCGTACCTCTACATGGGCGACCGCTGGGGCAACTCCTTCGGCGGCACCGTCAACGACTCCCGCTACGTCTGGCTGCCGCTGACCTTCCCCTCCTCGACCTCGATGTCCATGTCCTGGTCCCCGGAGGTCACCATCGACACGGCCACCGGCTCGATCAGCGGTACGAGCGCCACGTACAACACGCTGATCGCCCGGCACTCGTCCAGGTGCGCCGACGTCACCAGCCAGTCGCTGTGGCAGGGCGCCCAGCTCAAGCAGTACGACTGCAACGGCGGCAACAACCAGAAGTACTGGTTCAAGTCGGTGGGCAGCGGCTACTACCAGCTGATGGTCAGGAACAGCTCCCTGTGCGTCCAGGAGAACGCGAGCACGGTCACCCAGGAGAACTGCAACGCCTCCTCGACCGGCCAGCAGTGGTCGCTCACCACCACCGGCTCCTACGTGAACATCAAGTCCCGGGCGACCGGCGAGTGTCTGGACGTGAACGGCGCGTCCACCGCCAACTCGGCCGCCATCATCACGTACACGTGCAACGGCGGCACGAACCAGCAGTGGACACGCGGGACGTGAGGTGCCGTCAGGCGAGCAGGTCGATCGCGTCGATCGCCGTGCCCGCACTGAGATAGCCCGTAGTCCCCGAACCGCTCACCACGTCGATCTTCAGCACGTTGTACTGGCTGGTGTCCGTCTGCCAGGCGGACGCCGGCACGCTGTACGTGAACGTGTTGTTGTTGCCCCGGTACGAACCGTTGGTCAGCGACCGGGTGTTCGGCTGGGTGGGCGGGGAGGGGATGGCGGACGTCCAGGCGCCGTTGACCGACACCTGGGGCCGGCCGTTGGCGTACGCCGTCGTCACGCCGATCCGCAGGGTGTGCGCGGCCGCCGCCTGGGCCGCCGTCAGCCGGAAGTACACCAGGATGCCGCTGTTGACGTCCTTCCAGAGGTAGCAGGGGAAGGACGCCGTCTCGTTGTTGCCGATGACGACGTTGCCGGTCCACGAGGCGGCCCGGACGTCGGAGGGGTGCGCGTACGTCATCAGGTCGGCGTTCTTGAACCCGCTCGGCGTGCCGTTCCAGTCGCCGATCCGCCAGATCGCGGCGGCGTTGCTCGGGTCGTTCGAGGACGGGATCGCGATGGTGTTGAGGGTGGTCGTGCCGCCCGCGGTGACCGACACCGAGGTGGTGTACACGGCGAGTTCACCCTTGAAGACGGTCAGCGTGTACGTCCCCGGCAGCACACCCCCGATCGAGAAGTAGCCGTCCGAGGAACGCGCCGAACCCCAGTACTGCGCCGCCGAGTTGGCGAGCCCGACCGTGTACGCGTGCGCCGTGTTCCGCCCGGATATCCCGACCCCGGCCACCCGGCCGCGCCCGCTCGCGCCGACGTACCCGGACATGCCGAGCGAGTCCGCCCACGAGGTGGTGAGCGTGCCCGGGAACAGCGACGACGAGGGCGCCCCGCCGTCCGTGAGGGCGATGACGTACGGGCCCTGGAGGCCGAAGCGCTGGGCCTCGGTCTGGTTCTGGCCGTAGTACAGGATCTCGTACAGGCCGCCGCCGTCCGCGCTCTGGTGGCGCAGGAGGGAGCGGTAGAAGGGGCCGCCGGACGCCTTCTCGTGGTTGCTGCGCACGATCCACAGGCCGACGCCGCCGCTGGACCAGCCGACGTAGTTGTAGTCCATGACGCGCAGCTTCGAGTAGTGCTTCGAGCGCGTCTGGCCGTCGGACTTCCGGAACACGTCGGAGGCCTCGATGGTGGTGGGCGCGTAGGTGTAGGAGTCGGGCTCGTCGTTGAGGAACAGGCCCGGCCGGGTGCGCAGGATGTAGCGCGTCGCGGAGACCGACGTGTCGGCCTTGTTGGTCCACAGGTAGATGTTGTTCTCGCCGCTGCGGGCCGCGTAGTAGTGCCGCAGCGTGCCGTACGCCACCGAGATCAGGATCGTCGAACCCGACTGCCGGATCGACACGGTGGAGCTGCCGAGGCCGGACTCGATGTGCGAGTTCATGCCGCCGTAGCCCTGGTACTCCGTGCCGCGGTAGACCAGCGAGGTCAGGTCGCCGTTGGACTTGCGGACCTTGAAGACGAGGTTGGCGCCGGTGTCGACGACGTAGTTCGAGCCGTCGTCGCTCCAGCCGAAGGCCGCGGCGGAAGCGGTACCGCTCAGCGCGGCCGTGCCTGCCGCGGCCGCGGTGCCGAGCACGAAGGTGCGGCGTCGGACCGGTCTGTCGGTGGATCCGGACATGGGGGGTGCCTCCTTCGAGGGGTGCGTTCGAGGTGTGGGGGTGGTGCGGGTGAGAGCGAGGGTGACAGTTGAATCGATTTCGCGAAAGGGCTTTCGTAGCGGAGAAGTTGGCAGTCATGTGAAATCGACCCGAGGTCTAGAAAGCGCTTGCAGAAACGGGTACGGTCCAGCGCCAGGCCTTGTCGTCCGTGAAGGAGCCGACGAATGAGACGTTTCAACCGTGCCGTCCTGGCGGCGGTGACGCTGAGCACCGGCCTGTCGGTCCTGTCGGCCGTACCGGCCCAGGCGTACGGCGCTCAGCGTCCCCTCGGCATCGAGAACTGCACCGCCGACGCCTGCCACTTCGACGTCCCGCCCGGCACCTACGACGTGCGGGTCCTCCTCGGCGGCGAGGCCGCGTCCAGCACGAGCGTCACCGGTGAGACCCGCCGCGCCCTGCTCCCCGAGACGGCCGCCCCGGCGGGCGAGCGCGTCGCCCGCAGCTTCACCGTGAACGTCCGCACCCCCGAGGGCGAGCCGACGGGCCCCGAAGGCACTCCCGGCCTGGACCTGCTCCTCGGCGGCTCGGCGCCCGCCCTCGCCGACATCAAGGTCACCCCGGCCCGGCACGCCCGCCAGATCTTCCTCGTCGGCGACTCCACGGTCTGCGACCAGCCCGGCGACCCCTACTCCGGCTGGGGCCAGCAGCTGCCCCAGTACCTCCGCAAGGGCGTGTCCGTCGCCAACTACGCCGACTCCGGCGAAAGCACGGTCACCTACCTCGCCGACTCACGCCTGTGGGCCACCGTCCAGCCGCGGATCCGCCCCGGCGACCTGGTCCTGATCCAGCTCGCCCACAACGACAAGACGACCGACGAGGCGACCTACCGGGCGAATCTGGAGGCCCTGGTGGCGGGCGTGCGGGAGAAGGGCGGCGAGCCGGTCCTCGTCACCCCGATCGTGCGCCGCTGGTTCAACGCCGACGGCACGCTGAACAACGGCACGGCCCTGCTCGTGAACGGCCTGGGCGTGGACCACCCGGCGGTCATCCGCTCGGTGGCAGCCGCCCAGGACGTCCCGCTGATCGACCTGACGGCGAGGACGAAGGCGCTGGTGGAGTCCCTGGGCGTAGAAGCCTCCAAGGCGCTGTACCTCTACAACGAGAAGCGGGACAACACCCACACCTCGGTGCACGGCGCCACGGTGTACGCGAACCTGGTCCGCGAGGAACTCGTCGCCCAGCATCTGGTGCCGGAGGGCAAGGTGCGGGTGGGATGAACCCCTGGGGCGCCTCGACCGGAACCGGGGCGCCCCAGGTCTGAACCGAGCCGGCGAGAAAGAGAACCGATGCACCTGCCCCCCGACGACCGCACCCGCAGCCCGCACACCGGCTACACCCGCGCCCACTGGGAGGCGGCCGCCGACGCCCTGCTCGCGGCCACGGAGCCGTACGCCACCGAGGACCGCGCCCTCTACCACTTCCCCGGCGACCGGGCGAGCTGGTCGGGCCGCCTCTCCGACGGCCTGGAGGGATACGCCCGTACGCTGCTCCTGGCGGCCTTCCGCCGGGACGAGACGGCGTTGGAGCGCTACGCCGACGGACTCGCGGCCGGCGTAGCGGGGGTCTGGCCCCGCATCGAGGACCGCAGCCAGCCCCTGGTCGAGGCGGCGTCGATCGCCCTCGCGCTGCGCCTGACGCGGCCGCTGCTGTGGGACCGGCTCGACGACGGGGTACGGCAGCGGGCGGCGGCCTGGCTCGCAGACGCGGTGACGGCCGAAGCCTGGCCCTGCAACTGGGAGCTGTTCCCGGTGACGGTGGGTGGCTTCCTCCAGGAGATCGGCCACGAGGCCGAGGAGTCGCGCAAGGCGATCGACCGCGGGCTGGAGCGCATCGAGGACTGGTACGTCGGCGGCGGCTGGTACACGGACGGCGACGGCCGGAAGTACGACTACTACAACGGCTGGGCGATGCACCTGTACCCGGTGCTGCACGCCTGGCTGGCGCAGGACGAGCGGCTGTCGGAGCTGTACGGGGGCCGGCTCGCACGGCATCTGGAGGACTACGCCCGCCTGTTCGGCGCCGACGGCGCCCCCATGCACCAGGGCCGCTCCCTGACCTACCGTTTCGCGACCACGGCCCCGCTCTGGCTCGGCGCCCTGACGGGCCGTACGCCGCTCACGCCGGGGGAGACCAGGCGGCTGGCCTCCGGCGCGCTGAAGTACTTCCTGGAGCGGGGCGCGGTGAACGCGGACGGCCTGCTGACCCTCGGCTGGCACGGCCCCGACGAGACGGTCCTCCAAGGCTATTCGGGCCCGGCGTCCCCGTACTGGGCGAGCAAGGCCTTCCTCGGCCTGCTCCTGCCGCCGGACCACGAGGTCTGGACGGCGACGGAGGAACCCGCCCCGTCCGAGCGCGCGGACGCGCTCACCGCGATCGCCGCCCCCAACTGGCTGCTCCAGTCGACGAGTTCGGACGGCCTGGTCCGCCTCCACAACCACGGCAGCGAGGACGTCCGCTACGACCCGTACTACACGCGCCTGGCCTACTCGACGGTGACGGCGCCCTCGTCGTCGTACGACAACAGCGTGATCGTCGGCGACGATCCGCGCCGTACGGACATCGTGCCGCTGGGGGTGGGGGAGGGCTGGGCGGCCTCCCGGCACTCGGTCGGCGAGGGGATCCGGGTGAGCAGTGTGGTGCTTGCCGAGGGCGCGGTGGAGGTGCGCGTCCACCGGGTCGTGGGCGCGGCTCCCGGGACGGTGGTGCGGGTGACGGGGTGGGCCGCGGGGGAGGGCGTCGAGGCGGAACTCGCGCCCGTGTCCGGGGTGTTGAGGGACTCGGAGCCGAATGCCCTGCCGGGTCTGACAGGAGTGACGGGGGACGGCCCCACCGTGTTCGTCGCCCTCGCCCGCCTCACCGCCGAGCCGGACCCCGTGCCGCTTCAGGAGCTGGTGTCCGTACAGGTGGCGGGGACCGGCGAGATCCACGTCCGCTGGAGTGCGGGACGCGAGGTGCGGGTGCGGCTGGATGAGAACGGGGTGGGCGTCACGCCCTTCTGAGCCTGCGAGGTCGATTGTCAGTGGTGGCTGGCAGCATGGTGATCATGAGCCGGATCATCTCGTACAGCACCGCTGACAAGGCCGACGTCGTGGGGTTCCTCGGAGCCGCCGGGAACCTCACCGCCGACCAGGAGCGCATCCTCGGCATGATGCGCGAGAGGGCGAGGAAGAGCCAAGTCGAACTCGACCGCCAGGGCCTCGACCGGGGCCTGTCCGTCCCCGACGCGCTCGAGCACCTGGTGGCCGGTCACGCGAGCTCGGACGCGGAGTACGCGGCCGGCGCCTACTACCGCGCCCTCCAGCACATCATCGACTGCAATGCGTCCGACCCGTACGACCTGGGCGTGTACTCCAAGCCCTCGACCTTCTTCGGCCTGCTCGACGACGAACTGCGCCGCCTGGACGTGAGCGGGGATCTCCTGCTGCACGACCACCTGTTCGCAGGGCCGCCGCAGGAGATCCCCTTCCACATCCCGTATCCCGTGGACGGCCCGCACATAGGCATGTTCCCGTTGGCCAAGGCCAAGCCGGCCGCCGACGCCTACCGGGCCGTGCTGGACCGGATGGACGCGGACTTCCGGTACGACGTCCAGGAGATCATCGACAAGCTCGACTTCGAGCACACCGAATGGGAGTACGCCACGAAGAACATCGACTGGTACACCCAGGACACGATCTTCTTCTCCATCACGGGCTGACCGGGCGCCGCTCAGGGCTTCAGGGCTTGAGGCGCGCGATCCGCAGTGTCGTGGAAGTGGGGGAGGCCCCGGTGAGCGGCGACGCGTACGACGGGGTGACCGGGACGTACGCCCACGTCAGCGTGCCGTCCTTCTGGACCGCGATGTCGCCGGTGATCCGGGTGCCGACGACCTTCGTGGCGCTCTGGAACTTGCCGTCCCAGTCGATGAGCCGGAAAGACGTGCCCGCGAAGGTGCCGGTGCAGGTGCCGTTCGCGCACTTGGCGTTCTTCAGGGACTCCCAGGACAGCAGGAGGCGGTCCTTGCCGTACGGGGCGAGGCGGACGTTGACGTGCTCGACGCCCTTGGTGCTGGACAGCTGGATCGCCTTGCCCGCCGGGGTGCTGCGGTTCTTGAGGAAGGCGAGGGCCACCTGGTGGGTGCTGGTCTTGGGCGTGACCGTCCAGCCGCGTCCGCTGGAGTCGGCGGGGTTCTTCTTGGCCGACGCGGCGCCGCGGGAGGCGAAGGCGGTGGCGTAGCGGCCGGTGGCCGACTTCACGAGGTCACCGGTACGGCTCGCGAACGTGCCGCCGCAGTAGCCCGCCCAGCACTGCTCGCGCTGCACGACCGGGGCGTTGTCGGGCGCGCCGATCCCCGTCGACACGAACAGCCCCGAGCGCCAGTCGTCGAAGCAGAGGGAGGTGAAGGCGCCGGTCTTCTCGGCGTGCAGGGCGATGCCCTCGTTGTGGCTGCACCCCCAGCTCCAGCCACCGCTGAGCTTGGCACCCTTGGCGCCGATGTACGACAGCTTGTCGCCGAAGTGCCCGTCGGCGAAGCCGCCCGCGCCGTGCACGACGAAGTAGGCGCCGTACTTGGTGCCGTTCCAGGTGAGCTGGCCGTCGAGGGTCGGGGAGGTGTCGTTGGAGGAGGTGCCGGTCAGCTTGGTGCGGAAGGTCTGCTTGCCGTTCGTGTAGCGGATCAACGCGGCTGCCGTCTCCTTCCACTTGTTGGTGTCGGCGACCCGGGTCAGCAGCGCGAAGCCGTCGTTGTGCGCGACCAGGCCGCCGACCTCCTTGGTGCCCTTGACGACCGTGTCCGCGCCCGAGCGCTTGCCGGCGGCGGTCAGCGGTGTGACGTGGATGCCGTCCGAGGCGGGCCAGGCCACCCGCAGGGTGCCGTTCGGGGCCACCGCCGTCGCCGTGCGCGTCCACTCGCGGGTGTTGTTGTAACCGGCCGACAGGTAGGGGAACTTGGCCGGCAGGTTCACCGTGGTGGTCGTGGGGGTGAGAGCGGGGGCCGTGGTCGTGGCGGCCCCGGCGGTGGCGTACCAGGCCCCGAGCAGGGCGGTGGTGGCGGCCAGACCGGCGATGAGGGGCCGGCGGGCGGCGTGCGCGCGGCGATGGCCGGGCGCGCCGGATGCGGACACGGACGTGGTGCGTCTTGCGGAAGTCATGTACCCCGGTCGCCGCCCGAGCCGACAACGTTGCTGAAGTTTCACATATGTGGTCCGGATCACTTCGGCCGGTACCGAAACGACCGGCACCTAGCGTGCGGAGCATGACCGAAACCGCCCGTCGGGCCCCTCCGCAGCCGTCACCGCCATGGTCGACCACGTCCTCACCCTGGCCGCGACCTGGCCGAACTGGAACGGCGAGCCCCGGCACGTCGACGACCGCGTCCACACCCCGCACAAGGCGATCCGCCGCGTCGCCGACCACCTGATCGACCACCTCGCCGAACTGGAAGCCCGGCTCGTGGGCGAGGAGCCCCTGCCCGACCACTGGCACGCCTCCGCCCTCACCGGCGAGGCGGACCTCGCACCCTTCACCGCCCAGGACCTGGAGGAGGCCCGCAGTCGGCTGACCCGCCTCGCCCGCATCTGGGCGAACCGACTCGACGCCCTGAGCGACGACCAGCTCGACCACTCGCCCGGCGAGGGCTGGAGCTTCCGCGAACTCGCCCGGCACCTCGGGGAATCGACGTACTACGCAGACGCCGTGGGCGACCTGTCGTGACCCTTTTCGCCGACCTCCACCGCGCAGCCGAGCCCCTCCTCCTTCCCAACGCCTGGGACCACGCCTCCGCGACGGTCCTCGCCGCTCAGGGCTTCCGGGCGATCGGGACCACGAGCCTCGGCGTGGCCGCGGCCGCCGGTCTGGCCGACGGGGCGTCCGCGACCCGCGACGAGACCCTCCGGCTCGCCCTGGCCGTCGGCTCGGAGCCGTACCTGCTCTCCGTCGACGCGGAGGACGGCTACAGCGACGATCCCGACGAGGTGGCGGAGTTCGCCCGGGAGCTGGAGTGCGTCGGAGCCGTCGGCATCAACCTGGAGGACCGCCTGGGCCCCGTGGCGCTGCACGCCGCGAAGATCGCGGCCGTGAAGTCGGCGGCACCCGGCCTCTTCGTCAACGCCCGCACCGACACGTACTGGCTGGGCGACGGAGCGGAGACCGACGAGCGCCTCGACGCCTATCAACAGGCGGGCGCCGACGGTGTGTTCGTGCCAGGACTCACCGAACCCCGCCGGATCGCCGCCCTGGTGAGCCACCTCCACGTCCCCCTCAACATCCTGTACACCCCGACCGGCCCCACCGTCCCCCACCTGGCCGACCTCGGCGTCCGGCGCGTCAGCCTCGGCTCGCTGCTCTACCGGCGGGCGCTGGGCGCGGCGGTGGAGGCGGCCGCGGACATCCGGGCGGGCCGCACACCGCGGGGGGCCACCCCGTCGTACGACGAAGTGGACGCGCTCAGCCGCCGGGGCGACCTGACTCACAGCGACGGACCGTAGGTTCCTGTTAGCGTTGACTCTTTCCCGGGTATCAGACCCTTTGGACTCATCACCGGCGAGGGACCGAGGAACCATGACCATGGACATCCCCGGCGACAGGCGACTGGCGGCCGCCGTCGTGATGGACGACAAGCAGCGCGTGCTTCTGGTGCGCCGCAGCGAGAAGGAGCGGTTCCTGCCGCGGGTGTGGGGTGTCCCCTGCGGGAAGCTGGAGCCCGGTGAGAGTCCCGAGGACGGTGCCCTGCGGGAGCTGAAGGAAGAGACCGGACTGCTCGGCGAGATCGTCCGCAAGGTCGGCGAGTCGTCCTTCCTCAGCGACTACCGGGGGCACGAGATCAAGAACTGGCAGGACAACTTCCTGGTCAGGCCGTTGTCCGCGAGCCTCACCCTCCCCGAGCCGGATCAGGACGCGCGGTGGCTCGGCCGGTCCGAGCTGACCAGCGTGGAGATCGACGCGTACAACCTCGACATCGTGGGCCAGGCCTTCACCGAGTCCTGAGCCCACCGGGCCACCCCGGCCCCTTCCGCACGGCGAAGCGATCACACAGGGAACGCATAGGGAAAACCCTGCGGGAGCCGGCACGCTCTTGTCGCAGCTGCCCCCAGGCGCTTCACTTGGCGCACCCCCCCACAGGAGAACACCCAAGCTCACCTGCAGAAGGGTCAGTTCTTTTGTCAGCCATACGCGCCACCGCCGTCACCGCGGCGGCCTGTGCGGCCGTGCTCGCCACGGCGCTGCCGTCCTCGGCCATCAACTCGTACAACGCGACGCCCGCCCCCGAACGCACCGAGGTCGGCGCGCTCGTGGCCACCTGGGACAACGACGGCGATCCCGCGACCCCCGACCGGGTCGACTGGGTCTGCTCCGGCACCATGATCGACGCGGACACCTTCCTGACCGCCGCGCACTGCACCACCGACTGGCCCGACAACGTGAGGTTCTACGTCTCGCTGGACCAGGACGTGCAGACCGGCCTCGACGCCGCCGCCAAGAAGTACCCCGGCGACCCGGCCGCCCAGGCGAGGGCCGTCGCCGTCCCGGGCACCGCCCACAGCCACCCCGACTACCCCGGGCCCGCGTCCGACACCCACGACATCTCGGTGATCGAACTGTCCGCCGCGCAGGCCAAGTCCCGCTGGACGTTCACCCCGGCCACCCTGCCCACCGCGAACCAGCTCGGCGCACTCGGACCGCGGGGCCTGAACGCCACCGACTGGTTCGTCGCCGGATACGGCACCCAGGAGGCCGTCAACGGCCCCGGCGGCCAGACCCACCCCGGCGGCGGCGTCCGGATGAAGGCGCCCGTCACCTTCGACGCCCTCAACGACTCCTGGGCACGCCTGGCGATGACCGCGCCGCAGGGCAACGGCGGTGCCTGCTACGGCGACTCGGGCGGCCCCAACTTCGCGGTGATCGGCGGCAAGAACGTCCTGGCCGCCACCACGATCACCGGCGACACCCCGTGTTACGCGACGAACGTGACGTACCGCCTGGACACCCCGGGCGCCCGCGCCTTCCTGTCGCCGTTCGTGAAACTCCCGTAACCCGTGCCGACCCCGGCCGCCCGGCGCACGAAGCCGACGGGCGGCCGGGGTCACCGTGTGCCCCGGGTGCCGTGAGCCGTCACAAGGCCCTGAGCCGCTCCGCCAGATCGCTCAACGCCTCCAGATAGTCCGGCACATCCAGCGGCACCTTCTCCACCGCGCCCGGATGCGGGCCCGCCGCCGTGAACACGTCGGTGTGGCGCCGCCGGCCCGCGCCGGTCTCCAGGAACAACGTCACCGTCGGCGTGTCCGTGTCGCACCAGGCCCGGTGCAGGGTGTGCGCCGGCAGGGCGTACGAGCTGCCCGCCGCGTACTGCCCCACATGTGTCAGCCGCAGCCGCGCCGCGCCGGCCGGCCGCAGCACCCAGTCCGCCGACCCCTCCGCCAGCGACTCCTCGTACCGGGCCGCCGCGACACCGCCGACACCGTCATCGCCGCCCTCGCCGCAGACCTCGTACAGCTCCATGGCCAGCCGGCCCCGTACGACATAAGAGGCCAGTGGCGAGCGGTGGTTGTGGATGTCCTCCTCGCCGATCCCGCCCGCGCTCGGATGCCAGACGTGCGCGCGCAGCATGTGGCGCGGGCCGCCGTCGATCAGCAGCAGCTTGTCGAAGCCGAGGACATGGCGGTACGACAGTCGCGCGCAGCTCGCCGGATCGCCCTCCCCGGAGGCGAGTTCCGCGATCAGCTCCAGCAGCCGGTCGCCGGAGCCGAGTTCGGCGACGACAAAGCGGGCGGCGGACGCCAGATCCTGTTCGGGCAGTTCACCGTCCAGTGCCTCGGCCAGCAGCCTTCGCGTCGCCAGGACCTGCCGACCGCCCATGCACCCATCCTCCAACGACCCGCGCGTGACATCCCGGTTCAGTCACCCGGCTGATACATCCATACGGCATGCGCGCGCAGCGTCGAAAGACCTTGATAGGTCATCCACATGGGCCGCCGCAGCTCGGTGCTGTCGCCCCGCCCCCAGAACCAGACGCCGTCCGTCTGCCCGGCCCACACCGCGGCGACGGCCCCCTCCAGCCGTACCCGCCACTGCTCCTCCAGCCCGTCGGCGCGGGCGATCTCCACGGCGCCCGGCGAGAGCAGGGCGCGCGCCACCCAGGAGGCGGTGAAGTGCCGCACGCTCAGCACCTCGTGTCGCGAGGGGTCGTCCGTGCGCGGCCGGCGTACCTCCTCGTGCAGGTTCCTCAGGTCCGCGCAGGTGTCGTGCGACGCCTCCGGGCAGGTCAGCAGCCAGCGCACGCCGTCCTCGCGGGCGGCGCGCGCCCCGGCGTTCTCGCCGAGGACCCGGGCGGCCCGGTCGAGGGCGACGACCGCCTGCGCGGTGTGCAGCGGGGACGGCCAGCCGTGTGGGGGTTCGAGGCGGTAGCCCCAGCAGCGCAGATGGTCGCGGCGCGGGTCGCTGATCGCGCCGTTCGCGAGGGCCTCGCGCAGCACGGGCAGGACCTCGCAGCGGGGCGCGGCGCGCAGCAGCCCGCGCAGCACGGTCGTCACGACATGGGTCGACTCCCGCCCGGCGCGGTCGAGTTGGCGGGTGAACCCGCTGGTGCACCGGTCCACCTCGGCGGCCAGCCGCTCGGCGGAGGCGCCGGCCCGGGCCAGCGCGCCCAGCACCAGCGCGGTGACCTCCGGACGCGCCTCGGACCCCTGCGAGCGCGCCGACCAGCCGCCGTCCGGGAGTCGCAGCCGCCACAGCGTGTCCACCAGCTCGCCCGTGCTCAGCTGTCCGTCGGGCACGCCGAGGTCGAGCATGATGTGCAGGCCGTACGCGGTGCCGACGGGGGTGGGGCGAGAGGGCGAGGTCTCGCCGAGGGAGTGCGGCCAGCCGGTGAGCCGGCCGCGCTCAGGGTCGTCCACGACGGTCACTTGGTCGACGAGGGACGCGTAGGCGGAGGCGAAGGCCCGGGGGAGCGGTCCGGGTGCCCCCGGCGCCATGGCGGCGGGTCCCACGGCGGGGCCCGGTGCTCGCTCGCCGGCCGCCGCCCGGGCCCGCAGCAGCGCCGCCGCCAGCCAGGCCGCTACGGAGGTGCCGAGTCCGCTGATGCCGGCGATCAGATAGCGGGCGGCCGAACCTTCGAGGGAGCCGGGCAGCACACTGAACAGGAACTGGAACACGCCGTACCCGGCGGCCACGCATCCGAGGCCACCGAGCCAGCCCACGAAACGCGCCGGGGGCGAGCTGTCCTGGGTCTCTTCGTCGGGAGCGGGAGGTGAGGGACGGGGCTGCCGGGACCTCAGGGGGCCGCGTCCGAGCTGCTGTTGGGACAAGACGCACTCCCTCCCCCGTGGCGGCGACGTGTGACCTCCGCGAAGCTTCCAGTCTAAGTGGTCAGGGTGACAACTGGGGCGGCCGTCGGTCGGGCTCGCGCCGCGGCCAGTTCACGAGCGCCACGTGCAGGGCGTCGACGGCGCGCTCCCAGGACTCCTGGACGGCCCGGGGGGCGCCGAACGCGCCGGTGGACTCCAGGGCGCAGTAGCCGTGGAAGGTGCTGCGCAGCAGGCGGACGGCGTCGGTGAGGTCCGGTTCTTCGAGGCCGTAGGCGCGGAGCATGCCGTAGGTGATCTCGGCGGTGCGGCGCATGGCGGGGGCGTCGGCGACGAGGGCCTGGTCGATCTGTGTCTGGGTGGCCGCGTATCGGCCCGGGTGCCGCAGCGCGTACTCCCGGTAGGCGTCCGCGAAGGCGGCCAGCGCGTCCTTGCCGGCGCGTCCGGCGACGGCGGCGGCGATCCGGTCGATCATCTCGCCGCCGGCCAGCAACGCGACCCGCGTGCGCAGGTCCTGGAGATTCCTGACGTGCGAGTACAGGCTCGCGTCCTTCACCCCGAAGTGCCGGGCCAGCGCGGACAGGCTGACCTTCTCGAACCCGACCTCGTCGGCGAGGTCGGCCGCGGCCGCGGCGAGCCGGTCGGCGGTGAGTCCTGCGCGGGCCATGGGCTGGCTGACCTCCGGATGTGTGACCGGGCCTGAGTCCCCCAGGGGCTCCAGGCCCCTAGGGTGCCTAGAGCCCCTAGGGGGCATCCTAGTGAGGTCAGAGCTGCGGGCCACGTGGGACTCCACCGCGGCCGGCGGTCAAGCGGGTGCCTGCACCGGTGCGACGCGGGTCAGCCTCAGCCCCCTCGACGGCTCCTGGAACGCCGGATCCTGAAGCTGCCAGCCGTACTCACCCAGGCGCTGTGCCACATAACCGGCACCCACGGCACGGTAGGAGCGCAGGGGGATCTTGGCCTGCGGCTGCTTCCACTTGACCGATTTGGTGAGCTTGGCCTCGACGCGCGCCTGGTAGAAGGCGACATCACCCTCGTGGCGGAGCTCGGGCAGCGTCACGAACCAGCGGGGCCACCACGGGAAGACCCTGAACACCGCGTCGATGAACCTCTCGTATCCCTGCTCCACGCCGGGTATCAAGCTGAGCAGTTCGATCACGAAGGCGAAGGCCAGCAGCGCCAGCGCGAGGGCTGTGCACAGCAGCCAGTGCACCGGCGCGTAGACCGTGGTGAGCAGGAACTGACAAGTCAGCCGAGTGGTGCCGCGCACGGGCAGGGGGTCCCAGGACGGGTCGCGATGCATGAGGTTCTTCCCAGAGGGGACGACGAGCGGACGGGCAAGGGCCGTTCGGGCGGCGGCTGTTGACATTGTGCCGTGCCGCCCGCCCGCGTACGGCTGCGGGGGCGGGCGGCCTCGCACCGGTCCGTCAGCCGATCGGCGCGTACAGCACTCCCAGCTTGTCGATCTCGTCGCCCGACCGGCCCGTGAACCCGACGATCTGCCAGCCGGAGGGTGCCGTGAAGGTCTTGCTGTCCGAGGTCGCCGTCCCGGCGGACAACGTACGTCCCTTGTCCGTCGTGAACGACGCCGAGAAGATCCGCGTACGCCCGTCCTTCTGCCCCTGGGTCAGCTTTACGGCGGTGAGGTGCTCGCCGGAGGCCAGGGTCAGGGACGTCGCCGTGCCTCCCGTGCCGCCGTGGGTGAGGGCCGTACCGCCGTCGTGCGTCAGGGACACCGCGTCCAGGCGGGAGCCGCCGCGCAGGGCCAGGGTGCGCGGGGACGGCGAAGCCGGCAGGTCGTCCGCGTCGTTGAAGGCCGTGCCGTGGGGGCCGCCGAAGAAATCGCTCGCCTTCAGGGAGGAGTTGAGCGTGTAGGAGAAGTCGACGGTGTGCGGGAAGTGGTCGGAGAGGTGCTCGCCGTCCTCGCGCAGGAAGTTCGCCCAGTCGTTGTTGTAGCGGGTGGCGTCGAGGGTGAGCAGCTTGCTGCCGCGGTACAGGACCTTGTCGACGACCTCGCAGTCGTTGGTCGGGGCCGTGGCGTCGCAGAGCAGCGCGTCGCTCCCGGCCGCCGGGGGCGTCCCGCCCTTGACCAGCTTCACCCACGCGTCGGTCAGCCCGTTCTCGGCGGCCAGGGTGCGGATGTTGTCGCCGGTGCGGGTGTAGCGGGTGTTGGTGTCGCCCATGACGATCACCGCGTTGCCGGAGGAGTTGGCCTGGATGAAGTCCGACAGCTGCTCGACGTTGGCGCGGCGGGCGGCGAGCGCGGCGTCGTCGGCGTCGGCGTTGGTGTGCACGTTGTAGAGGTCCACGAACACGCCCTCGGCCAGGCGCACCCTGGCCAGCGTGAAGCCCTTCGGGGTCAGGCAGTTGGTGCCGGTGCAGTCGTTCCACTTCACCCGCTCGAAGTCCTCGAAGGGGAGGTCCGAGAGGGTGTTGAGCCCGTCGCCGATGCCGGCGCCGCCGCTGGTCGCCGTGCGGTGCGGGTGGGTGTCGTTGGCGTACAGCGACGCGTGGTAGTTGAAGTCCTCCTGGACGTTGACGATGTCGTACGGGCCCAGTCGCTGACCGATCAGCGGCGTGTTCGTCTCGGGATCGCTGTCGCCGAGGCCGAGCGGGAGGCCCGCGATGTTGTACGTCAGGACGTTGAAGGAGCCGGACGTGGCGGCGTCGGCGGGGGCCGCTCCGGTGGTGGTGAGTCCGGTGAGGGCCAGCGCGGCCGCCGCGAGCGTGCCTATCAGTCTTCTCATGGTGGGGGTGTCTCCAGTGAGGGCGAAGAAGGTGAGCGCTGCTCAGGTTCACTGGTGAACAGAGTGACGTACAAGAGAGGTTGGGGAAACAGTGAGAGAGGAACCGGAGGCTTCAGCGACCGAAATTCCCGGCGAACAGGTAGTCCTTCGCTTCTGTGACACTTGGGAAAGTCGGAAAGACCCTTATCAAGCCGGTTATCCTGAAAATCTTCAGAATTCTGTCCTTGGTCAGGCTGAGGCTCAGCGCGCCCCTGTGGGCGCGCACTCGCTTCAGGGCACTGACCAGGGTGCCGAGGCCCGTGGAGTCCAGGAAATCGAGGTCGTCGAGATCCAGGACAAGCAGCCAATATCCGTCACTGCAGGCCTTTTCGCAGGCCTCTCGCAGAAGCCGATGAGTGTAGACGTCCAACGTTCCGGCAAGCTTCAACACGGCCATGTGGGCCGACACCTGCTCGAACTCGATGGTCAGCTTCTTGTCGCTGGATCGGATCGTCCTGCGTTCGGTGCGGCTGATTTCACTGACGTCGATCGCGGGTCGGCCGTCTCCGTGATCCGGTGGGGCAGCGGAGCTGTCGCCGCCGGACCGCGCGCCCTCGGCGACGTGCTTCCCGCGCGCCATTGCCGCAGTCAGCGTGCCCACCACGCCGAGAACCACAACCGTCAGCGTTCGCTTCTTCAATGAAGCCCCCTAGCGATCAACCCGTTCTGACGCAGCGGTCGCGCGACGGGGCGAGCACCTCTCCCCGTACCCGCTGCAAGTCCCGGGCACCCACGCGTACTTGCAGGTGTGACGCACGGCCGTCATCCGTTCACCCCCGTGTAGTGCCTCAGGCTCCACCGCCACACCAGCCGCGCCGCCAGATACCCGGCGATCCCGAGCAGTGGAGACGCCGCCGCCAGCCAGTACGGCACCCCGATGTCGTGGTCGTGGCCGGTCAGGACGGCCGTCGGGAGGTAGGCGACGAACGCGAGCGGAAGGGCGTATGTCAGGAAGCCGCCCACCGCTCGCGGGAGGACGTTCAGCGGGTAGCTGCCGAACGTGCCGAGCAGTTCCTCCAGCCACCGGCTCCAGTAGTCCGCGGCCGGGAAACGCAGGCAGGCACTCGCCACCACCGTGAACAGGGCCGCCTCCAGCAGCATCCCGCCGACGATCGCGGCGATCAGATACGACACCCGGCCCGCCGTCCAGTCCAGGTCGCTGCGGCTGAGCGCGCCCACCATCAGGCCTGCCGCGACCAGCAGGTCACCGATCGCGTTGGTCGGGAAGAAGGCGAGCTGGACCTGGCGGTGCACCGGCATCGGGCGCAGGAGATAGACATCGATCTTCCCCTCCTGGATCTGCCGGCCGATGAAGTGCATACGTCCCAGCAGGAGCACGAACAACCCGTGCGCGAGCATCCGGATCGCCGGGATCAGCAGCACGTCCGAGCTGTCCCAGCCGCCCATCCCGGTGAACCCCCCCAGCAGCACCGTCGCGAACACGATCACCGACACCTGCCAGATCGCGCCGATCGCGATCATCAGGAGAAACTCGGTGCGGTACTCCATCGAGGCACGGATGTTGAGCAGGGTGATGCGCCCCATGACGCGCAGGGATTTCATGGCCTTGAGCGACACATCAGCCTCCCTGCGAGATCACGCGCCGTGCCGCCCGCCGCCACACCCACCGGGTGAACAGCGCCAGCACGACGACCCAGGCGACCTGAACGGCCAACTGCGCTCTCGCGTCGGCGAGTTCGATCCGGCCGATGTAGATCGACAGCGGTACGCTCAGCGTCGCCTGGAACGGCAGGAAGCCGCTCAGCGTGATGAACCAGTCCGGGAAGAACCACAGCGGGGCGTAGACCCCGGACAGCAGGTTCTGCGCGAAGATCAGGATCAGCATCGCGGCGTTGTTGCGGATGGTGAAGAAGCACAGCTGGTCCAGGACGAGCATCACGTAGTACAGGACCCACTGGCCGAGCAGCATGCTCACCACGAACACCCCTGCCACGGCCGCGGACTCGGGGGGCTCGACGACTCCGGCGGCCAGGCAGACCAGGTATCCGGCGAGTGCCCACGCCAGCCCGTAGAGCTGTTCGCCGAGGGCGCGCAGGGCGTAGTAGCGCTGGGGTGGCAGCGGGCGCAGGTACCAGTAGACGATCGTGCCGAAGTGCATGTGCTGCAGCACCATGTCCCGGCCCGCGGACTGGTCCAACTCCCGTAGTCGGGAGGCGAGTACGGCCAGAACGGCGTAGCTGACCGCCTGGTCGCGCCCCAGTCCGGCGGTGGTGCCGGTGTGCGCGTACAGGCCGCGCCACAGCGACGCCACCAGGACCACCTGGACGGTCAGCCGGAGCAGGACGGCGGTCATCCGGGGCGGTGTGTGCAGCTCACCGAGCGGGGTGACGCGGGCGGCGCGCCAGCCGTGCAGTACGGAAGCCATCTCAGGCGCCTTCTGCGACGGACCCGGCATGCACGTACGCGGCCCGCATCACGTCCTCGAGGTCCGCCTCGTCGAGGGACAGGTCCGTCACCTCGTACCGCTCGATGACCTGCTTCAGGGCTTGGTGCACGGTGGGTGCGTCGGGGCCGTCGGGCCCGAAGACCGCCTGCGGGCCGTCGTGCCGCAGCAGCGCGATGCCCGGCAGGGAGCCGACCTCGGTGTGCGGGTCGGCGAGCGTCACCCGCACCTGCCAGGTCGAACCGAACTTGCGCCGGATCTCGTCGAGGGTGCCGTCCAGGACGAGCCGCCCGTGGTTGATCAGCACGACCCGCTCGGCGAGCCGCTCGACCTCCGTCATGTCATGCGTGGTCAGCAGGACCGTACGGCCGCGCTCCTCCACCTGGTGCCGCAGGAACTCCCGCACCTGCTCCTTGACCACCACGTCCATGCCGATGGTCGGCTCGTCGAGGAAGACCACCGGCGGGTCGTGCAGCAGGGCGGCGGCCAGGTCGGAGCGGACGCGCTGGCCGAGGGAGAGGTGGCGGACCCGGGTGTCCCAGAAGGAGGAGAGGTCCAGGAGCTCGTCGAACTCCTTGAGCCGGGCCGCGTGTTCGGCCTTCGGCACCTCGTAGATGTCGCGCAGGATCGCGAACGACTCGCGCACCGGGAGGTCCCACCACAGCTGGGTGCGCTGCCCGAACACCGTGCCGATGTTGCGGGCGTTGCGCTCACGCTCCTCGTACGGCACCACACCCGCGACCCGGGCCTCGCCGGAGGTGGGGGTGAGGATGCCGGTGAGCATCTTGATGGTGGTGGACTTGCCGGCGCCGTTCGGGCCCAGCAGGGCGAGGAGTTCACCGGCGGCGACGGAGAAGGTCACCTCGGAGACGGCGTGCTTGGCGACCTTCTGCGGGTTGACCAGAGAGCGCAGCGCGCCCGCGAAACCGGGGCGGCGGACGGTGGTGTGGAAGGTCCGGGAGAGACCGCGAACCTCGATGGCGCCACTCAATGGACATCAACTCCCTTGTGTCGGAAGCAAGTTGCGGCCGGTCGGCGTAAGCGCCGACCGGCCGCGGGCGACTTTCCGACACTGTCGGAAAGTCGATCAATCGGTCAATCGATTAATGGTCTTCTTACCTGGAGTTCGAGAACACGAACGAGAACTCCGTCGGCTCCGCCCGCAGGAAGTACTGCGGCAGCGGGCCCGGCCCGCAGGACTGGGAGCCGATGCCGTGCTGGCCGTGGTCGAGGTTGACCCACACGGTGTCGCCCGGCACCAGGTCCGTGAGGTGCTGTGCGGCATCCAGCTGCTCGCTGGTCCAGCGGCGGGCGCTGAACCAGAACTCCGGGTCGCCCTCGATGCGCAGCCCGCCGAGCTCCACCCAGCGCACGTCGGCACGGGCGCCGTTCTCCTGCGGACGGACGTACGGCGTCTGCAGCTCGTCGACGGTGGAGTGCCAGCGGCCGAGCATCGACGCCGTCCTGCTGTCCGGGTACGCCTCACCGGGACCGCCGCCGAACCACCGCACGGCGTCCGCCTGCGCGAGCCCGAACCGGATGCCCAGCCGGGGCAGCGGCACCTTCCACTCGCCCTCGGGGGTCACGGACACGGTCAGCTTCAGCCGGGTGCCGTCGGAGGTCCACCGGTACACCGTGGCGAGGCCCGCCTCCCAAGCGGCGGCCGCCACCCGGGTGCGTACCGTCAGCGCCTCGTCGCCCGACTCGACGGCATCCAGACGGTGCCGCATGCGGTGCAGGCCGTACTTGCGCCACAGCATCCCGTAGCGGGTGTCGGTCTGCCACTCGGCGCCGTCGTCGTTGTCGGTGGGCGCCCGCCACAGGTCCAGACGCGGAGCCGTCACCTCGACGCCGCCGATGGTCCTCAGCGCGCCGGTGCGGGCGTCGAACGAGGCCGGGCCGAGGGTGATCAGCTTCTCGCTCGCGGCGGGCCGGTCGCTCGCGGAGACCGACGGCAACTGCCGTGCGGCCACCGGGAACTGGCCCCACGCGACCACGTGGTCCTTCGGCGCCCACGCCGTGTCGGCCGCCAGCAGCGCCCGCACGGTCCACTGGCTCTCGCCGCTCGGCTCGTGCGCGGGCGGCTCCGGCAGCTTGACGTCGGCCGACTCGCCGGGGGCGAGGTTCGGCACCGACAGGCTGCCCGCCTCGACGGTCTCGCCGTCCACCTGGTACGACCACTCGAAGGCGAGCCCCGACAGATCGGCGAAGTCGTACTTGTTCGTCACCCGTACGGTGCCGTCGGCGCCGTCGCCGTCGATGCGGACCGGCTCGATGACCTTCTTGTACTCGACGAGCCCGGGGGAGGGCGTGCGGTCCGGGAAGATCAGGCCGTCGCAGACGAAGTTGCCGTCGTGCAGCTCCTCGCCGAAGTCACCGCCGTAGGCGTAGCCCAGCTCGGGGTGGGTGATGCCGTGGTCGATCCACTCCCAGATGAAGCCGCCCTGGAGCCGGTCGTACTTCTCGAAGAGCTCCTGGTAGTCGGCCAGTCCGCCGGGGCCGTTGCCCATGGCGTGCCCGTACTCGCACTGGATGAAGGGCAGTTCGCGACGCTTGTGGGTGCCGCCGTCGAGCTGCTGCCCGATCTTCTCGACCTCGTCGTGGAAGGCGTACATCCGTGAGTACACGTCCGTGTCCCGGCAGTCCCAGTCGCCCTCGTAGTGCACGAGCCTTTCCGGGTCCCGGCCGTGGATCCACTCGGCCATCGCGGTCAGGCCGCGTCCGGTGCCCGCCTCGTTGCCGAGGGACCAGAAGACGATCGACGGGTGGTTCTTGTCCCGCTCGACCATGCGGGCCGCGCGGTCCAGCAGGGCCGGGGTCCAGCGGTCGTCGTCGACGGGGTTGTCCCGCCAGGCCTGCTCGGTGAAGCCGTGCGTCTCGAGGTCGCACTCGTCGATGACCCACAGGCCCAGCTCGTCGCACAGGTCGAGGAAGGCCGGGTGCGGGGGGTAGTGCGAAGTGCGCACCGCGTTGAGGTTGTGCCGCTTCATCAGCAGCACGTCCTCGCGCATGGTCTCCAGGTCGAGGGCGCGGCCCTTCTCGGGGTGCCACTCGTGGCGGTTGACGCCCTTGAAGAGGACCGCCTTGCCGTTGACCTTGATGAGGCCGTCCTCCAGGACGACCGTACGGAAGCCGATGCGCAGCGGCACGCGCTCACCGGCCGTGACCAGCTCGCCGTCGTACAGCTTCGGTGTCTCCGCCGACCACGGCTCGACGGCCGCGGTCACCGACTCGCCGGTCGCGACATCGATGTCCAGGGCGGGCACGGACACCCGCCCGTCGACCTCGGAGTCGACGCGCAGGGTGCCCTCGCCCGTGGTGTGGTCGTAGGAGGCGTGCACGAAGAAGTCGCCCACGCTGCCCGCCGGGCGGTGCAGCAGGGTGACGTCACGGAAGATGCCGGGCAGCCACCACTGGTCCTGGTCCTCCAGGTACGAGCCGGCCGACCACTGGTGCACGCGGACGGCGAGCACGTTGCCGGCCGGCTTCAGCAGCTGCCCGACCGCGAACTCGTGCGGCAGGCGGGAGCCCTTGAACTCACCGATGTCCGTGCCGTTCAGCCAGACGCGGGCGCAGGACTCGACGCCGTCGAAGCGCAGCACGGCGTCGCCGTCGGCCGGCCAGTCGGCCGGCAGGTCGAAGACCCGCAGGTGGTCGCCGGTCGGGTTCTCCGTCGGGACGTGCGGCGGGTCCACCGGGAAGGGGTACAGGTGGTTGGTGTAGATGGGCGAACCGAACGCGCCGTCGCCCTGCAGGACCCAGTGCCCGGGGACCGTGACCTCGGCCCAGTCCCCGGCGTCGTACCCCTGCTGGGCGAACGAGTCGTCCTCGGCGTCGGCGGTCGCCGACAGCCGGAAGCGCCAGCTGCCGCCCAGCGACAGGGACTTCGCGTCCGAGGAGGCGTACCAGGCGCGGGGCTTCAGGGCCCCGCGGCCCGGGGAGACGTCCTCGACGTAGTCGACGGAAGTGGTGGTGCGGGAAGTCATCGGTCTCCAGGTCCTGAGAAGAGAACGTCAGCCCTTGATGCCGGTCTGCGCGATCCCCTGGACCAGCCAGCGCTGGAGGAAGAGGAACACGAACACCAGGGGCAGGATGGAAACGGCCGTGGCCATGAAGATCAGATGGAACACGACGGTCTGGTTGGTCATGTAGCTGGAGAGCGCGACCTGGACGGTCCACGAACTCGGGTCCTGGCCGATGACCAGCGGCCACAGGAAGGCGTTCCAGCCGGCGATGAAGGTGATGGTCGCCATCGCCGCGAAGAAGTTCAGCGAGTTGGGTACGACGACGCGCCAGTACGCGCCCCAGTAGCCCAGTCCGTCCATGCGTGCAGCTTCCTCCAGTTCCTTGGGGAATCCCAGGAAGTACTGCCGAAAGAGGAAGCAGGTGAAACCACTGAACAGGCCGGGGATGATGAGGCCGCGGTAGGTGTCCACCCAGCCGAGCGAGGAGACCAGCACGAAGCTCGGCACGAAGGTGACCGCGGTCGGGACCATCAGGGTTCCCAGGACGGCGTAGAACACCTTGTTGGCGTGCTTGTACGGGATGCGGGCCAGGCCGTAGCCCGCGAGGGAGCACACCAGCAGGACGCCGACGGTGTGCAGGGTGGCCACGACCGCCGAGTTCCACAGTGACTGGGCGAAGGGGACCGTCTCGTCGCTGAAGAGTTCGCCGATGTTGCCCCACTGGATGTCCGTGGGGAAGAACTTCCAGTTCTCTCCGGTGATCTCGGCATCGGTGGAGAGGGCGTTGCGGACGAGGATGTAGAACGGGATCAGGAAGAGGAAGGCGGCGACGCCCGTGGCGATGTAGAGGCCGGTGGAGCTCATCACGCCGCCACCGCGCCTGACCCGGCTGGGTGTGTCCGGCGTCGGCGCGGACTTCCGCACCTTGGGCATGGTGGTGGTCACTTGGACTCGTCCCCCCTTCCGAAGCCCATGATCTTGCCCTGGAGCAGGGTCACGGCGCAGATCAGCACGGTCAGGATCAGCGCGCCCGCGCTGCCGGCGCCGTAGTCCTGGCTCTCGCCCAGGGCCTTGTAGTACAGCTCGACGAGCGGCGGGCGGCCCCAGGTCGTCTTCGACAGCAGGTTGAAGAACTCGTCGAAGGCCTGGTAGGCGGCGACTAGCAGCAGCAGGATCACCGCGGTGGACGTCGCACGCAGCTGGGGCAGGGTGATGTACCGGAAGGTCTGCCAGCCCGACTTGGCGCCGTCGATGGCGGCGGCCTCGTACAGCTCGTCCGGGATGTTCTGCAGGGCCGCGATGAACAGGATCATGTAGAAGCCGGACTGCAGCCACAGTCGGGCGGTCACGATGACCAGCCAGTACCAGGGCGGGTTGGGGTCGATCAGCCAGGCGATGTTCTCGACCCCGAACCAGCCGAGGACCGTGTTCATCAGACCGAAGCGGACCCCGCTGAAGATGGACATCTTCCAGATGAGCGCCGCGGCGACATAGCTGACCGCGGTCGGCAGGAAGAAGACCGAGCGGAAGAACGCCCGCATGAAGCGCATCCGGTTCACCAGCAGGGCGAGACCCAGCGACAGCGCCCAGGTGGTGGGCACGATGAAGGCGGCGAAGACGGTGAAGGTGCCGAGCGAGCCGACGAAGTCGTCGTTCGTCAGCATGTACTTGTAGTTGTCGAACCCGACGAACTTGTCCGGTGTGACGGTGAAGCGGGCCTCGAAGAAGCTCAGCCAGAGGCTCCAGAGGATCGGCGCGTAGACGAAGATCGCCAGACCGATCAGGAACGGCCCGGTGAAGAGCCAGAAGGTGAAGGTGGGGCTGCCCCGCAGACCCCGCCGCGGCTTGGCCGAGGAGGCCTTCGCCGTGGCGGGGCTCGCGAGGTCGAGCTTGGTGGTCGTCGACATGTCGTGGTCCGTCCCGCGGCCTATCCGAACAGCTTCTTGAGCTCGCGGTTGACGGCCGTGTCGCACCTGTCGAGCGCCTTCTCCGGGTCCATGTTCTTGCGGACGGAGTTGGCGAAGACGTCCTCGAAGGCGGTGCGCATGGCCTGGGTCCAGCCGATGTTGTCGAAGTGCCCGAACTCGTTGAAGAGGCGGACGCCCTCAGCGGCGTTGCCCGACTTGAGCTTGGTGGCCTTCTGGGCGATCGAGGTGCGCGGCGGAATGTGGAAGCCGTAGGAGGTGGCCCAGTCCTCCTGGTACTCGGTCTGGTCGATCCACAGCCACTTGACGTACTCCTTGGCCGCGTCGACGTTCTTGCTCTTGGCGTTGACGAACATCGACCAGCCGCCGTTGTAGACCGACGGCTTTCCGGAGTCCGTGACCTTCGGGAAGGGGAAGACCCCCCAGTCGTCGCCGAGCGCGTCCTGGATCGCCGGCATCGCCCACATGCCGCAGAACTGGATGGCGCACAGGCCCTGGTTGAACGAGGAGGGGTCCCAGGACTCGGTCGGAGCGCCGAGGAGAAGGTCGCCGCTGGTGAACAGCTGGCGCATCTTCTTCAGGCCCTCGACGACGCCGTCCGTGTGGTAGGCGATCTCGTTCTTCTCGTTGAGGTGCTGGGCACCGGCCGACCAGATCAACGTGTCGTTGACGCTGTGCAGGTCGTTGCCCATGTACAGGCCCTTGACCTTGCCGGTGGTGAGCTTGGCCGCGGCCTCCATCAGCTCGTCGAGCGTGGTCGGCACCTCGACCTTGGCCTTCTCCAGCATCGACTTGCGGTAGAAGAAGAACTGCGGGTCGTCGATCATCCGGACGCCGTATATCTTCCCGTCGACCGTGTGCGACTTGATGTCGGCCGGGTTGAAGTCGTCCTTGACCGGATCGATGATGTCGGTCAGGTCCGCCACCTGACCGCTCTTCACCATCTGGATCTGCGGGTGGAACTCGAAGAGGTCCGGCGCGTTCTTCGTGAGCAAGGCCGAGAAGAGCTTGCTCTCGAAGTCCGCACTGGTGATCCACTGCGTGGTCACGTTGGCGTCCTTGTACGCCTTCGCGTAGCGCTTGATGGCCTGCTCGGTGCCCGCCTCGCCGTACGCGTGGAACATCTGCACGAGGCTGTCGCCGGAGCTGCTCCGGCCGGTGTTGCCGCCGCACGCGGCCAGTCCCCCGGCGGCGGCCAGGCCCATCGCGGCCCGCAGTACGTTTCGGCGGTCCCAGTTGGTGTTGCTCAATGCCGACATGCTGACGTCCTTGTCTCGAGTACGGCTGCGGCCCTGTGCTCATGCCTGTGGCTGGAGCGGCTCAGCGCCAGTTGGCTCAAATGGGGTTGCGGTGCGGGACGTTAACCTTCGACTAAGGCTTCGGCAAGGGGTTGGACGAAGTCTGCACGAAGCGTTGTGCAACGTTCGGAATACCGGACGTGAGGAGGTTCCGGGACGCCGCACCAGCGACCGGCAACTCCCTTTCGGGAAGAGGGAATCACGTCCTTTCAGGAGGGGGGAATCACGCCCCTCATGAAGGCGGTACGGTACGGCTCCTCACGGGTGTGCCGCGTTGCGCGGCGGGCTGCGCCCTCTTCTGCGGGGCCGACTGCAACGCACCCTCGAGTGCGAACGTCGCCGCGCCCAGACACACCGGGTCGGTGGGGATGGCGGAGAGGACGATCCGGGTGGCGGCCAGCGGACGCCGGAGCGCGTGCCGGGCCACGGCCTCGCGCACCTCGTGCAGCAGCGGTTCGCCCAGGGTGGCGGCGACCCAGCTGCTGAGCACGACGACTTCGGGGTTGAACAGGTTCACCAGGTCGGCGATCCCGGCGCCCAGGTAACGGGCGGTGTCCCGGACCACCTTGAGCGCCACCGGATCGTGCGCGCCGACCCCACGGGCCAGCGCGTCGATCGTGGCCGTCTGGTCCTCGGGGTGGAGCAGCGCGCTGTCGGCGGCCAGCTCCCGCAGGTTCACCATGATCCCGGGCGCGCCCACATAGGTCTCGACGCAGCCGTGATTGCCGCAGTGGCACAGCCGCCCGTCCAGCACGAGCGTCGTATGGCCCCACTCGCCGGCGCTGTTGCTCACGCCCCGGTGCAGCCCCCCGCCGAGGACGAGCCCGGCGCCCACGCCGGTCCCGAGGTTGACCACCACGGCGTCCCCGCTGCCGCGCGCGGCACCGAACCACAGCTCGGCCACCGCGCAGGCCCGCAACGGGTTGTCCATGTACAGCGGGTAGGCGATCTGCTCGGCGAGCAGGTCGAGCAGGGGCACGTCGTGCCAGTCCCAGTTCGGGGCGTACTCGGCGACGCCGGTGGCCCGGTCCACCTGTCCCGGCACGCTCACCCCGACGCCCAGCACTCGTGCGCCCTCCACACCGGCCTGCGCGACCACCGAGCCGACGGCCGCGGCGACATGGCCGACGACCTGCTCGGGGCGGCTCTCGCCGGGGCGCATGTCCTCGTCGGCGCGGGCCAGGACGTTCAGCCCGAGATCGAACAGCTCGACCCGTACGTACGTCTCCGCGATGTCGACGCCGATCAGCGCGCCGCCGGACGCGTGGACGGCCACGAGCCCGCGGGGGCGGCCGCCGGCCGAGTCCTCGAAGCCGACCTCCGTGATCATGCGGAGGTCGAGCAGCTCGCCCACGAGGGTGGCGACCGTGGCGAGACTGAGGCCGGTGGCGGCCGCCAGCTCCTGTCGGGAGGTGGGCGACGCGGCGATGATCTGGCGCAGCACCTCATAGCGGTTCGCGGTGCGGATGTCGCGTGATGTGCGCTTCACCGGTGGCGCCCCCGTCCCTTCGCTCAGGCCGGGTCGTCGTCGGCACCGGCGCGGCGCAAGGCTATGACGTGCGCCGCCTTTCGACAAGGGGTTAGGAAAGGGGGTTTACGAAGTCCCCCGGAGTCAGTCACCCAGTATGTCCTGCACGAAGGCGTTGGCGAATTTCCGACCGGGGTCCAGTTCTCGCGCCAGCGCCCGGAAGTCCCCCAGCCGCGGGTACCGCCCGCGCAGCGCCCGCCCCGGCACCGTGAACACCTTCCCCCAGTGCGGCCGGGGACCGAAGGCGTCCAGCGCCTCCTCCAGCCGCCGCACCACCGGCAGCACGGCCGCGCCGTCCTCGATCCAGGTGAAGTGCAGCGCCACCGTGTCCCGTCCGTAGGAGGGGCTGAGCCACTGGTCGTCGGCGGCGACCGTGCGCACCTCGCAGGTCTGCAGCACGGGAGCGACCGTCTGCCGTATCGCGTCGAGCGCGTGCAGCGCGTCGAGGGCGTGCCCACGCGGCAGCAGGTACTCCGACTGCAACTCCGCCCCGCTGCTCGGTGTGAACTCCGCCCGGAAGTGTGGCAGCCGCTGATGCCACGGCCCCGGCACCCCGAACTGCTCCGTGCAGTTGACCGCGGGCATCCCCGGCACCGGGTGCAGCTTCTCGGTGGCGGGCGCGGCCCACGGGAAGTCCGGCAACGGCCGGTCGGCGCGCCGCTTGAGCCACACCTGCCGGAAGCCCGGCTCGCGCCAGTCGGTGAACAGGCTCACGCTGTACGCCGCCGCCATCACCGTCTCGAACGCCGCCAAGTCCAGCCCGTCCAGCGGCAGTTCGGTGAAGACATGCTGCTCGACGTCGAAGGACGGCTCCAGGGCGAGGGTGAGCGACGTGACGACACCGAGGGCGCCCAGCGAGGTGACGGCACCGCCGAACCGCGGATCGCCCCGTCCGACGGTCACCACCGACCCGTCCGCCGTGACCAGCTCCACCTCCCGCACGGACGCGGCCAGCGGGCCGTTGCCGACCCCCGACCCGTGCGTGCCGGTGGCGACCGAACCGGCCACCGAGATGTGCGGCAGGGACGCCATGTTGGGCAGCGCGAGCCCGCGCGCGTGCACCGCGCGGGCGAGCTCGGCGTACCGCACGCCGCCCGAGACGCGCACCGTACGGGCCGTGCGGTCCACGTCGATCACCGGCGGCAGACCGGCGATCGACACCAGGACGCCCTCGGGGCCCGGCTCGGCGATTCCGTTGAAGGAGTGCCCGCTGCCCAGCACCCGCACCCGCTCGCTCCCCGCCACCAGGGCGCTGAGCGCGTCGATCGAGTACGGCCGGTGCAGCTCCTTGGCGGTGTAGGTGATGTTGCCCGCCCAGTTGGTGATCGTCTCCGTCATCCCTGCCGTCCTTCGAGGTGGGTGCCTGTGCGTTGACCCTCTCATTCGCGCCTGCCTACGGTAGAGAGCGTTTTCCCCACTCCCTTTCGCCGAGCCGGAGGCCACGTCCTTGACCCAGCGGCCGTACGCCATGTTCGCCATGTCCGCCGAGAACGTGCCGCAGGTCTTCCCGCCGGAGGTGCTGGCACGGCTGCGGGAGTCGGTGGACATCGATCCCGCCCTGGTGGCCGAGGACCACGAGGACTTCACCGACCCGCGCCTGAAGGACGCGCTCGCCCGCACCGAGATCCTCGTCACCGGCTGGGGCTGCCCCCGCCTCGACGCGGCCGTGCTCGACGCCGCGCCGAAGCTGCGCGCGGTGCTGCACTCGGCCGGCTCAGTCAAGAGCCTCGCCACGCCCGAGCTGTGGCGGCGGGGCATCGCGGTGAGCTCGGCGGCCGCCGCCAACGCCGTGCCGGTCGCCGAGTACACGCTCGCCATGATCCTGGTCGCCGGCAAGGACCTCTTCGCCGCCCGCGACCGCCTGCGCGGCGAGCGCGCCTTCCCCGGCTGGGGGCTCGTCCCCGGCATCGGCAACCACGGCCGCCGGGTCGGCGTCATCGGGGCGTCGCGCATCGGCCGCAAGGTGATCGAGCTGCTGCGCCCCTTCGACCTGGTCCCGAGCCTCACCGACCCGTACGTCGACGAGGCGGGCGCCGCCGCGCTCGGCGTACCGCTGCTGCCGCTGGACGACCTCCTGCGCACGTCCGACATCGTCACGGTGCACGCCCCGGAAACCCCGGAGACCCGCCACCTCATCGGTCCGCGCGAGCTGGCCCTGATGCCCGACGGGGCAGTCCTGATCAACACCGCGCGCGGAGGTCTGGTCGACCACGAGGCGCTGATCGCCGAACTGGGCACCGGCCGCCTGTCCGCGATCCTCGACGTCACCGAGCCCGAGCCACTGCCCGCCGACTCACCCCTGTACGACCTGCCGAACGCCTTCGTCACCCCGCACCTCGCGGGCTCCCAGGGCAATGAGGCGGCCCGCCTGGGCCTCGCGGTCGCGGAGGAGGCGGAGCGGCTTGGCGCGGGGCGGCCGTTGGCTCACGGGATCGTCCAGTCCGAACTGGAACGCATGGCGTGACGGCCGGGTTGTTTTCGCCCTCGCCGCCCCTACCCGTCCCGTCCCCGGGGGCTGCCGCCCCCGGACCCCCGCTGTCGGCCCTTCGGGCCTCGTCCTCAAACGCCGGACGGGCTGAAAATCTCAGCCCCTCCGGCGTTTGAGGAGCGGGGGTCCAGGGGGCGGAGCCCCCTGGGAGCGGGGTCGAAGGGGCAGAGCCCCTTGAGGATGGGACGGGTAGGGGCGGCGGGGGCGAGAAAAGCCCCCCCATCACCCCGCGGCTCGCCACGACCCGCCCCGAAGGGCCCCCGCCGCCGCTCCCTCCCGGGCAGGGGCATACCGTGAGGAGTCGTACGCCTGAGCCGGGAGGAGATTACGGATGGGCAGCCGCACCGCACTGGTCGAGGATCTGATGGAGCGATTCCCGCACGTTCCGCGGGAAGCCGTCTTCAAAGAGGACCTGCTGCGAGGTGGCGTGGCTTTCGACCCGTCCGCCCTCAGCGACAACGAGTCCGGTGAGGTGAAGCCGAAGTCGTACTTCATCTTCTCCTTCGACCACGGCACCCTCCCCGAGCTCGGCGAGGCCGCGCTGCGCCGCCCGCCGGAGGAGATCATCCTCACCGGCGGCCCGTACGACCTGCGGCGCACCGTCGTGTCGGTGCGCGTGAACCCGTCGTCGCCGTACCGGGTCGCCGCGGACGACGAGGGCATCCTCGGCCTCTACCTCGACGGCAAGCGCATCGCCGATGTCGGGGTGCCCCCGATGCCGGAGTACTACCGCCACAAGCTCGCCAACGGGAAGTCCGTCATGGAGGTCGCCCCGACCATCCAGTGGGGCTACCTGATCTATCTGACCGTCTTCCGGGTGTGCCAGTACTTCGGCGCCAAGGAGGAGTGCCAGTACTGCGACATCAACCACAACTGGCGCCAGCACAAGGCGGCCGGTCGCCCGTACACGGGGGTGAAGGACGTCGAGGAGGTGCTGGAGGCCCTCGAGATCATCGACCGGTACGACACCGCCAAGGCCTCCACCGCCTACACGCTGACCGGCGGCGCGATCACCAAGACCGTCTCCGGCCGTGACGAGGCCGACTTCTACGGCCACTACGCCAAGGCCATCGAGGAGCGCTTCCCGGGCCGGTGGATCGGCAAGGTCGTCGCCCAGGCGCTGCCGCGCGACGACGTGCAGCGCTTCAAGGACTACGGCGTGCAGATCTACCACCCCAACTACGAGGTGTGGGACGAGTACCTGTTCAAGATGTACTGCCCGGGCAAGGAGCGGTACGTCGGCCGGGACGTGTGGCACAAGCGGATCCTGGACTCGGCCGAGGTGTTCGGCGCGCGCAACGTCATCCCCAACTTCGTGGCGGGCGTGGAGATGGCCGAGCCCTTCGGCTTCACGACGGTCGACGAGGCCATCGCGTCGACGACCGAAGGCCTGCGCTTCTTCATGTCGCACGGCATCACGCCCCGCTTCACCACCTGGTGCCCCGAGCCGACGACCCCGCTCGGCAAGGCCAACCCGCAGGGCGCGCCGCTGGAATACCACATCCGCCTGCTGCAGGCCTATCGCCAGACGATGGAAGACTTCGGCCTGTCCTCGCCCCCCGGCTACGGCCCGCCCGGCCCCGGCCGCGCGGTGTTCTCGGTGAGTTCCTTCATGGACAGCCTGCCGGCGCAGGATTCCGCGACGGCGGGGGAGCCCGCCACCGCGGAGGATTCCACGACGGTGTAGTGAGACAGAAGGGGCCCGCGTCCGTACAAGTGGCTGGAGTTGTACGGACGCGCGGCCTGTCATGACATTTGAACACGGCGCTTGTCAGTTGTGTCGGAAGCGTGAAAGGCTCATGTCCTGCCGCGAGGTTCCCCCCAACTCCACTGCCAATATGGCGAGTTGACCTCGCATGTGGATGCAGGAGACCCATGCCCGACCTGCCGACCCCCCAGGACGCTACCGAGGCCGCGCTGTTCTCCGAGTGCTGGGACGCCGTGCTGTCGTACGCCGACCTGTGCACGGCCGGTTCCGCCGCCGCCAAACAGCTGGCGACCGAGGCGTTTTCGACCGGCATACGCGAGGCCCGCGAGGGCCAGACCGGGACCTTCAGGAGTGCGGGCCGCCGCCCGGCCCGCCTGCCCCGAATCCCCCTGCTGCTGACCGCCGTACGCTCCACGGCGGCCGCCTGGGAGGAGAGCGGGCAGGGCCACAAGCTCGACCCCGATCTGCGCCTGTGGCTCAACTCCGACAAGGCCGCCCGCTACACCGGACCCCCGCTGCAGCGCCCGATCGCGCTGCGCGGACTGCGTGACATGCAGGAACCGGACGCGGCGCTGCTGTGGCTGGCCGAGGTGGAGGCGCTGCCGCTGCACGTGGTGGCCCGCCGACTCGGCCTCGACCCGGCCGCCGTCTCCGAGGAACTCTCCCAGGTCCGGGGCCTGTTCAGGGACCGCTGCCACCGCAACCACCTCGACACGCCGATGGACGCGCAGTGCCGCAGCTACGCCCGCCTCCTCGACGCCGTCACCCGCTCGACCGCCGCCGACACCCCGGACGACCTCTCCCGCCACCTCGCCACATGCGTGCAGTGCGCCGAGGCCGCCGCCTGTCTGCGGCTGCACGGCGGCGGACTGCCCGGGGCCCTCGCCGGAGGTGTGATCGGCTGGGGCGGCCTTGCCTATCTGGAGCGGCGCCGCCGCGCCGCCGAGGTGCGCCTCGGCTCCGGACGCCCCGACCCGGCGGACGCGGACGCCGGCCCGCCGAACTCCGGTGCGCACAAGGCGCGCGTCGTACGCAACGGCCTCCTCGTCGCCGCCGTCCTCGTCTCCGTGCTCGCCCTCGCGGTGTCGATGATGCCCGCCGGCTCCACCGGCGACGACATCGCGGGCGGCGACCCGTCCGACCGCCAGCCGGTCGCCGACCCCGGCTTCTCCGTGCCGGTCACGGCCGCCACGCAGCCCTCCTCGAACTCCCCGGAGCCGTCGGAGAGCGACACGAAAGGCGAGGACGCGCCCGGACCGAAGGACCCCGACCCGGGACCGCAGGGCACCACGTCCGCCACGGCCGGCGAGGACGACCCGGACCCGTCCGCGAGCGAACCGGCGACCTGCAGCGTCGAGTACGACCTCGTCAACGAATGGCCCGACGGCTTCCAGGCCACCGTCACCGTCACCACCGAACAGGCCCTCGACAACTGGCGCGTCGCCTGGTCCTTCCGCGACGGCCAGAAGGTCGGCCAGATGTGGGACGCGAGCTTCGCCCAGAACGGCTCCCGGGTCACGGCCAAGGCCGCCGACTACAACAAGACGGTTCCGGCCGACGGCGAGCTGGCCTTCGGGTTCCTGGCGTCGTGGGAGGGCAAGAACTCGCCCGGGTACGACTTCTCGTTGAACGGGCACGAGTGCGCGTGAAAACCGGTTGACGGGACTTCGTGGGGCCGGGCTAGAGTGACGGCGGATCAGGGCGGTGGCCGGTCGGCCGCCGCCGTCGAGCGGACGTGAATGAGGAGGTGTCGACCGATGGCTGTCTTTGCGACGAGCGCTGCTCGCACTCAGGAATCCATCAAGTCCACCTCCGTGGCCACCGGCTGACACACCCACTCCTTCCGCGCCCGTGCGCGCGACGGCCGGGGCCGCCCCTGTGAAGGGTCACCCTTGACTTCCAGCTCCGCTGCTTCATCCGTTTTCTCCGCGCTCGCTCCCTACGGCTGGGACGAGGCATGGGCGGACGAGTTCGCCCCTTACGAGCCCGAGGGCTTCCTCCCCGGACGTGTGATCCGGGTCGACCGCGGGCAGTGCGACATCGTCACCGCCGAGGGCGTCGTACGGGCCGACACGGCGTTCGTCACCCCGCACGATCCGTTGCGGGTCGTGTGCACGGGCGACTGGGCCGTCGTCGAACCCGCCGGGAATCCGCGCTATGTACGGACGTACCTGCCCCGCCGTACGGCCTTCGTGCGCTCCACCTCCTCCAAGCGGTCCGAGGGGCAGATCCTCGCCGCCAACGTCGACCACGCGATCGTCGCCGTCTCGCTGGCCGTCGAGCTCGACCTCGGCCGTATCGAGCGCTTCCTCGCCCTGGCGTGGGAGTCGGGCGCCCAGCCGGTCGTGGTCCTCACCAAGGCCGACCTCGTGCCGGACGCGGTGACGCTCTCGTATCTCGTCCAGGACGTGGAGACGACGGCGCCGGGTGTGCCGGTGCTGACCGTCAGCGCGACGCTGGGGGAGGGGCTCGACGTCCTCGCCGCGGTCGTGGGCGGGGGCACGTCCGTGCTGCTCGGGCAGTCCGGAGCGGGCAAGTCGACGCTCGCGAACGCACTGCTCGGCGACGACGTGATGGAAGTCCAGGCCGCCCGCGACGTCGACGGCAAGGGCCGCCATACGACCACCACGCGCAACCTCCTCGCCCTGCCGGGCGGCGGCGTCCTGATCGACACACCGGGGCTGCGGGGCGTCGGCCTCTGGGACGCCGGGACCGGGGTCGGGCAGGTCTTCGCCGAGATCGAGGCGCTGGCCGAGCGGTGCCGCTTCCACGACTGCGCGCACGAGAGCGAGCCGGGGTGCGCGGTGCTCGACGCCATCGACGCCGGTGAGCTGCCCGAGCGGCGGCTGGAGAGCTACCGCAAGCTGCTGCGGGAGAACCAGCGGATCGTGGCCAAGACCGACGCGCGGCTCCGGGCCGAGATCCGCAAGGACTGGAAGCGCAAGGGCGCCGAGGGGCGGGCCGCGATGGAGGCCAAGCGGGGCCGCATGCGGTAGCGCGGTGTCACGTCCGATTTCCGCCAGCCGCGCCCCGCGCGGTGGCGGAGACTGGAGGGCGTGATGGACGAGGACACCAGGTACGAAGCGGTCCGCAGCAGGGACGCCCGGTTCGACGGCGAGTTCTTCTTCGCCGTCGAGACCACCGGCATCTATTGCCGCCCCAGCTGCCCGGCCGTCACGCCGAAGCGGCGCAACGTGCGGTTCTTCGCGACGGCCGCCGCCGCGCAGGGCTCGGGATTCCGGGCCTGCCGGCGGTGCCGGCCGGATGCCGTGCCGGGGTCCGCCGAGTGGAACGTGCGGGCCGATGTCGTCGGCCGGGCCATGCGGCTCATCGGCGACGGCATCGTCGACCGGGAGGGCGTCGCCGGGCTCGCCGCGCGGCTGGGATACAGCGCGCGGCAGGTCCAGCGGCAGCTCACCGCCGAGCTCGGCGCCGGGCCGGTCGCGCTGGCCCGGGCCCAGCGGGCGCACACCGCGCGGGTGCTCCTGCAGACCACCGAGCTGCCGATCACCGAGATCGCGTTCGCGTCCGGGCACGCCAGCGTGCGGCAGTTCAACGACACGATCCGGGAGGTGTACGCCTTCACGCCGAGCGAGCTGCGGGCCGCCGCCACCCCCAGGGGCGGCCGCGGCGCCCGGCGCGCGGGCACGCCGTCGGCCGGGATACCGCTCCGCCTCGCGTACCGGGGGCCTTACCAGGCCGGCCTCGTCTTCGACCTGCTGGAGAGCGAGGCCGTGCCCGGCGTCGAGGACATCGGCGGACCGGTCGGGCGCCGGACGTACCGCCGCAGCCTCCGGCTGCCGCACGGCACCGCCATCGCGGCGGTGCGGGAGCGGCCGGGCGGCGGCGGGAGGCCGGCGTCCGCGGCCCGCGGCGGGGGACCGGACCCCTCGGCCGGCTCCGCCTCCACCCCCCACCGCGGCGGCTGGCTCGACGCCCGTCTCCACCTCACCGACCCGCGCGACCTGACCACGGCCGTACAGCGGCTGCGGCGCCTGTTCGACCTCGACTCCGATCCGTACGCCGTCGACGAGCGGCTCGGCGCCGACCCCCGGCTCGCCGCGCTGGTCGCCGCCCGGCCGGGGCTCCGGTCACCCGGTGCCGCCGACGCCGAGGAACTGGCGGTGCGGGCGCTCGTCGGGCCGGGGGAGGCCGAGCGGCTGGTGCGGCGGTACGGCAAGGCGCTCGACGCGCCCTGCGGCAGCCTCACCCACCTGTTCCCCGAGACGGCCGTCCTCGCCGAGGCCGAGCCCGACGGCCCCCTCGGCGCGCTCACCGCCGCCCTCGCCGACGGTGCCGTACGGCTGGACCCGGGCGCCGACCGGGACGAGGCCCACCACGCGCTGCTCGGCCTGCCCGGCCTGGACGCCCGTACCGTCGCCGTCATCCGTACCCGGGCCCTCGGCGACCCGGATGTCGTACCGCCCGGCGTCGACGCCCCCGACAGCTGGCGCCCTTGGCGCTCTTACGCCTCGCAACACCTGCGTGCAGCAGGGGAGTTGGAGTAACCATGGCCACCCTGAACCAGACCCTCGCCCCGACCCACTGGACCGAGCTCGACAGTCCGCTCGGCCCGCTCCTCCTCACCGCCGACCCCGCGACCGGCGCCCTGACCTCCCTGTCCGTGCCGGGTCAGAAGGGCGGCCGTACCGTCCAGGAGGGCTGGCGCCGCGACCCCGCGCTCTTCCGCGCGGCCGAGGAACAGCTCGCCGCCTACTTCGCGGGTGAACTCGAGGAGTTCCAGTTGGAGCTGCGCACGGCGGCCAGCGAGTTCCGGGAACGGGTCTGGGCCGCCCTCGACGATGTGCCCTACGGGTCCACGACGACGTACGGCGAGATCGCGGCGCGGATCGGGGCCTCCCGCGCCGCCGTACGGGCCGTCGGCGGCGCGATCGGCGCCAATCCGTTGCTGGTCGTCCGCCCCTGTCATCGCGTGATCGGGGCCGACGGCACGCTGACCGGGTACGCGGGCGGCCTCGAACGCAAGACGCGGCTGCTCACGCTGGAGGGCAGGCTCTAGCGGTCTTCCGTTCCCGCCATGCGGGCGTCAGCCCCAGATCACGGCCCCCACCCACGCCCCCGCGATCAGCTGGCACGTGAACAGCTCCGCCAGCACACTCGACCCGCCCGACCGCATCGCTGTCCGCAGTGCCGCCATCGCCTCGCCGTGGCGGCCGAGGCGGAACCGTTCCTCGAGGTAGATGCCGGCCATGAAGCCGGGGATCGCGCCGATCACGGGCAGCAGGAGGAAGCCCAGGAACGACCCCGCTCCCGCGTACACCGCCATGTGACGGCCGGCCCAGCTCGGACGCAGTCGGCGCGGCGGCAGTGCCCAGCGCACCACCTGGGAGAGGAACAGCGCGACGGTGGCCCCGACGAGCACCCACCACGCGACCGGCTGGGGATCCTGCAGCGCCCACCACATGACCGCGGCCCACACAAGCCAGGACCCCGGCACCCCGGGCACCAGCACTCCGCAGAGGCCGAGCAGGAGGACCAGTCCGACCAGCACGAGGTCCGACACTCCCATCTGACCAGAGTGCCGGAGCTCACGAGAACGCGCAGATCAGCCTTGTCGCCGGGGGTGCGCCGCGGTCACCCGTGCCGCTCCCGCGCCACCCAGCCCCGCTCGTACGCGTGCCACCCCAGCTGCAGCCGGGTCGTCACCCCGGTCAGCTCCATCAGCCGCTTCACCCGGCGCTGCACGGTCCGCAGGCCCAGATCCAGCTGCTTGGCCACGCTCGCGTCGGTCAGACCGGCCAGCAGCAGGGACAGCACCTCCAGGTCGGTGTCGTCGGGCCCGTCCGGCTCCTCCTCGGTGACGCCGGACGGGCCGAGACGGACCGGCAGCGCCTCCCGCCACACCGACTCGAACAGGCCGGAGAGCAGCTCCAGGAGCCCGCTCGCGTGGACGACCAGGGCGGCCGGCTCCGACGTGTGCGAGGTGAGCGGTACGAGCGCCAGGGCCCGGTCGGCGATCACCAGCTTGGTCGGCACCTGGTCCACGACCCGCACCTGCTCCTCGCGGCCGAGGGCGGCGGACAGCTCGGTGACGCCGTGCGGCTGGTCGAGGACCGAGCGCTCCAGGACCACCCGGTAACGGACGTCCCGGTCGGCGGCCTGCTCCTCCGCGTCGTTCTCCACGCCGGTGACGGCGACGGGACTGCCGGTGACCAGCGCGCACACCTCGTTGCTCGCCCCGAGCTGGAGCTGCAGGAAGCGCTGCGAGACCGCGGCCGCGCCGATCACCACCTCGACCAGATCGTGCACGGCGGGCTCGGCGGCGCCCGCCCGGTACTCCTCGGCGAGCATCGCGGCCGCCAGCTCCGCCTTCTCCAGCTCGTGCCGCTGCTGGGTGAGCAGCGCGCCCAGCGCCACCCCGGGCGGCGCGGCGACCCAGCGGCCGGGCCGCGCCGAGGACTGCGCCGCGAGTCCGTGCCGCTCCAGCCGGCGCAGGGCGCGCTCCGTGTCGTACTCGCCGAGCGTCAGCCGTCGCGCGAGATCCGGTACGTCGGCGGCGCCGACGGACACCAGGGCCCGGTACGCCGACTCATGCGTCTCGTCGAGACCAATCACTCCCAGCATCGGGCCGCGCCCCTCCCCGGAGAACATCGGTGTCCGTTCCGTGGCGGAAAACGGCCACGGCGTAAAACCGCCTCGTCACATCATCGCCGCACCACCCGTCACTCTGCCAAGGTGGCGCCACCACAGCATCAACCACCACCCGCTTTGCCCCACTTGGGCCGCCGGCGATCGCCGCCCCGGGCGCGGGCATACTGCTGCCGTTCCCGCGGTACACGTTGCCGGAGGACGGACTCCTACGACGGCGGTCGCGAACCACAGCCGAACGACGGGGAAGCAGGCCGCACTCGAGGCCGTCCTGACCGGCGCGAGCGACGCTTCGGTCACCGAGATCGTGACCCGGGCCTACGACGTGCGTTGACGCGTGCGAAGGGGATCCGGGCCCGGGTCACCCGGCAGTCGCCGGGCGGTTCTCCCGTGGGGGGTGGGACCGCCCGGCGACGTCGCCTCTCGCGCGGCCCGGTGTATCGCAAGGCTGTTCAACACCTCACTCCCACAACGCCTTTCGTGTCGGTCCACCGGGTCGGATTTTCCGGATGCCCCGTTTTCATCCGGCCCGTGCGGTGGACAATTAGGGGCATGAGTCAGCAGGGGGGAAGGCCCACCGGTCACGAGGACGACTGGTGGGGGCAGCTGTACGGTGACGCCACCGAGGACACGGGCCCGACAGCGGCGCCCGACTCACTGGACGACCGGTTCGCCTCGGCGGCGGGGGCCGTGAACCAGCGGTCGGGGGCGGGCGCGGGGGCCGGGGTGTCCGGGACGGGCGCCACCGTCTTACCGCCGAGGGCCGGTGGGGATGCCGCGGCGGGTCCGTCGGCCTTCCCGGCGGGCCTGCCGAAGCCGCCGGGATTCACCGTGGAGGAGCCCAGGGAGCCCACGGAGCCCGAGGAGCGCCCGACGCCCGCGAGTGACGACGAGCCCTGGACCGCGACCCGCGCGGACCTCCCCGCCTACTCCCCGGAGCCCCTCGACTACGTCGGCAACGGCCCGCCGACCTACGCCGCCGAACCCACCGCCCTCCCGGCCGCGGACCCCGACGACCTCGACGACCTGGTCGCCGACACCGTCCTGGACGGTGCGCACTACGGCGCCTGCACCCTCCGGGCCGTCTCCCTGCGCGGGGACTCCGCCCGATACCGGGGTGAACCGCGCCGCGACTCCCTCCTCACCGCCCGCTTCGGCACCGGAGACCACGCCCTGATCCTGGTGGCGATGGCAACCGGCGCCCGGGCCACGCCCAACGCCCATCGCGCCGCCGCCGAGGCCTGCCACTGGATCGGCCGGGCCGTCGGCCGCAGCCATGCGAGGCTCTCGGAGGACATCAGGGCCGCACGGCGCGGCGACCTGAAGTCCGGCCTGCACCGCCTCACCGACCGCAGCCTCGGCAAGCTCCGCGCCAGCGCCGCCGAACAGGGCGTCGAACCGGAGGAGTACGCGGCGACCCTGCGCTGCCTCCTCCTCCCCGCCGACCCCGCGTGCCGTACCCGTGTGTTCTTCGGCGTCGGCGGGGGCGGACTCTTCCGGCTGCGGGACGGCGAGTGGCAGGACATAGAGCCCCACGTCACCGATGCCACCGGCGAACCCGTCGTCGGCTTCGGCTCGTTGCCGGCCGAGACGCCCGAGGGTGACCGCCTCACCATGGACCTCGGCATCCCCACACCTCCGAGCCCCTACGACCCGGCCCCCGAGCCGCCTCGCGAACCCTTCCGCTTCCGCGCGTCGGTGGCCCGCCCGGGAGACACGCTCCTGATGTGCACCGGCGGCCTCGCCGACCCCCTGCGCGGCGAACCCGAGCTCGCCGCCCACCTGACCACACGCTGGTCCGGCCCCGAGCCGCCCGGCCTCGCCGCCTTCCTCGCCGACACCCAGGTCCGGGTCAAGGGGTACGCCGACGACCGTACGGCCGCCGGGGTGTGGGAGACGTAGCCCCGCCCTCGGACGTACGGCTTCGGTAGTACGGCTCAGGTGTTCGGCACCCACTTGCGGGCCGAGGTGTCGTACCCGTAACCCGGCAGTCCCTTGACGCTCGTCGTACGGAACGGGCGGCCGTGGTCGTCGATGCGGATGGTGCCGGTACGGCCCTGGGAGGACCAGTCCAGTTCGAGGAACCAGCCGCAGTCGCAGCTCTCCGTCCGCGCGTCGACCAGCAGCACCTCCGGGTCCTCGGCGGACACCCGGTACGGCAGCTTCATCGCCGGGATGGGGGTGCCGGTGTCGTTGCCGTCGACGGGGCGGGCGATGGGCCGGTCCTTGTCCAGGTCGACATCGAAGTAACGGGGCGTCAGCGCGCCGCCGCAGCCGTTGTCCATGGCGTACGAGGTGCCCTCGGCGGGTGCCGAGCGGCCGACGACGCGCACCCGGAGCGCCTCCAGGACGACGGCCGTCGACGTCCGCCCCTGCACGGCGATCTTCACCATGGTCTGCCCTCCGTGCACGGCGTTCTGGGACGCCGCCCAGATCCCGGCGTCCTGCGGGGTCGGTGGCGGGGGCACCTGCTCCGGGGGCTTGGCGATGACGTAGTCGTGGCCGCAGCCGCCCTGCCAGACATGGGAGTCGGCGCTCCAGGTGAGGGGGACGCCGACCGGCGGCCGCTGTCGGTCGGCGTTCTCCGAGGGCCCGGCGGCGGATTCGGTGGGCTCGGCGGAGGGCTTCTTCGACGCGCCGGCCGAGGGGGGCGCGGTGGTGGGGGTGGGGCTCGCCGACTTGGTCGACTTCGGGCGTGCAGTGCCCGTGTCGGCTGTACGGGTCGGACCGGCGCCCTGGACGGAGTCGCGCGCCCGGGGCTGGTTGTCGTCCGGCAGGGCGGAGAGGCTGCCGAGCGTGGCGAGGAGTGCCGTTGCCACGGCCGCCGAGACCAGGAGGCGTCGGCGGCGGTACCAGGGGTGGCGGGGCGGCTCGGCCGGTGCCCGCTCTTCGGGCGCCGCCGGGGGAGGCGCCGTCCGTGCCCGCTGTCGTGCCGCCACCGCCAGGATCCACCGCCGGTGCAGCTCCAGCCGCTCCTGCGGGGTCGCCTCGCACAGCGCGGCGAAGCGTTCCACGGGCGCGAAGTCGAGGGGGACCGCGTCGCCCGCGCAGTAGCGGTGCAGCGTGGAGGTGTTCATGTTCAGGCGGCGGGCCAGCTGACCGTAGCTGCGGTCGGTGCGTTCCTTCAGGCCCGTGAGTAACGCCGCGAACTCCTGGACGTCGTCGTCCTGTGCTTCAGACACTGTGCCCCCGCGTCCTCCCCGTCCCGGGACGGCATCCCAGGCACTCCATATACCTGCACGTCAGAAGGGCTGGGATGGTTCCACCGTCGCGGATCGGGCGTCGGCGGTTGCGCCCGCCGACTGTGACGGCTGATGCTTCTGGTGTCGCACCGACCAGGCCGACAGGGCCCGGGGGGCCGGACGGACCATCCGGCGTCGGTGACGGCCGACTTCCTGATCGTTCACGCATCTCATCTCACCCACGGGGGACACCCATGCCCAAGCGCACCCGAGCCGGCGTGCTCGCCGCACTCGCCGTCGCCGGCCTCGCCGCAGGCGCCGCACTCACCGCTGCCCCGGCCGGAGCCGCGACGAAGACGCCCGCGCCCAAGTTCCTGTCGGCGTCCCAACTCCCGCCGCACCCCTCCTCCGCCTGGACCGCGGACAAGGTCGCCGACGGCGTCCCGGAGGAGATGCAGGGCTGCCTCGGCGACGCGCTGCTCGCCTACGACGCCCGCCACCGCACCTTCCGCACCGACCTCGAGACCAGCGCCCAGCAGCTCAACGTCGTCGTCGGCGACAACGCCAAGGCCAAGGCCCTCGCCACCCGTCTGAACAAGGAGATCCGGTCCTGCGCCCTGCGCAGCGACGCCGACCCGGAGATCGAGGCCGAGTACAGGAGCTACGGCAGCCTGCCGGTCGAGGAGGGCGCCCGCGTGCACGGCGTGCACACCCGTGCCTCGTGGGGCGCCATGGACATCAACCTCCTCTCCGTCGGCCGGGACGGTGGCACCGTCACCGTCGTGACGTGGGGGCAGATGGGCGACTTCACGGACGCGCCGGTGAAGGCCTTCAAGAAGACGACCACCATCGCGGTCGACAAGCTCTACTGACCGACTCACCACCGGACCACCGCCACAGCGGGGCCGCCCTCCCGGACGGGGGTCGGGCGGGCGGCCCCGCACCATCCGGAACGGGGACACACCACAACGGGGACGCACAACGGGCAGCCGAGGCAGCGAGTTCCGGCCAGTTTCGCCGGCTGCGGGCAGCGGCTGCGACAGCGCCTCGACGCCGGGCTCCGACAGCCGCACGTCCGCGTCGGGTACGGCCGGATCCGCAGGGCGCGATCGGTAGATGGGCCGATCCCTCGCGGTCCGTACGCCTCCCGGGCACTCGGCACGCAGTCGTGCGGGACTGCCCTGGTCGGCCGCCTCTCCAGGAGCGGATCGAACCGCCTCGCCTCCTCCATCCCCAAGCCCGTCTCCGGTCCGGAAGCCGGGAGCGCCGCCGGTGGCCGACATGGTTCGGTCCTCGCGCAGGGTGTCTTCCGGGCGGCCGGCAGGTGACGTTCCGGGTTTCCCGCACCGGCACGGGCTGCCGCAACCGTGGCCGAACACCTGGTCGTTGACGATTCGACATGACTGCCGCCGGTCCGACTGGGAAATGGTTCCCGTGAACGTGTTCGAGCCAGGAGGGGAACCGACATCGGCACGCGGGCGGGGGTCATGAAGAGGCAGGCACGAGGAGGCGGTCCCATCACCGTAGGGGCCTCCTCGGTGAAGGCAGTGGAGGACAGGGTCGCGAGCGCCGGGGAACCCGCGCAGACGCCTCAGCTCAGGCGCAGACTCGGGAGGGCGGACCTGCGGGCCGTACCGGAGGCACGCAGGGCGCTGCGCGAGCTGCTACGGCACTGGGGCAGGCCCGGACGATCGGACATAGCCGAACTGCTCACCAGCGAGCTCGTCACCAACGCGCTCGTCCACACCGACCGTGAAGCGGTCCTGACGGCCACCGTGGGACCGGGCGGACTCAGAGTGGAGGTGCGGGACTTCGTGGCCCGCAGGCCAAGACCGCGCGTACCGAACGCCGACGACGGTACGAACGGCAGAGGCCTGATCCTGGTCCAGTCCCTCGCGGACGCCTGGGGTGTGCGGTCGCACGGCGTGGGCAAGGCGGTGTGGTTCGAACTCGACGCGGGCGCCGTATGACGACGGGTGCTCCATGACGGTGGCTGCCGTATGACAACGGGAAGGGGCGCGACCCGACCTCGGGTCGCGCCCCTTCCCGGCGATGAGAGGCGTTCTCAGCCGAACTGCTGCTCAAGATCCTTGAGCTTGCGCTCCAGGGAGTCGAGTCGCGGCAGTGCCATGGTGTCGTCCTCCGCGGTGAGGTCGACGGTCACCGGATCAGAACCGGTGCGGACGGGCTGCAGTGAGGGACGCGTGCGCACGGGAGGCAGTTGCTCCGGCGTGGATATGGCAGGCTCCGCGGAGACTTGGGCCGAGGCGCGCTCCAGGGCCGCCGGGGGCTCCGCCTGCCGTCCGCCGCCGCGGCCGACGAAGCCGCGGTGGCCCCGGCTGATGGCCTTCAGCTGGGCACGCTCCATGCGCTGCTGCTCACGGCGGCGCAGGCGGGCCTCCTCCTTCTGCCGCTTGTCCTCACGGACCTCGTCGACCGCCTCGTCCAGGCTGCGCACGCCCTCCAGGAGCATCAGCGACCAGGCCTTGTAGGTCTCACGGGGAGCCCGCAGCCAGCGGACGATCCGGATCTGCGGGAGGGGCCTGGGCACCAGACCCTGCTCGCGCAGGGCGGCCCGGCGGGTCTGCTTCAGCGCCCGGTCGAACAGCACGGCCGCGGACAGGGACATACCGGCGAAGAAGTGCGGGGCGCCGTCGTGGCCGATGCCCCTGGGCGCGTGCACCCAGTTGAACCAGGCCGCGGCGGCCGCGAACGTCCACACGAGTATCCGGGAGCCGAGCGCCGCGTCACCGTGGCTGGCCTCGCGCACCGCGAGGACGGAACAGAACATCGCGGCGCCGTCCAGACCGAACGGCACGAGGTACTGCCAGCCGTTGTGGAGGCCGAGGTTCTGTTCGCCGAAGCCGACCAGGCCGTGGAAGGAGAGCGCGGCGGCCACGGCCGCGCAGCAGAACAGCAGCACATAGGAGGCGGTGCCGTATATGGCCTCCTTGCGCCTGCGGCGCTCCTCACTGCGCTCCCACGAGTCGTCCGCGCCTGCGTCCTTCCCCGAGGTCTTCCCGCGCCGAAGCACCGCTATCGCCGCCAGCAGGCCCAGGAGCAGGACGGCGCCCGGAAGCAGCCAGTTCAGCGATATCTCGGTCAATCTCATCTGGGGTCCCTTGCATTGGGATAGGGCGTAACGCCCGCCATAGTGGCCCAATCCCAACGGCCCTCAGGGGGTTTCGGGGCAAGAGGCCGCCAAGGAAGTGCAAGGGGATGCCCCAGGGCGGCGTTCTGCTCGAACTGCCGCTTGAGGGGCGGGAGTTGAGTTCGAACAAGACTACCCGTACGGGTGGTTCCACGGAAAGTTCCCGTGCTGAGTGAGGAATTTGTGAAACGCCTGTAACCGTGACGAGGGCCCTGCTCGCGGGTGATCTTACGGTACGGCGATGTGCGGCCCTGTCTGAGGGGGCCTCAACTGGCTGCGGCCAGAAGCCTGGTGGCGCGGTCCGCGTCGCAAGTGCGCGGGCAGGTGGGGCAGGTGTCCTCGGGGCGCAGTGTGTAGAACATGCAGCAGCTCACTCGGTCCCGGGTGGGCAGTGACTCGCCGTCCGGTCCGGTGAGTTCACGGAAGGCGGCCGAGCCGGCGTACGGCTGCGTCGCGCCCGGCAGCAGCAGCTCCAGCTCGCGTCGCGCCCGGTCCTGCTCGCCTTCGCCGAGCAGGTGGGCGACGTACCACAGGCCCTCGACGACCTCGTCGGTCACCATGCCCCACAGTGCGCGTCCGCGTCGCCGCATGCGTGGTCCGAAGGCGGTGAGTACGGGTTCCAGGTGCTCGGCCACGGCGGTCCGCACCTCCGCGCGCAGCGCCTCCTCGTCCGGGACGACCCTGGCGCCGGGCAGGGTCGCCGCCGGGTCGCCGGGCAGGCAGGCGAAGGTGGTGGGGCGGGCGGCCAGGCGGCCTGTCGCGAGGCCGGGGGCCGTGCGGTCGTACGAGACATGCGTCACGGGGAAGCGGGGGACGCGGCGGAGCAGGAACCAGGGCACGGTGATCAGCAGGCAGGCCGGCCAGGCGTATCGGTGCAGGCCGAAGCCGGCGACGACGTCGGGGCGGGCGGGCTGTCCGTAGTCGCGTCGTACCTGTGCGTCGTCCCAGGCCAGGAACGTGTCGAGGTCGGGGCCGCCCTCCGCGAGCGAGGCGGCGGTGATCCAGCCGTCGTGGCTGGGGAGCTGCTCGTCGGAGGGTGGCTGGGTGATGTCGAGTCCCGGGAAGGCCTTGGTGAGACGGGTGTAGGCGTCCGCGAGGGCTATGGGGGGCACGGACATGGGGGCCGCCTATCCGTGAGACTTTGAAGGTAAGGCTTACCTTACCCGAGATCGCTGCGGTTTGAACTGTCGAGTTCTGCGCCTATGGTGCTTGACGGGCGAGTAACAACCCGCCGTAATGGCCCCAAGTACTGACACGTCCGGAGGAGGACCCGTGAAGCAGGGCGCGCAGGGCTCCGCGGGTACGGGGATTCCGCAGGTCCCGGAGGCGGGGGTGGCGCGGGTGCCGCCGCAGGGGCGGGCTGCGGGGGTGGACGTGGGTGTGGGCGTGGGTGGCGCGGGCGTGGACCGGGTGCGGGGTGCTGGTGCCTCGGTGTCGGCGGCTCGTGGTGAGCACACTCACAGTGAGCAGCCGATCCCGCGGCCGGTCGTTCAGCGGGCCTCGGTGCGGGGGCAGATCCTCGACGCCCTGCGTACCGCGCTCGTCGTCGGTGAGCTGACTCCCGGTGCGGTGTACTCGGCTCCCGCGCTCGGCGAGCGCTTCGGTGTCTCCGCCACGCCGGTCCGGGAGGCCATGCAGCAGCTCGCGTTGGAGGGGGCCGTCGAGGTCGTGCCCAACCGGGGGTTCCGGGTGGTCGAACGTGGCGCCCGGGAGCTGGCCGAGCTGGCCGAGGTCCGTGCGCTGATCGAGGTTCCGGTAATGCTCCGGCTCGCGCGTACTGTTCCCGCCGAACGCTGGGCGGAACTACGGCCGTTGGCGGAGGCGACGGTTCGGGCTGCGTCGACCGGCTGTCGGGCCACGTACGCGGAAACCGACCGCACCTTCCACCGGGCCGTGCTCTCGCTCTGCGGCAACGAACAACTCGTCCAGATCGCCGACGACCTTCACCGCCGCGCCCAGTGGCCCCTGGTGAGCGCAGTCCTCCCGTCCGGCCGGGGGGCGGCCGACCTTGTCGCCGACGCGGCGGAGCATGTGGCGCTGCTGGATGCGTTGATCGCTGGGGAGTTGGATGTGGTGCGGGTGTTGGTGGGGGAGCACTCCGGGGGGTAGTGGCGTCTGCCGGTGGGGCCGGGATGCCTGCGGCGGCCTGTTGCTGTGGGGTGGGGGTTCGCGTAGCGCCTTGGGTGGTGTTGTGGGTCGGGGCCGTGCCGGGGGGTGTCCGTCCTC
>NZ_JBIWIY010000030.1:0-98871 GCF_044764885.1 Streptomyces sp. NPDC093591
GCGAAGCCTCTTTCGCACACAAGAAGAAAAAGCTGATCAGCAGCACAAGGTACTTTTCGCCTCCGTCGGGCGAGAACACTTTCCGACTGTGATGTTCGCCGGAGAAGTTGTTCGTACCAGCGGTGCGGAGTCTGTTTTCCCTGATGAGAGGGGGGATGGCTGACAATTCCTGGGTTGCCGGGCCCGGTCCCGCCTCGGCGCTCTCATTGCCGAGCGATCACCTGACAACCAGGAGGCCGACCAGGCCGAGGCCCTGCGCGAGCAGGTCGCCGAGGTCGTGGCCCCGCTTGGCCTCATCACCGCACCCGAACCGCTCGGCCGCCTCCAGCCTCAAAAACGCCTAGACCGAGCTGAGCGGCATGAACGGCGCACACGACGGCGTTCGACCCAGCCATGCCCCCCGAGCCTGCGTCACGTCAATCAGGCCGCCGACACGTCACGCCCTGGCTGATGAGGCCGTCGGCAGCACCGCCGTGACCTCCCACCCCTGGGCCGTGAGGCGGGGACCGGTGCGCAGTTCGCCGCCGAGTGCGGTGACGCGTTCGGTGAGGCCGACGAGACCGAAGCCGCCGCCCCGCGCGGCCTGCGGGAGCCAGGTGCCGCCGCGGCCGTCGTCGCGCACGGTCACCGTCAGCATGCGGCCGTCGTGGACCAGCTCCACAGTGACCTCGGTGGCGTCGGCGGCGTGGCGGCGCACGTTGGTCAGGGCTTCCTGGACGACACGGTATGCGGCTGCCTGTACCTCGGGCGGGAGGTCGTCGGGTACGGCGGGATCACGGTGCACAACGACTTTCGGGCCGACGGGACCGCCGAAGCCCTCGACCAGGCCCAGGAGCGCCGCCAGATCACCGAGCGGACGGCTCGCGCTGCCGGCTGTGGCGCTGTCGTCCGGCGCCTCGCGCAATAGGCCGACGGTGCGCCGCATGGAGGCCAGGGCCTCGGTTGCGGAAGTTTCGATGTTCCGCAGCACGGGGCGCAGTTGGTCCGGGTCGGTGGTCATCATCTGGGCCACCTGCGCCTGGACCAGGACCCCGGTGACGTGATGGGCGACGAAGTCGTGCAGGTCGGCGGCCATCGCCAGGCGTTCACTGCGGCGGGTCCTGTTGACCATCACGCGGCGGCGGTGATCGAGGAAGCGCAGGTAGCCGCCCAGTCCGACGGTCACCATGACCGGAAACAGGAGCGCCGGCCCGAATCCTCCGGCTCCGGTGGAGTCCGTGGGAAGCCTGGCGGGCAGGGCGACGACGGCCACGCCGCACAGCCCCCCGCACGCCGCCGCCCACCACCCGGGACAGGAACGGACCGCAACCAGCAGCAGGCACAGCAGGCACGCCACTTCCCCCAGGCCGAACGCCATCTGCCAGTCGGCCAGGACAGCGACCACCGTCAACGCAACCGAGGCCCCGGCGGGTACGGCGATGCGCAGCGCAGGACTGGCCCACGCAGGCCGCCTGGCGGAGGGCCAGAGCACCGCGGCCAGGCAGAGCGGTAGCACTGCGGCGGGCTGCAGCCACGGTGTCACGCCGTATCCACCCGGCCTGTCCAATGCCGCGAGGCCCGCTTCCAGCAGGTCCGTGCCGGCCGCGAGGATCATCAGGGCCACGCCGACCGCGTGCAGCCTTCCGAGCCGACGGACGTGCGGCGCGTCCGGTCGGTCGATCAGGTGCCAGGAGTTCACGGCGCCACAGTAGACACCCCGCGGCCCGGCCGGATCGGCCGAACGGCCATCACCGCCCAAGCGGGGGACGCCGTAACTGTGGCCGAATGACCGATGCGTGAGCGGGATCCCGCGAGGAAGGTGGGCGATGTCCGCCTCAGCCCTGTCCGGTACTGGCTGTCCCAGCCGTCGCTTCCGCCACCGTGACCCGCACCGTCGGCTGTCGGCCGCCACAGCCTCATCCACCCCCACAAGCACGCGTCCGCCACCCGGGCCGCCGTGACCTGGGCCTCGGTCCGCACTCGCTGCGGGGCACCATGACGGACGACGGACGCCCCGGCGCGCCCAGGGCGCGGGCACCGGCCATGGTTCGTTGACGGAGCAAGCCGAAGTGCCGGGCCCGCCCAGCACTTCGGCTGCCATCCCGTGGTGCTCATGCGGATTCCCCGGCAGCGGTGATCGCGTCGGAACGCGCGAGCGTCTCGCGCACCGCGTCCGCGAGTGCGGGAGCCGCGCTCGCCTCGGCGTCAGCGATACCCACCCCATAACGGAATCGCACGGTCGCGCCGTCCTCGATGGCCAGTTCCTCGCTGAAGAACGGTGCCGGGTTGAGACAGGCGAACTCCTCTGATCGGGCGAACCACTGCGGCGGGTGACTCGGGTTGGCCGCGTCGTCGACCATGAGCACGAGCGACTGCGCGTCCGTCTCGTCGTGGCGGCCCGCGAAGCCCATCCACTCCATGCGCCGCCCGCGGACCTCGTCACCGCCCAGGCCTTCCTCGGTCACGAACTGTCCGCCGGTGAATGACCGCGGGCCACGCCAGAACAGCCCGCCGTAGCCGGCGTTCTCCCGTCCCTTGGTGGTCGGCGATCCCATGGCGACGTCCGTTCCGGAGACGTTCGTCATCCGCGTCTCGAACGTCAACGCCCAGGCGTGCGGGGAGATCAGGCTCGCTCGCAGTGTCCTGCGTTCGGTGAAGAACAACGCGCCGGACTGGGTGGTCCAGTCCAGGTCGTGGGCGAACGTCGCCGTCCCGTCGGCCCTGTCCAGGTCGACGACCCGGCGGTGCGCCTGGGTTCCGTTGTTCTCCAGCTGGACGTAGAAGCGTCCGTGGATGTACGTGGGACCGCCCCAGAAGTTCTCCTCGCCGACGTGGGGCAGGGACCATGCGATGCCCTTGTGCCACACGTGGTCGTGAGGACGGAACAGGCTGACCACCTTGCCGGCCCGGGTGCGCAGGGGGTGGATGTAGGGCTTGGGCGATTCCAGTTGGACGGTGTCCGGCTGGTACACGTAGCGGAACAACTCGGTGCCGCCGTCGCGGACGGTGACCGAGGTACCGAGGTCGTGGCGGATCTCAAGAGCGTTCATACGAGGGCCTCCTTGACCGGTTCCCACGGCACGGCGCCGCCGTCCATACTGACCGCGAACGGGTCGTCGTCGGTCAGTTCGCCCGCGGCGACGGGGACACCGCGGAAGGCGGAGGCGTACGTCGCCGCCGCGAACTCCAGCGTGCGGCGCGCGTCTTGCAGACAGACGCCGGGTTCCTTTCCGGTCTCCCAGGCGTCGAACACGGCCTCGATCTGGAGCCTGTGGCCGCTCGTGACGTCCAGCTCGTCACCGTCGGCCCAGAGGTCCGAGAGATCCTCGCGGCCGGGGGCCGGCGTGAACCGCCAGTGTTCCTCGCGGTAGCCGTAGAGGTGTTCGAGTTCGACCGTGGCGTGTTCGAAGTCGAAGCGCAGACGCGAGGTCTCCCGGGGGGACAGCAGGGAGTTGACCACCGTGGCGAGGGCTCCGCTGTCGAACCGGACGGCGGCGATCGAGACGTCCTCGGTGTCCGTGGGCCGGGCCTGGCGCTCGGCGAGTGCGGTGATCTGGGACCAGGGGCCGAGGACCGACAGCATGAGGTCGAACTGGTGGATGCCGTGTCCCATCGTGGGGCCGCCGCCCTCGACGTCCCAGCGCCCCCGCCACGGCACCTCGAAGTACGCGTCGGGCCGGTACCAGAGGGTCTCGCAGGTGGCGACCAGTGGCCGGCCCAGTGCGCCGGAGCCGGCCAGCCGGCGCAGGCGTACCGCCGCCGCGCCGTAGCGGTGCTGGAAGACGGTCAGGGCCTTGGAGCCGGTCTCTTCCTGCACCGTGGCCAGTTGGTCCATCTCGCGCAGGCTCAGTGCCGTCGGCTTCTCCACCAAGGCAGTGACGCCGGCCCGCATCACCGTGGTTGCCAGCGATACGTGGGTCTGCGGGGGCGTACAGATGTGTACGAGATCGAGGTCTTCGCTCTCCAGCAGAGCCTGCGGGTCGTTGAAGACGTGCGGCACGGAGAATCGGTCGGCGAACTCGGCGGCACGGCTGGGGTCGAGGTCGGCGACGGCGACCAGCCGGGCACGTTCGGAGAGTTCGGCGAGGGCTTCGGCATGGGCGTGGGCGATACCGCCGGTGCCGATGATGGCCACGCGGTACGGCGGCCGGGGGCTGGGCATGAGTGTTTTCTCTCTCTTGGTTCCTGACCCACTTCTCGTGGGGCTATCGGGGGCCGTGGGCAGCGGCGACGGCCCCCGGAAGGAGGTCACTTGGCCGCGTCGATCTCGCCCTGGAGTTCCTTGATGAAGGCCTTCGCGGCGGCTTCGGGCGAGGTCTTCTTGAAGTAGACCTCCTGGCTGTAGCGCTGCAGCTCCGGCTCGATTCCGCTTCCGCCGTTGGGGGTCACGACCGGCGACTCACCCGGGGTCACCGCGTTCATGTAGTCGGCCGCTGCCTTGTCGGTCCCGGCCAGAGTCGGCTGCAGGTGCTTCAGCATCTCCTTGTTGGCGGGGATTCCGCGCTCCGTCTTGAGGATGTCGGCGGCTTTGGGGTCGTTGAGCATGAAGTTTATGAACGCGGCCGCCTCGGCCGGATGCGCGCTCTGGCTCGAGACCGCCCAGTACATGGAGGGCTTGAAGAAGTTCGCCTTGGTGCTGCCGACACGAGGCATCTGCAGTAGTTGCACATGGGCGCCCGCGGCCTGCTGGATTGCGGTGATCTGGGTGTTGTACACCCCCATCATGGCCGCCTTGCCGGTGGCGAAGCTGCCCGCGGTCACACCGGCGGTCAGGTCCTCGACCATCGTCGACGTATTGACGCTGGCCCCGGACGAGAGCAGGCCCAGACCGTACTTCCACATGCCGGCGAGCGTCTCGGGCTTCAGCGAGACGTTGCCGTCCTTGTCGAAGAGGTTCTCACCGTGCTGACGAGCCCAGTACTTGACATCGCCGGCGGAGAAGCCGGGGGCGCCGGCCGCACCATGGATCTTGCCGCCACTCTTGTCCGTCAGCTCCTTCCCGATCTTGGCGTAGTCGTCCCACGTCCATGTCTTGTCGTCGGGAACCTTCACGCCGTACTTCTTGAACAGGTCGGTGTTCACGAGGATGGACAGGACGCCGACGCCGACGGGAAGCGCGTACTGCGTTCCATCGACCTGCCCGGTGGCCAGGGCCTGGTCGTCGAACTGCGAGGTGCTGAGGAGCTTCTTGGCCTTGCCGAGGTCGTACAGCGCTCCGCGGTCGGCGTACGACGCGAGATACAGCTCGTCCATCTGGACGACGTCGGGGGAGTCCTTGGCCGCGGTCGTCGTGGCGAGCGCGTCCCAGTAGCCGTTCCAGTCCTTGTACTGGCCCTTGACCGTGATGTTGGGGTACTTCTTCTCGAACGCCTTGATGACCTCGTCGGTGAGCTGGGCGCGGGCGTCCGCACCCCACCAGGTGGCACGGATGGTGACCGGCTTGTCGCCGAGCTCGGGAGCGGCGCCGGTGCTGCCGCCGGAGCAGGCGGTCAGTACGAGCGAGAGTGAGGCGACCGCCCCGATCGCGACGCGTCTGAAGGGGCTGGGGTTCATGTGGTTCTCCTGTGGCTGATAAATGGGTCGGATCGGTGGCTGCGGTGCTCCCGAACGGCCATGACTCGGTCGCCTCCGCGTGTCCGGCAGTAGCCCCCGCGGTTACTTGCCGCCGGTGGTCGCGATACCTCGCAGCAGGAAACGCTGTCCGGCGAGGAAGACGAGGAAGACGGGAACGAGCGACACGACGCTCATGGCGAACACCGAGCCCCAATCCGTCGCGCTCTGCTGGTCCACGAAGGTGCGCAGCGCGAGAGGAGTGGTGTACATGTCCGGGTCGGTCAGGTAAATGAGCTGGGTGTAGAAGTCGTTCCAGGTCCAGATGAAGGTGAAGATCGCGGTGGTCGCCAGGGCCGGGACCATCAGCGGCAGGATGACGTGGAAGAAGATCCGCGCGTGCCCGGCGCCGTCGATCCGAGCCGCCTCGTCGATCTCGCGGGGGATACCCCGGATGAACTGCACCATCAGGAAGATGAAGAAGGCGTCGGTGGCCAGGAACTTCGGCACGATCAGGGGCAGGAACGTGTTGACCCAGCCGAGCTCCGAGAACAGGACGTACTGCGGCACGATGATCACGTGGATCGGCAGCATGATGGTGACGAGCATGATGGCGAACAGCACGCGCTTCGCCCGGAATTCCAGTCTGGCGAACGCGTACGCGGCCAGGGAGCAGGCGAGGAGGTTCCCGAGGATCGCGCCGGTGACGACGATCGCCGAGTTGATCATGTAGTGACTGAACGGTTGGGAGAAGGCGTTCCAGCCGTTGCTGTAGTTCTCGAAGCGCGGGTGCGTCAGGGCGAGCCCCGCACTGCGGAAGATCTGACTGTTGGGACGCAGCGAGCTGACCACCATCCACAGGACGGGGTACAGCATCGTGAGGGCGCAGAGGGCCAACAGGCAGTGCTTGAGAGGGGCGCGCACGGCGCGTCTGACCCGGCGTATCGCGTGAGGGCGGGGGGCGGGCAGCGAGCGGGGTACGGCTTCGGTGCGGTCAGTCATCGTAGAACACCCAGTACTTTGAGGCCCAGAAGTTGACGGCGGTGAAGGCCGCGACGATGAGGAGCAGGACCCACGCGAGCGCGGACGCGTACCCCATGTCGAAGTGGCCGAACCCGCGCTGGTACAGGTACAGCGAGAAGAAGAGGGTGGAGTCGGCGGGCCCTCCGGTACCGCCGGAGACCACGAAGGCCTGGGTGAAGGTCTGGAAGGCGTGGATGATCTGCAGCACCAGGTTGAAGAAGATGATGGGCGTCAGCAGGGGAATGGTGATGCTGCGGAACTGGCGCCAGCGCTTCGCGCCGTCGACGGAGGCCGCCTCGTAGAGGGAGGTCGGAATCTGCCGCAGCCCGGCGAGGAAGATCACCATGGGGGAGCCGAAGGTCCAGACGTTCAGGACGACGAGGGTCGACAGCGCCGTTCCCGGCTCCGAGATCCAGCCCTGCCCCTGGACACCGACGAGGGCCAGGGCCTCGTTGACCAGGCCGTTGGTCCCGAACATCGCGCGCCACAGCACGGCGATCGCCACGCTGCCGCCGATCAGTGACGGCAGGTAGAAGACGGAGCGGTAGAAGGCGAGGCCACGCACTCCCTTGTCCAGCACCAGGGCGAGCCCGAGGGCCATCGCCAGCTGCAGCGGGACGGAGACGAGGACGTAGCTGAACGTCACTTCGAGCGACTTGTGCAGACGCTCGTCATCGAGCATGCGCGTCCAGTTCTCGACTCCGTTGAACTGCGGCGGCTGCAACAGGTTGTACTTGGTGAAGCTGAGGTAGAGCGAGGCCAGCATCGGGCCGAGAGTGATCCCGAAGAGCCCGACGAACCATGGCAGTAGGAAGTAGAACGCCGCCTTGTTCTGCTGTCGCGCGCCCCGTTGGGACCCGCGCAGCCGGCGTAGTTCGTTGATGGAGCTCACGGCACTGCTCCCTTGAGCGGCGGCATCGACACACAGTGGTGCGGGCCCGTCCCGGGCCACGCGTCACCCGAAAAGTGATCGTTCACTTTGTGGGTTGCGAGGACCATAGTGAACGATCACTTTTTACGTCAAGAGTGTGTAGTCTCTGACTTCACCGAACGTTGGCGGAAAGGTGGGGGAAGCGGATGGATGGCGCTGACACGGCGCGACGACGGCCTACGATCACCGATGTGGCACGACTCGCCGGTGTGTCACCCCAGACGGTGTCGCGGTATCTGCGGTTCAACGGCGGGCTGAAGCCAGCGACCCTGGAACGCGTGGAGAAGGCCATACGGGAACTGGACTACCGTCCCAACCTGGTGGCGCGGTCGATGCGCACGCGGAAGACCGGCCGACTGGCGATCCTCATGCCCGCCATGGCCTTCAACCCCTCACGCATGCTGGCAGGTGCCAGCGCGACGGCGCAGGCCGCAGGGTTTTTCGTGGATGTCGTGAGCGCCGGGGGCGGCGTACGCGCGAGGAGCGACCGCCTGCTGGAGCTCGCCGATTCGGGACAGTACGAGGGCATCCTCTCCCTCGCCCCCGTGCTTCCCGCCGTGGAGAGCAAACTGCACCAGAGGACGGCCGTGGTGATCTCGGCCGACTTCGACGACGAGATGCGCGGCATCGGGCAACTGGCCGACGCCACGCCCCTGGTGCGGATGATCGAGCACTTGGCGGCGCTCGGTCACTCACGGTTCCTCCATGTGGCGGGCGACGCGCAGTTCGCCTCCGCGAGGGCGCGCAAGCAGAGCTATCTGGAGACCGTCGAACGCCTCGGGGTCGAGTCCGTCGGGGTCTTCGACGGAGACTGGTCGGGAGAGTCCGGCATCGAGGCGATACGGTCGCTCCCGAGCCATGCGCGGCCGACCGCGGTGATCGCGGCCAATGACCTCGTCGCCGCCGGCGTCGTCCGGGGCGCCCGGGAGCGCGGCTGGGACGTGCCTGGCGACCTCAGCGTGACCGGTTGGGACAACGCCGGGGTCGGGCAGTTCATGACCCCGTCCCTGACCACCGTCGACGTGGAGCTCGAACAGCTCGGCAGCACGGCCATGGCCAAGCTGATCGCGGGTCTGAGGGACAGCGCGCCCGAGACGACTGAGGGCCCCCTGTTCCGGATCATCTGGCGGGAGTCGACGGCCGAGCCGCCTACGGCAGGGCGTCTCAGCCGCAGGCGGTGACCAGCGCCGCTGCCGGGGTGGGCGCGGAGCAGGCGGACCGTGTCCGTCCCCTGCGCCCGCACCGCCCATCCGGCCCGGCCGTGGGTGCGGGCCGAACCGGCCGCGCACGCCGCGCGTCCTCAGGTGGCCGCTCTCAGTTCGCGTAGACGTCAAGCCGACCGCACATGCCGAACTTCCCGCGGGCAGCAGGCTGTTCGGAGCTCACGGCGGCATCTGCGAGGTGGGGGGACTCTCCCCGCTCCAGCCAGTCGAGCTGCGCCCCAGTGGCCGCGGCGGAGGCCTCCGCGCCCTGTCGCCACCGCTCGCGCCACTCGGCGATGCGGGGCCGTACGAGCGCGGCGGCGGCACGGTGGAACGCGGCCAGGGCCTGTGGCCCGTCGGCCTCCCGAAGTGCCCGGTAACCCTCCAGGGCGAGGTCCCGCCGGGCCCGGGCGACGCGCTCCTGCTCCTCCTCGGGCGCGTCGGCCGGGATGGCGGTGGCGCGGGCGTACGTCTCCGGATCGGTCAGGTACTCCGGGGGCAGCGTGAGGACCGCGTCCCCCGCCTCCGGCAGTCCGCTGTTCTGCATCAGAACGGTGATCCGCAGATCGCCCTCGTTGAGCAGCCGGTGGATGGTGCCCGGCGTGAACCAGGCGACCGTGCCGGCCTGGAGCGGAGTGACCTCGTACCCGGAAGAGGTCAGCGTCTGCACGGCGCCGCGTCCGCCGGTGACGACATAAGCCTCTGAACACGCCAGGTGCATGTGAGGCGTGCCGCCGCACGCCCCGTCGGCGGCAGGCCAGTCGTACACCGACAGATGCGAGATGGCGACGCCCCCGGGCAATCCGGTGTTGGTTGTGTTCATGTGTGTCGACACTCCAGTTCCAAGCAGTAAGCGCTTTCTATCCCTCTTAATTTACGCGCCGGTCGCCCAATTGGTCAATGTTCTGTCTAAAATCAGACCCGAATAGCGAAGCCGCAAGGAGGGCGATGTGAACAATGGCTTGGTAGGTAAGAGCGTCTATGCCTTCGGCGACAGCATTGTGTACGGACATGTGTATCCGCACAGTTTCGTGGACGTAGTTGCGGAGCGCGAGGGTATGGCCCTCACCAAGTTCGCCCGGAACGGCGCGACCATAGGCGCCGACCCGCATGCTTCCGGAGGACAGATACTCACGCAGGTCGAGCAAGTGACCGACATTGCGCCGGACTTCGTCGTCTTCGACGGAGGCACCAACGACGCGCAGTCCATTTTCCGGGACCGCGTGTACACGGTCGGCACCTACGCCGAAGAGTTTGAGAAGACGCTGCACGCCATGGAGCGGAAGTGGCCGACTGCCCGTATCGTGTACGTCGCCGCCCACAAGCTCGGTTCGCGGGACTGGGACACTCAGGTGGCGCTGCGCGAGGCGACCCTGGAAGCCTGCCGCCAGTGGGACATTGCTGTCGCCGACGTCTTCGGAGAGACCACGTTCGACACGCGTGACGACACCCAGCGTGCGAAATACACGTTCGACGACCTGGTCAACGGTTTCCCTGGCACAGAGGGATCGGGAACACATCCCAACGAGGCGGGTATCACCACTTTCTATGCGCCGGTGGTGAGCGCCACGCTGCAGCAGATTTCATCACATTGATCAGTAGGCAATCGGATCTGCCTGACCGATATCGGCCAGGCAGATCCTTCTTCATTTTCATGAAGTCAGCCTGAGCTGAGCATCATGGTGGACGAGGAAGCGCTTACTAGATCGGTACACTTCCCGAAATGCTCAAGCCACCAGACTGGCTCAGGCTTTCACTGGCCGAATCCGGTGCCGCGCGAGATCCGGACGTCGTCCACGTGCACCGCCCCGCGCTCACCCCCGTTCGAGTACCACGCGACCTTTGCGATCCCCGGCATCGAGGCGCGGAACGCCGCGTCGTTCAGCACGCGATGGCCGTCGATGTCCAGGTCGAATCGCTGGTTCACGGTGTCCACGGTGAGCGTGACCCGGTACCACTTGCCATTGGTGTACGTACCGATCACCGTGTCCGTGGTTCCCTTGTACGCGTGGATCTGGCCGCGGGCGAAGGCGACGCTGACGGCTGGGGCACCGCTGGCGTTGTACACGTAGGGCAGCCCGAACCAGCCGGCCTGAGTGTCGTTGCGCATCACCTGCGTGTCGATGGTCACCACGCCCTGCATCGGGGTGCTGAAGAGCCGGGCGAGGTTGGTTCCGTCGGTGCCGCCGCCTTCGATGGTGCGGGTCAGCCGGACGCTCTTGTCAGTGGCGGACGGCGTCTCCACCACGGAGACGTCGTTGTTGGTCGCGATGACTCGCCACCCGTTGGTCCCGTTGGCGAGCGCGCCCGTGGCCAGGCCGTCGAAGGTGTCCGTGAACGCGATGTTGGGCGCGCCGCGTTCGAAGGCACCGATCTCCGGACCGTTCCCGATCGGCACAGGAGACCCGGCGTTGTCGAGGCCCCCGTTGCCGGTGACCGTGGCTCCGGCGTCGACGAACACCGAACCCGACTGGAGCGCGAAGTTCGCCGCCGTGCCGAGCCTCGGACCGTTCTCGTCGCCGTACGGCCCCGTGACGGAGGCGTTCACGAACTGCGGAGCGCCGACCACGGCGTTCGCGTCGGAGGTGGGCACGGTCGTCAGGTTGTCCGAGTAGCCGTTGTTGTTGTAGGTGATGGTCGACTTTTGTACGAACGTGGGCGCGGACTGCCCGGAGACGAACAGGTTGTTGGTCAGCGTCACCCTGCCGGAGGCGCCGCCGGTCACCATGTTCGTCGAACTGGTGTTGGCGAAGGTGTTGTTGTAGATGTTCGCCACCGTGCCGCCCGTCTGCGACAAGTGGAGGTTCCACCGCGTGCTGCCGGTGATGACGTTGTAGCGGACCACCACACTGCCGAACTGGACGTTGGAGTTGCACGCGCAGAGCAGGATGCCGTCGCCGTTGTCGTGGAGGTAGTTGTACTGGAACAGCTGGTTGGTGGTGCCGATGTCGGGGTCCAGGGCATTCTGGTCGGCACCGCCCGACGAGAGGTGGGTACCCATGATCTCGTTGTGCTGGACGGTGACGCTGTCGGCCATGTTGGTCTCGACGCCGGAGACGCCGACCCGGTCGATCACGTTGCCTTCGACCAGTGCGCCCTTGACGCCGGTGAGGTAGATGCCGTTGCAGCCGAAGGGCGTGTTCGCCTGCGTGATGTAGTTGCCGCGGAACGTGACGTTGGTGTACGGGGTGAACCTCGAGTCGGTGGCAGTGGCCCGCTTGCCCCAGCCGGTGAAGACGGCACCGGGCGCGTCACCGGCGTACTGCTTCGTGACGATCCCGCTGAACGAGGTGTTCTTGATGGTGGAGTTCTCCACGGTGATGCCGTCGAGGACCGTGGGGGCACCGGGCGCGGTGATGTCCTGGACGCCGGTGAGGAAGGCGATGCCGCCGGTGTTCTTCGAGCGGTCCCAGCCCTGCGCGAAGCTGATGCCCGGCTTGTTGTCGGCGGTGCTGCCGCCGACCCACTTGACCTCGCCGGTGACGTCGTGCACGTCCACCGAGTCGATCACGAAGTGGTGAAGGGTCTGGCCGTTGTCACCGTGCACGCCGATGCCGCGGAAGTCGCCGAGTTTCGAACCGTCGGTCGTCCCCGTGGGTACCGCGTTCGACACGTCGAGGTTGCGGATCTCCCAGTACTGCTGGTTGTTCAGCCGCACCGCGTCGCCGACTGTGCCCTGGCCGGCGATCTTCGGCTTGGCGCCCGCCCCGTAGCTGTCGATGGTGATAGGGGCGCCGTCGACGCCGGACCCCTTCGGCCAGAGCTGCCCTGTCCAGCTGTCACCGGCCTCGAAGCGGATGGTGTCGCCGGGCTGGAACGTCTTCGCGTTCACCTTGCTCAGCGAGCGCCAGGGCGCGCTGGTGCTGGTTCCGGTGTTGCTGTCGTTGCCGCTCGCGCTCACGTAGTACGTGGTGCCCGCGGCGAAGGCCCGTTGCGCGGGGATGAGCACGATCGACGCGAGCACGACGGCCAGCGCACACAGTGCGGCGGCTGTCGCTCGTGACACAAGTCTTCGGTTTGCTGTCATTGTCCTCTTCTTGTCGTCTGTGGTGGTGAGGTACCGGCTCATGTCGTGACGCCTCCAGCCGAGACGTCGCGTAACGACTCGGGGCGCTGGCGGCTCGGGACGGTACGGTGGACGCACCAACGGCTGCGCGACGACATGGGCACTGGTCCGGCCGGACACGCCCCATCGTGGGCTGAGCTCTGCGGCGGCTCCAAGATCCGTGCTTCCTGTGTCACAGTGCCCTCCCGGATGTGCAGCGGGCCTTCGAGAACGTCATGCCTGCCCCTCGGGGCGCATCGGGAAAACGTATTCCGCGCAGTGTGCCCAGCGGTGATCGAGTGCGTCAAGGTTTCGAGCAGATGAACGTCAGCGTTGTGGAGGCCCTGCCGGAAAGCCGACGGCGCCATGCGACAGTGAGCCGTGCGGCAGCCCGGCTGCTTCGGTAAGGCGCTTGTCACTGGCTGCTCACCCCGTCGCCCGGCGGGGGCCCCGCAGAGCAGGCGGATCTCATGGCCCCCCGGCGGACGGGTGGGGCAGGCCGGGGGTCGGGCCTGCCCCACCCAAGGGCTCGGTTGCTCAGTCGGTCATGCCACCTTGACCAGCTTCCAGCGCTGGTTGCTGCCGCCGTTGGTGTACCACTGGTCGATGGGGGTGTTGTCGGTGGTCCCACCCTTGTACACGTCCACCTTGTACCCGTTCGACCGGGACTCGATGGTGTAGCTGCCGCTGTCGCCCGGGGCGATCAGCCACTGCTGGCTGACGCTCCCGCTGGGGGTCTTCAGCTGCAACTGGGTGCCGGGCCAGGTGGAAGCCGCGTTGATGTCGAGGGACTTGCCGCTGGTGACACCCGTGATGGTGAGGTAGCCGCCGCTGGTGTAGGCCAGTTTCCACTGCTGGCTGCCGCTGTTCGCGTCGGTCTTCTGAACGACGGGCGTGCCCTCGCTGGTTCCACCGTTGTAGGCGGTGAGCACCTTGCCGGTGCTGGCACTGATGATCTTGTAGGTGCCGGACAGGTCGCTGACCGGCTCGTGGGTGACGGAGAAGTTGGAGTATTCGACGGGGTAGTAGCCGGCGGTGCCCAGGCCGGCCAGGCCCGCACCGTAGCTCGTGTCGGTGACCGTGCCGACGGTGTTTCCGTCGATCTTGGCGATGATCGTGCTGCCCTGGAAGGTCAGCGACAGGTTGTGCCAGGTGCCCGTGCCGGGAGCGGTGACGGTACCGCTGGCAAGGATGGTCCAGTTCCACGCTTTGTTGCCGGCGGTGTCGGTCTTCAACAGCGACCAGGATCCGGTGTCGGACAGGCGCAGGTGGTAGGCGTTCATCCCCCCGGCGCTGAACTTCGTCTGGGTGCCGACACGGCCGAGGAGCTCTGCGGAGCTGCCGCTCTTCTCCAGCAGTACGTCGGAGCTGACCGTGTAGTTGCTCCAGCCGACGTCGCCCATGAGGGTGTAGGGCTGGAGGGCGTTCGTGGCCGGGTACCACCAGACGATCGGCTTCTGGGGTGCGGTCTGGCGCAGGCACTGGCCGGTGCGGCCCCCGGTGCAGGGGGCGGCCTGGAAAGCGCCGTTCATCGAGGCGAAGTACTTCGCCTCCTGCCCGGTGCTGTAGCCGGCGAAGGAGTCCGAGTACGGCATCGAGAGCCGGTTGCGCGCGGGCGAGGTGGCCGTTCCGGCACCCTGGCCGGTGGTGGTGGTCACGGTGTAGACGTGACCGGGGTCCAGGGTGAGGGTGTACGTGCCGTTGTTGGCGGTCAGGTCACTGTTCTGCACCATGCGCGGGGTGGCGCCGCCGGGCTGCGACAGGTCGGTGGACCACACGTGCAGGGTGCCGCCGGGCAGGCCGCCGGCGACGTCGAGGGTGACCGTCTGGGGCGCGGTGGCGTCCATGGTCTCGTAGACGGTGCTCCAGGCGCTCTTGTCGGGCGCGGCGTAGCTGACGTAGCTGCCGTTGGCGCGGTCACCGCCGAGGTAGCCGGAGGCCGTGTCGAGGTACTTCCAGCCGGGTGAGGTGAACTGCGTGGTCTGGGCGATGGACCAGGCGGTGCGGGACACGCTGTAGGCGCCGGACCAGGGCTGGTTCGCGGTGATCAGGCCCTGGTCGTGGAAGAAGAGGTTCTGGTAGTCGGAGGCCAGCATGGGCCAGTTGATGTACGCGCTCATCTTGGCGTCGAGGTAGCCGCGGTTGATGGCGCGGGCGACCGGGGCCGCCCCGGTCTCTGCGTTCTCCGAGCCGTTCTCGCTGGCCCAGATCGGCTTGCCCAGCGACTGGGCGTCGGCGGAGGAGGAACAGGTGGTCATCGCGGACTGGTACGTGCAGGGGTAGTGCGCGCCGGCGATGTCCACGGCGTTGTACAGGGCGCTGTTGTTCTTCATGCCGGTGGCGATGTTCCAGGTGGTCTCGTCGCCGCCGACCAGCTTGGTGGAGGCGTAGCCGTTGGCCGCCATGGCCGACTTCAGGGTCTGGTAGAACCAGGCGCTGTACGGCTTCTCGTTCAGGCCGCCGATGTAGTCGATGGACAGACCGTGCCGCTTGGCGCAGCCCAGCCAGTCGATCATGTAGTCGATGCCGTCCTGTGTGTAGAAGTCGCCGTTGCCGATCCAGCCGGGGGCGCCCCAGGCCAGGCCGAAGAGCTTGATGTTGGGGTTGCGGGCTTTGGCCTGTTCCATCACCCACCACTCGTAACCGGCGTTGCAGTCGATGTCGCCCTTCGTGTGCTCGAAGCTGGCCTCGGAGCCGTCGGTTGAGTTGGTGTCGCCGCCGATCTCGACCTTGAGGATCTGCAGGGCCGCGCCGTATCCGGGCTTGAACAGGTAGTCCAGGATCTGGTTGCGCTGGGTGGCCGGGTAGTCGACCAGCAGGCGGGTGTTGCCGCCGCCGCCGCTGATCGCGCCCACGCCGTCGAAGGTGCGTCCACCACTGGTGCCGTCCACGGTGATCGCCGTGTCGGTGGCGGCGTACGCGGGCGACAGTGCTCGGCCGGTCAGCAGGGCCAGTCCCATGAGCAGGGCGGTCAGGGCCGCCAACCGTCTGATGTGCCTGACAGGTAGCCCTATGACGTCGTGCACGGGAGATCCTCCTCGGAGGGGTGTGGGGGTTGTGAGGCTTGCACCGGGGACTCGGTCCGGGTGCCTCGCGCGGGATTGCAGAGGTGGGGCGCCCCTGGTGATAGGTGCCCCGCTTCGGCGGGAAATCGTATTCCGCATTGGCGCGCAGTGTGCCCGTCTGTGATCGAAGGCGTCAAGACGTCGGTAAACATGCAAGAAATGCATCTTTGGCGTGCGACGTTCCGGTGGCCCGAGGGCCCTGGGTGTGTTGGCCGGAGTGACCCGGCGGCGCGGTCGGGCTCGAGGGCGCTTCAGACGACGCGGATCGCCGTGCTGTCGCGCACCACGACCTGCCCGCGCATCATCAGATGCGCTGCTTCCGTACGGTCCGCGAGCGCGAGGCGGACCGCCTCGGCACCTGCCTGCGCCAGCGGCAACGACACGGTCGTCAGCCGCGGTGTCACGTCGATCGCGAGCTCGATGTCGTCGAAACCGGTCACCGAGACCTCGTCCGGCACCGCCACCCCGGCAGTACGGAAGGCGGACATCGCGCCGATGGCGATGGTGTCGTTGGCGGCGAGGACCGCGTGGGGCGGCTCCAGCCCCTCGGCGACCAGCCGCCGCGCCGCATCGAACCCCCCCTGGCGGTTCACCGTGCAGTGCGAGATCCGGATGTGCCGCTCCTCGATGCCGCCATGGCGGAGACCGGCGATGAAGCCCGCGGTACGGGCCGAGACGTTCCCCTGCCCGCGCGCGCCGGCCAGGATCGTCACGTGCCGGTGCCCCGTCCCGGCGACGTAGGTGGCCAATTCCTTCGCAGGGCCGTGATTGTCGAAGCTGATGGAGTCGAACGGCATGTCGGTGTCACCGACGATCACTACCCGGCCGCCCTCGCGTTCGTAGCCGAGCAACTCGTCGAGCAGGCGCCCGCCGAGGGCGTTCGTGTCGAGGCGGCTCGAGGTCAGAATGAGCGCACGCGGCCGCAGAGCACGCTGCAACCGGACGGTTTCGAGCTGCCGCTCGGCGGTGCCGTGGGTCGACGAGACGGTCACGAACGCACCTGCGTCGCGCGCTCGCCGTTCCATCGCCGCGGCGACCATTCCCATCGACGGGGTCGTGAGATCGTCGCCGACGACCGCGATCGAGTCGTTCGCGCGCCGCATCGACCGGGCCGCGGCGTCCGCGGTGTAGCGCAACGCGGCCGCGGCGGAGACGACCCGCTGCCTGTATTCCTCCGCGACCGTCCGGGAACTGCCGCCCAGCACTCGCGACGCGGTCGAAACCGACACACCGGCGGCCGCCGCCACGTCACGCAGGGTGACGGTCGGCCTGGCTGAATGGGGCATCGCGCCGTCCCTCCCGCACACGAAAACGAGCCGCCGTCGACGCTACCCGAGGATATCCCCGGCCAGGCCGCCGAGGTGTGGACGAAAGTGCCGGTGACCGACTCGGGATACGGTCGCCCGGACCGACTCGGGATACGGTCGCCCGGCTGGAAGGTGGTCGCGTCGGCCCGGTTGGATTCCGCAAGGCATGTGCGGCGCAGTAGGCGCACCGGCCTACGGAGTGACCCTGGGTAGTGATTCCGCGACTTCCAGGCGCTGGGCGGCTCGGTGCACAATGTGCGGCATGGAAGATGGAGCGGCAGCGCCTGTACGGCGTCGCGGGGAGGCCGTATCCGAGGGGCGCCAGGTGACCCTGCATGATGTGGCGCGGACAGCGGGCGTCTCGCAGGCGACGGCGTCGCGGGTGCTCAACGGCAGCGTCCGCAACGTCCGGCAGGAGAACGTCGACCGTGTGCTCACCGCGGCTGCGGAACTGGACTACGCACCGCACCTGTCCGCCCAGGCGATCGCGCGGGGTTCGACGAACATCGCCGCGCTGGTCGTCAGCGGTGTCGACGACCCGTACTTCTCCTCCATCGCGGCAGGTGTCATGCAGGCAGCCGAGGCCGCCGGACTCATCGTGACCATGGCGGTCGCGGACCGCTCCCCGGAACGGGAACTCCAGATCGTCGGGACACTGCGCGGCATGCGCCCCCGCGTCATCATCATGACCGGCAGCCGCGTCGACGGCGCCGATGCCCGCGACGCACTCGTCGAGGAGCTCGACGCCTACCGGGAAGCGGGCGGCAGCGTAGTCCTGATCAGCCAGCACGACCTGCCGTTCCACACCGTCAGTATCGACAACTACGGTGGAGCGCGGCAGCTTGCCCGCGCGTTGGTAGGGCTCGGCTACCGGCGGTTCGCGGTGGTCCGGGCGGGGACCGGCCTCAGGACGTCCCGTGACCGGTGCAGCGGTTTCGTGGAGGGCGTGCGCGAGTTCGGCATCGACGTCGACGAGCGGCTGGTGGTCGAAGCCGAGTTCAGTCGCCGAGGGGGGTGTGCGGCGGCCAGGGAGCTCGTCCGGCGGGGTCTGGACGGCACGGAACTCGTCTTCGCGGTCAGCGACGTCATGGCGATCGGTGTGATGACCGCATTCCGCGACGCCGGGCTTGCCCCTGGCCGGGACATCGCCGTCGCCGGCTTCGACGACATCGGCCCGGCGGTGGACGTCGTCCCGGAGCTGACGTCCGTGAACGTTCCTCTGCAGCAGGTCGGGCTCCGTGCGATGGAGCTCGCGCTCTCCGACGATGACGCCCCGCGGATCGTACCGGTCGCCACGAACGTCGTTCTGCGGGCAAGCACACCCCCTCGATGACGGTGCCGGCTGATCGCGTGGTGAGCGTCGGCTGTCCGGCCCCGAGCTGCTCCGCGGCCCGCCCGACGCCCTCGTGGCGGGCGAGGTTCTTCCGGCCTGCCGAGCGCGCCGTAGCCGATGAACACGGTGCCGTCCTCGGGAGAAGCTCTGCTCAGATCAGAGCAAATGTCGAGCCGAGCCGGGCGGCGGACCATGACCAGGCCCGGAGCGGGCTCACGGCGGTAGCCGCGAGCGAGCCGCAGGTCGGGGAAGCGCACCAGCAACTGTTCCAGGACGACGCGGGACTCCAACCGGGCCAGTGGTGCGCCGAGGCAGGTGTGGAGGGCGTAGCCGAAGGTCAACCAGCGCCTGAGACGAGCGCAGCGCCGTGTGGTCGGGCAGGTCCAACGTGGTGATTATTGCCGCTGACAGGTCGGCTTTCGTGCCACCGCTTTCCAGGGCGAAGTTGTCGAGGACGAGTACGCCTTGTGGTCGGTCTGGAGCAGGGCCGGGCAATCCCATGGTGGACACACTGTTCTCGATCGCCGTGGTGCTCGGCGTACCCGTGACCCGACTGGTGGCCGGGTTGTCGGCGGCGAACCCCAGTCCGCGCTCGGCCACCTCCGAGCGGATCCCAGCGATGCGTTGACCGACGGTCGCGGAGCGTAGGAGAGGTTGTTCTCGACTGCCCGTTGAACGCTTGGCGTTCTGTGCCGGGGCGTGCGTCTGGCGGCCTGCTGTTCTGGGGCCAGCCCCGCCGGGCGCGGGCGCGGCCCCAGCAACGTGGTTCAGGAAGCGGTGTCGTGTGTCTCGCCGAGGCGGAGGAGCGCGGTGAAGCGGGCTTCGGTCCGGTCGATCTCCTCGAGCTGAGTGAGGATCGAAGTGGGGGTGGAGTCACCGACCACCTTCTGCATCAGCGGGGTGCGGTCCAGGATCGCGTCCCGGATCGGTTGCAGAGCGCGCGGCGCGTGATGGAAGACCTGCCCGAGGGCGTAGGCGTGCTGGGACTGCCGGGCGGTGTGCGGCTTGCGGGGGGCCTCGAAGGCGTCGAGTGCCTGGCGGACAGCGGCGTAGTCGCTCAGGTCCACCCCTGCGAGGCGGCGGCCGATGAAGTAGCCGTCCTCGGTGGCCATACCGGCGCCGTACCCAGCGTACGGGGAGGTGGGATGAGCGGCGTCGCCGACGAGGGTGGCGCGGCCCTTGGACCACTGCTTCAGCGGCTTGCGGTCGCGGATCACCCAGCGCTGAACGTGCGCGGGGTCGGTCGCGGCGATCAGCTGGGGGAGCGGACGGGCGAAGGCCTGACCGAGGCTGGTCGCGGTCGAGTGCAGGTCCCCGGTGAATTCCCGGCCTGCGTCGAACGCTTCGAGTACCCACCACTGGTGGCCGTCACGTCCCTTGTCGCGGATGGCGGTCCAACTGCCCTGCACAGTGCGGGTGTGGGAGAGGACGCACATCCCGGGCTCGGTCTCGACGCTGTCGTCGAAGGTGTAGCCGCCGAAGATGTGCAGGTTGTGCTCGCGCTTGGGGCTGTCGCCCCACAGAGTGCGGCGGACCAGGGAATCGATGCCGTCCGCGCCGATTACGAGGTCCGCCTCGTGGACTCGTCCGTCCGCGAGGAGCAGTCGAACACCGCTCTCGTCCTGCTCGACGCGCTCCACCGTGTGGTTGACCTGCAGGACTCCCTTGGGCAGCGCGTCGAGCAGCCGCTCGTACAGCTCGGGGCGCAGCAGGCCGACGAAGCCGCCGCCGTAGTCGCGGACAACCTGCTCCGGAAGGGCCGCGCGGACCCGGCGGCGGCCGCGGGCGTTGCGGAACTCGGACGTACAGGGCGCACCCAGGTCCTCGGTGTTCACGCCGAGCAGCCCGAGTGCCTTGATGGGGGGCGGCCACAGATTGAGGATGTTGCCGGCGGGTCTGGCGTGCGGGTAGCGCTCGAACAGTACGACGTCGTGGCCGGCCTGATGGACGGAGAGTGCGGCGGCCATGCCACCGGGTCCGGCACCGATCACGGCGACGCGGCCGCGCTTGGCGGGAAGTTTCTCCATGGTGGGTTCCTCAACCTTGGTCGTCGTTGACCTGCCTCAAGCGGCGGTGTGCAGTTTCGCGGCGGTGGCGGCGGTGATGTCGTGGTGGGTGACGCCGGGGGCGGTTTCGACGAGGAGCAGGCCGTCGTCGGTGACGTCGATGACGCCCAGGTCGGTGATGACGCGGTGGACGCATGCCTGGCCCGTGAGGGGCAGAGTGCACTCGTCAAGGATCTTGGGACTGCCGTCCTTGGCGGTGTGATCCATGAGGACGATGACGCGGCGGGCGCCGTGGACGAGGTCCATGGCACCACCCATGCCTTTGATCATTTTTCCGGGGATCATCCAGTTGGCGAGGTCGCCGGTCGCGGAGACCTGCATGGCACCGAGCACGGCGGTGTCGATGTGGCCGCCGCGGATCATGCCGAAGGACAGGGCGGAGTCGAAGAAGGCCGCTCCCGGGAGCACGGTGACGGTTTCCTTGCCGGCGTTGATGAGGTCGGGGTCGACGTCGCGTTCACTGGGGTAGGGCCCGGTGCCGAGGATGCCGTTCTCGGAGTGGAGGACGACGTGGACGCCCGGCGGGAGGTGTCCGGGTATGAGGGTGGGCAGGCCGATGCCGAGGTTGACGTAGGAGCCGTCGGTGAGTTCGGCGGCGGCGCGGGCGGCCATCTGGTCGCGGGTCCAGGGCATCAGCTGTGCACCGTCTCTCGTGCCTGGGGCGCGGAAATCGTACGCCTTTCGATCGGTTTGTCGGCGGCCTGCGCGGGCGTGAGGGCGAGGACCCGCTGGACGAAGACGCCCGGCAGATGGATCGCGTCGGGGGGCAGCTCGCCGGGCTCGACGAGTTCCTCGACCTCGGCGATCGTGATGCGGCCGGCCATGGCGGCCAGTGGGTTGAAGTTGGCGGCGGCCTTGTTGAAGACCAGGTTGCCGTGAGTGTCGCCGCGCCAGGCGCGGACGAGCGCGTAGTCGGTGGTGATGCCGTGTTCGAGGACATGCGTGCGGCCGCCGAAGGAGCGCTTCTCCTTGGCGGGGGAAGCGAGGGCGATGCCGCCGTCCGCCGCGTAACGCCAGGGCAGGCCGCCGTCAGCGACCTGGGTGCCCACGCCTGCCGGTGTGTAGAAGGCCGGGATGCCGGCCCCGCCGGCCCGTAGCCGCTCGGCCAGGGTGCCCTGCGGTACGAGTTCGACCTCCAGCTCGCCGCTGAGGTACTGGCGGGCGAACTCCTTGTTCTCGCCGACGTAACTGCCGGTCACACGGCTGATACGGCCGGCGGCCAGCAGGAGGCCGAGTCCCTGGCCGTCTACGCCGCAGTTGTTGGAGACGACCTTCAGGCCGGTGGCGCCCTGGACGTGCAGGGCGCCGATGAGGGTGGCCGGTATGCCGGACAGGCCGAAGCCGCCAACGGCGAGCGAGGCACCGTCGCAGATGTCGGCGACCGCCTCGGCGGCGCTCGCGCTGACCTTGTTCACGTGCGGGTCCTTTCAGCCGGAGGTCGGCCGGGGGGGCGAACGGAGGAGCGGGGCAGAGCGCAGTCGCCCAGCCGCCGTCGAGGCTGGCGCCGGTGAAGTACGAGGCCTCGTCAGGAGGGCCGGTCCGGCGGAGTGGGATGTGGCGGCCGACGGCGCGCATCGGGGTGGTCGTCGGCGAGCACGTCGCCGCGCGTGGCCCTCGGCGTCGATCATTCTGGGGGTGACGCAGTGGGCCGGGTGCCTGTGTCACATCGGTGGCGGTCGGCTCCCGCCCGGGCCGGTGCCTCGACCGTGCCCTGCCCGTGCACGGCCCCGGTGACGACGACCTTGTCGGCCGGCCTGCTCTCCGCCGCGCGGTTCACGGGCGCGTTCGGGAGCGTCTACGGGCGCGAGGGACGGGTACCGGTTCGGCACCGGGTACCACGGTGTTGGAGACGGTGCCGATGCCCTCGACGGTGAGGGTGACGGTGTCGCCGGGCTTGAGCGCCGGCGGGTCCTGGCGGCCGCGTATGCCCCAGAGTTCGGCGAGGCAGCCGCCGTTGCCGCAGGTGCCGGAGCCGAGTACGTCGCCGGGGCGGACCCAGGTGCCGCGGGAGGCGTAGGCGGTCATCTCCTCGAAGGTCCAGCTCATGTTGGACAGCAGGTCCTTGCCGACGACCTCGCCGTTGATCTCGGCGGTCAGCGCCAGGCGCAGGAATCCGTCGCTGTCGCGGTAGGGCTCCAGCTCGTCCGCGGTGACGAGGTGGGGGCCGAGGGTGGTGGCGGTGTCCTTGCCCTTGCAGGGGCCGAGGCTGACCTGCATCTCGCGGGACTGGAGGTCGCGGGCGGACCAGTCGTTGTAGATGGTGTAGCCGATGATGTGGTCGCGGGCCTGCTCGGGGGTGAGGTCGCGGCCCTCGCGGCCGATGACCGCGGCGACTTCGAGTTCGAAGTCCAGCACCTGGCTGCCGGGAGGCACGGGGACGTCGTCGTGAGCGCCGATGACGGCGTAGGGGTTGGTGAAGTAGAAGGTGGGCGCGTCGTACCAGGCGTCCGGGGCGCCCGGGACTCCGTCGATGTTTCGCCGTACACCCTCGACGTGCTCCTCGAACGTGATGAAGTCGCGTACGGACGGCGGTTGGAGCGGCGGCAGCAGTCCCACCTGGGAGACGTTTGGGCCGCGCGGCACGTCCAGGCTTGCGTTGCCTGCCTCGCGCAGCGCCTCGGGGCCCGCCTGGATCAGGTCGAGAAGCGTCCCCGTGCCGGGGCAGGGGTAGAGGGTGCCGTCGTCCTCGACGGTGGCGACACGGCTGCGGCCGTGCTGTTCGTACGTGGCGAAGCGCATGGCATTCCTAGGGAGCTGGGTGGGTTGACACAGGCCGGGGGCCCGGCGGCATGGCAGGCGGGGGAGTGCGCCGAGCCCCCGGGGTCAAGGGGTCAGACCGGCGGAGCGACGAAGACGCCGCGGTCGACGTCGTTGAGCATTTCCTTGGCGACCATCTCGTTCATCGGGTTGGACGTGCCCCACTGGTCGCCGTTCTCGGGCTTCGTCAGGTCGTAGATGTGCGGGTGCCAGGTGTCCTCGTCCAGCTTTTCGAGCTCGGTGGTGTACTCCACGGTGTTGCCGTGCGGGTCGAGGAAGTACGTGAAGGTGTTGTCGCCGGCCATGTGGCGCCCGGGGCCCCAGATCTTGCGGGCGCCGGAGCGCATCACGCGGCCGGAGCCGCGCATGTACTCGTCGATGCCGCGCATCTCGAAGGAGAGGTGCTGCAGGGAGGTGTGCGGGCCGCTGGCGATGGCCATGGAGTGGTGCTGGTTACTGATCCGCATGAAGTGCATGACGTCGCCCATGTGCGGCAAGGCCATCGTGTCGGACAGCCGGAAGTCGAGGTGCTGCTCGTACCAGGCGCGGGTGGCGTTGATGTTGGGGGAGTTCAGGACGACGTGCGAGAGACGGACCGGGATGGACTCCTTCTCCTCGATACGACGGTGCTGGCGCGCCTCAACGTCGGCCGAGACCTCGATGGTGCGGCCGTCGATGTCGAAGAAGCGGAAGCCGTAGCCGCCGCCGGGGGTGTCGATCTTGCCTGGCTGGGAGATCAACTGCACTCCACCCGCGAGGAGTTGCTCGGCGAGCGTGTCCACGTCGGCGGGGTTCGCCGCGCCGTAGGAGATGAGGTCGAGGCGCTTCTCCTCGGCCTTGCGGAGCCGGACGATGTACTGCTCGGGGGAGCCCTCGGCGGCCAGGAAGGAGATGCCGGAGTCCTCGGCGACCTTGGTCAGGCCCCAGACGCCGGCGTAGAAGTCGAGCTGCTTGTCGTAGTCCGGCACGGCCAGGTCGACGTGCCGCAGGTGAGTGAGCAGACGTGTGCTCATGGTGGGGGTTCTCCTCTGTGCGGTTCAGACGGTTCGGACGCTTCAGACAAGGCGGAGCAGCGCTGCCGCGTTGCCGCCGCGTACGGCGTGGAAGTGGGGGGCGGGCAGGTCCGTGACGTCGCGCAGCGCGCCGAGCGGGTCGTCGGTGCCCATGTCGAAGGGGAAGTCGGAGCCGAGCAGTACCCGGTCGGGGCCGGCCACGCGGATCAGCTCGCGCAGGACGTCCGGGTCGTGGACGAGGGAGTCGAAGTACAGCTGCTTGAGGTAGCTGCTGGGCGGGTGCGCGCAGCCGCGGGTGTCGGTGCGGGCCCGCCAGGCGTGGTCGGAGCGGCCGATGTGGGTGGGCAGATAGCCGCCGCCATGGGCGGCGACGATGCGCAACCCCGGGTGCCTGTCCAGGACCCCGGAGAAGATCAGATGGGACAGGGCGACGGCGTTCTCGGTCGGCTGGCCGACGGTGTTGGACAGGTACCACCGGTTGAGGCGCTCGTCGAGCGTGCAGCCGAAGGGGTGCAGGAAGAGGATCGCGCCGGTTTCCTCGGCCCGTGTCCAGAACGGCTCGTACGCGGGGTCCGACAGTTCGCGTCCCGGTGCGTGGCTGGAGATCTCGACACCGCGCAGGCCCAGGCCGAGGGCGTGTTCGAGGGCTTCGACGGCGAGGCCCGGGTGCTGGAGCGGGACGAGGCCGAGGCCGTGCAGCCGCTGCGGGGCCTGGGCGACGTGCGCGGCGGTGCCCTCGTTGGCCAGTTCCCACAGGGTACGGGCCAGGTCCTCGTCGGCCCAGTAGTGGTAGTGCGACGGAGACGGCGAGACCAGCTGGACGTCGACCCCGGAGGCGTCCATCGCGGCGAGCCGGGCCTTGACGTCGGTCAGCCTCGGGAAGCGGTCGCGGAACATCGGGCCGCTGACGGCGATGGCCTCGGGGCCGTTGCGGCGGGCGTCGAGATCGCGGGCCGCGGCCAGCCCGGGGTGTCCGGCGACGGCTTCCTCGACCTGAGGGAGCAGGACGTGCGCGTGGACGTCGATCGTGGGTGCGCTGTTCTGGGAACTCACGGGGTTCACGGCGTTCACGGGGTCTCCTGCAGGGCGGACATCGTGCGGCTCATCAGCCCGGGTGCGTCGGCGTCACGGGCGCCGTCCATCTGCCACTGACCGAGTTGCACGGATGCTTCGACCACCATGCGGACACGGCCGATCCGGCGTTCGTAGAAGCCGGTCAGGAGGGCGTCGAGGGAACTCCAGTCATGCTCCTCGCTCAGCATCTCGGCCAGTACGGAGGCGTCCTCCAGCGACATGGCCGCGCCCTGGGCGATCGTGGGGGGACAGACGTGGGCCGCGTCACCGATCAGGACGACCCGGCCGCGGTGCCAGGAGCCCTCGACGAGCAGCCGGTCGAACCAGGTGTAGTTGACCTCGGCGGGGTCGGTGATGCTCGCGGCGATCTCCGGCCACGCACCCCCGTAGGGCGCGGCCAGCCGCCGCATCTCGTCGGCGTACGAGGCCGGGTCGATGGAGGCGCGGTCGCGGTTGGCCTCGACGAGGTAGGCGTAGATGGTGTTCTTGCTGGTGGGGCAGTAGCCGGCGATGTAGCACGGTCCGCCGTAGGCCAGGGTCATGCGCTCCACGCTCTCGGGGCGGGGCACGGGGACGCGCCAGATGGCCATGCCGGTCGGTTCGGGCTTGTCGCCGATGCCGATCATCGCGCGCGTGCGGGAGCTGACGCCGTCGGCGGCGATGACAAGGTCGTAGCGGCCCTCGGTGCCGTCGCTGAACCGGGCGGTGACGCCGGACGCGTCCTGGACCAGTTCCTCGGCGGTGGTGCCGAGGCGTACCGTCGCGCCGCTCTCGACGACGGCCTCACACAGAATCTCCTGGAGCCGGGGCCGCTGCATGCCGAAGATCGAGGGCAGGTCTTCCCCACCGGTGCGGAAGTCCTGCTGGACGTGGAACACGGTCCCGTCGGGCGCGGCCATGCCGACGGCGTCGACGGCGCTGCCGCTCTCCCGGACCTTGTCCCACACGCCGACTTCGCGCAGCACGCGCAGCGCGTTGCCCTGGAGGGTGATGCCGGAGCCGAGCACGTTCCAGTCGGGCTTGGCCTCGATCAGTTCCACAGCGATGCCCGCCCGCTGCAGCAGCACGGTCACGGCGTTGCCGGACGCGCCGCCGCCTATGACGAGGACGGTGCGGGGGTCCTTCATGGGTTCTCCCGTAGCTAGTGCCGCGCGAGTTCGAGCGGCAAGGGGGGGGTGTTGCGGGCCGGGCGGGCGAGGGTGGCGTAGCCGTCCGGGCGCGGCCCGCCCGGCGGTCCAGGGCGTTACTTGACGGCGATGGGATTCACCGGTGAGCCGACGGACCCGGTGATGGGCAGTGGTGCGGCGGTGAGCCAGAACTCGTACCGGCCGTCGCCGGCGCAATGTGCGGCGAGGGCGTCGAGGTCCCACATCTCACCGATGAGCAGGCCGATGTGGGGGATGGCGACCTGGTGCAGCGGCTGGAAGGCGTGGTCGAACTCGTTGGGCCGCACCTCGAAGCCCCAGGTGTCGGTGGCGATCCCGGCGATCTCGCTGCGGTGCAGCCAGCCGGCCGTGCTGAAGCTCAACCCGGGTGCCGGCCCGCCCGCGTAGTCGCCCCAGCCTTCGTGACGGGCGCGGGCCAGCCGCCCGGTGCGCACGAGGACCAGGTCGCCACGACCGACGGTCACACCGTGCGAGGCGGCGGTCGCGGTCAGGTGCTCCTCGGTGATGGCGAAACCGTCGGGCAGTTCGCCGTCCTGACCGACGACCAGGCCCACGTCGAGGAGGACGCCCCGCCCGGCGACGTGCGGAGCCATGTGCTCGACACCGGTGACCAGGTCGCCTTCGGAGGTGACGACCTTCTCCGCCGGGCGGCCGTTCCACGCCTTGCCGTGGTCGAAGATGTGCCCGAGCCCGTCCCACTGGGTGGAGCACTGCAAGGGCATGGCGATCACGTCGTCGGCGCCACCGAAACCGTGCGGAAAGCCCTGGCCGCCCAGAGCGGCGTCGGTGCCGGTGGCGAGCATCGTGTGCACCGGGTTCGTACGCCGCTGCCAGCCGTTCTGCGGGCCGTCCATGTCGAAGGCCTGTGACAAGGAGAAGCTGACGCCGTCGCGGATCAGGGCCGCGCCCTCGCGGCGCTTGGCCTCGTCGAGGAAGTTGAGCGTGCCGAGCACGTCGTCCTCGCCCCAGCGGCCCCAGTTCGAGTACGCCTTCGCGGCCTCGGCGATCGCCGCCTCGGGATCCGTACGGTCGATATGGGCGGGGCTCATTGCTCTTTCTCCGCGACACAGCGGGTGCGCTGGGCGCCGAGCCCGGTGACCGAGCCGTCCATCACGTCGCCGTCGCGCAGCAGTCGGCCCCAGTGGATGCCGTTGCCGGCCGGGCTGCCGGTGAGGACGAGGTCGCCGGGGAGCAGCCGGGCGGTCTGGGAGATGTACGAGACCAGCCGTGCGACGCCGAAGATCATGTCGCTGGTGGACTCGTCCTGCATGGCCTCACCGTTGAGTTTCAGGGTGACCTGCAGGTCGGAGGTGTCGGCGATGGAGCCGGCCGGGACGATCCACGGGCCGAGCGGGGTGAAGCCGGGGGCGTTCTTGCTGCGCAGCCAGTCGGTGCCGATCGGGGGCATGTCCCGGCGGAAGACGGTCGCGCGGTCGGTGAGGTCGTTGGCGATGGTGTAGCCCGCGACGTACTCCAGCGCCTCGTCCACGGTGACCCGGTAGGCGGGGCGGGAGATCACCGCGGCCAGTTCCAGCTCCCAGTCGGGCTTCTCGGCCCAGGTGGGAAGTACCACGTCGTCGTAGGGGCCGCTGATCGTGGTCGGCAGGCCGATGAAGACGTACGGGAGGTCCTCGGCGGCCCGCTTGTCCATGACCGCCGCGACCTGGGCGCGGGCCTCCTCGATGGTGCCCGGGGCGTCCGGGGCGCGGTGTGCGACCGCCAGGTCGATCACGTGCTGGCGGTAGTTGGCGCCGGACTGGAAGATCTGCCGGGGCTCGACGGGCGCGTGCACCGTCAGGTCCGCCAGCGGTCGCCAGTCACGCGTCGGGTCCCCGGCGAGGGTCTGCAGCCGCGGCAGCTCCTCGTCCCAGCGCTCCAGGAGCGCGAGCGTGGTCAGCGCGGGTTCGTCCAGTGCCGTGCGCAGGTCGAGCGCTCGGCCGTCCGGCGTCACGAGGCTCGGGAACCTGGTCTCGCCCGGTGCCGAAAGGGTGCCGATGGCGAACGGTCCGGAGAAGGGGGTGAAGGGTGCCGACGTGGCTGCGGATGTCACGGAGATTTCCTCCCGATTGCGGTGCCACTAATCTGGCCCAGTAGATTGCAATCAGGGAAATCGATTTCCTGTATATGAGAATCCAGCCGGTGAATACCGATGGTGCCGGCTCCGGAATTGGGATGCTTCGTGAACTTGGCCAGCCTGGACCTCAACCTCGTCGTTGCCCTACGCGCCCTCCTGCAGGAGCGCAACGTCACCAGGGCCGGCCAGTGCATTGGGCTCAGCCAACCCGCGATGAGCGCGGCCCTGGCCCGGCTGCGCCGCCACTTCGACGACGACCTCCTCGCCCGGGTGGGCGGAGGGTACGAACTGACCGCCCTCGGGCAGGCCCTCCTCGACCGAACCACCACCGCATGCGACCTGCTGGAGCGCGTCTTCGCCAGTCAGGCCGAATTCAACCCCTCTCGCGAGGAACATGAGTTCACGCTGATCGCCTCGGACTACGCGGTTGCCGTCTTCGGCACCGAACTCGCCCGCACCATCGAGGCCGAGGCACCAGGCATCCGGCTCAGGTTCAAACAGGTACCGAACGAATTCATCGACAGCACCGGGTCGCTGCTCAGCACCGTGGACGGGCTACTGCTGCCCCATGGCATCATTCGCGGTTTCCCCATGGTCGAGCTCTACCAGGACAGCTGGGTCTTCCTCGTCGCCGACGACAACCCCGAGGTCGGCGAGCAGCTCACCTTCGACGATCTGGCCCGACTGCCATGGGTGACGTACCAACGAGCCTACGACGCCCCCGCCGCCCGCCAGATCGCGACGCTCGGCATCGAGCCGCGCGTCGCGGTCTCCGTCGACAGTTTCCAGCTGATGCCACTCCTGGTCGCGGGCACCCGCCGAGTAGCTCTCCTTCAGAGGCGTCTCGCCGACGAGCTGGACGGACTCGCACACGTCCGCATCATGGAACCGCCCTATGACGCCGTGCCGATCCAGCAGGCCTTGTGGTGGCATCCGGTCCATATGCACGACGCGGCGCACATGTGGCTGCGGGAGACGGCGGCCCGGGTCGCCGAGATGATGGAGGCCGGTCGGCCTACGATTTCCCGTCCGCCGGAATGAGGGCGGGGCTATGCCCTGCACAGGCAGATGACACTGCCAGGCCGCAGCCGACGCCGGACGGGCGACCGCCGCGTGGAGCCGGTTTGAGCAGTTGCTGCTGCTCTGGCTGGAAAGGTTCGCCGGCCGGTCCCGGGCCGGCGGCGACGATCGCCTGCTTGAGCTGCGTGTATCGGGGGAAGGCCCAGGCTCATCTGCGGGCCGGCTTCCGCTCGCGCCGTGGCCACGAGCGTTGCGTACGGGCCCGCGACGGTCGTGACCTTCGATCTGGATCCACGCCTGGTGGAAGGCCATTCGTGCCAGCAGACTGCTGATCTCGTCGGTGAGTTGTTGCCGTATGGCGGATGAGGACTCCGTGGGCGGCGCCGTATGCGGTACGGCATCTCCAGGTACTCCTCGACCGCCATCAAGGCCTCGGCGAAGGTCTTCGCCCGGCGTTCTCTTCGTACGGCCCGTTGGTTGAGGGCGTAGGTCAGGAAGGCACCGAAGCCAGACACCTCCACAAGCGAGACGAACGGACGAACTACGCCCATCTCGCCTGCTACAAAGCGGAGTTCATGCCCACCCACGCCGAACCACCCGATCACGTTCGGAAATCGGATGGCGTCTCAGGGAACACAGATCGTGGTTCGACGGCTGGAGACGTCGATCGCCCAGAGGCACGATGCGACTTGAGCTCGTTCGCCCTCGGGCCTGTGACAAGGAGGAGGCCAGATGATGGAAGACGCCGGAGGCATCGACCTCTCCCCGCAGAGGCGCTGCGGGCGCGCTCCTGCGCCGCGCGTTGGTCGAGGCCTCATGGCAATGGGTCTTCCGTCACGGCGGTCGCGCGGTGCCGGGCGCGGATGGGCGCGATCACGGTGCCCGTGGTGCGGTCGAGATGACTGGGGCCCTCGGGCAGCTGGTCCGGGCTGATGTAGCTGCGCGGCCCGAGGTGAGTGGCCGGGGCGAGCCGATGCAGGGTGACCTTCCCGGCACGACGGACCCGGTTCCATCCGCTACGGCGGAACAGGCGCCAACGCTGAGGGAAGATCCAGGTGTCGACCCGTTCGATCCGGTCGCTCACGCTGGTGAGCTGATGCACGTGCTCGGCATGGGTGAGGTCGTTGGCGCCGTTGTGGAACCCACCGAGCGTGATCACTATGAGCGGGGAGCGCAGCTGGGTGTGCAGTTCGAGGTCGCAACTGGAAGTCCGTACCGGAGGGCGGAGGCAACGGAGCGTCATGACCTCGGCGAAGCCGGCGCTGGATGGGAAGGGCTCGGCACCGCCGTGTCGGCGGGCGCAGCCGTCAGCGCCGGGTGAGGGTGGACGGCGCCCCGGCGGACTGGTCACCTTCGACGCGCAGGCCCAGGGTGTCTCGGCCGGTCATCGTGACGATGTAGATAGTGCCGTTGGGGCAGGAGACGTCGGCCTCCTCTTCGGTGGAGTCGCTGCTGACCGCCTTGAGGACCATCGACGCCTTGCGTATCTCCTGCAGTCGCAGGGTATCGGTGCATCCCAGCTCACGTTTGAGGCCCACTTCGGTCACCCTGCTGACCTGCTTGCCCACCAGCTCATATCGCTTTGCCGGGTGGAGAGTCAAAGTGACGGTGAACTGGTCGGTGGGGCGCCCAGTGGAGTCGTCAGGAGTGGGATTGCCCGGCCCTGTGCCGACCCATGTACCTGCCCAGGCCTCGGGAAGCGATGTGGCGGTGGATGTCGGCTCAGGCGTCCCGTCGGAGGCGTCATCGGTGGCAGTGGATGACGGCGCAGACGTCCCGTCGGAGGCGTCATCGTCGGAGGAATACCGCACGAGGAACGTGCCCGCCGCGGCCATCAAGGCCACGGCCATGGTCCCGGCGACCGCCCGGCCGGTACGGCCGGACACCCACCGTCGCACGGCGCCGACAGGCGGCAGGACGGCGGTCTTTGCGTCGGCGGAAGCCGGGCCGTCTTCGGGCTCACGTGACACAGCCGCCACAGACGGCAGTTGCACTGTTGCGGAGATCAACGCTTGCGCCTCCTCCTCCCGCACGGCGAGATCTCTCTCCAGCCCCTCGGGCAGCAACTGCGGCCAGGTACCGCACCGGCCGCCCAAGCGTTCCAACAGCACGCTGACGGTGCCGGGCGTGGCCCGCTGCTCGGGATCCTTGGCCAGACAGGACCGCAAGAGCGGGACCAGGGCCGCCGGAACGCCGTCGAGGTTCGGCTCCTGATGCACGATGCGGTAAAGCTGCACCGCAGGCGAGAACTCGTCGTTCGGGCTGGAAAAAGGGCCCCGTCCCGTCGCCGCGTACACCAATACCGCAGCCAGAGAGAAGACGTCACCCGGTGCACCCGATTCCCCGGCACTCACCTGCTCCGGCGCCAGATAGCCGGGAGAACCGATCACACCCCCGGTCCTCGTGTGACGCGAGTCCTCCGTCGCGCGCGCGATCCCGAAATCGATGAGCAGAGGACTACGGCGGCCCAACAGCACATTGGACGGCTTGACATCCCGGTGGGCCAGCCCCGCCCCGTGTACCGCTGCCAGCGCCCCGAAAAGCTCGGCCGCCAGTGCTAGGACGCACTGCTCGGACAGCCGGCCGTATCGCCGCACCCACTCTGCCAGGGACGGCGCTGCCACGTATTCGGTGGCGAGCCACTGCGGGCGCTGCCCCGCCGGGCTGTAGTCCACCACCGCAGGCGTCCAGGCCGAGCGCACCCGGTCGCTGTTCCGGATTTCCCGCGCGAATCGCTCCTCGAAGCCTGGCTCCCGTCCGAACTCGGCACGCACCGTCTTGAGCGCCAGCGGACGCCCCGACACGGTCCGGGACAGATACACCCGTCCCATTCCACCCTCACCGAGCCGCGCCAGCAGTGGATAACCACCAACAGCCTCCGGATCCGCCGTGTCCAGCAACTCCACGCCCTGCCGCCCTCTCAGATTTGCACTGCCGATCAGGTTCAGTCCCCGGACCAGCACAGCCAAGCGCCGCATCCGTAGCATCGGCACCAAGCATCACCTGTCACACCTGCACTAGACCATTCTCAGCCACAACGTCCGGCAGCCCGAGAATCCGTCACCGGGCGCGAGGCCACGTGGGCGGTCGGGAGGGCACACCTTGGCACAGCTTCCGATTTGTCCGGGTGTGCGCGCGTCGTGGCATCGGGTCGGAGCGGTGTTCCTGCAGCCTCGCGGTCGTCCAGGGGCCGGGGCCGTGCAGGTTTCGGTGCTCGGGCCGGGTGGGCGGTCTTCCAGCAGATGTGCCGGAAGTCACGGCGGACTTGGGCAGGGGCCGGTCCGCCCGGGAACTTGGCCTTCAGTCCGGCGTGAGGTGACGGGCACGATCCATGCCTTTCCGCTCGTGCTGTGCAGCTGATGCCGGAGGAGGGCTACGCCGTGGTCACGATCCGCAAGGTCACCGTCCGCGCGGACGCCGATCCGGCGCTTGTCTTCTACTACGGCATCATCGGAGAACTGTTCTGGGCCATTTTCAGGCGTGGGTGCGGAGGCGGACCCGCGACGTCTGGAAGAGCTCCGGCCAGTGCGTGCTGTGGGAACTGAGCAGTGAACCGCACGGCTCTGCGCTCGCGATCGAGTTCATCGCTGCTCGCCGACCACAGGCCGTCGGTGTCCGCGGGTCGCCCCTCGGCGAGGCCTCCTCACCCGCCACGCTGACCGTCCTGATCAGCGGCATGTCCCGGATCCTGGTCATGGACGAGGCTTTCGGCCCGAGGGCGGTCTGGCGGGCCTCGCACAGTGGGTGGAACGGGAAGGCGTCCACCGGCCCGTACCGCGCGGGCATGCCGAGAAAATCGCGGTCGATGGCGAGGGGGAGCCGGTCGTCGTGAAGCTGGGGGTGTGGCTCTCGAACACCAAATCGAGGCGCGACCGGCTTGCACAGGAACAGCGGGACGAGCTGCGGGAGCTGGGCATGGAAGGGGCCTGATACCAGCCGCGGCCGGTCTTTGAACCGGCCGGACACTCGTAGCGTCAGAGAGACCCCGGAGGAGCAGTCCTCCGGGGTCTCTTGCTGTCGGCGGGCGAGCGGGTCAGCTGGTGCCCAGGCGGGCGTCCAAGGGATGGGGGCAGTTGCTTTTGGCGTACCGCTTGCGCTCAGGACCGCTACCGGCCTCGATCCCGTCGACCTGGACGAGGCCGTTCTCCAGCAGCAGGGACATGGCCGAGCAGACCTGGCCGTAGTGCAGTGGCCGGTCGTGACCGAACTTTCGTCGAAGGCTCGCTTGAGGTCGAAGCCGTGGTGGTGGGGGGCGGACTCCAGGAGGCCTAGGAGTGTGTGGTCACGGACAACGGGAGGAGTGACGGTCCATGGCTTCGTGGACCTGCCACCGAGCCCACAGGCGGCGGGCACTTCCGGTCCGTCCGTATCCGGCCTGGCCTCGACCACGCACACGTGGTCGAGGCCAGGCCGGCCGGTCAGCGCAGGAGTCTGCGGATGATGGTGGTGGCGGCGCTGATGTCGGTGGGCTGCCCGGTGAGGAGCTCGCGGTAATAGAAGGACTCGGCGACCCGGACGACGGCGTAGGCGAGGGTCGGGGCGTCGATGTCGTCGGGTTCGCCGATCTCGGACTGGATGAGCCGGCTGACGGTCTCGACTATGCGGCCCTGGATGACGCCGTCACGCGAGGTCATCACCCGTAGTGCGGTGTCGGGGTGTTCGGCGACGAACCGACGCATGGCCGGCAGTTGTGCGCTGGTGGTCAGCATGGAGTGAACGAGGTCGGCGACCTTGTCGGCGCCTTGCCCGCGGCTCCGGGGGTAGAGCTGGGCGAACTCGGTTGTGGCGATCGCCCAGATCGCCTCGCCGATCAGGCGGTCGCGGTCGCCGTAACGCCGATACAGGGTGGCGCGGCCGATGCCGGCCTCGGCAGCCAGCGCCCGTGCGTCGATCCAGCCGTCCCGCAGGAACATCGCGACCGCAGCGCGCAGCACCGGCTCATCCGGGGGCAGCGGAGCCGGAACCTCTTGCATTTGAGACATCACCGTCCTACTGTCTCACCCGATCTGGCGAGACACATGTGCATCAGTGTCTCACTTTTGGAGGGAGTTGCCATGGCCACAGTGAGGCGGACAATGCCGTTCGCGATCTACGTCGTGATGTTCGCGGCCCTTGCACTTCAGAGCGACCTCACGGGGTTCATGGTCTGCAACCTGCTTGTGCAACTGGCCGTCTTCGTCGTGGGTGCGTGTCTGCCGGCCCACCGCACCGGGTTCATGTCCTACGTGGATGTGGCCTGGCCGTGGGGCCTGGCCCTGATCGGGGTGCAGGTCCTGGTGTTCGGCGGCCTGGATTCGCCTGCGGCTGTCGCCACTGCGGCGATCTACCTGCTGATGGGCATGCGTATGGGCGCCTGGGCGCTGCGATTCATGGTGTTCAAGCGGTTGCCTGGTGAGTTGCCGCGGTACCAGTACCAGCGGCGCCGCTGGGAGCGGGACGGGTTCCGCAACGAGAAGGTGTCGCTCCAGGTCGAGATCATGGTCCAGTGCGGCGCCAACATCGCTGTGCTCGCGGTCCCGGCCGCGCTCGCCACCGTGCGCACGGCCCGCCTCGATGTCGTGAGTGTCGCGGCGATCGCGCTGTGGGCGGTGTTCTGGGTCTTCGAATCGGTGGCGGACCTGCAGAAGGCCCGTTTCGCCGACCGTACCCGACGAGACGGTGTGCGCCGCACCTGCGACATCGGGCTGTGGCGCTACAGCCGTCACCCCAACTACTTCGGTCAGTGGATGCAGTGGAACAGTCTCATCCTGTTGTCGCTGCCCGTGCTGATCGACCGCTGGCCACACCATCACATCGTCTTCGGCCTGCTCACGGCCCTCGCTCTGGCCTGGATCTCCTGGACCACGTACCACATGCTCGTGCACTACACCGGCGCCGTTCCCGCCGAGTATTTCAGCCGGCAACGACGCCCCGACTACATGCGCTATCAGCGCGTCACCAACCGGTTCTTTCCCGGGTCCCGACGGACCACTCATCAGTGATCCCATCCGAGGGCCCCATCGGTGACGAGGCAGAGCGGCGGGCACGGGTGCCGCCGCCCTCCCGCACCGCTGCCGGCTCGCCTCCATCAATGGCAGCGGCCAACAGCTCAACAACCGCCTCCAGGCCATCGAACGGGACACCGGCGCGGCCCGACCAGTACGGGCTGGAAAAACACCCTGCTGGAAAGGGAGTTGACATTCATCACAAGATCACCGGCCAAGCGTGACCACCCGGTGTCACCACCGACTACGGGCCAGAGCCGTTCGCTTTACAGTCCCGCACGCGAAGATCACCGGTGTGGTGGAGTGAGGACGCCGCGCGAGAGGGCGACGGTGACGGCTGCGGTGCGGTCGTTGACACCCAGCTTGACGAACGTCCGCAGCAGGTGCGTCTTCACCGTCGCTTCGCCGATGTACAGCTGCCGACCGATCTCGCCGTTGGACAGACCCCGCGCGACGAGGCCGAGTACCTGAACCTCGCGGGGGGTCAGCTGCTCCCTGGCCGGCGCCTGCATGTGCGTCACCAGCCGGGCGGCCACCGGCGGGGCCAGGACGCTCTCACCCCGGGCCGCCGCCCGGATCGCGTCGGTCAGGATACCGATCGGGGTGTCCTTGAGCAGGTAACCGGTGGCGCCGGCCTCGATCGCCGGCAGGATGTCGGCGTCACCTTCGTAGGTGGTCAGCACGAGCACGCGAATGCCGGGGTGCTCCTGGCGGATGCGCGCCGTCGCGGTGGCGCCATCGGTACCCGGCATCCGCAGGTCCATGAGGACGACGTTCGGGCGCGTCGCGGCGGCGAGGACGATCGCCTCGTCGCCGGAGCCGGCCTCGCCGACGACCCGCAGGTCGTCGTAGGTCTCGAGCATGCCGCGGAGGCCGAAGCGTACGACGGGATGGTCATCGACAATCAGGATGTGGACAGTCATCGAGGCGGTTCCGCTCGCTCAGTGGTCGACCGTGTGGAGCTGAGATCAAGCACAGGCTGCAGGCTGTGCGCCGCCTGCTCGGCCGGGGCCGGCGGCAGCTCGACCCGCACCGTGGTGCCCTGGCCAGGAGCCGATCGCACCGTGCAGGTTCCGCCGAGGCTGGAGGCGCGGGTGCGCATGCCGAGCAGGCCGTATCCACCCCGGACGGCGGCCGGGTCGAAGCCCTGGCCGTCATCGGTCACGGCCAGCGCCATGAGGCCGGAATCGTGGCGCAACTCCATCCGCACCGCCGTGGCGGCGGCGTGCTTGCCGACGTTGGCCAGGGCCTCCTGCGCGGTGCGCAGCAGGGCGATGTCGGTGCCGGTGGGTGCGCCGGACCGCTCGCCGACGATCGACACCTCGACGCGCGTACCCGTGTCGCGCGTATGCCGGGCGGCGAGCCGGTCCAGCGCATCGGCGAGTCCGCGACCGGTCAGGTCGACCGGGGCCGATGCGGCGATCAGCGAGCGTGCCTCCGCGAGGTTCTCGCGGGCGGTCTTCTCCAGGATGTCGAGCTGCCCGTCGGCGGCCGTCGGATCACGGAGCAGGGTCGTCCGTGCGACCTGGGCGAGCATGAGGATGCTGGTGAAGCCCTGTGCCAGGGTGTCGTGGATCTCGGCGGCCAGGCGTTCACGTTCGGCGTGGACGCCTGCCTCGTGGCCCGCGCGTTCCAGTGCGGCCCGCGTCCGGGTCAGTTCCTCGATCAGCGCGGCCCGCTTGCGGTTCTGCTCGCGGATGCCGGTCAGATAGGCGCCCACGAGGATCGTCACGGTCATGGGTACCAGAACGGTCACGCCGACCATCGCCAGCGTGTAGCGGCTGACTCCGGCCCGCGCCACCATGGCCCAGGCGAGTTCGGCGTAGAGGATCGACAACAGCGGTAGACGTACCCGCCACCTCGCGACCATCACGAACAACTGTGGGCAGAGCGCGAACAGCAGTGCGCCACCGATCGGGGCGATGGCGAGCAGAAGCGGGAACACGACCGCCAGGACGGCGAAGTAGGCCGCACCCCAACGCTCGTCGCGGTTCTCCATGGCTCGCGGAGCGACCAGGGCATAGCAGGCGACGATGACAGCGAGCGTACCGAGGGCAAGCAGGCGTTGTCCGAGCGCCACGGTGACGTCGGCCGCTATGGCAATGGCAAGAGGTATCGCGACGGCGCCTACGAGGACGTGCCATCCGACGCGGTAGCGGTAACCGAAGTCGACGGTGCTGCGTACTGCCACGCCCTGTCCACCTTCGCCCGCAGAGATCTGGCCGCCAGTCTACGGGCGGCCACGTCCACGTTTACGGGCGCCCACGTCCACGGTGCCCGACTCGGCGCCGAGGAACGTCCACGCACCGGTGGGGGCGTGCGTACGTCGATCGGTTGACGACGGGGTCCAACCAACCGTTGTCGCCGCCTCGGCCTCAGAACCGTCACGCTCGTTGTCGAGAACTTCGGCTCCCCACCTGGAGATACCCCATGAAGAAGAACTGGTTCGTCCTCGGCCTCGGCGCACTCCTGGCCTTTGTCGGCGTGGGCTGGACCTTGCAGGGACTCGACGTCATGAAGGGCTCGGCGATGAGCGGCGTGACGCTGTGGGCGGTCGTCGGGCCGATCGTGGCGATCGTCGGTCTCGTCGTGCTGGGTGTCGGCTTCGCCCGGCTGCGCCGGGTGAGCCGGTAAGCGCCGATCAGACGTCCGGTATCGACATGGAGACTCAGAAGACAGGTCGGCCGGCACCGGGAAGACCGCCCAAGCAGTGGTATGGCGAGCTTGCCGGCGTCGCGGCCACCGCACTCGCCCTGGGCGTCGGTGAGCTGGTGGCAGCTGCGACGGGCGGGCCCTCAGCGCCCCTCGTGGCGGTAGGTGGCGTCGCCGTGGACGCCGCGCCGACTCCGGTCAAGGAGTTCGCCGTCGCGGTGTTCTACACGTACGACAAACTGGCGCTGCAGGCGGGAATCGTGCTGGTGTTGGCGGTGTTCGCCGCGTTCATCGGTGTACTGGCCATGCGCCGGCTCTGGTACGGGCTGGTCGGCGTCGCTGTGTTCGGGGTGATCGGCGTACTCGCGTCAGCCACCCGGCCCAGCGCCACGTGGGCGTACCCTCTGCCGACAGTGGCCGGTGCACTGGCCGCTGCCGGCCTTCTGGTGCTGCTGCGTCGCACCCTGCCACGCCGTGCTGCGGTATCGGCGCAGGACCTGGGGGACGGCACCGGCCTGGACACGGCCGTGGCGGCGCAGGGAACCCACACCCCCCTGCAGGGTGCCCGTTCGCCGTCGTCGGACACCGGCATCTCGGTGGTGGACGGCGCGGGACAGCCGTCGGGCCGACGACGGTTTCTGGCGCTGGCGGTCGGGGCGATCGGCGCGGCCGCGGTGGCTGTACCGGGCGGACGTCGGCTCTGGGCACAACGTGTGGCCGCGGCCCGGGCCGCGGTGGTTCTTCCGTCCCCGTCGAGCCCGGCACCGCCACTGCCCGCCAAGGTCTCCGTCGGCGTGCCCGGAGTGGAGCCGTTCGTGACCAGGACCGCGGACTTCTACCGGATCGACACCGCTTTGACGGTGCCACAGATGGAACCGAAGGACTGGCGGCTGAGGATTCATGGCCGGGTGAAACGGCCGCTGACATTGACGTACGAGCAACTGCTGGCACGGCCGATGGTGGAGCGCTACATCACGCTGGCGTGTGTGTCCAATGAGGTCGGTGGCGAGTTGGTCGGTAACGCGCGGTGGTTGGGGGTACCGATCAAGGGTCTGCTGGATGAAGTCGAGCCGGATGACAGGGCGGATCAGGTGGTGAGCCGTTCCGTGGACGGCTACACGGCAGGTACGCCGACGGCAGCGTTGCGTGACGGGCGGGACGCGTTGCTGGCGGTCGGGATGAACGGGGAGCCACTGCCGGTCGAACACGGATTTCCGGTCCGGATGGTGGTGCCCGGGCTGTACGGATACGTATCGGCGACGAAGTGGTTGACGGAGCTGGAGCTGAGTCGTTTCTCGGACTTCAGCGCCTATTGGGTACGGCGGGATTACGCGGCGCTGGCTCCGGTGAAGACACAGTCGCGGATCGACACACCGGCCGCGGGCAAGCATCTGAAGCAAGGTCTGGTGATGGTGGCCGGGGTGGCGTGGGCGCAGCATCGTGGGGTGTCCGCGGTGGAGGTCCGCGTGGATGACGGACCATGGCAGCAGGCACAGCTCGCGGCGGTGCCGTCGGTGGACACATGGCGGCAGTGGAGCTGGCCGTGGCAGGCGACGCCCGGCGAGCATCGCCTGCAGGTACGCGCCACCGACAACACCGGCCAGGCGCAGACAGGACAGGTGCACAAGCCGTTGCCCGACGGGGCGACCGGCCGGCACACGATCAAGGTCACGGTTGCCTGAGCATTTCCCGCCGGGCGGGGATTCCCGCCTGAAGACATCTTCAAAGGGCTGCGGCCCAGGCCCTCAGGCCACCTGGTCGGGTAGCGGCCCGGGCTCTGCGGCACTGGCCTGTCGCCGGGCCACCAGCAGCCCGGCAGCGACGATCGCGGAAGCCAGCCCCAGAACCCCCACGGCTCCGGCCAGCGTGCCGACCGCCGATTCCAGGGCAAGGAGCACCAGCGGGCACACGAACGAGCCGCCGAAGAAGGCAGATGTCCACAGCCCCGTGCCCCGGCCGCGATCCTCGTACTGCAACCGGGACATGGCACTGGTGAGCAACGACGGCAACAGCATGCCGGTGCCCAGGCAGTTGATCACCGCACCGACGATCATCAGCGGGACGCTGCCGGCGAGGAATATCACCCCGAAACCGGCCGCGCAGACCGTGAAGACGGCGGGCAGCATCGGCCCCGGGGAGCGCTTCAGGCGGGCGAAGGCGATCGCTCCGGCCACGGTGCCGGCGCTCGCGACCGCGGTGGCCAGACCGATCATGCCCGTGTTGGCCACTCCGAGGTCGTCGACTGCTCCATTGGTGACACCGCCAGTGTTCTCCTGCCTGCGACCTTCATCCAACAGGCCGCGAGATTGACCTTCGATATGCGAGGTCCGGGCTGGCTCGATACTGCGGGCGCACCCGTGTTCCCCCACTACGAGGAACCCGGGGATGAAAGCCGGGCGCTTCTGGTAAGGAAGACCTTCCTGCAGAACTTCCTCGTGGAGCACAGCCTTGAGCTGGTTGTGTGGCACTGGTACGAACGAATGCAGCTACGAGACGACTATCACCAAGGCAAACACCCTTATGTCGAATCGAGCGTCATCGCCCGGCTGGGGGCGGACATGAAGATTGGCCAGGGCACCCCGCAGCGGGCAGAACGGGACCTGGAGTGATTGGCAGGTACTCCCTCACCGTGACGTACGGTGCCCCAGTGGCTTCCGCTGTGAGACGGCTGGTTAAAGGAGTTCCTTCCCCGGCGGTTTGAGGTCCGGTGGGTAGCCCTTTGCACGGAGCCAGGCGTCAAGGGCGAGAGCGACGATGTCACCGTGAGGGATGTCGGTGTCGGCGTTGCACCGGCGGATCCGGCGCTGGAACTGAAGAACTTCAGGGACGGCGTGGTTGAGCTGCCCTCGTTTGGTGTGCCGGTCTTTGATGACGTTCAAGGTGTCGGGGTGCGGCGTAAGAGCGTCGTCGGTTGGCTGGAACTCGGCGTCGAGCGCGTCGGCGATTTCACGCAGTCGGCGGGCGTAGGGGGAGTGATCAGACACGAGAGCTGCTCCGGTCGGTCCGGCTAGGCGGATAGCTATCCGCCTACTGGGCTATTGGAATAGTCGGCACGAGGGGCGGCCGCACCCCGGCGCGGGGCGGCCGCCCTGCGTGCACTGCAGTCGGGCTCAGAACCCGCGAGCGGTGAGCCAGTCGTCCAGCGCGACCGAGACGATGTCGCCGATGGGCAGGTGATCGAGTTCGTTGTCGAGGGCGAAGCGTTTGATCCGCTTCTTGAGCTTCAGCGCAGCGGGGACCGACGAGTCGAGGCTCTCGCGGGCGATGATGCGCTGGTTGAGGACGACAGCGGTCTCGGGGACGTGCTTGGGGCGGCCGGGACCGTGCGCGTACGGGGTCCCCTCGCTGGGAGCCTCCTGCGATCGAGTGTCCTGTTCCTGGTGAGCCCCCGGACTTTCGCTCCTCACCGGGAACGCCGTACCGCCTGCCACCGGAGGAACAGCAGGGCGAACCGCCACCTCGGCGGCCAGAGCCGCACCAGCAGCCGCGGACGTCACACGGGACGGACCGTGCTGCGCAACAGGTTCGGCCGGCTGCGTGGGCTGGACTGCAGGTGCTCCAGGCTCGGGGGCCGGGGCTACAGGCGGCACCTGCCGTTCCGGCGGCTCCTCACCAGCGCTCGTTCCCGCCTCGGGGGCGACGACGGCTGGGCGAACCGGCTGACTGGCAGCCGGCTCCGGCATCGTGCCGCTCGGCGCCTCAGCAGTCGGCTGGGCGGAGGCCTGCACCACTTCGGGCACCGTCTCGGTCCGGCCCTGCGCCGACCCCTCGACGGGAACGGCGGAAGGAGCGTGCTGAACCTGCGCCTCGCCCGCAGTGGGACGACCTTCGCCCTGGGCGGCAGCCTGTTCGGCGGCGTACTGCTCGGGGGTGAGCTCGGCGGCCGGGGGAGGGGGCGGCGTGGTCGCCTTCTTGGTCCCGCCGCCGAGGGTGCGGCCGGTGCGGCGGGCCGGAGGCTTTATCCTCTCGTTCTTGTCGGTCATGCCGTCAGCTCCTTCATCAGCTCGGCGTACTCGCTCAGTTCGGTGGGGATCTCGCCGAAGGCCTCCATGTAGTGCACCCAGGAGTGGATGGTCGTCTCGGCGAGGGGGAACGGCTCGTCGCGATCCGGGCCGATGCCCTCGCCCTGGGAGGGCTCCAGCAGCTTGTCCTTGGCGTTGCGGGGCAGGCTGGTGCGGTCGTCGGCCTTCACCAGCACCACGTGGGCGGTGACGTCGCGCTCGTTGCGGGCGGCGGCGCGCTCGGCCTCGTCGAAGGTGGCCACGAGCTTGCGGCGCTCGATCTTGGTGGGGGCGACCGGCACGATCAGCCGGTTCGCTTCGGTGACAGCCTCGTGGAAGATGCGGGCGCTGCCGCCGCCGGCGTCGACCACGATCGCCCCGAACTCGGCACGCTTGGCGCGGATGTACTCGGCGATATCGTCGAACGGGTACCGCTCGACCACCAGGTTCTCCGGGACCTCAAAGCCCTCAGCCTGGGCGACCTTGAACCAGTCCCAGGCGGACTGACTGGTCGCGTCGGCGTCCAGCAAACAGCGTCGGCAGCCCCAGGACGACGGCGTAGTAGAGGGCGATGAACCAGGCGGAGGTGGTCTTGCCGGTGCCGCCCTTGAGCATGCCGACGACGATCACGAAGGCGTCCCAGGCGTGGGCTGTGGCCGCCGCCAGGGTCTTGATACGGGTGTTCTCGTTCACGTGTGTTTGATCTCCTGAAACTGGAAAGGTGCGTTGACTTGGCGGGGAGTCGCCGACAGCGTCGACGCTTGGGCCTGGCTGCCTGGCTGCCTGGCTGCCTGCGGCCGAGCGGGGGTGCTCTGGCCGCGCAACCGGAGCCGGGATGGTGCATGGGCGGGTCGGTGAGCCGAGCGGCACTGTGGGGGATGCCTGCGAGGACGGCGGCGCTCATGGCCGTTTCCTCGTGTCGCGGGCCGGGCCGTGGTTGTGCTGGGGCCGCATGGGGGTGCCTGCTTGGTGCAGGAGCCGGTAGACCGTGGCCACGGAGTAGTTGCAGTCCTCAGCGAGCTCCGGCACGGTGGCTCCGGCCTCGTACCGCGCCCGCAGGGACCGCGCGAGCCTCTGCCGCTGAACGGCCCGCGCCGCGGCGCGTATCCGCAACGTCTGCTGCGGGGTGCGCACAGCGCCGCCGGCCTCGATCAGCAGGCGTCGGGCAGCACGCCTCGTCCCAGCCCCCGCCGCGGCGAGCTCGGTGAGGGTCGCGCCACGCTGCTCGTACAGGGCGCGCAGGTGGGCCGCGAGACGCTGGCGCGCCTGTGGATCCTGGCGCATCCGGCGGGTCTGCCACGACGTACGCATCTCGGTCCCGGCCTCGTGCAGCCGGTTGAGGACCGTGCCGTACGACAACCCACTGGCGGCGACGAGTTCCTCGACCGTGGCACCGGACTCGTACTGCTTGCGCAGGGACTCGGGCGTCACCACCTTGCTCGCATCGGAGGTGACCGGGGGCTCTGGGTTCATGCTGCGGACTCCCATTCGCTGAGGGCTTCGGCATGGGCGGCGGCCAGCTCGTCGTAACTGCGCTGGTCGGCAGGGGTGATGAGGATCAGGCGGCCGTCGGTGGCGACCCGCCAGTCGGCGGCCGGACGCCCTGTGACCGGGTCGAGGGACACGCCCATCCGGGGAGTGCCACGTCGGCGGGATCTCGTCGGGGCGGGGCGCCGGCACGAGGACCTGGCGGCCGTCGCGGACGATCACCACGGCCTTGCTGCGGTGCTCCGACAGCCGCTCCAGCGCCTCCCGGTACGCCGCGCGCTCGACAGCGTGCAGCGCCTTGCGCCGGGCCGCGACGCCCGTGGTTCCATGCTGCTCTGCGACCGAGTCCCAACCCTGAGCCGGTTCTGCGATCTCGTTGGTCACTGCATCTGGAAGGCCGTTACCGAAGCCCTCCAGCGCGCGAGGCGCGAGGCTCCAGGTCTCTCCGCTGTGGTGCACCAGGCCGTGGTCGGCCAGGCGACGCAAGGTCCGGTAGGCGGTGGCCCGGGACACCGACGCCGAGCCGACAAGCTCGCCGACGGTCTGGGCCGGCCGGGCATGCAGCGCGCCAATGATCACGAGGGCGGAGCTGCCCAGGCCGTGGTGGGCGAAGGCGTCGTGGCCCATCAAACGGCCGATGACGGTGGAGTCGATGTCGGCCGCCACGCCTGTCTCAGGGGTGGGCCACTCCTCAGGTGCCGGGTCGGGGGGGGTACTGAGTGGTCCGGAAACGAGACAACGGAACAGGGACGCCATGGCGGTGGGCGCCACCGTCGCCGAGGTACCAGGTGGAGCCCTCCCGGCCATGGCCGACCCGCAGGCGGCGCAGCCACCCGCGCGGCTTGAGAAGGGTCTCGTAGACCACCCGCAGCGTCGTCCGGGAGATGCCTGCTTCCTCGGCGGTCTGCCGCTCACTGGCGTGGTGCAGGGGCCCGCCCGCGATCTCGGCGAAGTTCAGATGCGCCCGCAGCACCCGCAGCGCGGTTCGCCCCCGCTCCCCGCGCCAGGGCGTCGTCTCGATCCGGTCCCGCAGCGCGGCGAGAACCTCGTACGCCTGCTGGCGCGACTCCACGACCCGCGTGCTGGCGACCGCGGCCGAGGCGCTGGCCCACACCCGGCGGATGTAGTCCAGGGCGCGCGCCTGCCCGGAGCGCAGCGCGATGTGCTGGACGTGCCGACCGCCTTCATGGTCGGGATGAAGCAGCAGCCGGGTCAGCTCATCGACGGCTCCGCCGGCGCGGGCGACGTGACAGGCGATGGCCGCCGTGATCCTGTGCCCGTGCTCGGCCGCACCCTGACGGTCCGTACGGAGGACCACGGTCCGGGCGTCGGAGCCGAGCCTGCTGTAGCTTCCCGTCGCATACCGGCCGGTGAGGTCTCCGAGCAGGACAAGGTCAGCCGCAGCCGGAGGCAGCCGGTGAAGGCCCAGTCGCTCGCTCGGGTGAAATGTCCGTCGGGATGGGTCTGCCTGGTAGGTGTGGTGTGGCACTGTGGGGTCGTCTCGCAAGGACGTGGACGCCACCCAGGCCCGCTAAAACCACGGGTGGTGTCCGGGACCGACCTCCAATCGGTGCCAAGCGAAGCCTCCAGGATGGCCGTCCTGGAGGCCTTCGTATGCCTGGCTCCTCAGTGGAGGCAGGCGTCCCCATCGCGACTCGACCGAGATCGACGCGGAGCGCCTCCAGAGGAGTCCTGACCCGCTCGGCACCGCCCCGACCTCGGCCGATTCGGGGCCAAACAGAGGGCGATTGCCTCTGACCGGCTCCGAGCAGCTGGGGTCGAACCGGGGTCGAATCAGAGCGGTTTCCTCTGACTGCCTCCGATCGCCTCTGCAACCCGACCTAGCAGGTCACAACCGGTCCGATCCCGGAAACCCGCAGGTCAGAAAGGTGCTCCAGGAATACCAGTCGTACCACTCCACGGCGTTGCCGACCGAGGCGGCGAGGAGCTGGCGTACGGGCCGTGCAGCCGGCGGGGAATCCGTGCGCGTCGTCTCTGTCATGATCGCGACCATCCCCGCACCCCGGCCCCGGCACACCTGTCGTACCGACGACTTTCACACGAGCGCCACCAGACCCTTCCCTGACGTTTGGTGCTCCTGGAACACTCCTTCCGCGCGCATTCCGTCACCAACGGCCGGTCAAATCACCCTCTATGGGAAGAGGTCCCTCGCTCATGCCCGAAGTCAACCGGCGCCGATTCCTGCAACTCGCGGGCGCGACCACGGCGTTCACCGCTCTGTCGAGCTCCATCCAGCGGGCCGCCGCCATCCCGGCGAACCACCGCACGGGGTCGATCGAGGACGTCGAGCACATCGTCGTCCTGATGCAGGAGAACCGTTCCTTCGACCACTACTTCGGCAAGCTGCGCGGCGTCCGCGGCTTCGGCGACCCGCGCCCGGTGAAGCTGGACAACGGCAAGTCGAACTGGCACCAGTCGGACGGCACCAAGGAGATCCTGCCGTTCCACCCGGACGCCGACGACCTCGGCATGCAGTTCCTGGAGGGCCTGCCGCACGGCTGGACCGACGGCCAGCAGGCCTACAACGGGGGCAAGTACGACCAGTGGATCCCGGCCAAGGGCACCACGACCATGGCGTACCTGACCCGTGAGGACATCCCCTTCCACTACGCCCTCGCCGACGCCTTCACCGTCTGCGACGCCTACCACTGCTCGTTCATCGGCTCCACCGACCCGAACCGCTACTACATGTGGACGGGCTACACCGGCAACGACGGCACGGGTGGCGGCCCGGTCCTCGGCAACGACGAGCTCGGCTACGGCTGGACGACCTACCCCGAGCGCCTGGAGCAGGCCGGCATCTCGTGGAAGATCTACCAGGACATCGGCGACGGCCTGGACGCGGCCGGCTCCTGGGGCTGGATCGAGGACGCCTACCGCGGCAACTACGGCGACAACTCGCTGCTGTACTTCAACAAGTACCGCAGCGCCCAGCCCGGCGACCCCTGGTACGACAAGGCCCGCACCGGCACCGACGTCAAGAACGGCGACGGCTACTTCGACCGGCTGAAGGCCGACGTCAAGGCCGGCAAGCTGCCGCAGATCTCCTGGATCGCCGCCCCCGAGGCCTTCTCCGAGCACTCCAACTGGCCCTCCAACTACGGCGCCTGGTACATCGCCCAGGTCCTGGACGCCCTCACCGCCAACCCCGAGGTCTGGTCCAAGACGGCCCTGTTCGTCACGTACGACGAGAACGACGGCTTCTTCGACCACGTGGTGCCGCCGCTCCCGCCGAAGGGCGCATCGCGGGGCAAGTCCACGGTCGACGTCTCGCTCGACCTCTACCCGGGCGACAGCAAGCGCCCGGCAGGCCCCTACGGCCTCGGTCCGCGCGTGCCGATGCTGGTCGTCTCGCCGTGGAGCAAGGGCGGTTACGTCTGCTCCGAGACGCTCGACCACACCTCGATCCTCCAGTTCATGGAGCGCCGGTTCGGCGTCAAGGAGACGAACATCTCCCCGTGGCGCCGGGCCATCTGCGGCGACCTGACCTCGGCCTTCGACTTCTCCCGCAAGGACAGCCGCCCGGCCGCTCTGCCGGGGACCGACGAGTACGAGCCGCAGGACCGCGAGCGTCACCCCGACTACAAGCCGACGCCGCCGGCTGACCCGGACATGCCGGGACAGGAGCGCGGCCTGCGCCCCGCCCGCCCGCTGAAGTACGCCCCGTACGTGGACGGTTCCGTCGACGCGGCGGCCGGCAGGTTCACGCTGGCCTTCGCCTCGGGCGCCAAGGCCGGGGCCGCCTTCCACGTGACGTCCGGCAACCGCACCGACGGCCCCTGGACGTACACCACCGAGGCCGGCAAGAGCATCGCGGACACCTGGAACTCGGCGTACTCGAACGGCTCGTACGACCTGACGGTGCACGGCCCGGCCGGCTTCGTGCGCTGGTTCAAGGGTTCGAACAAGGCGGCCGGTCCCGAGGTCACCGCCCGGCACACCGGCGACGACATCGAGCTGACCTTCACCAACAAGGGCACCGCCGCGGTCCGGCTGAAGCTCGCCAACGGGTACGGCCCTCGCCCCACGACGGTGACGGTGCGGCCCGGCGCCACGGTGCGGCGCACCGTCGACCTGGCGGTGAGCCGGCGCTGGTACGACCTGACCGTCACCTCCGACGCGGACCCGGCGTTCCTGCGCAGGTTCGCCGGGCACGTGGAGAACGGGCGGCCGGGTGTGAGCGACCCGGCGATCATCACCGAGTGACCGTCCGCGACGGACGGACCGCTCGGATCAGAGCGGTGTGAGGTGCCCCGGCTGCGGTTGCCGGGGCATCAACGCCGGTTCCTGCGCCGCCGACTCGGGCTTCAGGGCCAGTACGGCTGCCACGGGGTGCTCGTCGTCGGTCTCGCGGGAGGGCGCGACATCCGGGTCGGGGGTGAGGGCGCCTTCGGGCGCGAGGCCGGGTTCGGGTGTCGCCCGGGTGAGCAGCACCACACCCCAGGACGCCAACCCCGCTCCGGCCAGCGCCAGCAGGATGCCGGCCGCACCGCCCTGCAACCGCTCGCCGAGCAGGACGAGCCCGATCACCGCGGCGGCCAGCGGGTTCGCCAGCGTCACCACCGCGAGCGGGGCGCCGAGGCCGCCCCGGTAGGCGGTCTGCGACAGCAGCAGCCCGCTCGCCGCGAGGGCCGCGACCAGCAGCGCCACCCCGGCCACCTGGAGGCTGAGCAGCGGGGCGGAGTGGTCGGTCAGGGCCACCGTCACGGTCTGCGTCAGCGCCGAGGCCACCCCGGAGGCGAAGCCGGACGCGGCCGCGTGCCGCAGCCCCGGCCGGGCACCCGGCCGCGACAGCATGCCGATCAGCGTCACCGTCACCGCCGCCACCGCCAGCGCCTCGGATGTGCTCAGCACCTCGTCGGGCGCGTGTCCCGACGCCGTGACGAGGATCGCGGCCAGGCCGACGAGCGTCAGCGCCGTACCCCGCCACTCGACCGCGCCGACCCGCCGCCCCGCTATGCGCGCGCCCAGTGGCACCGCGGCCACCAGGGTGAGCGCGCCGAGCGGCTGTACGACGGTCAGCGGACCGTACTTGAGGGCCACCACGTGCAGCAGCGCGCCGGAGCCGTTGAGCAGGACCGACCCCCACCAGGCGCCGGAGCGCAGCAGCCGCAGCGTGCCCGATCCCGGGGCGCGGGAGGCCAGTCGCTCCTGGGCGACGGCCGCGGCGGCGTAGGCGACGGCGGAGAACAGGGACAGGAGGACAGCGAGAAGGGTGGCGTTCATCGGCCCGCTCCCACGAGTGCGGCTTCCTCGTCCCGGGCCGCCGGGACGAGCTTGTCGGCGCCGCGTCCGGCCGTAGTCGCCGTGCGCTGCGGCAGGTTGATCACCGCGAGCGCGATGCCGAGCATGGCCGTCGCCACGATCGCGTCGAGCCAGTAGTGGTTGGCCGTGCCCACGATGACCAGCAGGGTCGCCAGCGGGTGCAGCAGCCACAGCCACCGCCATCGCGACCGGGTCGCCGCGATCAGGCCGATCGCCACTATCAGCGCCCAGCCGAAGTGCAGCGACGGCATCGCCGCGAACTGGTTGGAGAGGTGGTCGGTCTCGGGCGAGCCGTACACGGAGGGGCCGTAGACCTGCCCGGTGTCGATCAGGCCGGTCGCGGCCAGCATGCGCGGCGGGGCCAGCGGGAACGTCAGATGCACGACCAGGGCGGCCGCGGTGACCGCGGCGAGGATGCGGCGGGCCCAGACGTAGTGCGCGGGGCGCCGCAGGTAGAGCCAGATCAGGAAGGCCGCGGTGGCCGGGAAGTGGATGGTCGCGTAGTAGGTGTTCGCGACGTGTATGAGCGTGTCGCCGTGCAGCAGCAGGTGCTGCACCGAACCCTCGCCGGGCAGCTGGACGGCTCGTTCGAGGTCCCACACCCGGTCCGCGTTGCGGAAGGCCTCGGCGGTGTGGCCCGTGGCGAGCTGCCGGCCGAACTTGTAGACGAGGAAGAGCCCTACGACGAGCAGGAGCTCCCGGACGAGCGGAGGCCGGGCTGTCGCGTGGGTCTTCGCCCGAGGAGGCTCGGTGTGGCCATTCATTCCCCCGGCCCTTTCGCTGACGGTGGGTGGTGCTGGGTGGTGCCGCGTGGTGCTGGAAGTGGCACTCATCGATACGGCGACGTACCGAAACGCCCCTGTACCGAAACGCCCCTGTACCGATACGACACTGTACCGATACGGGAGCGTTCCGGTACAGTGGCGTTTCGATAGACGTACGACACACTGGAAGCACGGCCTCCCGCCCCCTGCGAGGCCGCCGCACAGAGTGAGGAGAAGGGTCCGATGACGTCGCAGGCCGCGGACGGACCGGAGACGGTCGCCGCCTCGCGCCGCTCCAAGATCACGCCCGAGCGTGAGCAGGAGTTCTTCGACGCCGTGCTCGAACAGATCCGCGCGTGCGGCTACGACTCCGTCACCATGGAGGGCGTCGCCGCCAGCACACGTTGCAGCAAGTCCACGCTCTACCGGCAGTGGAAGACGAAGCCGCAGTTCGTGGCGGCCGCCCTGCGCGCCTGTCGGCGCACCCGCTTCGAGGGCATCGACACCGGCACCCTCGCCGGCGACCTGTGCGAGGCCGCCAGGGCCGCGGGGGTGTGGTCGGGCAGGGATACCCGGCTCTTCCAGGCGCTCGGCCATGCCGTCATGCAGGACTCGGAACTCCAGCAAGCCCTGCGTGAGGCGCTCGTCGACCCCGAGCTCGACGCGCTGAAGGAGATCCTCCGGCGCGGGGTCGAGCGGGGGGAGGTCGCCGCCGACCATCCGGCGCTGGAGTACATCCCGGCGCAGATCTTCGGCGTGCTGCGGGCGCGGCCCGTCCTGGAGGGGGAGGACGCCGACCCCGACTACATCGTCCGGTTCGTGCGGGCCGCCGTACTGCCGGCGCTCGGCCTGACCTGAGACTCAGGCCGCCGTCCACGGGATGACTGGACGGTGACCTGTTCCGCGCCGCACCGTGGGGACGGGGGCGGCGCGCACCCCCCGGCCGGGTGGGGTTCCTCTTGAGCGGAGGGGCGCCCCACCCGGCCGCTTCGTGTCCGGGAAAGACAGCGGCTCAGATGTCCTGGCCGTTGCCGCCACCGGTGGACACCTTGATGCCCTTGGTGATCTCGTCGATGACCGACTGCTCCCCGGCGTCCACGCCGATGCGGACCACGACGATCTGCTGCTCACTGACTGGCGAGGGGAAGGCGAGCGACTGGACGTAGCCGTCGGCGCCCTTGCTGGTGACCGCCTTCCAGCGGACCAGATAGCCCTTCTGCCCGGCCACGGTCACCGCCTTGGAGGCCAGCACCTCGTGCGAGGTGATCTCTCCGTACCCCTTGCCGTAGGACTCCTCGGCGTTCGCCGCGATGTCCGCCTTGGCGACCTCCTCGGCCGTGTCGCCCTTGGTGCGGAGCGCGAGCGCGGGCGCCGAGTAGGCGCCGCCCTTCATGCAGGTCTGGGAGGTGTCGGAGGGGCACTTGTACGTCTCGTTCGACGCCACCTGCGCTCCCCAGTTGATCTGCTGGCCGTACCAGCCGTCCGGGATGGCGATGCTGATCCCGCTGACCGGGTCGGTCACCGAACCGCTCTCCACCTTCGGCGCCTCCGACTGACCGGGGGAGGGGGACTCCCCGCCGGAACCGCCGCCGCTGCTCCCGCCGGAGTCCCCGAACGGGCCGCCCTGACCGCCACCGGGCCCACCCTGGCCACCCTGCCCGCCAGGGCCCTGCTGCTGGGAGTTGGCGCTGCCGCCGCCCGAGCCGTCGTCGGCGGTCAGCGCGTACACGCCGACGCCGATGCTCGCGAGGACCACCGCGGCCACTCCCACGGCTATGCCCGTGCGCAGGCCGCTCCGCCCGCCCGACGGCGGTCGGCCGGGATAACCCGGATGCACCGGATACGCGCCGTCGGCCGTCAGCTGCTCCGGAGGACCCCATACGTCGGCCGACCCCGCGGGCCGGACCTGGTCCGTCCATGCCTTGCCGTCCCACCAGCGCTCGGTGGGCGAACCGTCACTTTTCTGGCCCGGGTCGGGATACCAGCCGGGAGGAGTCACCTGCGTCATGGGTCCACCGTATGAGGCCTCGGTGAAAGTCGGATGAGAGGATCCGGCGCCGACGCTTCGAAATTCCGGCCCGAGTCACTCCAGGACGAGCCGAACGGGCCGCTCCCGGGCGGGCGGCGGCAGCCGCAGGCCGTCCCGGCCCGGGGTGATCGAACCGAGCACGCGCGCGTGCCGGGCGCCCGTGGCCGCCGGATCGGTGCCGGGCAGTCCGTGCGCGGTCAGAAACCCCAGTACGGCGAAGGCGTACGCCTCCTTCGCGGCCGACGGCAGCCCCAACTCGTCGGAGGGACGCAGCGCCACCCCCGGCAGCCGCTCCCCGAGCATGCGCATCAGTACGGGGTTGCGTGTCCCGCCACCCGAGGCGATCACCTCCGTCGCGCCCACCGCACGCACGGCGTCGGCGACCGTGCGGGCCGTGAGCATGCTCAGGGTGGCGACCACGTCCTCGGCCGTCAGCGTCCCGAACCCGGCCAGGACCTCCCGCAGATAGCCGAGGTGGAACAGCTCCTTGCCCGTCGTCTTCGGCGCGGGCTGTGCGTAGTACGGCTCCTCCAGCAGCCGTCGCAGCAGCGGTTCGTGGAGCGTGCCGCGGGCGGCCAGCGCGCCGTCGACGTCGTACGCGAACCGCCCGCCGTCGAGTCCGCTCGCCGCCGCGTCGATCAGCGCGCACCCGGGCCCGGTGTCGAAGGCCGTGCCGTCCGGCGCGGTGAGGTTGGCGATGCCGCCGAGGTTGAGGGCGACCGGCGTGCCCGGCCGGCCGCGCAGCCACAGCAGGTCGACCAGGCTGACCAGCGGCGCGCCCTGCCCGCCGGCGGCGATGTCGCGCGGCCGGAAGTCGGCGACCACGGGCAGCCCGGTCGCCTCGGCGATCCACGCGGGCTGCCCGAGCTGCAGTGTGCCGTGCACCTGCCCGTCCTCGGCCCAGTGGTACACGGTCTGCCCGTGCGAGGCGATCAACTCGCCCCGCCCGCTGCACAGTTCACGATCAGCCCGGACGGCCGCCGCCGCGAAGGCCTGCCCGATCCGCGTGTCGAGCCGGCACACCTCGGCCATGGAGGTGGTCCCCGGCGGCAGCGCCGCCGCGAGCGCCTCCCGCAGCCCGTCGTCGTACGTCTCGCTCACCAGCCCCAGTGGCCCGAGGACGAGGCTGTCGCCGACGAGGTCCAGCTCGGCCGCCGCCGCGTCGATGGCGTCGTACGACGTGCCCGACATCAGGCCGATCACCCGCATGTGCTCAACTTGCCTTCCTCCACGGCGACTTGGCCAAAGCGAGGACGCTCACCGCGCACGTCGCCGCCGCGTAGTACGCGGGGATGTCCACGCTCCCCGTTCGTTCGATCGTCTCCGTGATGATGAGCCCGGCACAGCCCGAGAACACCGCATTGGACAGGGCGTAGGCGAGTCCCAGCCCCGTGTAGCGGACGTTCGTCGGGAACAGCTCGGCGAGCATCGCGGGGCCGGGGCCGGCCATCAGCCCCACGACGGCACCCGCGCCGCACACCGCCGCGCCCTTCACGGTGAGGGAAACGCCCGGGTCCTGAAGGAGGTTGAGCAGCGGCACCGCGAGGACCACCACCAGCACCGCCCCCGCCAGCATCACCCTCCGCCGCCCGAGCCGGTCGCTGAGCCATCCCGCCGGCAGGATCGTCCCCGCGAACCCCAGGTTGGCCAGCACCGTGGCGATCAGCGCCTGCTGGAAGGTCGCGTCCAGCGTGGACTGCAGATACGAGGGCAGCACGACCAGGAAGGTGTACCCGGCCGCCGCCCACCCCATGATCCGCCCGGCGCCCAGCGCGATCGCCCCGGCCACCTCGCGCAGGGGCGGCCGCTCGGCCTCCCGCTCCTCCCGGAACGCGGGCGTCTCGTCCAGCCGCAGCCGCAGCCACAGGGCGCCCAGCCCCAGCGGCAGCGTCAGCAGGAACGGCAATCGCCAGCCCCACTCGCCCAGTTGCCGCTCGGTCAGCACGGTGGCCAGCAGCGCCGCCGCACCCGCACCGCCCAGCAGCCCCAGCGCCACGGTGAACGACTGCCACGCCCCGTACAGCCCTCGCCGCCCGGATGGCGCGAACTCGGTCATCACCGACACCGCCCCGCCGAACTCGCCACCCGCCGACAGCCCCTGAAGCACCCTCAGGAACGTCAGCAGCCACGGGGCGAGGGCGCCGACCGTGGCGTACGTCGGCAGCACACCGATCAGCGTCGTCGCCCCCGTCATCAGCGTGATCACCAGGATCAGCACCGGCCGCCGCCCGATCCGGTCGCCGAGCCGGCCGAACAGCGCCGCGCCGACCGGCCGGAAGAAGAACGCCAGCGCGAACGACGCGTAGGTCTTCACCAGCGCCTCGGCCTCGCTGCCGCCCTCCGGCGTGAAGAAGCGCGCCGCGATGATCGTCGCGAAGTAGCCGTAGACACCGAACTCGTACCACTCGATGAAGTTGCCCACCGACCCCGCGACCAGGGCCTTGCGGGACCGGACCGTGTCTCGGTCATGGGAAGCCAGCGTCATGCCCCTGCCTCTCGACTACCGTTCGGCCGTGGGTTCTTGACTATCCGTAAGTAACAGCGTGGCAGGTCGCGGGCCCTGCGCGTCGCCCGCCCGCACCCGCTGTCACCCGTCACGGCAACAGGTGCCCCGAGCGGCCTCCGCTCAGACAGCCGGACGGCTACGCTCGACGTCGGTACGTCGTTCGGGCGACTCTGGGAGGTAGCGGGATGACGGAGGTACGGCCCACCCAGGCCGCCTCGGCCTCCCTGTGGGAGCGCGACGAGGAACTCGCCGCCGTCGAGCGGGCGCTCGACACCCTGTGCGCCGACCAGTCCTCCACGGGCAGCCTCCTGGTACTGCGGGGCGAGGCCGGACTCGGCAAGACCGCACTGCTGGCACTGACGCGCCGCCTCGCCGAGGCACGCGGCTGCACGGTGTGGTCCGCCCGCGGCAGCGAGACCCTGAGCTCCGTTCCCTTCAACGTCGTACGGCAGTTGCTGCAGCCCGCCCTGCTGTCGCTGATGCCGGAAGAGGCGCGCGAGTACCTCGGCGACTGGTACGACATCGCCGGACCGGCCCTCGGCATAGCGGACCCCGGCGAGCGCCAGGCCGACCCGCAGGGCGTGTGCGACGGTCTGGTGGCCGCCGTGCGCAGGCTGGCCCGGCGCGACTGGCCGCTCGTGCTGCTGGTCGACGACGCCCACTGGGCCGACCAGGAGACCCTGCGCTGGCTCGCCGCGTTCGCCGAGCGCGTCGGTGAGCAGAACGTCCTGCTCGTGGTCGCCCGCCGCCCCGCCGAGGTCAGCGGCGACAGCGCCCGCCACCTCGACGCGATCGCCGCCGCGGGCAGCTCCGTCGCCAACCTGAGCGCCCTCACCCCGGACGCGACCGCCGGCCTCACCCGCGCCACCCTGGGCCCGCACGCCGACGACCCGTTCTGCCGCGAGGTCTGGGCCGTCACCGGCGGCAACCCCTACGAGACCGTCGAACTCCTCGCCAAGGTGCAGGACAGCGAATTCGAACCGACCGAGTCGGCGGCCGGTGAACTGCGCACCCTGAACCGCGCGGCGCGCGGCGGCGGCCTCGTCACCAGGCTCAAGGGCCTCGGCGTCGAAGCCACCCGGTTCGCCTGGGCGGCCGCCATCCTCGGCACCGAGATCACCGTGGACCTGGTGGCGGAGCTGGCCCAGATGAGCACCGAGGACGCCGGACGGTGCGCCGAACTGCTGCGCACCGCCCGCATCCTCACCGAGCCCGACCCCGCCAACCCGCAGGGGGACGACGGCGACCTGCAGTTCGTCCACCCCCTGATCGCCTCCGCCGTCTACAACTCCATCCCCGACGCCCTGCGCACCGCCATGCACGGCATCGCCGCCCGCGTCGTCACCGACAACGGACGCGGAGCCGCCGTCGCCGCCCGCCACCTCCTGGAGGTCCACCCGGACCACGACGAGGAACTCGTCGAGCAGCTGCGCGAGGCCGCCCGCGAACACCTGGCCGTCGGCGCCCCCGACGCGGCCCGCCGCTGCCTGGAGCGCGCCCTGCTGGAACCGCCCGCCCCCGACGCCCACGCGCGCGTGCTGTACGAACTCGGCTGCGCCACCCTGCTCACCGCGCCCGCCACCACCATCGACCACCTCCGGACCGCGCTCGCCCTGCCCGGCCTGGACGGCGGTGAGCGCGTCGACGCCGTCTGCCGCCTCTCCCAGGCACTGCTGCACAACGACCAGTTGGAGGAGGCGATCCGCACCGTCGAGGCGGAGGCCGCCCGGCACCGGACAGGCCCCGCCAGAATGCGGCTCCAGGCCGTGCAGTACATGTGGGAGAGCCTCCACGCGGGCGAGACGACAGCACCGAACCTCCGGGAGCGACTCGCCGAACTCGCCCGGACCTGCACCGGCCGGGACAACTCCGAACGCGCCCTGCTCATGCTGCGCGGCTTCGACGCCATGGCCCGCGGCGAGAACGCCGAGGAGGTCGTCGAGGTGTGCGACCGCGCGCTCGTCAACGGCCGCCTCGCCCCGGGACTCGGCTGGACCGACACCGAGTGGGGCCCCGAGATCATCATGATGCTGGCCTGCGCGTACGCCTACACGGACCGGCTCGACCGGGCCGAGGCCCTGTACGTGGACGCCCTGCGCACCTGGCAGACGGCCGGCTGGCGCGGCGGCCACCTCGCCCTCGGCCACGCCTATGTCGGACTCGGCCACCGCAGGCGCGGCCGGCTGCGCGAGGCCGAGGCGTCGATGCGTCAGTCACTGGAGTTCGCCGAGCGCGTCGGCCGACGGCTGCCCCTGCACTGGTCCGCCACCAGCAACCTCGTCGACACGCTGCTCGCCCGCGGCCATGTCGACGAGGCCTGGGAGATCGCCGAGCACCACGGCTTCGCCGCACCGTACCCGGCCACCCTCGTCCTGCCCGACCCGCGCTCGGTCCGCGGCCGCCTGCTCCTCGCGGTCGGCCGCACCCAGGAGGGCATCAACGAGCTGGAGGAGGCGGCGAAGGTGGCGGCCGTCCGCGGCCACCACAACCCGGTGATGGTCCCCTGGGCCGTCGAACTGGCCCGTGCCCTGGCGAACGTGGACCCGGCGCGCGCCGCCCGGCTCGCCACCGACGCCCGCCGGCACGCCGAGCGCTTCGGCACCGACACCGCGATCGGCGAGGCCCTGCGGTGCGCTGCCGCGTTGGAGAGCGGGCAGCGGGCGGTACGGCTCGCCGAGCAGGCGGTGGCCTATCTGGAGGCTTCGCCCTGCCAGTACGAGCACGCGGTCGCTCGGGTGGAATACGGCATGGCTGCGCGCTCCTCGGCCGAGCTTCAGCGGGGGCTGACGCTGGCGAGGTCGTGCGGCGCGGACGGGTTGGTGGCACAGGCGGAGGCGGCGTTGGCCGCAGTGCCCTAGGGGCGCGGGGCTGCATCGATCTGCGGCTCCGCCACGTGGGCGCGACCAGCCACGCGGATGCGCAGACGAATGACGAAAAAGCGGTCAGATCTTGAGCAGCTGTTCGGTGACCGTTGCCAGCCGTGCTCGTACCTGCGGGTCGTACGTTCCCGCGTGCGCCCGCGCCGGCGAGGTTCCGTCGTAGTAGCCGCCCGTGCCGACGTCCCGCGTGGCCAGCGCCAGTACGCCCGCCGCTCCGTCGGCGACCGTGTTCCAGGGCGTGACGCCCGCCTCGCGGACCATGGCCGTGTCCATGTAGGTGGCGGGGTGCAGGACGTTCACCGAGACGCCGGTGCCGACCAGCTCCTCGGCGAGGGTGAACGTGTGGGCGGCGAGGGCGAACTTGCTGCGGCAGTACGCCGAGACGCCGCTGTAGCCGCGGGTCAGCTCGGGGTCGTCGAGGTCGAGGGGCTCCTGGCCAGCCGAGCCGACGTTCACGATCCGCGCGGGCGCGTTCGCGCGCAGCACGGGGAGCAGGGCGCGGGTCAGCGCGACCGGCGCCAAGTAGTTGACGGCCAGGCGGAGTTCGTGTCCGTCGGCGCTGAGTTCCCGCCCGGCGCCGCGTGGTCCGCTGCCCACGCCCGCGTTGTTGACCAGCACGTCGAGCTCGGGGCGCGCGTCGGCGACATGCGCGCCCAGCTCCCGCGCCTGGTCCAGCGAGGCGAGGTCCGCCACGAACCCCTCGGCGTCGCCCTCGGCCCGCAGCTCCTCGACGAGCTTCTCGGTACGGTCGGCGTCGCGCCCGTGCGCCAGCACGACGTGCCCGGCACGGACCAGCTCGAAGGCGATGTGGCGGCCGAGCCCGGAGGTGGCGCCGGTGATCAGAACGGTCGACATGCCTCCACCGTAGGCACGCGGGGGAGGCATGTGCGAGGTGCTGCTGAAGCTACGACCAGCAGGGTCACCCTCAGCCGCCGGGCTCCTCCTCCGCCAGCACCCGCTGGGCCGCCGCGAACGCCGAGTTCGCCGCCGGAACCCCGCAGTACACGGCCGTCTGCAGCAGTACGGCCCCGATCTCCTGAGGCGTCAGCCCGTTGCGCCGGGCCGCCCGCACATGCATGGCCAGCTCGTCGTAGTGGCCGTGCGCGACCAGGGCCGTCAGAGTGATCATGCTGCGCTCGCGTCGGGTGAGCGTCGGGTCGGTCCAGATCTCGCCCCAGGCGTAGCGCGAGATGAAGTCCTGGAAGCGCGCGGTGAACGCGGTCTGCCGGCCCTGTGCCCGGTCGACGTGCGCGTCGCCGAGGACCTCGCGCCGCACCTCCATACCCCGCTTGGCGCCGCCGTCGAGGTGCGCCCGCAGCGCCGTCAGCACAGCCTCCGGACACTGGGCCGGCGCCAGGTGCGAGGCGCCCGGGATCTCGACGAGCGCGGCTGCGGGCACGGCGTCGGCGATCTCCCGCAGGTGAGCGGGCGGGGTCGCCGGATCGTCGCGCCCGGCGATCAGCAGCGAGGGCGCGGTGATGGACGGCAACTCGTCCCGCAGGTCGAACGCGGCCAGCGCGTCACAGCAGGCGGCGTACGCGTCCGGATCGGCGTTCCGATGGTCGGCGACCAGCTCCGGCACGGTGAACCCGGGGGTGAACCATCGCGCGTTCGCGCTCTCCGCCAACCCGGCCAGCCCCTCGCGCCGTACCAGCGCGGCCCGCTCCTCCCACGGCTTCGAGCCGTTGAAGTGCGCCGACGAACAGATCACGGCCAGCGAGGAGACCCGCTCCGGATGGTGCACGGCGAGGTGCAGCCCCACCGCACCGCCCAGCGAGACCCCCGCGTACGCGAACCGTTCGACGCCGAGCGAGTCGGCGAGCGCGAGAACCAGGTCGGCGAGGTCACCCACCGTCGCGCCCGCCCCGATCAGATCGGCCGTCGAGCCGCCGTGGCCCGGCAGATCCCAGCGGACCACCCGATGGGTGATCGACAGCTCGGGCGCGACCTTGTCCCACAGGGCGATCGAGGTGCCGAGCGAGGGCCCGAGCAGGAGCGGGGGTGCGGAAGTGGGCCCTTCGGCACGGTGGTTGAGGACTTTGCTGGTCAATGTCGCTCCAGAGCACGGTCGGTGAGGGCTCCGGCGGAGCCGGTGTAGCGGGCGGGGTCGGTAAGTTCGTCGAGGTCCACGTCCTTCAACTCCGGTGTCTCGGCGAGCAGTTCGGCCAGGAGCCGTCCCTCGGAGTACGCGCGCTTCGCGAGCTCCGTGAGCAGCGCCTTGGCGCGGGCCCGGCCCAGGATCGGCGCCAGCTCGGCGGACAACCGCTCGGAGACCACCAACCCGTGGGTGAGATCGAGGTGTTCGCGCATGGCGTCCGCGTTCACCCGCAACCCCTCGACCAGTTCGGCGGCGTCGTGGGCCGCGCCGCCGACCAGCCGGAGCAGGTCCCTGAGCGGCTCCCACTCGGCGTGCCACGCCCCGGCCGGCCGCTCGTCCTCGGCGACCATCGAGCCGTACAGCGTGGCCGCGAGCTGCGGGGCCCGCCGGGCGGCGGCCGCGACCAGCGTGGACCGTACGGGGTTGGCCTTGTGCGGCATGGCCGACGAACCGCCCCCGCTGCCCTCCGCGAGCTCGGCGATCTCGGTACGGGCGAGGGTGAGGACATCGTTGGCGATCTTGCCGAGTGCCCCGGCCGTTAAGGCGAGGCAGCCGGCGAGATCGGCGATCGGTGTGCGCAGGGTGTGCCAGGGGAGGACCGGCGCGTCGAGGCCGAGCTCCCGGGCGAAGGCCGCCGTCAGGGCCGGGGGGTCCTGGGCGCCGTACGCCGTGAAGGCAGCCAATGTTCCGGCGGCGCCACCGAGTTGGGCGGGGAGGTCGTCCCGTACCTCGACGATCCGGTCCCGCGCGTCCAGCACCAGCGAGCGCCACCCGGCCGCCTTCAGGCCGAACGTCGTCGGCACGGCGTGCTGAGTGAGCGTCCGTCCCGGGAGTGCGGTGTCCCGGTGCTCGGAGGCGAGCCGGGCCAGCGCCAGCTGGACGCGGTGGAGGTCCGCCAGCACGAGGTCGAGCGTGCGGGCCGCCACCAGCATCGTCGCCGTGTCCAGGATGTCCTGGCTGGTCGCACCCCGGTGCACGTACGGGCCGTACTCCTCGCCGACCGCCGCGGTGAGGTCGGCCACCAGGGGGATGACGGGGTTGCCGCCGCCACGCGCACGCTCGGCGAGGGACCGTACGTCGAAGCGTTCCGTGTGGGCCGCCGCGGTCACCGCGTCGGCCGCCCCGTCCGGGGCGAGACCCAGCCGGGCCTGCACCCGGGTCAGTGCGGCCTCCGCGTCCAGCAACGCCTGGAGGTAGGCGCCGGCGGTGGTCGCGGAGGCGGCGGGGGAGCCGGCCCACCCGGGGGCGAGCAGGCCGGCGTCGGAATCGGCAGAAGTCACTGGAACTCCAGGAAGACCGTCTCGCCCTCGCCCTGAAGGCGGATGTCGAAACGGTAGGTGCCGTTACCCTGCTCCTCGGCGATCAGCGTGTCGCGGCGCGCCGGATCCACCCGGGAGAGCAGGGGATCCGCGGCGAGCGCCGCCTCGTCGCCCGGCAGGTAGATCCGGGTGAACAGATGCACCAGCAGCCCGCGCGCGAAGACGCACACGCTGATGTAGGGCGCGCTCTGCCCGCGCGCCCCGGGCCGCAGCGTCCGCGCGCTCCAGTGGCCGTTGGCGTCGGTCTGGATCCGGCCCCAGCCGGTGAACTCCACGCCGTTGCGGCCCAGGAAGCCGCCGCTCGCCGGGTCGCGCCGCATCGAGCCGTCGACCTGCGCGACGTTGCCGTCCGGGTCGGCACCCCACAGCTCCACGAACGCGTCCGGCAGCGGGTTGCCCTCGCCGTCGTGGACGTACCCCTGGAGCGCGATCGTGTCGGGGTGGCCGATCGGGGCGATGTCGCCGCCGCCGGGGAAGGGCAGGGCGTGGCCGTAGAAGGGGCCGACCGTGTGCGACGGGGTCGGGAGCACGGTCTCCGGACGGCTCGTGTCGATCTTCGTCATGGCAGGTCAGCGCCCTTCTTCGATCCAGGTGGCGTTGGGCCCGTCGAGAACGATGTCCCAGTGGTAGCCCATCGAGAACTCCGGCACCGACAGGCTGTGGTCATACGTGGCGACCAGCCGCTGGCGGGCCGCGTCGTCCGTCACCGACTGGATGATCGGGTCGTACGGGAACAGCGGGTCGCTCGGGAAGTACATCTGCGTCACGAGCCGCTGGGTGAACGCCGTGCCGAAGAGCGAGAAGTGGATGTGCGCCGGTCGCCAGGCGTTGACGTGCTGGCGCCACGGGTACGGGCCCGGCTGGATGGTGGTGAACTCGTAGAAGCCGCCGCCGTCGGTCAGCGTGCGGCCGACGCCCGTGAAGTTCGGGTCCAGCGGGGCGTCGTGCTGCTCGCGCTGGTGGGCGTAGCGGCCGGCCGAGTTCGCCTGCCAGATCTCGATGAGCTGGCCGCGGATCGGACGCCCGTCACGGTCCAGAAGGCGGCCGGAGACGGTGATCCGCTCACCGATCGGCTCGCCGTTGTGCTGCCTGGTGAGGTCGTTGTCGATCTCGGTGATGTCCCGCTCACCGAAGGCGGGGGAGGACAGCTCCACCAGCTCCGGGTCCTTGCTGACGTCGATCGCGACGGGCGGCTGCTTGGGGTGGCGCAGGACCGAGGAGCGGTACGGGGCGTAGTCGCGCCGCGGCTGGTGCTCGACGGGGGCTCCGTCGGCGACCCGCTTCTCGTACGCGGCGTGCTCAGCCGCGATCTCCTGGTCGATGTCGTGTTGCGTGAGAGTCATGAGGGTTCCTCGGGGGTTCTTAGCGCTCCAGGACGAGGGCGAGGCCCTGGCCGACGCCGATGCAGAGAGTCGCGACGCCCGTTCCGCCGCCCCTGCGGGCGAGCTGGTGGGCGACGGTGCCGGCGAGGCGGGCGCCGGAGGCGCCCAGGGGGTGGCCGAGGGCGATGGCGCCGCCCTGGGGGTTGAGGATCGCGGGGTCGAACTCGGGCCATTCGGCGACGCAGCCCAGGACCTGGGCGGCGAACGCCTCGTTGAGTTCGAGGACGTCCAGGTCGGCGAAGGTCCGGCCGGCCTTGGTGAGGGCGCGGTTGACGGCCTCGACGGGGGCGAGGCCGAAGTAGTGCGGGTCGAGGGCGTGCACGCCGGTGGCGCTGATCCGGGCGAGGGGCTCGCGGCCGGTGGCCCTCAGGCCCTCCTCGTCGACCAGCAGCAGGGCGGCGGCGCCGTCGTTGAGGGGGGAGGCGTTGCCCGCCGTGACGGTCCCCTCGGAAGTGCGGAAGGAGGGCTTGAGCTTGGCCATCGCCGCCAGGGAGGCATCCGCGCGGACGGACTCGTCGGCGGCGAAGAGGACCGGGTCGCCCTTGCGCTGCGGGATCGGGACGGGGGCGAGTTCGGCGTCGAACAGGCCCGCCTGCTGGGCGAGCGCCGCCTTCTGGTGGGAGGCGAGCGCGAACTCGTCCTGCTGTTCCCGGCTGATCTTGTGCTTCTCGGCGATGAGCTCCGCGCTCTCGCCGAGCGGGACGGTCCACTGCGGTTCCATCCTCGGGTTGACCATCCGCCAGCCCAGGGTGGTGGAGTACAGCTCGGCGTGCCCCGCCGGGAACGCCCGGTCCGACTTGGGCAGCACATACGGCGCCCGCGTCATCGACTCGACCCCGCCGGCCACGGCGATGGAGGCGTCCCCGACCGCGATGGCGCGGGCCGCCTGGATGACCGCTTCGAGGCCGGAGGCGCACAGGCGGTTGACGGTCACGCCGGGCACGGACGTGGGGAGCCCGGCCAGCAGGGCGGCCATGCGGCCGACGTTGCGGTTCTCCTCGCCGGCGCCGTTGGCGTTGCCGAAGTAGACGTCCTCGATCCGGGACGGATCCAACTCCGGGGTCCGCGCGAGGAGTTCGCGGATGGCGTGGGCGCCGAGGTCGTCCGGGCGGACGGCGGCGAGGGCGCCGTTGTAGCGGCCGATCGGGGTGCGGACCGCGTCGACGATGTACACCGGGTTCACAGCAGGTCCTCCGCGATCGTCAGCTTGGCGTCGGTCTTGGCGACGATCTCGTCGACGGCGACGCCGGGCGCGGTCTCGACGAGCAGCAGCCCGTCCTGCGTCACGTCGATCACGCCCAGGTCGGTGATGATCCGGTTCACGCACGCCTTGCCGGTCAGCGGCAGCGCGCACTCGGTGAGGATCTTCGGGCTGCCGTCCTTGGCTGTGTGGGTCATCACCACGATGACCGTGCGGGCCCCGTGGACCAGGTCCATCGCCCCGCCGATCCCGGTGATCATCTTGCCGGGGATGGCCCAGTTCGCCAGGTCACCGGCCTCGGAGACCTGCATCGCGCCCAGCACGGCGACATCGATGTGCCCGCCCCGGATCATCGAGAACGACAGCGCCGAGTCGAAGAAGGACGCCCCCGGCAGCACCGTGACGGTCTCCTTGCCCGCGTTGATCAGATCGGGGTCGACCTGGTCCTCGGTGGGGTAGGGGCCGGTGCCGAGGATGCCGTTCTCGGACTCCAGGATCACCTCCACGCCCTCGGGCAGATAGTTCGGGATCAGCGTGGGCAGCCCGATGCCGAGGTTGACGTACTGCCCGTCCTCGAGCTCGTGTGCCGCCCGCGCGGCCATCTCTTCCCGCGTCCACGACATTACCGGCCCACCGTCCCTTGTGCCGCAGGCGCGGAAACCGTGCGCCGTTCGATCTGCTTGTCCGCCGCCTGCTCCGGGGTGAGCGCGACGACCCGCTGCACGAAGATCCCCGGCACATGCACCGCATCCGGATCGAGGTCGCCGGGCTCCACCAGCTCCTCCACCTCGGCGATGGTGATCCGCCCCGCCATGGCCGCCAGGGGGTTGAAGTTCCGGGTGGACTTGTTGAAGACCAGGTTCCCGTGCCGGTCGCCCTTCGCCGCCCGCACGAGCGCGAAGTCGGTACGGATGCCCCGCTCCAGCACGTACTCCACGCCGTCGAACTCCCGCACCTCCTTCGGCGGCGAGGCGAGCGCTACGCCGCCCTGGCCGTCGTAGCGCCAGGGAAGCCCGCCGTCCGCGACCTGGGTACCCACCCCGGCCGGCGTGAAGAACGCGGGGATCCCGGCGCCGCCCGCCCGCAGCCGCTCGGCGAGCGTGCCCTGCGGGATCATCTCCACCTCCAGCTCACCGGCCAGGTACTGGCGGGCGAACTCCTTGTTGGCGCCGATGTAGGAGCCGGTCACGCGGGCGATCCGCCCGGCCGCGAGCAGGATCGCGAGGCCGGAGTCCATCGCCCCGCAGTTGTTGGAGACCACCGACAGTCCGCCGGTGCCCTTGTCGTACAGGGCCTGGATGAGCACGTTCGGCACACCGCTCAGCCCGAAACCGCCCACCGCGAGCGAAGCGCCCTCGGGCACATCGGCCACTGCCTCAGCGGCGGTGGCGACCACCTTGTCCATCCGTAAGCCCCATCTCTCCAATTACTCAGGGCACTGAGTATTTCAGCGAGGTTTCTCTCACGCTGCCACTGGAGCGGCCGGGCGTCAAGACCTCAGAATTGACGCAGGTCACGTAAAGGTTGGTGAGGGAGACAGGGGTGGGTGGGTGCGGTTATCGTTCAGTACACCAACGAATTCGACCTCGGGAGCGCACATGGCCGCGGTGGACCTCACCACCCACCCCGGGCACCTCGCCCGGCGGCTCCAGCAGGCGCACTACCTGCTGTGGAACACGATGGTCTCCGAGGAGATCACCTCACCGCAGTTCGCCGTCCTGAACGCGCTCGTCGCCGAGCCGGGCCTGGACCAGCGCACGGTGGGGGAGCGGGTGGGGCTCGACCGGTCCACGATCGCCGAGGTGATCACCCGGCTCGGCCGCCGCGGGCTGATCGACAAGGTCCGCGACCCCCAGGACGGCCGTCGCTCCCTGCTGCGCCTGACGGAGGACGGGCTGCGCACGCACAAGAAGCTGACCGTCCGCACGGCCCGGATGAACCAGGTCTTCCTGGCACCGCTCTCCGCCGAGGAGCAGACGCTGTTCTTCGACCTGATCCGCCGGGTCGCGGACGCGGCCGAGGGGCTCCGCAACCCCGCGGAACCCCTCGCCGCGCAACGCTGATCCGGAAAGCTCAGGACGCCTTCGCCAACACCACCCACACCTGGCCGTGCTGGAAGTTCATCGGCCGGCCGTCGTCGGTCGTGAACGCGGTGCCGTCCGTGGCCGTCGGACGCTTCCAGTTGACGTGGTAGACGTGCCCGTCGCGCAGCACCGCCGCCCTCCCGGCGCCCACGGTCTCGGTGTACGGCGTGTAGTTGCCGGCCGAGTCGTGGAATGCGGACCTGCGTACCTTCACGTACTGCACGACGACCGTGCCGGCCGTCACCCGCTGCCCGTCCGTCGTCCTGGCGGCCTTGCCGTCCATGGCGACCAGCCAGCGGTCCTGGCTGCCGGACCAGGTGAAGGTGAACCGGGCCGCCGGGAAGCGCACCGTCCGCGAGGTTTCCGGAATGCCGCCCGCGGGGGCGGCGCCGAAGCGGAAGCCGGTCGTCAGGGCGGAGGTGCCCGGGGCGGAGGACATCAGCCGGCCGGGTCGCAGATAGAGATTGTGCGGCGACGGCCTGTCCGTGCCGCGGAAGTACGCCCCGGTCGCCTTCTCGGGTGGCTCCGCCTGCAGCGGCGCCTTGTCGATCAACGGCAGGAGCTTGCTCTGCGCACCGGAGAAGGCGAGCATCGGCCGGTTGAACTGGCGCAGAAGCTCCAGATCGCTCTCGCGTGCGCTGCGCACCGGCCCGATGACCTCCGGCAGTTTCTGCGCGTACACCGCCAGCAGGCGGCTCAGCCCGGCCTCGACCTGTTCGACGTACACGATGTCCGCGGCGTTCAGGCCCGTGTGCGGCCGGGCGGCGCGGACGTTGTCGATCTTCACCGCGAGTACCGAGGCGCCGTTCACCCGGCTCTCGCTCGCACCCGACGACGGACGCTCTCGGCCGCGGCCGTCGTCGCCCGGACCGTCGGACGTCGTGCAGCCGACCGCCAGGGAAGCGGTCAGCGCGGCGGCCAGCAGTCCCGCCATGGTCGTGGCGCGTCTCGCGCGCGCCCCTTGTCGCCTGCCCACCATCGTCACCCGCAGCCACCCGCCCCGTCCGTGTAGTCAGATTGTGCACTTATCAGTTCATAGGAGGCCATACATGAGCGGTTCCGGCAGCCTGGACGGCCGACTGGGCGTATCGCCGGTCCGCCCGAGCGGTTCGGCGCAGGAGCGCGGGGGTACCCGGGCGGCCACCGCACGAGCGGACGCGCACACGTGACGGAGGGAGCGCGGGGCGATGAGGGCAGTGACCTGGCAGGGCAAGCGGGACGTGCGCGTGGAGAACGTGCCCGATCCGACGATCCAGGAGCCGACCGACGCGGTCATCCGCATCACATCCACCGGGCTGTGCGGCTCCGACCTGCACTTGTACGAGGTACTGACGCCGTTCATGACCCCGGGGGACATCCTCGGTCACGAGCCGATGGGCATCGTCGAGGAGGTCGGCGCCGGAGTGCCGGACCTCCAGGCCGGCGACCGGGTCGTGGTGCCGTTCCAGATCGCCTGCGGCAACTGCTGGATGTGCCTGACCGGGCTGCCGACCCAGTGCGAGACCACCCAGGTAACCGGCGAGGGGATGGGCGCCGCCCTGTTCGGCTACACCCGCCTGTACGGCGCGGTGCCGGGCGCCCAGGCCGAGTATCTGCGCGTCCCGCAGGCGCAGTTCGGCCCGATCAAGATCCCGGAAGGGCCGCCCGACGACCGGTTCGTCTACCTCTCCGACGTCCTGCCCACCGCCTGGCAGGCCGTCCGCTACGCCGAGATCCCCGAGGGCGGCAGCATCGCCGTACTCGGCCTCGGCCCCATCGGCGACATGGCCTGCCGGGTCGCCCAAGTGCAGGGCGCCGGACGGGTGTTCGGCGTGGACCTGGTCCCCGAGCGGCTGCGGCGGGCACGTGAGCGGGGTGTCGAGACGTACGACCTCAGGAGCTTCGACGACGAGAAGGAACTCGTCGCCGCCATCCGCGACCAGACCGACGGCCGCGGCCCCGACGCCGTCATCGACGCGGTCGGCACCGAGGCACACGGCAGCGCCGCCGCCCGGCTGGCCCAGCAGGCCTCGGCGATGCTGCCGCGCAAGCTGAGCGGTCCGCTCGCCGAACGCTTCAGTGTCGACCGGCTCGCCGCCCTCTACACCGCCATCGACCTGGTGCGGCGCGGCGGCACGATCTCCCTGTCCGGCGTGTACGGCGGCACAGCGGACCCGATACCGCTGCTCACCCTCTTCGACAAGCAGATCCAGATCCGGATGGGGCAGGCCAACGTGCGCCGCTGGAGCGACGACATCCTGCCGTATCTGACGGACGAGGATCCCCTCGGCGTCGACGACTTCGCCACCCACCGCGTGCCGCTGAGCGACGCCCCGCACGCGTACGAGATGTTCCAGCGCAAGCAGGAAGGCGCGGTCAAGGTGCTGATGAAGCCCTGACTCCCGACTCCCGCTCGGCTTCACGTCAGGCCGGTGGCGCGAAGATCTCCGCGAGGTCGTAGCGGACCGGCTCCTCCAACTGGGCGTAGGTGCAGCTCTCGGGGGTGCGGTCCGGCCGCCAGCGGCGGAAGCGGGCCGTGTGCCGGAAACGCGCGCCGTTCTCCATGTGGTCGTACGCCACCTCGGCGACCCACTCCGGTCGGAGCGGCACCCAGGACAGGTCCTTCTTGCCCGACCAGCGGCTCGGCGCACCCGGCAGCCGGGCCGACTCGTGAGCCGCCTCGTCGGCCCAGGCCGCCCAGGGATGCCCCGCGGCATCCTCCATGCGCAGCGGCTCCAGCTCCTCGATCAGCTCGGCGCGCCGCTTCATGGGGAACGCCGCCGACACGCCCACGTGCTGGAGGGCGCCCCGGTCGTCGTAGAGCCCGAGCAGCAAGGAGCCCACGACCGGCCCGCTCTTGTGGAGGCGGTACCCCGCGACGACGACGTCCGCGGTCCGCTCGTGCTTGATCTTGAACATGGCCCGCTCGTCCTGGAGGTAGCGCAGGGTGAGCGGCTTGGCGATGACACCGTCCAGTCCGGCACCCTCGTACTGCTCGAACCAGCCCTGGGCCGTCTCGATGTCGGTCGTCGCCGGTGCCACATGCACCGGCGCCGTCACCCCGGACAGCGCCCTGGTGAGCAGCGCACGCCGGTCCGCCAGCGGAACCTCCAGCAGCGACTCGTCCGCCAGCGCCAGCAGGTCGAAGGCCACGAACGACGCGGGGGTCTTCTCCGCCAGCATCCGCACCCGGGAGTCGGCCGGGTGGATGCGCTCGGTGAGCGCGTCGAAGTCCAGCCGTCCCTCCCGCGCGATCACGATCTCCCCGTCCAGCACGCACCGCTCCGGCAGCCGCTCCTTCAACCCCGCCGCCAGCTCGGGAAAGTACCTGGTCAGCGGCTTTCCGGTACGGCTGCCCAGCTCGACCTCGTCCCGGTCGCGAAACACGATCGCCCGGAACCCGTCCCACTTCGCCTCGTACTGCATGCCCGGCGGGATCTTCGCCACCGACTTGGCGAGCATCGGTTTCACGGGCGGCATCACCGGCAGGTCCATGCTCCGATTCTGCGCGCACACAGCCGCTGACGCCCGGTGTGCGAGGTGTGCCCGGTCCGCCTACCGTGGCTCGCATGGGCGAAGCGGTGGAACTGGAAGCGGGCGGCCGGACCGTCCGCCTGTCCAACCCGGGCAAGGTCTTCTTCCCCGAGCGCGGCTTCACCAAGCTGGACCTCGCCCGCTACTACATCGACGTCGGCCCCGGCATCCTGCGCGCCCTGCGCGACCGCCCCACCACCCTGGAGCGCTACCCGGACGGCGTCACCGGTGAGTGGTTCTTCCAGAAGCGGGCGCCGAAGAACATGCCCGACTGGATCCCCACCGCCCACATCACCTTCCCCAGCGGCCGCAGCGCCGACGAGATGTGCCCCACCGAGGAGGCCGCCGTCCTGTGGGCCGCCCAGTACGGCACGCTCACCTTCCACCCCTGGCCGGTGCGCCGCGACGACGTGGACAGCCCCGACGAACTCCGCATCGACCTGGACCCCCAGCCCGGCACGGGTTACGAGGACGCCGTGCGCGCCGCCCACGAACTGCGGGCCGTCCTGGACGAGTTCGGCGGCCTGCGCGGCTGGCCCAAGACCTCCGGCGGCCGCGGCCTGCACGTCTTCGTGCCCATCGAGCCGCGCTGGACCTTCACCCAGGTCCGGCGCGCCGCCATCGCCGTCGGCCGGGAGATGGAACGCCGGATGCCCGAGCAGGTGACGATCAAGTGGTGGAAGGAGGAACGGGGCGAGCGCATCTTCATCGACTACAACCAGACGGCCCGCGACCGCACGATCGCCTCCGCCTATTCCGTACGGCCACGCCCGCACGCCCCGGTCTCGGCCCCCCTGCGCTGGGACGAGGTCGGCGAGGCCCGTCCCCAGGACTTCGACATCGCGACCATGCCCGCGCGCTTCGCCGAACTCGGCGACGTGCACGCGGACATGGACGACCACCGCTTCTCGCTGGACGCGCTGCTGGAGCTGGCCAACAAGGACGAACGCGACCACGGACTCGGTGATCTGCCGTACCCGCCCGAGTATCCGAAGATGCCGGGGGAGCCCAAGCGGGTACAGCCGAGCCGGGCCAAGAAGGCGGCGCCTGCCGAGGAGACGCCGCCGGAACCTACAGCTCCTTGATCCGGATGTCCCGGTACGACACCACATCCGTCGTGCCGTGCACCTGGAGCCCGATGTACCCGGAGGCGAACCGGCGCCCGTCCGTGCCCGGGTCGTCCGAGCGGGGCGGGACGAAGTCCTGGCCGCCGATGTTGTCGAACTCGTTGATCAGCACGCCGTTGCGGTAGACCGAGTAGTGCTGGTCGACGACGCGGATCTCGTAGTCGTTCCAGGTCCCCTTCTGCGTGACGCCGGCACCGGCGAGGCCCACGCGGTCGAAGCCGTAGACCGAGCCCGTCTTGTACATGTCGCCGTCGGGCCGGTCGAGCACCTGCACCTCGTGCCCGTACTTGATGGCGACCCACTCGGGCCGTGACTCCTCGGGGTGGTCGTGGACCCACGGGAAGCGGACGAAGACGCCGGAGTTGGCGTTGCCGGTGCCCGGGGCGTCGTCACGCCACTGGAGGCGGAGCGAGAAGTCGCCGTACTTGCGCTGAGGGAACCACAGCATGCCGAGGCCGGGCCTGGTGGTCCCGCTGGTGATCGTCCCGTCACCGTTCGGCGCGAACGAACCGCCGCCCACGTGCTGCCACTTGGCGAACGACTCCGCGCTGCCGTCGAGGATCGTGCGGTAGCCCTCGGTCTGTCCGGGCGCACCGATCCCGGACTGACGGGCGGCCTTGCGGATGGCGTTGTACTCGCGCTGGTCGACGACCCCTTCCTTCAGGAGCTTGTCGAGGACGGTCGTCACGTGCTTGAGGAACAGCGCGTGGGACGTCCACTCCTTCTCGTCCTCGATCAACTCGTTGATCCGGCACCGGCTGTTGGTCAGCCGGTTCGGGACGCCCGAGTCGACCGTGCCGACGATCACCGTCAACCGCTCGTCGAACTCGGGGCAGTTGGGCGCCGGTACCTGACTGGAGACCACGGTGAAGGTCACCGTGCGGGCCGCCGAGGTGTTGCCGGCCTTGTCCGTCGCCCGGTAGGCGAGGGTGTGGGTGCCCGCGCGGTCGACGACCACCGGGGCGCCGTACGCGAGGTACGGCCCGCCGTCGATCGAGTACTCGATCCGGTCGACGCCCGAGCCGTGGTGCTCGTCGGTCGCCGTGACGGTCACCTTGGCGTTGCCGATGTACGCCCCGTCGGAGTTCTTCGTACCCTCGACACTCACGCCGGTCACCGGCGGCGTCGTGTCCGGCTGGGGCGCCGCCACGACCGTGAACCGCACGCTCTTCTCGGCGGCGGCGTTCCCCGCCTTGTCGGTGGCCCGGTAGCGCACCGTGTGGCTGCCGGCCTCGTGCACCATCACGGGCGCGGTGTACGGCTGCCAGGCACCGGAGCCGATCGCGTACTCGATGGTGTTGACGCCGGAACCGGTGTCGGAGGCGGAGACGGTGACGGTCGCCATGTCGATGTACGTCCCGTCGGGGTTCTGCTCGCCGCTGACCGTCGCCGAAGTCTCCGGCGCGGTCGTGTCGTCGGTCGGCGGTGGCACCACCGTGAACCGCACGCTCTTCTCGGCGGAGACGTTCCCCGCCTTGTCCAAGGCGCGGTAGCGGATCTTGTGGTCGCCGACCTGATCGACGACGACCGGCGTGGTGTACGGCTGCCAGGCGCCCGCGTCACCGACCGCGTACTCGATCCGGTCGACCCCGGAGCCGCCCGCCTCGTCGGTGGCGTGGATCGCCACGCTCGCCGAACCGACGTACTGGCCCTGCCCGTTCTGCACCCCGCTGACGTGGGCCGTCGCCTCGGGCGCCGTCGAGTCCCCGCCGCTGCCCTCGGTCACCACGAGGATGCCCTGCATCTGCCCGTGGCCGGGGATCGTGCAGTAGTAGCGGTAGCGGCCCGGGGTGAGCGTGACCTCGGCGGTGTGGCGGCCGCCCTGGTCGTCGTTCGGGTTGGCGAGGATGTTCAGCTGGACGTCGTTGTTGAACTCCGGGTCGGAGGTGTCGAACGTCAGCGTGTGCGGCATTCCGGTGGTGTTGCCGGTCGCCGTGCTGTTCTCGAAGACGATCGTCGTCGTGCCCGCCACCGCGGTCGCGGGCGCCGAGGTGTACTTGGCGATGTCGTCGCCGGCGGTCCAGGTGAGGACCTGTTCGGCGGCTGCTTCGGGCTGGGGCTGCGGCTGCCCGGTCGCGGGCAACGCCTGCAGTCCGAGCACCACGAGCAGCGCCGCCAACAGGGCCGCCCACATTCTTCGTTGTCGTGTCACCGCGTCCCCCTCGCCAGCTGGTCGGCGGCCGGAGTCGGCGCACCGCCCGTGTAAGTGACCCGCCACAGCGCCGACTTGGCGTCCGAGGTGAAGAAGCCGCGGCCGTAGTCGAGTACGTACAGCGCGCCGTCCGGACCGAACTTCCAGTCCATGAGGTTCTTGATGCCGTCGTTGCCGATCGGCACGATCTTCTTCAGTGACTCCGAGTGGACCGGCAGACCGCCGTCACCGTGGGTCTTCGGGTCGGTGATCACCGCGTTGCGCGGCTGGTCGGCGTCGTAGAAGTCACCGACGAACCACTTGCCGTCCCAGTACGCCGGCCACTTGACGTCGCTGGTCGCCGAGACGGTGTCGTACCGGTAGACCGGCCCGTTCATCGCGGCCTGCCCGCCGCCCTTGAGCCACGGCAGCAGATAGCCGGCCTCCTCCTGCTTGTACGACGGCACGCCGTTCGCGTCGCGCGGGAAGTCCGGGGCGCCGCCCTGGGGCGAGTACCAGATGTTGTTGCCGGTGACCGGCGGCAGGTTGACGAGACCGTCGTTGTTCGGTGACTCGTTCTTGGGGTGGTCGCAGTCGTACCAGCCCAGCGGCTTGGTCGGGTCGGGCAGATTGCGGTCGCGGTAGGGCTGCTTGTTGCCCATGCAGTACGGCCAGCCCCGGTTGCTCGCCTTGGTGATGACGGCGAACGTGTCGTACTTCGCCGGACCCCAGGTGGTGGAGGGCGCCGAGGCGTCCGGGCCCACCCAGCCCGCGTACAGGATGTCGGTCTGCCGGTCGACGAAGATGCGGGCGGGGTTCCTGACCCCCATCACATAGATCTCGCCGCGGGTCTTGCCGCCGCCCTCGTCGGTCTCCCGGCCCGTGAAGAGGTTGCCCTCCGGGAGTGTGTACGTGCCGTCGGGCTCGGGGTGGATACGCAGGATCTTCCCGTTGAGGTTGTTGGTGTTGCCGGAGGTGCGACGCGCGTCGGCGAAGGACACGCCCTTGTAGTTCGGCTCGGGGTTGTTGCCCGAGTAACCGTCGCTGAAGCGGCTGGAGTTGTTGTCGCCGGTCGCGATGTAGAGGTTGCCCTTGGAGTCCCAGGCCATACCGCCGCCCGCGTGGCAGCAACTGTGGATCTGCACCGGCCACTTGAGCAGCACCTTCTCACTGCCCAGGTCCAGCTTGTTCGTGGCGAGGTCCAGCGTGAAGCGGGAGACGCGGCGCTCGGCCATCCGCGTGTCGCGGTTGATCTGGGAATGCGGGGTGTAGTGCAGATACACCCAGCCGTTCTCCTCGAAGCGCGGGTCGAGCTCGATGCCGAGGAGTCCCTCCTCGACCTTGATCAGCTCGTCACCGCCGCCCTTGTTGCCGAAGACCGTCAACGCCCCCGCCAGGGTGACCTGCTTGGTCTTCGGGTCGTAGACGTGGATCTCGCCCTTGCCCTTGCCGATGTCCGGGTTGTTCCAGTCGGTGATCACCGGCTGGGAGGAGTCGGCGCCGCCCCGGCCGATGTAGAGCACCCGGCCGTCGGGTGCGGTGACCAGGCCGTGCGGCTCGCCGATCTGGTCGTTCCGGCCGGGCTGATTGGGCTGGGTGAGGCGCTCGGCCTTGTAGTTGCCGGTGATGGTCGCCTTGCAGTCGGCCTGCACCAGACGGGTGGTCCACAGCAGGGCGCCGCGCAGATGTGTACGGAAGTCGGTCTCGTCGTACGACGACACCGTGCCGCCCATTCCGGTGTAGAAGGAGCGGCCGCCGTCGTAGTCACGGCACCAACTCACCGGGTGGTCCCAGCCGTTGGCGCCCGTGCCGGGCTGGTAGCTCGACTCCCGTACCCGGGCGACGGTGTGCACCGCACCCGACGGGTTCTTCGCCCAGTGCAGCCACTTGTCCGGTCGTTTCCACTGCGCCGGAAGCTCCTTGGTGGCCGGATGCCGCCGGTCACCGACCTCGACGACGGCCCGCTGGACGTTCGCCGGGCCGCCGGCCGCCGGGCGGGCGCCGACGAGGCCGGTGAACCACTCCGAGTACGGCTCGGCGCGGGCCGCGTCATGGATGCCGACGAAACCGCCGCCCGCCTCCATGTAGGCCTCCAGGCCCGCCTCCTGCTCGGGGTCGAGGACATCGCCGCCGCCGGTGAGGAACACGATCGCGTTGAAACGGCCCAGCCTGGTCTCATCGTTGAAGACCGAGGCGTCCTTCGTGGCCTCGACCTTGAAGCGCTGCTCGGCCGGGCCCGACAGGCCGATCTTCTCGATCGCCTCGATACCGGCGTTCACCAGAGGCGACTCGTCGCCCGCGGCCGCGGAGCCGTGGAAGATGAGCACCCGTACATTCGCGCCGCCCGGTGGCGACTTGACGGACATCGTTGTCAGGGGTGGTTCCGGGACCGGGCGCGCGTCGGCCGCCGGAGCCGACATCAGCCCGGCGGCGACGATCCCGGTGGTCACGGTGGCCACCCAGGTCTGTCTTCTCGTGCTCAACCCTCGTAAGTGCATGGGCACCTCCACGGTCACAGCAACAGCGACAAGGAAGCTAGACCCCTTTGAACGACTCGCCAATACCTATGGCCGTACTGGGACCAACTTTGTCCTGAGTGTGGATAAACGGGGGAGTGGCCGGTACCGTCTCACCGGTTCATCCCGGTAATTTCCGTACCGCCGTGGGGAGTTCGGCATGAACAGAGGCAGCTTCGACAGCCGCGGTTTCGACAGGCGCACCTTCAACAGGCGCGTGTTGCTGGGCGGCGCGACCGTCGCGACATCGTTGTCCCTGGCGTCGGTGCCGGAGGCCGTCAGCGCCGACACACCGCCGCGGACCGCCCCGGCCGGCGGCGAGGTCAGGCACCTCAAGCTGTACGCCGAGAAGCTCGCCGACGGGCAGATGGGCTACGGCCTGGAGAAGGGCAAGGCGACGATCCCCGGTCCGCTGATCGAGCTCAACGAGGGCGACACCCTGCACATCGAGTTCGAGAACACGATGGACATACCGGTGAGCCTGCACGTCCACGGCCTCGACTACGAAATCACCAGCGACGGAACGAAGCTGAACAAGAGCGACGTCGAACCCGGCGGCACCCGCACCTACACCTGGCGCACCCACGCCCCCGGCCGTCGCAAGGACGGTACTTGGCGCGCGGGCAGCGCCGGGTACTGGCACTACCACGACCACGTCGTCGGCACGGAACACGGCACGGGCGGCATCCGCAAGGGCCTGTACGGTCCGGTGATCGTCCGCCGCAAGGGCGACATCCTCCCCGACGCGACCCACACGGTCGTCTTCAACGACATGCTCATCAACAACAAGCCCGCGCACAGCGGCCCGAACTTCGAGGCCACGGTGGGCGATCGCGTCGAGTTCGCGGTGATCACGCACGGCGAGTACTACCACACCTTCCACATGCACGGTCATCGCTGGGCCGACAACCGCACGGGCATGCTCACCGGCCCGGACGACCCCAGCCAGGTCATCGACAACAAGATCGTGGGCCCCGCGGACTCGTTCGGGTTCCAGGTGATCGCGGGGGAGGGGGTCGGGGCGGGCGCGTGGATGTACCACTGCCATGTGCAGAGCCACTCCGACATGGGGATGGTGGGATTGTTCCTGGTGAAGAAGACCGACGGGACGATTCCCGGGTACGAACCGCACGAGCACGAAAACCAGTCGGCCGAGCATGAGCACTGACCGACCATGGACCGGTGACCCTTCTTCTGACCCGTAGTGACCTGGAAGCCGTACTGGAGCCGGAGCCCTGTCTGGCCGCGCTGAGGGAGGGATTCCGGGATGCGGACGCCGCTCTCGTCGCGGGGCGGCGGGTACGGGCCGACCTGCCGTTTCCCGGTACGGCGACGGCGCTGCTCCCCGGAGTGCTGCCGGGCATCGAGGCGTACACAGTGAAGGTGAACGCCAAGTTCCCGGACGCCCGGCCCGCCCTGCGCGGGGTGATCTGCCTGCACGCCGGCGAAGACGGCGCGTTGCTCGCCCTGCTGGACTCGGCGACGATCACCGCGTGGCGCACGGGCCTGGCGGCGGCTCTGGGAACCCACCTTCTCGCCGGTCCCGGCGATGTGCTGGGTGTCATCGGCGCGGGGGCACAGGCGGAGCTCATGGTGCGGGGGCTCCGCGTGCTGCGGGGCTACGGCGACCTGGCGGTCCACGACACGGACGGCGACCGTCGCGCCGAATTCGCCGCACGCCACGGCGGCCGGCCGCTGAGCTCGGCGCGGGAGGTCGCCGCGGTCGCCGACACCGTACTGATGGCCACCTGGTCACGGTCACCGCTGCTGTCCCTGGCCGACACCAGGGAAGGGCAGCACTTCACGAGCCTGGGCGCCGACGAGCCCGGCAAGCAGGAACTGGCGGCCGACCTGCTGCAGGCGGCGCTCCTCGTCGTCGACGACCGCGAACTCGCCTCCGTCATGGGCGCGTTGGCGGCGGCGGACCTGCCCGCGGAAGCCGCCGACACCACCCTCGGCGCCGTACTGCGCGGTGCACACCCGGGCCGTACGAGCACCGCGGGCCGTTCCGTCTACGCCCCTGTCGGCCTGCCCTGGCAGGACCTGGCGCTGTCGTGGATGGCGTATCGGGCGGCGGAGGGGCAGGGGGTCGGGCGGTCGGTCGATCTGCTGAGCTGACTCGTGATCAGTGTGCTCGACCTGTCTGACTTGCTCGGCCTGCTCGAACTGGAGAAGGTGGCGGCGCGGCTGACGCCGGTCGGACGGGCGGGGCTGTCACCTCCCCACGTGCTGCCGAGCGGGCCCTCCTCCATGAGCTGGTCCCCCAGCGAAGTCCAGGAAGCGGTTTTGGCCGGCGGCACCGGTCGGTGCCGTGCCGCAGTGACGGGACGCGGGCGCGGAACCCTCGGCGGCTCCCGCGCTGCTGGAACCGATGAGGCCCATGGCCGCGCCCACGGAGAACAGCAGCCACCACCTGCGGGACATGCCGACCCGGCGCAGCCCTCGTACAACTGCCTCTCTCCTGGGAGTGGTCCGCATCGCATCTCCTGTTCCGGTGCTGTGCTGCCCCGTGACCCCGTGCCCCCGGGCGGCCGTCAGCAGCAGCCTCGGCCGCAGTCGAGGGAGCTGCCAGGCAAGATCGGCCAAATGGATCAGCCGGTCGTACGGCGGTCCGCGCCGTTCTCCGCGCTCCCGTCTCCGCGTTCCCGGCGCATGCGGTTCCTTCCGAGCGGAGAGCGCTCTCACCCCCGTCCCCCGCCAGGACTATCCTGATCCGCGACCCCAGCCGAGGAGCCGCGCAGTGACCGAAACCGCCCCACGCCCCACCCTGGAGGCCGTGGCCGCACGGGCCGGGGTCTCGCGGGCCACCGTGTCCCGGGTGGTCAACGGCGGGGACGGGGTGCGCGAGCCCCTCGTGCGGCGGGTCCGCAAGGCGGTGGAGGAGCTCGGGTACGTGCCCAACCAGGCCGCCCGCAGTCTGGTGACCCGGCGGCACGACGCCGTCGCCGTCGTCGTCGCCGAACCGGAGACCCGCGTCTTCGCCGACCCCTTCTTCGCCCTGCAACTCCGCGGCATCAGCAAGGAGTTGACGGCCCACGACAACCAGCTCGTACTGCTCCTCACCGAGGGCCGCGACGACCACGCCCGCGTCGGCCGCTACCTCGCCGGCGGGCATGTCGACGGAGCGCTCGTCTTCTCACTGCACCTCGACGACCCGCTGCCCGGTCTGATCCAGCACGCCGGAGTCCCCACCGTGTTCGGCGGACGGCCCGACTGGAGCGGCGACCGGCGAGGCGTGGTCTACGTCGACAGCGACAACCGTGGCGGCGCCCGCGACGCCGTACGCCACCTCGCCGGGCTCGGCCGCACCCGTATCGCGCACATCACCGGCGCCCTCGACCAGACGTCGGCGGTGGACCGGCTCGACGGCTACCGGGACGTCATGGTCGACGCCGATCCGCGCCTCATCGTCGAGGGCGACTTCACGCCGGCCGGCGGTGAGCGGGCGATGCGTGAGCTTCTCGAACGCTGCCCGGACCTGGACGCCGTGTTCGCCGCCAACGATCTCACCGCGGCGGGGGCTCTGCGGGTGCTGCGCGAGTCGGGGCGGCGGGTGCCGGAGGACGTCGCGGTGGTCGGGTTCGACGACATGCTGCCGGTCGCGGAACAGACCGAGCCCGCGCTCACGACGGTCCGTCAGGACATAGAGGAGATGGGCCGGTTGATGGCCCGGCTGTTGCTCCGCGGGCTCGACCGGCGCGCCACCGAACAGGGCGTCGGCGCCGCACCGTCCAGCGTGGTGCTCCCGACCACACTGGTGCGGCGCGCGTCCGCGTAGGTCGTCCGACGGGGGCTTCACCTCCCGCCCCCTCAGCTCTGCGGCGGCGCGCTCTTGATCACCGCGAAGCGTGCCCCGTACGGGTCGGTGAGCTTGGCGATACGGCCGACGTCGGGCAGGTCCGTGGCCGGCATACGGACCGTGCCGCCCAGCTGCTGCGCCTTGGCGACCGTGGCGTCCGTGTCCGTGACCTCGAAGTACGGCAGCCAGTACGCCGCGCCCTGCGCCTCGGCCGGATCGTCGGCCTTGTCGACGACCCCGCCGAACATGGCGTCCTCGCCCTCCCCCGCAGGGCTGAACGTCGTGTAGGTGCCGCCGTAGAAGTCGAGGGCGAAGGTCTCCAGGCCGAGCGTCGCGTTGTAGAACCCCGCCGCGGCCGGTACGTCCGTGGTGTACAGCTCCAGCCAGCACAGCGAGCCGGGCTCCTGGACGACGTCGAGGCCCTTGTTGGTGCCGGGCTGCCAGAGGCCGAAGGACACGCCCGCCTTGTCGGCGAGGATGGCCATGCGGCCCAGGTCCATCACGTCCATCGGCTGCACCAGCACCGAGCCGTGCGCCTGCTCGGCCGCCTTCGCCGTGGCGTCCACGTCCGGTGTCTGGAAGTACACCGTCCAGGAGGGCGGCCCCTGTTCCTCGGTGGTCTGCATACCGCCGGCCGTCGTCCTGCCGCCGAGCTGGAAGAGGCCGTAACCGCCGGTTTCGGGCCCGCCCGGCTGGAACCGCCAGCCGAACAGGCCGCCGTAGAAGGAAGCGGCGCCCTCGATGTCGGGGGTGCCGAGGTCGATCCAGTTCGGCGCGCCGGTGACATAACGGGTGGTGAGCATCATCGCCCTCCTCGGAAGGGTCCCGTCGTCCGTGGTGTGTCCTTCGTGCTGTCTGCTGTGCTGTCTGCTCTGCCGAGTCTTGCACCGCCCACTGACAATCGCTGCCGGAGTGGCTCCGCCGACTGGGGTGGCCGCCGCGGTCACCCTGGTTGGCCGGCGAGGACCTCCATGTCTTTCACCCGTTTCCGCGCGCCGCCGTGCGCCGTAGCGCGCGCAGGGAGACCATCGAGTCGGCCGGAGGCCCTGCGGCGCGGCGTTGATCCCGCGTTGATCGAACGTTTTTCGCCGACCGGCACGATCCTGCGTATGCACATCGACACGATCACAACGATCACCTCGCCCGACCTGGACTGGCAGCAGGAGGCGTTGTGCGCGCAGACCGGGGCGGACTTCTTCTTCCCCGAGCCGGGCAGCTCCGTACGGGAGGCGAAGCGGATCTGCGGCCTGTGCCCGATCCGCTCCGCGTGCCTCGAGTACGCCCTCGACAACGACGAACGCTTCGGCGTCTGGGGCGGCCTGTCGGAGAAGGAGCGCCTGGAGCTCAGGCGCACGTCACACTGAACCGCCACGTCCCGGCCCGCGTCCGCGAGCACCTGCCCACCCGCACCTCGCCGAACCGGCCCGGGCACATGAACCCCACGCCCTGAGACGCCCGCGTGACGCCCACCACCACCGTCCGCTCGGCCGGGGTGGCCGTGGTCCGCGGCCTGTCGCGAGGTGCCCCGGACCGGCGCCTCGCGCCCACCACTCGCGCAGGGTGCCTCCAGCCGCCGGTCCAGCTCTTCGCGCCGCAAGATCCGGGGACGCGCTCCGGGCCCTTGCGCCCTCGGCTCGCGGCCAGGCCCCGCCAGGGCCCTTGGCGGTGTAGCCCCGGCTCGCGGTCGGGAGTTTGGCTTGTCCGACCTGGATCTCGGCGAGTAGCCCCGGGCGTGCGGCATGCATGCAGGTGGCCTGCCCCCGCAGCCCTGGTCCAGCGTTCCAGCCTCTCGGCCCGGAGCGTGGTCATGCCTGCCTGCCCTTGGCGTGTAGCTCCTGGCTTGCGGCCTGCGGCGCGGCTGGTCCTGCCGGGCCCCGGTTTGCAGCTCCGGGGCTGCGGCGTGCGGGTGAGTGGTCCTGCCTGACTTCGGGCCTGGGCCTGCGGCCCGTATCCCGCCCCGAGGGCCCGGAGCGTGGCCGGTCCTGTCGGCCCTTGGCGTGGTAGCCCCCAGCCCTCGGTCGGCAGCGCGCCGACGCTGCCTGGGCCTCGGCATTAGCCCCGACCCGCACCCCCTGCGGGTAGCCGACCCTGCCGGGCCGGAGCCTTTGGGCTTGCGGCCTATGTCCAGCCTCTTGGCCCGGAGCGTGGTCATGCCTGCCGGCCCTTGGCGTGTAGCTCCCGGCCTGCGGCGCGGCTGGTCCTGCCGGGCCGCAGTTTGCAGCTCCGGGGCTGCGGCGTGCGGGTGAGTGGTCCTGCCTGACTTCGGGCCTGGGCCTGCGGCCCTTATCCCGCCCCGAGGCCCGGAGCGTCGCCGGTCCTGCTGGCCCCTCTCGGGTAGCCCCCAGCCCCCAGCCCCCGGCCGGCAGCGCGCCGACGCTGCCGGGGCCTCGGCGTGTAGCCCTACCCCGCGCCCTACAGGCGGTCAGCCAACCCGGCTGGCTCTGGAGCCCTGGGGTCCGCCGCCCGGGTTCCCCGCCCGGAGCAGTTCTTGCCCCTCCGGCCCCGCCCCGAGCTCCCGGTCCTCAGTCCCCGGCGCCCCAGTTCTGCCCCTCAGCCCCCGGCCCGAGCCGCCATCCGGGCCTTCCTGGCTGCCAGCTTTTCGTCGAACTTCAGGGCCTCCGCGTCCAGGCCGCCCATGAACAGGCCCAGTTCCTCCTGGGCCTTCTGGCCCTCCGGGCCGAGGCCGTCGATCTCCATGATCTTCAGGAAGCGGAGGACGGGCTGGAGGACGTCGTCGTGGTGGATGCGCATGTTGTAGACCTCGCCGATGGCCATCTGCGCGGCGGCGCGCTCGAAGCCGGGGATGCCGTGGCCGGGCATGCGGAAGTTGACGACCACGTCCCGTACCGCCTGCATCGTGAGGTCGGGGGCGAGTTCGAACGCGGCCTTCAGCAGGTTCCGGTAGAAGACCATGTGCAGGTTCTCGTCGGTCGCGATGCGCGCCAGCATGCGGTCGCAGATCGGGTCACCGGACTGGTGGCCGGTGTTGCGGTGCGAGATGCGCGTCGCGAGCTCCTGGAAGGCGACGTAGGCGACCGAGTGCAGCATCGAGTGCCGGTTGTCCGACTCGAAGCCCTCACTCATGTGGGACATGCGGAACTGCTCCAGCTTGTCCGGGTCCACCGCGCGCGAGGTGAGCAGGTAGTCGCGCATGACGATGCCGTGGCGGCCCTCTTCGGCGGTCCAGCGGTGCACCCACGTACCCCAGGCGCCGTCACGGCCGAAGAGCGAGGCGATCTCGTGGTGGTAGCTGGGGAGGTTGTCCTCGGTGAGGAGGTTGACGACCAGGGCGATGCGGCCGATCTCGGTGACCTTGGACTGCTCCTTGTCCCAGGCCTCCCCGTCCTCGAAGAGGCCGGGGAAGTTGCGGCCGTCCGTCCACGGCACGTACTCGTGCGGCATCCAGTCCTTGGCGACCTGCAGATGGCGGTTGAGTTCCTTCTCGACCACTTCCTCCAACGCGTACAGCAGGCGGGCGTCGGTCCAGACGGCGGGGCTGCCGAGGTGAGGGGAAGCGATCGTCACGGGAACTCCAGGGGGACGCACAACATGGGGCACAGGACCGGCGAGCGGTTGCCGGAACCTACGGGATCGTAGGCTACGAACCCGTAGGTTACGAAGCCGTAGGTTAAGAGCGATGTAAAGAGTGCTGATCAGCCGCCATGCCGCCGTGATTTCACGGGCATGCGCAAAGCCCCAGGACCCGCAGGTCCCGGGGCTGAAGCGCGATCCGTTCAGTCGGTCAGGCGTACAGTTCCCGCATCCGCACCGAGAGACATGTCACACACCCCTCGAGCTTCTCGAACTCGCCGATGTCCACCAGAACGGGCTCGTGGCCGAGGTCGGCGAGCAGCTCCGCCGTCTTCGGCGCGCTCGCGGCCATGAGCAGCTTGCCGCCGCCGAGCAGCACCACATGCGCCCCGGACTCCTCGGGCACCGGAAGGAAGCGAGGGAACAGCGACGGCGCGTCCAGCTGCGGGATGCGCCCGAGAATCGTTCCGTCGGGCAGCGCCGTGATCGCCGACTTCAGGTGCAGCACCTTGCTCACCGGTACGGTGACGACCCGCGCCCCCAGCGGCTCGAAGGCGGCCCGCAGCTGCTGGACCCCGGCCGCGTTGGTACGGCCGCCGCGGCCGACGTAGATCGTGTCGCCGACCTTCAGCACGTCGCCGCCGTCCAGCGTGCCCGGCTCCCAGATCCAGTTCACTGAGCAGCCGAGCGAGGCCACGGCCTCCTCGACGCCGATGGTCTCCGCGCGCCGGGACTCGGCGCCGGGCCGGGTGATCAGCGCGACGTTCTTGTACATGACGACCGTGTCCTCGACGAACACCGCGTCCGGGCAGTCGTCGGCCGGGTCGACCTCGATCGTCTCCCAGCCGTGCGTACGCAGGGCCTCCGTATACGCCTCCCACTGCTCGACCGCGAGGTCGACGTCGACCTTCTCGCGCTCGATGTGCGTCACCAGCCCTTCGGCGAGGCGTGGGCTGGGGCGGCGGACGAGGGCCTTCTTGCTGGGCACGAGGGATCTCCGGGTCGGTGGCAGGTGTCGGCGCATGATGCAGGGGCACCGACCCGCCATCATGCAGGTGTTACCCGCCCGTACAAAACCCTCCGGGGCAGGCTGTGGCCCTCCTGAGATGCTCGGCGGTGAAGGAGTCGGGGGCGTCGAGGAGCTGTCGTGGGGTTCCTTCGAAGATCACCCGGCCGCCGTCCCGCCCTCCGTCCGGCCCCAGGTCGATGATCCGGTCGGCGTGCGCCACCACGTCCAGGTTGTGCTCGACGACCACGACGGTGTTGCCCGCGTCGACGAGTCGGTCCAGCAGTCCGAGCAACCCCTCCACGTCCGACATGTGCAGTCCGGTCGTCGGTTCGTCGAGGACGTACACCGCTCCGGTCCGGTGCAGCCGCGTCGCCAGTTTGATGCGCTGACGCTCACCGCCGGAGAGGGTGGAGAGAGGCTGGCCGAGCGTGAGGTACGTCAGCCCCACGTCCCGCAGGGCGCGCAAACGGCGCCGTACGCCCGCGTCCTGGAAGAACTCCAGGGCCTGACCGGCCGTCATCTCCAGGACGTCGGCGATGGAGTTGCCGTCGACGGTCAGCCGCAGCACCTCGTCCCTGAAACGCCGCCCCTCGCAGTCGTGGCACGTCGTCGTCACCGGGTCCATGAAGGCCAGGTCGGTGTAGATGATCCCGCGGCCCTGGCAAGTGCCGCACGCCCCGGACGAGTTGAAGCTGAAGAACCCGGGCTCGGCGCCCGTCTCGCGCGCATAGATCTTCCGTACCGTGTCCATGATTCCCAGGTAAGTCGCCGGAGTCGACCGCGCCGAGATCCCGATCGCCGACTGGTCCACGACCACGGCGTCGGCGTGCGTGGCCGTGAACTCCGCGACCAGCGTGCTCTTCCCGGACCCGGCGACCCCGGTGACGACGGTGAGCACCCCGGTGGGGAACTCCACCGTCACGTCCCGCAGATTGTGCCGGTCGGCTCCCTTCACCCAGAGCCCACCGCTCGCCGTGCGGACGTTCTCCTTCAGTTCCGTCCGGCGCCCCAGACACCGCCCGGTCACCGTGCCGGACTCCGCGAGCCCGCCCGGCGTCCCCTCGAACACGACCCGTCCGCCGCCCGCGCCGGCGCCCGGCCCCATGTCGACGACGTGATCGGCGAGCGCGATGACGTCCGGGTCGTGCTCGACCACGAGCACGGTGTTTCCCTTGTCGCGCAGCCGCAGCAGCAGATCGCCGAGGCGGCCGACATCGCGCGGGTGCAGTCCGACGCTGGGCTCGTCGAAGATGTACGTCATGCCGGTCAGGCTGGAGCCCAGGTGGCGGACCGTCTTCAGCCGCTGTCCCTCGCCGCCGGAGAGCGTGGACGTCTCGCGGTCGAGGCTGAGGTAGCCGAGGCCGATGGCGTCGATGCGTTCGAGGGCGGTGACGGCGGCCCCGGCGATCGGTCCGGCCACCGGGTCGTCGATGTCCTTCAGTACGGCGATCAGATCCGTGACCTGCATACGCGTGCAGTCGGCGATGTTCCGGCCGTGGACGCGGGTGGCGAGCGCCGCCGCGTTCAGCCGGGCCCCGTCACACACCGGACAGGTGCCCTCCACCAGGAACTCCCGCACCAGGTCACGGGTCTTCTGGCTCATGGCCGACAGGTCCCGCTTCAGGTACAGCCGCTCGAAGCGGGTGGCGAGGCCCTCGTAGTCGGTGGTCCAGGTGCCGCCCGCGCCGTTGACGGTGACCTTGCTGCCGGGGCGGCCGCGCATCAGGAACTTCCGCTCGGCGGCGGTGAAACGCCCGACGGGCTTGTGCGGGTCGAGGTCGGCGCTGTTCGTGTACGCCTGCCCCTGCCAGGTACCCGCGGCGAACGGTGGGAAGCGGACCGCTCCGCCGGCCAGCGACCGGTCCGGGTCGAGGATGCGGTCCCAGTCCGGCCCCACCGTCCGGCCCAGGCCGTCGCACTCGGGGCACATACCGGAGGGGTCGTTGAAGGAGTAGGCGGTCGCCGGTCCGGCGCTCGGGGTGCCGTGCCGGGAGAACAGCACACGGATCACCGAGTAGATGTCGGTCATCGTGCCGACCGTGGACCGGGAGTGGCCCCCGATCGGCCGCTGGTCGACGACGATCGCGGGGGACAGGTCCTCCAGCGCCTCCGCGTGCGGCCGCTCGTACTTGGGCAGCCGGTTGCGTACGAACCACGTGAAGGTCTCGTTCAGCTGGCGCTGCGACTCCACCGCGATCGTGTCGAAGACGATCGAGGACTTCCCCGAGCCCGAAAGGCCGGTGAACACGGTCAGCCGGCCTTTCGGGATCCGGAGGGAGACGTCCTTGAGGTTGTTCCCCCGGGCTCCGGTGACGGTGATGAATCCGGGTGTGAATTCGGGTGTGAAATCGGCCATGAAGCCGAAGCTAGGCGGGATACCCGACAGCTTCTGGCGTGATTTCCTTCAGTTCTCCCTCCTCCACCATCAGCCAGCGCGTGATGCCGATCGACTCCAGGAACGGCAGGTCGTGACTGGCCACGATCAGCGCCCCCTCGTACGACTCCAGGGCCGTGGTGAGCTGCCGTACGCTCGCCATGTCCAGGTTGTTCGTCGGCTCGTCCAGCATCAGCAGCTGTGGCGCGGGCTCGGCCAGCATCAGCGCGGCCAGGGCCGCCCGGAAGCGTTCGCCGCCGGACAGCGTCGCCGCCTTCTGGTCGGCGCGGGCGCCCCGGAACAGGAAGCGGGCCAGCCGTGCCCGGACCCTGTTGTTGGTGGCACCCGGGGCGAACCGGGCCACGTTCTCGGCGACCGACAACTCGCCGTCGAGCACGTCGAGCCGCTGCGGCAGGAAGCGGAGCGGGACATGCGCCGTCGCCTCACCCGACACCGGCTCCAGCTCCCCGGCGATCGTCCGCAGCAGCGTCGTCTTGCCCGCGCCGTTGCGTCCGATCAGCGCGATCCGCTCAGGGCCGCGCAGATCGAAGCCGCCGGTCACGCGCGCCCCGTACGCCAACTCCAGGTCCATGAGCGTGAGGACGGTCCGCCCGGGCGGCACGGCCGTGTACGGCAGGTCGACACGGATCTCGTCGTCGTCCCGTACGGCCTCCACCGCCTCGTCGAGCCGCTCCTTGGCCTCGGCGAGCTTCTCCTCGTGCATGATGCGGTGCTTGCCGGCGGAGACCTGGGCCGTGCGGCTCTTCAGCTTCATGACGGCCCGGGGCTCGTGCTTGGTGTCGTACATCTTCTGGGCGTATCGCTTACGCCGGGCCAACTTGACCTGCGCGTCGACCAGTTCGCGTTTCTGCTTCTTCAGGTCGGCCTCGGCGACCCGCACCATGCGCTCGGCCGCCTCCTGCTCGGTGGCGAGGGCCTCCTCGTACGCCGAGTAGTTGCCGCCGTACCAGGTGACCTCCCCGGAGCGCAGATCGGCGATCTGGTCGACGAGGTCCAGGAGTTCGCGGTCGTGGCTGACCACCACCATCACCCCCGGCCAGGCGGCGACGGCCGCGTACAGCCGCCTGCGTGCGTACAGGTCGAGGTTGTTGGTGGGCTCGTCGAGCAACAGGACGTCCGGGCGGCGCAGCAGGAGCGCGGCCAGCCGCAGCAGCACTGACTCACCGCCCGACACCTCGCCGATCGTACGGTCCAACTCGACGTGCCCGAGCCCGAGTTCGCCGAGCGTGGCTAGGGCACGCTCCTCCACGTCCCAGTCGTCGCCGACGGTCTCGAAGTGCTCCTCGGCCACGTCGCCCGCCTCGATGGCGTGCAGTGCGGCTCGCCGGTCCGCGATGCCGAGGGCCTCGTCGACCTTCAGGGCGGTGTCGAGGGTGACGTTCTGCGGGAGGTAGCCGACCTCGCGCGCGACGCGTACGGCGCCGTCGACCGGGGTGAGTTCACCGGCGATGAGCTTCAACAGGGTTGATTTCCCGGACCCGTTGACGCCGACGAGCCCGGTCCTGCCGGGACCGAACGCGACGTCGAGGCCCTCGAAGACGGGGGTGCCGTCGGGCCAGGTGAAGGAGAGGGACGTACAGGTGATGGAAGTAGACATACGGGCCTCCGCGGATGCTCGAAGCGATCAAGGGCAAACGCGTATCGAGACACCGGCGACCGACGGGGGAGGCCTCAGGGAATTCGGGGCGATGAGAAAAGCCCTGCTCCGGAGGACGGCTCGAACGCCGAGGTCGCACGCAGCGCAAACACACCTCAGGTGTGGCGCGGTGTCTCAGGACCTCAGACGAGCAACGTCCTTCTCCAATCGACGGCAACAGGACCGTTGTAGACGGTAGGAGGAGGGCGATGGCCTGTCAACGGAATTAAAGCCTTCAGCCCGTCCGGCGTTTGAGGACGAGGCCGTCCAGGCCGATCGGGGGTCCAGGGGGCGAAGCCCCCTGGCGGGGTCGCAGGGGCGGAGCCCCTTCAGGATGGGACGGGTAGGGGCGGCGGGGCGAGAAACCCGCCTCAGCAGGCGTCCCGCATGAGTTCCGCCAGATCACGGTCCAGGTCGAGCTGCAGATGCTCCAGCCCGAGCGGCACCAACTCGCTGGTCGACTGCAGAAAACGCTGCACCTCGCCCGTACGGATGTGCACGACGGCCGTGCCCTCGGGCGCGTGGAACTCCAGGACCGTACGGTCGAACCCGTACGGCCGCACCCGCACGTCCCCGTGGCCCTCCGGCCCTTCCAGCCCGGCCAGGAGCAACTCGCGGCTGAAGGTCCAGCAGACCTCCACGCCCTCCAGGGTGGCCGGGGCCGGGAAGGTCATGCGGACGGCGAACGGGTCGCGCCGGTCGTAGTGCAGGGTCGCGGGAATGCTCGGCATCCGCGGCGCGGCGGCGACGAGACGGGCCTCAACGGGCTGCTCGATTACGGTGGACAACGCCATGCTCCCTTGTGACAGCTGGACGAACTTCCGGGCGGACGAGACCGGGCACTGGTAGAGACGACGGAATCAGCCAATCCGTGCACCGTGGATTCGAGTGACCTCTGTCACCGCCGTCATGCATGGGAGTGGCTCGTTCGTCCCAGGTGCCGGGAAAGTCACATGTGGTCCCCGGGGCCATCTGGACGATGCCGGGGTGGTCGGCTAGCTTCGCCCGCCATGAGGCGTTCGGGGAGCACGCGACGGTCGGGGCGTACGTTTCGGACAGTGGCCGCGGGGGTGGTGTGCGGGGCGGCGCTGGCCGCGCTGACCGCCGTACCCGCGCGGGCGGACCAGCCGGAGCGCAGTGCGCCGCACTGGGAACCGAAGGACAGTGGCACGCCCGAGGTGCGCTTCCGCGGGCTGTCCGCGGTCAGCCGGAACACCGCCTGGCTGGCCGGAACCCAGGGCACCGTTCTGCGCACCACCGACGGCGGCGCGACCTGGCGGAACGTCTCGCCGCCCGGGGCCGGCGAGCTCCAGTTCCGGGATGTCGAGGCGTTCGACGCACGACGTGCCGTGGTGCTGGCCATCGGAGAGGGCGAGGCGTCCCGTGTGTACCGCACGGACGACGGCGGTGCGACCTGGACCGAGTCCTTCCGCAACACCGACGCGCGGGCCTTCTACGACTGCATGGCCTTCTTCGACCACCGCCACGGCCTGGCGATGAGCGACCCGGTGGACGGCAGGTTCCGCATCCTGTCGACCAGTGACGGCGGCCGCTCCTGGAAGGTGCTGCCCGGCGACGGGATGCCCGCCGCGCTGGAGGGCGAGGCCGGCTTCGCGGCGAGCGGTCAGTGCCTGGTCACCTCCGGACGCAAGGACGTCTGGCTGGCCACCGGCGGGGCCGCACGCGCGCGCGTGCTGCACTCCACCGACCGCGGACTGACCTGGACGGCCGCCGACACACCGGTCCCGGCCGGCGACCCCGCCCGCGGCGTCTTCGCCCTGGCCTTCCGCGACCGTACGCACGGCCTCGCGGTCGGCGGCGACTACCGCCCCGACCAGGCCTCCCCGCAAGCCGCCGCCCGTACCGGCGACGGGGGCGCCACCTGGCAGCCCGCGGGGACGCCGGTGAACGCCTACCGCTCCGGCGTCGCCTGGCTCCCGCACAGCCGCACCGCAGCCCTGGCCGTCGGGCCCACCGGCACCGACCTGACGACGGACGGCGGCCGCACCTGGCGGACCGTCGACACCGGCTCCTACGACACCGTGGACTGCACGCCGGACCTCGGCTGCTGGGCGGCGGGGGAGAAGGGCCGGGTCGCACGACTGGAGAGCTGACGCCGGAATGTGGGTACTCGGTCGCCGACTGCGAGAGGAGTGACTCATATGCCAGCCGGTTCGAGCTCGAAGCGGGAACGCCAGTACGAGCACATCAAGAAGAGCGCCCAGGACCGGGGCGAGAGCACCTCGCGCGCCAAGGAGATCGCGGCGCGAACGGTGAACAAGGAGCGCGCACGGTCCGGCGAGTCCAAGACCGCCAGCCGTACGTCCACCCAGGACATGTCCTCGGGCAAGCGGGGCGGCCAGCGGTCGGGCAAGGGCTCCCAGGGGCCCACCTACGACCAGCTGTACGAGGAGGCCAAGAAGCGCAACATCCACGGGCGTTCGGACATGAACAAGGGCCAGCTCAAGCAGGCGCTGGGCAAGTGAGGCTCAGCCGGGCGTCTCGCGGTGGCGCTCGAGCTCCGGGGCCGTCTTCGTGGCGGCGAACTCGGTGATGCGGTACGCGCAGACGCCCGCGCCGACGAACGGGTCCGTCGCGGCGATCGCCTCGATCCGCGCCCGGTCCTCCGCGACGGCGAGGATCACCCCGCCGTCGCGGGGGTTCTTGCGCCCCGACGCGAGGAACGTCCCCTTCTCGTACTGCTCGTCGAGCCACGCCACATGGGCCTCCAGCACGGCGTCGACGGCATCCAGCGGGGCGGTGTAGGTCAGCTCGAGTACGAACATGATCACGAGCGTACCCCCGGGCCCGCCGCGGCCGCCCCGGGCCCCGTACCCTCGTCCCCACCATGACGACCGTACGCATTCCGGCGGGCTGGCCCGCGACCGAGGAAGAGGCCCGCGCCGTCCAGGACGAACTGCGGGAGCGGGTGCTGCTCGACGAGCCGGGGCCGCCGCCCGGAGCCGGACACGTGACCGGGGTCGACGTGGCCTACGACGACGAGCGGGACGTGGTGGCCGCGGCGGCGGTCGTGCTGGACGCGGCGACCCTCGACGTCGTCGCCGAGGCCACGGCCGTCGGCCGGATCTCCTTCCCGTACGTCCCCGGCCTGCTCGCCTTCCGCGAGATCCCCACGGTGCTGGCCGCCCTCGACGCCCTGCCCTGCGAGCCTGGCACGGTCATCTGCGACGGCTACGGCCTCGCCCACCCCCGCCGCTTCGGCCTCGCCAGCCACCTCGGCGTCCTCACCGGCCTGCCGACGATCGGCGTGGCCAAGAACCCCTTCACCTTCACCCACGACGACCCCGCCCCCGAACGCGGAGCGTCCGCGCCGCTCATGGCGGGCGACCAGGAGGTCGGCCGCGCCCTGCGCACCCGGGACGCCGTCAAACCGGTCTTCGTCTCGGTCGGCCACCGCGTGAGCCTCGACAACGCCTGCGCCCATACGCTCGCCCTGACCCCCGAGTACCGCCTTCCGGAGACGACACGTCGCGCGGACTCGCTGTGCCGACGGGCACTGAAGGAGGCGGCTGGTCCGAGGCCGGAACTCGCCGCCCGGGCGGCCGCGGACCCGACCCGGACATGGGGGCGGTCCCTCTTCGAGCGCCAGCCCCTGCCGGTGGCCTGGGCGGGGCGAGTGCTCGCGGCCGCGGCGGAGGAGCTGGGCGGGACCCCGGAGATCGACGCCGCCGTGGCCACGGCGGGCGACCGCGATCGGTGGAGCCGGGGCAGCGAGGTGTTCGGGCTGGTCCGAGGGCGAGGGCTCACCGCCTGGGAGCACCCGACGGAGCAGCAGCGGCTACTGGTCCGCCTCGCGGAGCTGGTCGGCAAAGTCGCCCACAACGAGGCGGGGCCCCCGCCCTTCTACGACCATCACGCGGGCTGGCAGATCGGCCCCATCGCCGTCCGGCTCGCCCGCTGCACGCCCGATCCGTCCGTGCGGGAGCGGATCGCGGAGGCATTGGGGGACTGGCCGGCGACCGACGAGGGCGACTGAGTACTTCGGCTGAGTACCTGTACGGATGTCGTGCGCGCCGGTGATCGGCAGGCTGTGACGCATGACGACGCACCGCGCCCCCAAGCCCCTTGCCGACCCGAACCGCCCCGTCGAGCGTGCCGTGACGGCCGCGCTGGTTCTCGCCGTGGTGGCGGGGCTCGCCTGGATCGGCGGGATGATCTTCACCGTGGCGGGGTGGACCCAGTAGGGACAGGTTCGGCGCAGGGCCCGTTCAGCGGGTCGCGGCGACCCGGAAGGTGATCCCCGCCCCGCGCAGCCGCTCGATCAGCGCGTCCCCCATCGCGACCGCCGTCGTGACCTGGCCGGCCGTGGTCGGCAGCTCGTCGAAGGCGAGGGACAGGGCCGACTCGGCGAACATCTTCGCCGTCTCCCCGTATCCGGGGTCGCCGCCCGCCACCTCGGTGAAGACCCGTCGGCCACCGCCCTCGCCGACGAAGCGGACCGAGAACCAGCTCTTCGCGCGCTTCTCGGCGCTCGGCCCCTCGCCGGGCTTCAGCCGGTCGGACAACCAGCGCCGGGCGGGCGGCAGTTGGGCGGCCGTGACGAGCGCGCCCATCGCGGCGACCCCGCCGACGGCGATGGGCAGATGCCGTACGGCGGCGTAGTGGCGGTAGCGGAAGTCGGGGCCGTAGCGCTCCAGGGCCCGCGCGGACCGCTTGACGATCTGCGGGTCGATCGTCGGCAGCGGCACCGCCCAGGCACCCACCTCCTTCGCGAACCGGGGCGCACCCGTCGGCGCGAGCGCCCGGCGACCCATCAGCCGCGGCTCGTGGCGGGCGCGGTCGCGGGCGGCGGTCCGCATCTGGCGGCCGCGTGAGAACTGGTTGAGCGCCGACGCGAACGTGCCGCCCGAGAAGGTGGCGTCGGCCGTCACGAACCCGTCCACCGCCAGGGGGACGCCCTCCGGCAGCTGCTGGACGGTGAAGTACGCGCCCAGGTCGTGCGGGACCGAGTCGAAGCCGCAGGCGTGCACCAGCCGCGCGCCCGTCTCACGCGCGCGTGCGTCGTGCCGGACGTACGTCAGGTCCACGAACTCCGGCTCACCGCAGAGGTCGAGGTAGTCGGCCCCGGTCTCCGCGCAGGCCGCGACGAGATCCTCGCCGTACTTCACGTACGGGCCCACCGTCGTGGCCACCACGCGCGCGTGCTCGGCGAGTCGGCGCATCGACGCCGGATCCGAGACATCCGCCTCCAACAACCCGATCCCCGCACCCCCTGGCAGCCGTTCGCGCAGTCGCTCCAGCTTCTCCTTGCTGCGCCCGGCGATCGCCCAGCGCAGCCCCTCTGGGGCCTGTGCGGCCAGGTACTCCGTGGTGAGGATCCCGACGAAGCCCGTGGCCCCGAAGAGCACGATGTCGTACGGACGATCCGCCCTGTTCATCCTGGTCATGACACCCCTCGGTCTCGCAGCACGCGCCGTTGTCGGTGGCCGAGGCTAGCGTGAGGGGTGCGGAGCCCGACGACGAGGCCGGGAGGTATGCGGTGGCCGTGCCCAGGAACGCCCTGAAGAAGTGGGAGAAAGTGCGCGAGTTCGCGCTCGGGCTGCCCGGAACCACCGAGGAGTTCCCGTGGGGCGAGACGGTCGCGAAGGTCCACAAGAAGGTGTTCGTCTTCCTGGGCGTCGACGACGGCAGCTATCCGCTGGGCATCACGGTGAAGCTCAAGGACGAGTCGGCCCACGCCCACGCCCTGACGTGCCCGGGCGCCGAGCCCGCCGGGTACGGCCTGGGCAGGGCGGGCTGGGTGAGCATCCCGCTGGAGCAGAAGGGCGCCCCGGCCGCGGAGCTGCTGTGCGACTGGGTGGAGGAGAGCTACCGCACGATCGCGCCGAAGCGGCTGATAGCCGAGCTGGACGGGCGCTGATTCCGCCGGGGCGGGTTCGCGGCCGGGCTTCCGGCGGGTAACTTCCTAAGCGCTTGCTCTTGTGTCCGTCGGTGCATCTTCTTAGCATCACTGGTGTTACAGCAGTTGTGTCATATACCTGGGGGCTGGATGGCAACGACGCCAGGACAGGGCCCGCTCACCGGCGTGCGCGTGGTCGAGCTGGCCGGAATCGGGCCCGGCCCGTTCGCCGCCATGCTCCTCGCCGACCTCGGCGCCGACGTGGTGCGCGTCGACCGGCCCGGCGGCACGGGACTCGCCATCGACACCGCGTACGACGTCACCAACCGCAACAAGCGCTCCGTGATCGTCGACCTGAAGTCCCCCGACGGTCCCGCCCGCGTGCTCGAGCTCGCCGCCCGCGCCGACATCCTCATCGAGGGCTACCGCCCCGGCGTCGCCGAGCGTCTCGGCGTCGGCCCCGAGGCCTGCCACGCCCGCAACCCGGCGCTCGTCTACGGCCGTATGACCGGCTGGGGCCAGGAGGGGCCGCTCGCCCACCGCGCCGGCCACGACATCGCGTACATCGCGCTCACCGGCACCCTCGGCATGATCGGCAGCCCCGACGAGCCACCGGCCGTCCCCGCCAACCTCGTCGGCGACTACGCGGGCGGCTCCCTCTATCTCGTCGTCGGCGTCCTCGCCGCCCTCCACCACGCGCGCGCGACCGGCACCGGCCAGGTCGTCGACGCCGCCATCGTCGACGGCACCTCGCATCTCACCGCGATGATCCACGGCATGCTCGCCGCCGGCGGCTGGCAGGACCGGCGCGGCGCCAACCTCCTCGACGGCGGCTGCCCCTACTACGGCACCTATGAGACGGCCGACGGCAGGTACATGGCGGTCGGCGCCCTGGAACCCCAGTTCTACGACGAGTTCCTGGAGCTGCTCGGCGTCACGGACTTCGCCTCCGCCCGCAAGGACTGGGCCCGCTGGGGAGAGCTGCGCGAGGCGGTCGCGGCCCGCTTCAAGTCCCGTACGAGGGACGAGTGGACGGCCGTCTTCGAGGGCTCCGACGCCTGCGTGGCGCCCGTCCTGTCCCTGCGCGAGGCCCCGCACCACCCGCACCTCGCCGCCCGCGGCACCTTCACCGACCACGGCGGCATCACCCAGCCCGCACCCGCACCGCGCTTCTCGGCGACCCGGACGGCCGTACGGACCGGCCCGGCCCAGCCCGGCGCGGACACCGCCGACGTGGCGCGCGACTGGGGCGTACCCGAGCTGATGAAGGGCCTCGAAGGGGAGGACACCGACATGAAGGGCCTCGAATGAAGCGGCAGATCTTCGCTCCCGAGCACGACGCGTTCCGCGCGACCGTGCGTGCCTTCCTGGCCAAAGAGGTGCTGCCGCACTACGAGCAGTGGGAGAAGGACGGCATCGTCTCCCGCGACGCCTGGCGCGTGGCCGGAAAGCAGGGCCTGCTCGGATTCGCCGTTCCCGAGGAGTACGGAGGCGGCGGCACCCCCGACTTCCGCTACAGCGCCGTCCTCGCCGAGGAATTCACCCGCGCGGGCGCGCCCGGCCTCGCCCTCGGCCTGCACAACGACATCATCGGCCCGTACCTGACCTCCCTCGCCACCGAGGAGCAGAAGCGGCGCTGGCTGCCCGGCTTCTGCGACGGCTCGCTGATCACGGCTATCGCCATGACCGAGCCCGGCGCCGGCTCCGACCTCCAGGGCATCCGCACCCACGCCGAGGACCGCGGCGACCACTGGGTGCTGAACGGGTCCAAGACGTTCATCTCCAACGGCATCCTCGCCGACCTGGTCATCGTCGTCGCGAAGACGACGCCCGAGGGCGGCGCGCGCGGACTGTCGCTGCTCGTCGTCGAGCGCGGCATGGACGGCTTCGAGCGCGGCCGCAACCTCGACAAGATCGGCCAGAAGGCGCAGGACACGGCCGAGCTGTTCTTCCACGACGTCCGCGTGCCCAAGGCGAACCTCCTCGGCGAGCTCAACGGCGCCTTCGTCCACCTGATGACGAACCTCGCCCAGGAGCGCCTGAGCATCGCGGTCTCCGCGATCGCCGCCGCCGAGCACCTGCTGGAGATCACCACCGAGTACGTCAAGGGGCGCGAGGCCTTCGGCCGGCCGCTCGCCACCAAGCAGCACGTCCGGTTCGAGATAGCCGAGATGGCCACCGAGTGCGCCGTCACGCGCGCGTTCCTCGACCGCTGCATCGAGGACCACGACAGCGGCACGCTCGACGCCGTGCACGCCTCCATGGCCAAGTGGTGGGCGACCGAGCTGCAGAAGCGGGTCGCCGACCGCTGCCTCCAACTGCACGGCGGCTACGGCTATATGAGCGAATTCCCCGTCGCCCGGGCCTTCACCGACGGCCGCATCCAGACCATCTACGGCGGGACGACCGAGATCATGAAGGAGATCATCGGCCGTTCCCTGCTCGGCTGAGGCTCCCATGCCCGACCAAGGCTCCCAGGCCTCCTCGAGGCTCCATCGCTTGGCTGACCCTCACCCCCGAAAGGCTTACCAGTGAGCACCGAAGCGTACGTGTACGACGCGATCCGCACCCCGCGCGGCCGCGGCAAGGCGAACGGCGCCCTGCACGGCACCAAGCCCATCGACCTGGTCGTCGGCCTCATCCACGAGCTCCGTGACCGCTTCCCCAATCTCGACCCGGCCGCCATCGACGACATCGTGCTCGGCGTCGTCGGCCCGGTCGGCGACCAGGGCTCCGACATCGCCCGCATCGCCGCGATCGCCGCCGGACTGCCCGACACCGTCGCGGGTGTGCAGGAGAACCGCTTCTGCGCGTCGGGTCTGGAGGCCGTGAACATGGCCGCCGCCAAGGTCCGTTCGGGCTTCGAGGACCTCGTCCTGGCGGGCGGCGTGGAGTCCATGTCCCGGGTGCCGATGGCCTCGGACGGCGGTGCCTGGTTCAACGACCCGATGACCAACCTCGCCGTCAACTTCGTACCGCAGGGCATCGGCGCCGACCTGATCGCCACCATCGAGGGCTTCACGCGCCGTGACGTCGACGAGTACGCGGCCCTGTCCCAGGAGCGGGCGGCGACGGCCTGGAAGGAGGGCCGCTTCGACCGCTCCGTCGTCCCGGTCAAGGACCGCAGCGGCCTCGTCGTCCTCGACCACGACGAGCACTTGCGCCCGGGCACCACCGCCGACTCCCTCGCCAAGCTGAAGCCGTCCTTCGCCGACATCGGTGACCTCGGCGGCTTCGACGCCGTGGCGCTGCAGAAGTACCACTGGGTCGAGAAGATCGACCACGTCCACCACGCGGGCAACTCCTCCGGCATCGTCGACGGCGCCTCGCTGGTCGCCATCGGCACCAAGGAGGTCGGTGAGCGCTACGGACTCACGCCCCGCGCGCGGATCGTCGCCGCCGCCGTCTCCGGCTCCGAGCCCACCATCATGCTCACCGGCCCCGCGCCCGCCACCCGCAAGGCACTCGCCAAGGCCGGACTGACCATCGACGACATCGACCTCGTCGAGATCAACGAGGCCTTCGCGGCGGTCGTCCTGCGCTTCGTGAAGGACATGGGTCTCCCGCTGGACAAGGTCAACGTCAACGGCGGCGCGATCGCGCTGGGCCACCCGCTCGGCGCCACGGGCGCGATGATCCTCGGCTCGCTCGTCGACGAACTGGAGCGCCAGGACAAGCGGTACGGCCTGGCGACCCTCTGCGTCGGCGGCGGCATGGGCATCGCCACGATCGTCGAGCGCATCTGATCCCCGGCGCAATCAGCGGTACACCAACAGACTTCAACGGAGACCCCGTCATGACACAGAGCACCACCATCCGCTGGGAACAGGACCGCGCCGGCGTCGTCACCCTCGTCCTCGACGACCCCAACCAGTCCGCGAACACCATGAACCAGGCGTTCCGCGACTCCCTCGCGGTGACCGTCGACCGCCTGGAGGCCGAGAAGGACACCATCCGCGGCGTCATCATCACCTCCGCCAAGAAGACCTTCTTCGCCGGCGGCGACCTGCGCGACCTGATCCGGGTCACCCCCGAGACCGCACAGCAACTGTTCGACGGCGGCATGGAGATCAAGCGGAACCTGCGCCGCATCGAGACCCTGGGCAAGCCGGTCGTCGCCGCGATGAACGGCGCGGCCCTGGGCGGCGGCTACGAGATCGCCCTCGCGTGCCACCACCGCATCGCCCTCGACGCGCCCGGCTCCAAGATCGGCTGCCCCGAGGTCACCCTCGGCCTGCTGCCGGGCGGGGGCGGCGTCGTGCGCACCGTCCGCCTCCTCGGCATCGCCGACGCACTGCTGAAGGTCCTCCTCCAGGGCACCCAGTACAACCCGCGGCGCGCCCTGCAGAACGGCCTGGTCGACGACGTGGCCGCCACCCAGGAGGAACTGCTCTCCAAGGCCCGCGCCTTCATCGAGGCCAACCCCGAATCGCAGCAGCCCTGGGACAAGCCGGGCTACCGGATCCCCGGCGGCACACCCGCCAACCCCAAGTTCGCGGCGAACCTGCCCGCCTTCCCGGCCAACCTGCGCAAGCAGACGAACGGCGCTCCCTACCCGGCCCCGCGCAACATCCTCGCGGCCGCCGTCGAGGGCTCGCAGGTCGACTTCGAGACGGCACAGGTCATCGAGGCGCGCTACTTCGTGGAGCTGGCGGCGGGCCAGACCTCCAAGAACATGATCCAGGCGTTCTTCTTCGACCTCCAGGCCGTCAACTCCGGCGCCAACCGTCCCAAGGGCATCGAGGCGCGGAGGGTCCGCAAGGTGGCCGTCCTGGGCGCGGGGATGATGGGCGCGGGCATCGCCTACTCGTGCGCCCGCGCCGGCATCGAGGTCGTCCTGAAGGACGTGTCCCTGGAAGCCGCGGTCAAGGGCAAGGGTTACTCGGAGAAGCTGTGCGCGAAGGCGGTCTCCAGGGGCCGTACGACGCAGGAGAAGGCCGACGCGCTGCTGGCGCGCATCACGCCGACGGCCGACCCGCAGGGCGTGGCCGGCTGCGACGCGGTCATCGAGGCGGTCTTCGAGAACCCCGAGCTCAAGCACAAGGTGTTCCAGGAGATCCAGAACATCGTCGCGCCGGACGCGCTGCTGTGCTCCAACACCTCCACGCTGCCGATCACCGTGCTGGCCGAGGGCGTCGACCGCCAGGCCGACTTCATCGGCCTGCACTTCTTCTCGCCCGTCGACAAGATGCCGCTCGTCGAGATCATCAAGGGCGAGCGCACGGGGGAGGAGGCGCTGGCTCGCGCCTTCGACCTGGTCCGCCAGATCAACAAGACGCCCATCGTCGTCAACGACTCCCGCGGCTTCTTCACCTCCCGCGTCATCGGCCACTTCATCAACGAGGGCGTGGCGATGGTCGGCGAGGGCATCGAGCCCGCGTCGGTCGAGCAGGCGGCGGCCCAGGCGGGCTACCCCGCCAAGGTCCTCTCGCTGATGGACGAACTGACCCTCACGCTGCCGCGCAAGATCCGTAACGAGTCCAAGCGGGCCGTGGAGGAGGCGGGCGGCACCTGGACGTCCCACCCCGCCGAGGCCGTCATCGACCGCATGGTCGACGAGTTCGACCGCCCGGGGCGCAGCGGAGGCGCCGGCTTCTACGACTACGACGCCGACGGCAAGCGGACGGCCCTGTGGCCGGGCCTGCGTGAGCACTTCACGCGCGAGGGCGCGCAGATCCCCTTCCGCGACATGCAGGAACGCATGCTGTTCTCCGAGGCGCTCGACACGGTCAGGCTCCTGGAGGAGGGCGTCCTGACGTCGGTCGCCGACGCCAACATCGGCTCCATCTTCGGCATCGGCTTCCCCGGTTGGACGGGGGGCGTGCTGCAGTACATCAACGGCTACGAGGGCGGCCTGCCCGGGTTCGTGGCACGCGCGCGTGAGCTGGCGGAGCGGTACGGGGATCGGTTCACGCCGCCGGGGTTGCTGGTGGAGAAGGCGGGGGAGGGGGAGCGGTTCGGGGACGGGTGACGTCGGGGGGAGTTCCTCGCCCCCGCCGCCCCTACCCGTCCCGTCCCCGGGGGCTGCCGCCCCCGGACCCCCGCTGTCGGCCCTTCGGGCCTCGTCCTCAAACGC
>NZ_JBIWIY010000031.1:0-93880 GCF_044764885.1 Streptomyces sp. NPDC093591
CTGGCGTTGATTTTTGGCACGCTGTTGAGTTCTCAAGGAACGGACGCTTCCTTTGTACTCACCCTCTCGGGCTTTCCTCCGGGCGCTTCCCTTCGTTCTTGCGTTCCCGACTCTATCAGATCCTTTTCCGATCCGATTCCCTGTCGGGAGGGATTGTCGTGAGGCTCTGGGCTTTCGCCCGTCGGCCTTTCGACATTCACTACGTTAGCCGATTCCCCCGCCCGATTCATAATCGGGCTCCGTGGGCTCGAATTCGGGCATGCGGGCACGCCAAAAAACGACCCCGTTGAGGGTGTTCGTAGTAGTGGGTTGGCCGCTCCGGCTGCTGACTTCGCAGTACCCGGTTCAGCGGCTCGGGCCACGTTACGCGCCTCCCCCAAGGCGCGTCAACTTCGGCGGCGCCTCGGGACATGGGCCCGATAGGGGCTCACTGTCGGGTCGTTGGCGATCCAGTAGCGCCAGGGGTGGACGTCCCCGTTGCCGCCGTCGCCTGCCACACCGGTGCGTGGGCCGTTCCGCACCTGGTCGGAGGGGATGGGAGTGCCGGCGAGGACCCTCAGCGGCGTCTCGTCGGAGGCGCACGCGTCCGTGCCGTCCAGGGCTCGGTCCACGTCCAGTGCGGTGGCCAGGCGGGCCGGGCCTTTGGCCAGTTCCGTGTCGTTGCGGGCCGAGAGTCGACGTTTGCGAGCGAGCTCGGCGCCCTCGACGATCTCGCCTGCGCGGAGCAGTACCGCACTCGCCTGTCCGTCGGGGCCGCACACCAGGTTCATGCAGTGCCACATGCCGTAGGTGAAGTAGACGTAGACGTGTCCGGGAGGACCGAACATCACGTCATTGCGGGGCGTGCGGCCGCGATAGGCGTGGGAGCCGGGGTCGTTCGGGCCGTCGTAGGCCTCGACCTCCGTGAGGCGGAGGGTGATCGGACCGTCGGGGGTCGTGCGTACCAGGAGGCGGCCCAGGAGGTCGGGGGCGACTTCGAGGACGGGCCGGTCGAAGAAGTTCCTGGGGAGGGGCGTACGGTCGGGGGTCACGATCATGCCGTCCGAGGGTAGTGCAGACGGGTGGTCGCAACGGGGTGGTCAGGGGGCGTTCGCCTTGCCAGGGTGGGGCGCGGAACCGGCCACGGCCGGATCGCGTTTGTAGGGATCAAGGATCCACTCTGAAAAGAGGAGAGTCATGGCGTTCAAGAAGCTGCTCGCGAGCCTGGGGGCCGGTGGGGCTTCGGTCGAGACGGTGCTGACGGAGGTCAACGTCGTCCCGGGCGGTGTCGTCCAGGGTGAGGTGCGGATTCAGGGCGGGTCCGTGAAGCAGAACATCGAGGGCCTGTCCGTGGGCCTGCAGGCGCGGGTCGAGGTCGAGAGCCAGGACTCGGAGTACAAGCAGGACATCGAGTTCACGAAGATGCCGCTGGGTGGTGCCTTCGAGCTCCAGGCCGGGGCCGTGCACGCGGTGCCGTTCGGGCTGGAGATCCCGTGGGAGACGCCGGTCACCACGATCGACGGTCAGACGCTGCGCGGCATGAACATCGGCGTGACGACGGAGCTGTCGATCGCGCGGGCCGTGGACTCCACCGACCTGGACCCGATCAACGTGCACCCGCTGCCGGCGCAGAAGGCGATTCTCGACGCCTTCATCCAGCTGGGCTTCCGCTTCAAGAACGCGGACATGGAGCGCGGCCACATCCGGGGTACGCGGCAGAAGCTGCCGTTCTACCAGGAGATCGAGTTCTTCCCGCCGCAGCAGTACCGCGGTATCAACCAGGTCGAGTTGAGCTTCGTCGCGGACGAGCACACGATGGACGTCGTCCTCGAGATGGACAAGAAGCCGGGGCTGTTCAGCGCGGGCAGCGACACCTTCCGGTCGTTCCAGGTGGGTCTGAACGACTTCCAGGGGACGGACTGGGCGGCGTATCTCAACCAGTGGCTGTCCGAGGTCGGCAGCAAGCGCAACTGGTCCTAGGCTCGGAAGCGCTGATTCCACTGTTTCGTCAGGAGGTATCGAAGTGACCGAGCTCAAGAGGCGGCCGCTGCCCCACGACTTCCATCCGCCCGTGCCGTCCTTCACGGTCACGAGCGAGGACGTCGAGCAAGGCGGGATCCTCAGGGACGCTCAGGTCTACGCGGCCGGCAACACCTCGCCGCAGCTGCGCTGGGAGGGCTTCCCGGCCGAGACCAAGAGCTTCGCCGTGACCTGCTACGACCCCGATGCCCCTACGGGGAGCGGGTTCTGGCACTGGGTCGTCTTCGACATCCCGGCCTCGGTGACCGAGTTGCCTGCAGGGGCGGGCAGCGGCAAGTTCGAAGGGCTGCCGGAGGGTGCCGTACACGCGCGGAACGACTACGGGTCGAAGGACTTCGGTGGTGCCGCGCCGCCCGCCGGGGACGGGCCGCACCGCTATGTGTTCACGGTGTACGCCGTGGACCAGGAGAAGCTCGGACCGGACGAGGATGCCAGCCCGGCCGTCGTCGGGTTCAACCTGCGGTTCCACGCGATCGCGCGTGCCCATGTGATCGGTGAGTACGAGGTGCCCGCCGAAGCCTGACGTTCATGGAACGTTTGCCCGCCCCTGGTCATGGAATTGATCAGGGGCGGGCATTTTTTATTTCGTTGTCCATCTCGGCGTGCCCGGCCAGAGTTGATCCCAGCCCGCCAGGGGGTGGGCAGGTGCGCACGGGAGGTGGGCTGTTATGCGGGACACGCTGGTACTCAACGCGAGCTTCGAGCCGCTGTCGACGGTGACGTTGAACAAAGCCGTCGTTCTGGTGCTTCAGGACAAGGCCGTCGTCGAGCAGTCCCACCCCGAACTGCGCATGCGTGGAGCCGCGGTGGACATACCGGCGCCGCGGGTGATTCGGCTCTGCAGGTACGTACGGGTGCCGTTCCGAAGACAAGCGCCGTGGTCGAGGCGGGGTGTGCTGGTGCGGGACCGGCACCGGTGCGCGTACTGCGGGCGCAGGGCGACGACTGTGGACCATGTGGTGCCGAAGTCGCGGGGTGGGCAGGACACGTGGCTGAATACGGTGGCCTCGTGTGCGGAGGACAATCACCGGAAGGCGAATCGGACGCCGGACGAGGCAGGTATGCCGTTGCTTCGGGAGCCGTTCGAGCCGACGCCTGCCGATGCGATGTTGCTGACGCTGGGGGCCGACGAGTTTGCGGCGCTGCCGGATTGGCTGGCAGTGGACGCTGCGTGACTAATCGCCGTAGGGCCTGAGGTTGTTGCTTGGGTGCGGGTTGTCTGTGGCTGGTCGCGCAGTTCCCCGCGCCCCTGTAGGGCGATGGGGCCCGCCTTCTGAAGAAGGCGGGCCCCTGTTTGGCGTACGGCTGTCTCGGCGTCAGTCGATCGACGGCTTCTCTCGGCGTTCCGTCCCCGTGCCTGAGGCGCCGTTGCCCGAACCGCCGCCCAGGCCGCCCAGGTTGCCCATCGCGCCGGAGAGGCCCTTGAGGGCGTCGCCGATTTCGCTGGGGACGATCCAGAGCTTGTTGGCGTCGCCTTCGGCGATCTTCGGGAGCATCTGAAGGTACTGGTAGGAGAGGAGCTTCTGGTCGGGGTCGCCGGCGTGGATGGCTTCGAAGACCGTGCGGACCGCCTGGGCCTCGCCTTCCGCGCGCAGGGCGGCGGCCTTGGCCTCACCTTCGGCGCGCAGGATCTGGGACTGCTTCTCACCTTCGGCGGTGAGGATGGCGGCCTGGCGCGTACCTTCGGCGGTGAGGATCGCGGCGCGCTTGTCACGGTCGGCGCGCATCTGCTTCTCCATCGAGTCCTGGATGGAGGTGGGCGGTTCGATCGCCTTGAGCTCGACTCGGTTGACGCGGATGCCCCACTTGCCGGTCGCCTCGTCGAGGACGCCGCGCAGGGCCGCGTTGATCTCCTCGCGGGAGGTCAGGGTCCGCTCCAGGTCCATGCCGCCGATGATGTTGCGGAGTGTGGTGACCGTCAGCTGCTCGATCGCCTGGATGTAGCTGGCGACTTCGTAGGTGGCGGCGCGGGCGTCGGTCACCTGGTAGTAGATGACCGTGTCGATGTTCACGACCAGGTTGTCCTGGGTGATCACCGGCTGCGGCGGGAACGGTACGACCTGTTCGCGCAGGTCGATGCGGTTGCGGATGGTGTCGATGAACGGGACCACGATGTTGAGGCCCGCGTTGAGTGTCCGCGTGTAACGGCCGAAGCGTTCGACGATGGCCGCACTCGCCTGTGGGATGACCTGGATCGTCTTGATCAGGGCGATGAAAACCAACACCACCAGAATGATCAGGACGATGATGACCGGTTCCATCGTCGTTTCCCCGTACCCCTTCTCCGCTGCGGCAACTTCGGCAGATCTTACGGTTGTTGAAGATCTTGCTGGTCGAGTCTGACAGACCGTCGCGTGGCCCGTGGCGCGTTCGCGCCACTTACGTCGTGCGAGGTCACATGACGATCGCCGTGGCCCCCTCGATGTCCACGACGTCCACTTCCTGGCCTACTTCGTAGGCGCGGTCGGTGTCGAGGGAGCGTGCCGACCAGACCTCTCCGGCGAGCTTGATCCGGCCGCCGGAGGCGTCGACCCGCTCCAGTACGACGGCCTGTTTGCCCTTCAACGCCTCGATGCCGGTGGCGAGTTGGGGCCGCTGTGCGCGATGTCGGTTCGCGATGGGCCGTACGACGGCGATGAGTGCGGTCGAGATGACGACGAAGGACACGACCTGGACGACGGCGTCACCGCCGAAGATGCCGGCGACCACCGCGGCCGCGACGGCACCCACCGCCAGCATGCCGAGTTCGGGCATCGCCGTGATCACGAGCCCGATGCCGAGCGCTGCCGCGCCGATCAACCACCAAACCCACGCGTCGATTTCCACATGGTCATGGTAGGACCGCGGGCCCTGTCACGGACAGGGCGCCGATCAGTTTGAAGGGGCTTCTTACCGGGGTTTCTCGGGGTGAAGGGCCGGGTCAGGACAGGGGGAGGCCCTGTGCCGTCCAGCGGTCGCCAACCTGTTCGACGACGAGGGGGAGGCCGAAGCAGAGGGAGAGGTTGCGGGAGGTGAGTTCGAGTTCCATGGGGCCGGCGGCGAGGACCTTGCCCTGGCGGATCATCAGGACGTGGGTGAAGCCCGGGGGGATCTCCTCGACGTGGTGGGTGACCATGAGCATCGAGGGGGCGATCGGGTCGCGGGCGAGTCGGCCGAGGCGGCGGACGAGGTCCTCGCGGCCGCCGAGGTCGAGGCCGGCGGCGGGCTCGTCGAGGAGGAGCAGTTCGGGGTCGGCCATCAGGGCACGGGAGATCAGGGTGCGCTTGCGCTCGCCCTCGGAGAGGGTGCCGAACTTCCGGTCGAGGTACTCGCTCATGCCGAGGCGGTCGAGGAAGGCGCGGGCGCGCTGCTCGTCGATCTCCTCGTAGTCCTCGTTCCAGGTGGCGGTCATGCCGTACGCGGCGGTCAGCACGGTCTGCAGGACGGTCTGGCGCTTGGGCAGCTTCTCGGTCATGGCGATGCCGGCCATGCCGATGCGCGGGCGCAGCTCGAAGACGTCGGTGCCGGGCCTGCCGAGGGTCTCGCCGAGGATGGAGACGGATCCCTGGGTGGGGTAGAGGTAGCTGGACGCGAGGTTCAGGAGCGTGGTCTTGCCGGCGCCGTTGGGGCCGAGGATGACCCAGCGCTCGCCCTCCTTGACCGACCAGGAGACCTGGTCCACCAGAGCCCGGCCCTCGCGGACCACGGATACGTCCTGAAGCTCCAGAACATCGCTCATGAGCGCGTTGTCTCCCCTTGCTGTGACCGGTCTCGGCGTCTCGGCGTCTCAGTGGTCGCTGGCGCCTGTGGGCGCAGCCCTCAAGGAAATCTACGCCACCGGTCCACCGCTTCATTCCATCGGTCCTGTCCTTAGGGTGGAGGCATGCTCTCGGAACCACGTTCAGGACGCCTTGCCGCTTGGGGAAATGCCCTTTTGGCCGGACTTGTCTCGCCGGATGACGCTGTGCTCGAGATCGTCGGGGACGACGTCGTGCACCGGGTGGAGGGGCTGCCGGGTGAGTCGGCGCCCGTCGGGCTCACGCTGGCGCTGGGGCGGCTGCGGGCGCTCGGGGTGAGCGGGCTGCGGGTCGCGCTGCCGGCGCCGGGGCATCCGCTGGGGCTGAGCGGGCCGCCGGAGTTCAACGCGCGGGCGCTGGATGCCGAGGAGGCCGTGATCTGTCACGGCGCCGCGTGGGGGTTGGTGCCCGAGGTGTACGAGGCCGGGCCCGACGGTGATGTACATGTCGAGGTCGTCTGGCATGTACTGCCCGTACGGGAGGCGCCGCCCGCGGATGTGCCGTCGCTGGGTGAGGCCGAGCGGGAGCTGGCCGAGGCCCTGCGGGATGCGACGGACGTGTTGGCGCGGCTGGATGTGGCCGGGTCGGGGCCGGTGGCCGAGGCGGCGATCGACGCGTATCGGGCTCGGGCCGAGCGGGGGCGGGAGGTGCTGGCGCCGGGGTATCCGCCGCGGGCGGTGCGGGTGCTGGAGCTTGCGCAGCGGGTGGGGTTGTTGGTTTCGCTGGCGTATGAGAACGGGCACGGGGGTGCGGTCAGCTCCGCGGAGATGGGGGCGCGGGCCGCTGCGTTGCGGCCGGTGGAGCGGGTGGCTCGGCGGGCTCAGGTCGCTGCGTACAACTCCGTTGTGGAGGAGCGGGAGCGGGGCGTGAGGTGAGCGCGGGATGTCCTCGTGACCGGCATTGATGTGACCGTGCCTGGGGACTCCGCCCCCAGACCCCCGTATCGGCCCTGAACGGGCCTCGCCCTCAAACGCCGGACGGGCTGAATACAACTGACCGGCCTCCCGAGAAAGCCCGGGAGGCCGGAGGTCACTGCTCGCTTCGGGGTGGTCGTCAGCGGTTGACGGCCAGGTTGTCGAAGGCGGGGTTCAGCAGGCCGACGACGTTCACGGTGTTGCCCGACACGTTGGCCGGGATGTGGACCGGGGCCTGGACCAGGTTGCCCGAGCCGATGCCCGGGGAGCCCACGGCCTTGCCGTCGGCGTGCGCGCCGCTGGTGGCGGAGGCCATACCGGCCCCGGCGGCCAGCAGGCCACCCGCCACCATCGTCACGGCCGCTGCCTTCTTCAGGTTCTTCACTTCTGAGTCCTCCTTGCGATTGCCGCGGCAGTCGCCGCAGCACGCACTGGAAAACGGCGGAGAGCCCCGGAGGATGCGCCATCTGGGGGACATTCCCACGACGGTATGAATCTCAGTCCGGAGCGGAACCCTCCGTATTGCCGTCCGTCATGCCCTGCGGAGAGCGTTTCAGCCGGTCACGCCATGGCGTACGGCCCACAGCGCGGCCTGGGTGCGGTCTGCCAGGTCGAGCTTCATCAGGATGTTCGAGACGTGTGTCTTGACGGTCTTCTCCGACAGGACCAGGGCTCTGGCTATCTCGCGGTTCGAGCGGCCGTCCGCGATCAGGCCGAGGACCTCGCGCTCGCGCTCCGTCAGCGAGCCGCCTCTCCCCTGGCCCGCGTTGGCCTCCTCCTGGGACAACAGGGCGCCCGCGACCTCGGGTTGGAGCAGGATGTGCCCGGCGTGGACCGAGCGGATGGCTCCGGCGAGGGCGTCCGGGTCCACGTCCTTGTAGACGTACCCGGCGGCGCCCGCGCGCAGGGCCGGGATCACCGTGCGCTGTTCGGTGAAGCTGGTGACGATCAGCACGCGCGCGGGGTTGTCGAGTTCGCGGAGCTTGCGCAGGGCGTCGACGCCGTCCATGCCCGGCATCTTGACGTCCATGAGGACGACGTCCGGCTTGAGTTCCTGCGCGCGGGCCACTCCCTCGGCGCCGTCGGCGGCCTCGCCCACGACCTCGATGTCGTCCTGCACTTCGAGGAAGGTGCGCAGGCCCCGGCGGACCACCTGGTGGTCGTCGACGAGCAGCACCCTGATTGCGTCAGCCACCGGGGACCTCCATCTCGATCGTGGTGCCCTTGCCGGGCGCCGATTCCACGGTCAGCGTGCCGCCGACCCCGTTCGTGCGGTCCCGCATGGAGACCAGGCCGAGGTGGCGGCCGGCTCGGCGTATCGCCTTCGGGTCGAAGCCGGTGCCGTTGTCCGTGACCCGCAGGACGGCTCCGCTGCCGCGCCGGTCCAGTGTCACGTCGACGTGCTCGGCTCCGGAGTGCCGCAGGGCGTTGTGCAGGGCCTCCTGGGCGACGCGCAGGACGGCCTCCTCCTGGGTGGCGGGCAGGGCCTTCACGCCACGGCCGGCGAAGGTCACGCGCGCGGTGTGGGCGCGGTCGAGGACCTGGATCTGGGTGCGCAGGGTGGCGACGAGGCCGTCCTCGTCTAGGGCGGCGGGGCGCAACTCCACGACGGCGGCGCGGAGTTCGTCGGCGGCCTCGGCGGCGAGCGCGGCCACCTGGTGCAGCTCGTCCTTGGCGCGGGACGGGTCGCGGTCGATGAGGGCAGCGGCGGCCTGGGCCGTCAGACGCAGGGAGAACAGCTTCTGGCTGACCGCGTCGTGCAGTTCGTGGGCGAGGCGGGAGCGTTCCTCGGCGATGGTCAGCTCGCGGCTGCGTTCGTAGAGGCGGGCGTTGGTGAGGGCGATCGCGGCGTGCTGGGCGAGGATGCCGAGGAGGTCCTCGTCCTCCTCGGTGAAGCCGCAGCCTCCCTCCGGCTTCGGGCCCGGGGGGTGACCCCCCACAGAACGCAGCTTGTTGGCCAGGAAGAGCGCGCCGATGACCTCGTCGCCGTCGCGGATGGGCAGTCCGAGGAAGTCGGACATGTCGGGGTGAGCCGTCGGCCAGCCCTCGAAGCGGGGGTCCTCGCGCACGTCGGCGAGGCGCTCGACCTCGGCCTCCTGGAGCATCGCGGCGAGGATGCCGTGCTGGCGCGGGAGGGGCCCGATGGCCTTCCACTGCTCGTCGCTGACGCCGTCGACCACGAACTGGGCGAAGCCGCCGTGGTCGTCCGGGACGCCGAGCGCGGCGTACTGCGCGCCGAGCAGCTCGCGGGCCGAGGCGACGATCGTTTTGAGGACGTCGCGCACCTCGAGATGCCTGCTCATGGCCAGCAACGCGGAGCTCACCGCGGCGAGGCCGGACCTGGGGCCTTGACTCATGCCCTCACGGTACCGGCGGGGTGTGACAGGCGGATCGGACCTGTGACGGCGGCCGACTGGGGCGGCGGTCCTAGTCCTCTGGTCCCGGGTTCCGGGTCGTAGGGCGAACGGCCCCGGGTGCGCGGCGTAGGACGAAGGGCCCCACGGCTTTGCGGCCCGCGTCCGAGGCGGGGCGGGTCTGCCGGTTCCTACGTTGAGGACACCGCCGACCGAGGCGGAGTGGAACGAGGGGACGGTTGTCATGCCGGTAGCGATCATTACGGGGGCATCGAAGGGGCTGGGGCGGGCGCTCGCCGAGGCGCTGGCCGCGCGCGGCTGGGATCTGGTGCTCGACGCCAGGACTCCCGAGGTGCTCCATGAGGCGGCGGCCGGGCTTCGGGCGTACGTCACGCGCGTGACGGCGGTGCCGGGGGATGTCACGGACGCCGGGCACAGGTCCGAGCTGGTGGCGGCCGCATGGCGGCTGGGCGGCGTCGACCTGCTGGTGAGCAACGCCAGCGCGCTGGGCGCCGAGCCGCTGGTACGGCTGGACGAGCTGCGCCTGGAGGGGCTGCGGCGGGCGCTGGAGGTGAACGTCGTCGGCGCGCTCGGCCTGGTCCAGGAGGCGCTGCCGCTGCTGCGGGCGTCCGGGACGGGCACGGTGATCACCGTCAGCTCGGACGCGGCCGTCGAGGCGTACGAGACATGGGGTGGGTACGGGGCGTCGAAGGCCGCCCTGGACCATCTCGCGGCGGTGCTCGGCGAGGAGGAGCCGGGGCTGCGGGTGTGGGCGGTCGATCCCGGGGACATGGCCACGGACCTGTACGCGGCGGCCGTACCGGACGACGAAGATCCGCGGCCGACGCCGGCCGGTGTGGTGCCGGCCTTCCTGCGACTGCTGGACGAGCGTCCGGCGAGCGGCCGCTACGCGGCTCCGGCTCTGCTGGAGGGACGGCGATGACGCTGGCGGTGCACGTGCCGGATGAGCTGTCGGCCCGGGTGCCGGCCGAGCAGCGTGGGCCGGGGCTGGACCGGGATGCCGTACGGCTGCTGGTGTCGCGTGGGACCGAGGTGTCGCACCACGTGTTCGGCGAGCTGCCGCGGCTGTTGCGGGCCGGGGATCTTCTGGTCGTCAACACGTCTCAGACGCTGGCCGCCGCCGTGGACGGGCGGATCGGGGACGCGCGCGTGGTGGTGCACTTCTCCACGCGCGGTGACGACGGGCGGTGGGCGGTCGAGCTGCGGGATCCCGACGAGCGGGGCACCACGCGCGCGCGTGCGGGAGGGCCCGCGGGGACTGAGGTCCGGCTGCCGGGTGGGCTGCGGCTGGTGCTGGAGGAGCCGCTGAGCGTGGGGAGCGAGCGGCTGTGGTGGGCGCGGGCCGGCGGGTCCCAGGAGGCCGACCCGGGGAGAGCCAGGTCCCAGGGCGCGGGAGTCCTCGGCGTGATGCGGGAGTACGGGCGGCCGATTCGTTACTCCTATACGGAGCGGGACCAGCCGTTGTCCGTCTACCAGACGGTGTTCGCGCTGCCGTCGGCCGACGGGGCGGGCAGCGCGGAGATGCCGAGCGCGGCGCGGCCCTTCACGCTGCGGATGGTGACGGAGCTGGTGAGCCGGGGTGTGCAGTTCGCGCCGATCACGCTGCACACCGGGGTGGCCTCGGCGGAGGCGCACGAGCCGCCGTATCCGGAGCGGTTCGCGGTGCCGCAGGCGTCGGCGCGGCTGATCAACGCGGCGAAGGCGGGAGGCAGGCGGATCGTCGCCGTCGGGACCACGGCCGTGCGGGCCGTGGAGTCGGCGGCGGGCGCCGACGGGGTCGTACGCGCGCGTGAAGGGTGGACGGATCTCGTCGTGACCCCGGAGCGCGGAGTGCGGGTGGTGGACGGGCTGCTGACCGGGCTGCACGAGCCGGAGGCCTCGCATCTGCTGATGCTGGAGGCGGTCGCGGGACGGGCGGCGATCGACCGCAGCTACGAGGAGGCGCTGCGCGGGCTCTACCTGTGGCACGAGTTCGGCGACGTGCACCTCATCCTCACGACGGAGAGCCCTCACTAAGAGCATTGCGCCAGCAACTGCCGGTGAGACTGTTACGGGGCTGATGTGAGCCCGCGCATAGGGCGCACGTCACGTACGAAAGTCCGTAGTAGGTGACGACGTCCCTTTTGAGCGGGACAGACAGTCCTGTCTGTCCTGATTTGCCCCTCACGGGTCCACTATCGAGGATCGTACGTCACACCTTTGCCAGGCAATTTTGCGGCCGCTAAGAATTGCTGACGTCGCTCAACGCCGCGGGTTCCGCCCGCGGCGTTTGTGCAGGAAGCACCCGTGTCCCCCGTCGGACAGCGAGCGACCTCCGCGCTATTCGAAGAGGTCCATCTGCCATGCTCAAGAACACCAACAACCGTGGTCTCAGTCGTGCGCTGAACAAGCGGCACAAGATCGCGATCGCCGGTGTCGCCACGCTCGGCGCCGCCGCCCTGGCCTTCTCGGCCGTTCCCGGCAACGGGGGGACGACCACGGCCGAGGCCCCCGCGGGCCAGGTGGCGTACAGCAGTGAGCAGATAAAGGACGTCAAGGGCAGCGTCACCGACCAGCTCGCCGGCGACACGGTGAAGGCCGAGGAGATGTCGGCCAAGCACAAGGCCGCCGTGGCCGCCGCCAAGCACCGGGCCGCGGTGGCCCACGACAAGCACGTGGCCGCCGAAGCCGCCGCCAAGAAGAGGGCCGCCGAGGCTGCCGCCAAGAAGAAGGCCGAGGCCGCGCGCAAGGCGAAGGAGGCCGCCAGCCGGTCCACCGAGCGGGTCCAGGTCAAGCCGGTCGCCGCCAAGACCTACGCCAACAACCTCGACGGCTGGATCCGCGAGGCCCTGGACATCATGAAGAAGCACGACATCCCGGGCACCTACAACGGCCTGTACCGCAACATCATGCGGGAGTCCTCCGGCAACCCGAACGCCATCAACAACTGGGACATCAACGCCCAGAACGGCGTTCCGTCGATCGGTCTGCTCCAGGTCATCAAGCCGACCTTCGACGCGTACCACGTCCCCGGCACGGCCTTCAGCCAGTACGACCCGGTCGCCAACCTCACCGCCGCCGCCAACTACGCGGCCGACCGGTACGGCTCGATCGACAACGTCAACAGCGCGTACTGACCGAGGTAGGCGCGGGCCTCTGCTCCGTACGCCGAAGGGCGGCACCCTCCTGACGGGGTGCCGCCCTTCGGGCGTCGTACGACGCGGCCGGCCGCAGGTCAGCGGCTACTTGCGCATGACCTCGGGCTCGTGCCGGCGCAGGAAGCGGGCCACGAAGATGCCGCAGATCACGCCGAGGGCGATCAGCGCGAGCATGTCCATGGTCCAGGCGCCGACGGTGTGCTCCCACAGCGGGTCGTTGCTCTCGCCCTTGTCGGGCGGGCTGATCTTGTTGAAGTCGAGCGTGGCGCCCGCGGCACCCACCGCCCAGCGCGACGGCATCAGGTACGAGAACTGGTTGACGCCGATCGAGCCGTTGAGGGCGAACAGGCAGCCCGTGAAGACGACCTGGATGATCGCGAACATGACCAGCAGCGGCATCGTCTTCTCGGCGGTCTTCACCAGCGCCGAGATGATCAGGCCGAACATCATCGAGGTGAAGCCCAGCGCCATGATCGGCAGGGAGAGCTCCAGGAGCGTCAGGTTGCCGAGGACCAGACCCTCCTCGGGGATCTCCCGGCTGGCGAAGCCGATCACGCCGACCATCAGGCCCTGCAGCACGGTGATCATGCCGAGCACGAACACCTTGGACATCAGGTACGCCGAGCGGGACAGGCCGGTCGCGCGCTCCCGTTCGTAGATGACCCGTTCCTTGATCAGCTCGCGCACGGAGTTCGCGGCACCGGCGAAGCAGGCGCCGACCGCGAGGATCAGCAGAACGGTGGTGGCCGTGCCGTTCGGGATGATCCGGCCGGTCTGCGGGTTGGCCGGGTTGGGCAGCAGGTCCTTGCCCGAGTCGATGAGCAGGCTCACCGCGCCGAGGACGCCCGGCAGGATCACCATCAGGGCCAGGAAACCCTTGTCGGAGGCGATCACCGCGACGTAGCGGCGCACCAGCGTCAGGAACTGGGACAGCCAGCCCTGGGGCTTGGGCGGCTTCATCGCCTGCATCGGCGGCATCTGTACGGACTGTGGTGCGACGGCGTCGATGTCCGCGGCGTACATCTGGTAGTGCTGCGAGCCCTTCCAGCGTCCCGCCCAGTCGTAGTCGCGGTAGTTCTCGAAGGCGGAGAAGACGTCGGCCCAGCTGTCGTAGCCGAAGAAGTTCAGCGCCTCCTCGGGCGGGCCGAAGTAGGCGACCGCACCGCCCGGCGCCATCACCAGGAGCTTGTCGCACAGCGCCAGCTCGGCCACGGAGTGGGTGACGACGAGGACGGTGCGGCCGTCGTCGGCGAGGCCGCGCAGCAGTTGCATGACGTCGCGGTCCATGCCCGGGTCGAGGCCCGAGGTGGGCTCGTCGAGGAAGATCAGCGACGGCTTGGTGAGCAGCTCCAGGGCCACCGAGACGCGCTTGCGCTGGCCGCCGGAGAGCGAGGTGACCTTCTTCTCCTTGTGGATGTCGAGCTTCAGCTCGCGCAGCACCTCGTCGATGCGGGCCTCGCGCTCCTTGCCGGTGGTGTCGGCGGGGAAGCGGAGCTTGGCCGCGTACTTGAGGGCCTTCTTGACGGTCAGCTCCTTGTGCAGGATGTCGTCCTGCGGGACCAGACCGATGCGCTGACGCAGCTCGGCGAACTGCTTGTACAGGTTCCGGTTGTCGTAGAGGACGTCGCCCTGGTTGGCGGGCCGGTAGCCGGTGAGGGCCTTGAGCAGGGTCGACTTGCCGGAACCGGACGGTCCGATGACCGCGATGAGGGACTTCTCGGGGACGCCGAAAGAGACGTCCTTGAGGATCTGCTTGCCGCCGTCGACCGTGACGGTCAGGTGGCGCGCGGAGAAGGAGACCTCACCGGTGTCGACGAACTCCTCGAGGCGGTCGCCGACGATACGGAACGTGGAGTGACCGACACCGACGATGTCCGCCGGGCCGAGCATCGCCGAGCCGCCCTTGGCGATCGGCTGGCCGTTGACGTACGTGCCGTTGTGGGAGCCGAGGTCGCGGATCTCCATACGGCCGTCGGGCGTCGAGTGGAACTCGGCGTGGTGGCGGGAGACCTGCAGGTCGGAGACGACCAGCTCGTTCTCCAGGGCACGGCCGATGCGCATGACGCGGCCGACGGAGAACTGGTGGAACGTGGTGGGGCTGCGGTCGCCGTAGACCGGCGGCGCCCCCGCGCCACCACCGGGGCCCTGCTGCTGCGGAACCTTCGCGACGGACTGCGGCTGTTGCTGCGGCTGCTGCCAGCCGGCCTGCGGGGCCTGCTGGTACGGAGCCTGCTGGGGAGCCGGTGCCTGCTGGGCCCAGCCCGCCGGTGCGCCCTGCGCGGCGTACGGCTGCTGCTGGGGCTGCTGCGGCTGGGCCTGCGGCGAGGCGACGGCGGCCGTGGTGCCGGAGAGGTCCAGGCGCGGTCCGTCGGTCGCGTTGCCCAGGTGCACGGCCGAGCCGGGGCCGATCTCCAGGTGGTGGATCCGCTGCCCCTGCACGAACGTGCCGTTGGTGCTGCCGTGGTCCTCGATGACCCAACTACGGCCGTTCCAGCTGATGGTGGCGTGCCGCCAGGAGACCCTGGCGTCGTCGAACACTATGTCGCCCTGCGGATCGCGTCCGAGGCTGTAGGACCTGGACGCATCGAGCGTCCAGGTCCGTCCGTTGAATTCCAGTACGAGTTCCGGCACTCCATGCCCCACTGAGTAGTCCCCCGAGTTACCCCCAACACAGGGAGTCTAGGGATGTCGAACATCGTCGGGAACTATTTCAGGCTCCGCCCCCTGACCGAAAGTCGGGCCTTGTGAGAAGCACGCCGACGCGCTTCGACTGGTTCCGTTGACGGGGTTGAAATCAGTCCGGAGAGTGGTAATCCACGCGAGGGGGACATGCGCGGCGAACAGCCGCCGTGCCGCGGATCGGGGGGTCTGCCATGAGCGCGTCCACGAACGTCGAGCCCGCGATGCACGGCACACGGCTGCCGTGGGGAGACATCCTGTTGTCCGCGATCGCCTCTGTGAGCTGGGCGTTGATCGGGATGGCGGGCACGGCGGCACTCGGTCTGCGTCTGCTGGAGGCGGACACGGCGGGCTCGTTGGGCCCGATGACCGCGGCGGTGGTGGCCCTTGGGGCGGGTGGTTCCGTCACGCCGTCCGGTGATGTGTCCGCTTTCGGGCTGACGGGCGCGGAGGCGGCGACGGCCATCGAGATCACGCCACTGGGGGTGAGCCTGGTCGGCGCCGTGCTGCTGTCATGGTTCTTCCTACGGTCCTTGCGGGGCGCGGGAGTTGTGATCGCGCCGGCCGAACTCCTCGCGCGCGCGGGCGCGGTGGTCGCGCTGTTCGTGGCCATGCTGGGCGGACTGGCCTGGGCGGGACACGACGTCATCACGATCGACGGGAGCTCGCTGGGGCTCGACGACCTGCCCGGTGGCGGGGGTGGCGCCGGGATCGAGATCCCCGGGGTGGGGGACATCGGGGACGTAGGCGGGCTGCTGCCCGACCAGATCGGTGACCTCATCGACGCGAAGGCGGCGGTCGGCTTCACGGTGGACACCGCGCCGACGCTCCTCGGCGGCATGTTCTGGTCCGCCGGCATCCTGCTGATCGCCCTGCTGGCCTCGCGCCGCACCCCGCTGCCGCGCGGCTGGCAGGCCGTGCACCGCGTCGTACGTCCCGCCGCGTCCGCCCTCGTCACGGTGCTGCTGCTGGCGGTCGCCGCGGGGCTCGCGGCCGCGGTCTACGCGGCGATCGGCGACGACCACCCCAAGCGGATCGCGGGCGCCGCCCTGCTCGGCGCCCCGAACGGTGTGTGGCTCGGCATCCCGATCGGCCTGTTCGTGCCGTTCGACGGCAGGGCGACGGGAGTGCTGGCGGGGCTGCTGCCCGCACCCCTGGACGACCTCCTGAACGGCGGCGCCGACCAGTCCGTGACGCTGAGCGGGCTGGCCGAGCTGGACGGGCGGGTGTGGCTGCTGGGGGTCGCGGCGGCACTGATGATGCTGCTCGCGGGGGTGCTTACGGCGGTGCGGACACCGGTGGGGGTGGGGGGCGGGGGTGCCGCCTCCGGCGAGGCTGCGGGCTTGCGAGGCGGGGTGGCTTCGGGTGCAGGACCGGTGGGTGGCTCGGGTGGTGTCCGGAGCGTACGGCCATCAGGAGCCGGCGCCACGGGAAGCGCGGTTTCCTGGGGCGTACGGGATCCAGGGCCCCTCACTTTCGCCGGGCGGTGTGCGCTGCGCCTGGGAGTCGCCACGGCGTTGACGCTGCCGTTGCTCGCGTGGCTGACGGAGCTGTCCGTGGACGCGTCGCTGTCGGTGCTGGGCTTCGACGCGTTCGGCGCCGGGGTGGAGTTGCGAGGGAACCTCGGTATGGCGCTGATCCTGGGGGCGGTCTGGGGCGCGGGGGCGGGTGCCGTGGGGGCGCTGCTGGCCTGGGTGACGGGGGCCGCGGGGCAGCGGGCGGCGCCGTTGGCTCGGGGTGAGGTGACAGGGGGTGCGCGGGAAGGTGGCTCGGGACCGGCGACCGCGGGGGCCGGGGCTTCGTCGTACGGGAGCCGGTCCGGGCCGTACACGCCCGGCACGCCGTACCGGCCGCCGAACCCGGCGACGAACCCGTATCTGCGTGCGCCGGACCACCTGCGCGAGCCGGAGGACGCGCGACCGCCGGGCACGGCCCCGCCTCCAGGGGGCGCCCGGCCGTTCGAGGAGGCGCCGGAGCGTGATGCGAGGCGGGGGCGCGACGGCGCGTGGCGGCCCCGTGACCCGCATTACCGCGACCCGCTGCCCCGTGATCCACAATCCGCCGAGCCACCGCCCAGTGACCCCCCGCCGGGCGAGCCGCCCCGTCCCGGTGACGACGACATGTACGGCGCCCCTACCGTGGCCCGGCCGTTCGCACCGCCCCCGAGGTCGCCCCGCCCGCCTCGGCGGCGTGGGAACCGGTCGTCGTCCGGAGCGGAGGAAGGGCCACCGCCTCCACCTCCCCCACCCTCTCCCCCTCCCCCGCCGCCGGGGAGGCCGAAGGGGCGCTCCTGATCCCGAGCCGGGGGTGGGTCTGCCGGGGTCCCCCCTGTGCCCTCGGACCTGCCCCTCACATCCGCAGTCGCGTCCGGCGTGAGTCGGTGGCCCGGCCGTGGCCGGAACGTAAGGCTCACGCCACCCGACCGACACCCACTGTTCCGTGTCCGCTAGACGGACCTCAGCGGCGGCAGGCACTGGGTGCCGGATACGGTGGAAGCACCATGAGCGCTTCGCAGACCTCCGACATCCCCACCCTTCTCGTCAAGATCTTCGGGAAGGACAGGCCGGGCATCACGGCCGGCCTCTTCGACACGCTGGCCGCCTACTCCGTCGACGTCGTCGACATCGAGCAGGTCCTCACCCGTGGCCGGATCACGCTGTGCGCGCTCGTGACGCAGCCTCCCGCCGGGCTGGAGGGGGACCTTCGGGCGACCGTCCACAGCTGGGCCGAGTCGATGAAGATGCAGGCGGAGATCATCTCCGGCCTCGGCGACAACCGGCCCCGCGGCCTCGGGCGCTCCCTGGTGACCGTGCTCGGACACCCGCTCACCGCGGAGGCGACGGCCGCGATCGCGGCCCGGATCACCAAGTCCGGCGGCAACATCGACCGTATCTTCCGGCTCGCCAAGTACCCCGTGACGGCAGTGGAGTTCGCGGTGTCCGGCGTGGAGACGGAGCCGCTGCGCACCGCCCTGGTGACCGACGCGGCGGCACTGGGTGTCGACATCGCGGTCGTCGCGGCCGGTCTGCACCGGCGGGCGCAGCGCCTGGTCGTCATGGACGTGGACTCGACCCTCATCCAGGACGAGGTGATCGAGCTCTTCGCGGCGCACGCCGGCTGCGAGGACAAGGTGGCCGAGGTGACGGCGGCCGCGATGCGCGGGGAGCTGGACTTCGAGCAGTCGCTGCACGCGCGCGTGGCGCTGCTGGAGGGGCTGGACGCCTCCGTGGTGGAGAAGGTGCGCAACGAGGTGCGGCTGACGCCGGGCGCGCGCACGCTGATCCGTACGCTGAAGCGGCTCGGCTATCAAGTCGGGGTCGTCTCGGGTGGGTTCACCCAGGTCACGGATGATCTGAAGGAGCGGCTCGGGCTCGACTTCGCCCAGGCGAACACGCTGGAGATCGTCGACGGGAAGCTGACGGGCAGGGTCACCGGCGAGATCGTGGACCGGGCGGGCAAGGCGCGGCTGCTGCGGCGGTTCGCCGCGGAGGCGGGGGTGCCGCTGTCGCAGACGGTGGCGATCGGTGACGGCGCCAACGATCTGGACATGCTGAACGCGGCCGGTCTCGGCGTCGCCTTCAATGCCAAGCCGGTGGTGCGGGAGGCGGCGCACACGGCGGTGAACGTGCCGTTCCTGGACACGGTCCTGTATCTGCTGGGCGTCACCCGTGAAGAGGTCGAGGCGGCGGACATGCACGACGAGGGCTGATGGCCCGTATGGCCCGTATGTATGGGCCGTATGAGCCGTATGAGAAGGGGCCCGGCACCGTCGCGGTGCCGGGCCCCTTGTCATGGGTCGGTCACTCGGACGGTGCCCAGTAGTCCAGCAGGGTGCCCACGCCGGGCTCCAGCGTCTTCCAGGAGCCGCTGAAGGAGAGAACGGCGAAGGCGGCGGCCGGGAAGCCGCGGCGGCTCATCCGCTCGCGCGCGTCACTGTCGGCCGAGCCGGAAAGGATCTCGGCGAGTCCCTGTACACCCGGGTTGTGGCCGATCAGCAGGACGTTCTGCGCGTCGTCGGGCGTTTCGTTGAGCACGGCGATCAGCTCGCCAGGTGAGGCCTCGTAGACCCGCTCTTCGTAGATGGTTTTCGGCCGGTGCGGGAACTCGTGGACGGCGAGCTTCCAGGTCTCCCGGGTCCGGGTCGCGGTGGAGCACAGGGCCAGATCGAAGGGGATGTCGGTGTCGACCAGCCTGCGGCCGGCCTCTGCCGCGTCCATTCGGCCCCGATCCGCGAGCGGCCGCTCGTGGTCGTTCACCTGTGGCCAGTCGGCTTTCGCATGCCGGAAGAGGACAATCCTGCGGGGTTCTGCGACGCTCATGAGATCCAGCTTCGCATGAAACAGGCCACGGGGCGCAGGGAGTTGACGGGCGGCTTCTGTAGTGCTCAGCGCGTGATCAACTGCTGTATGCGCTCGAAGAGCTGGGTGATCGCGGGCTCAGTGGTCGCCGCCTGCGCGTCGGACGGGTTGATGATCAGCATCAGCAGCGTCATGAAGGCGAGCGTCGGCAGGGCGAGGGCCCACCAGGGCAGCCGGATGTCGGCACGGCCCGTGGACGCCGGGTGGGGCGGGGTGTGCGTGCGGGCCGACATGACGCCTCCGTGGGTCTTCGAGTGGTCCGTGTCCGCCTCTCGCGGTCACACTTCGAAGTTACGGACTTCTCGACCCTCAACCCATCCGGTGATCCACCCAGTTGACCCTGACACTCGCCCCCTAGGGGATGGGGGGCTAGCCCCACCATCGGCGGGACGGCGTGCGTCGGGCCGTACGCCAGGAGAGGCGGGAGGCACAGGCCTCCGGGAGAGGTGTCAGGGAGAGGCGATCGTCGCGATGACGGCGATGATCACGAAGATGGCGAAGAACGCGCCGAAGACGAGCAGCATCTTCTTCTGGCCGTTCTGGGGGTTCGGGTCGAGCACTGGCGACATGCGGCAAGTCTCGCACCCTCCGCCCCGGCGCGGCCCTCCGGGGTGCGGCTCAGCGGGCCGCCTCGTCCTCCACCGTACGGTCGCGTCCCGCCAGGACGCCCACCGCCATCTGCGGGATCATCAGGCCCGCCATGAGCGCGATCGGCAGCCCCCAGCCGCCGCTGTGCTGGTAGAGCACACCCACCAGGAGCGGGCCGGGGATCGAGATCAGATAGCCGGTGCTCTGCGCGAAGCCCGACAGCTGGGCCACGCCCGCGCTGGTCCGCGCCCGCATACCGACCATCGTGAGGGCCAGCGGGAACGAGCAGTTGGAGACGCCGAGCAGCAGGGCCCAGGCCCAGGATCCGGCGGCCGGAGCGAGGTACAGGCCGGCGTAGCCGATGAGGCCGCAGGCGCCCAGCACGAGCACGATCGGCCCCTGGTGCGGCAGCCTGGTGGCCACGCGCGGGATGACGAAGGCCAGCGGTACGCCCATCACCATCGTGACGGCGAGCAGCAGCCCCGCCGTGCCGGCGTGCACCCCCGCGTCGCGGAAGATCTGCGCCATCCAGCCCATGGTGATGTAGGCACCGGTGGCCTGGAGCCCGAAGTAGACGGCGAGGGCCCAGGAGGTGCGGCTCCGGGTGATCCGCAGCGCAGGCGCGTCCACGCGCGCGTGGCTCTCCTGCGCGGAGGCGGCGGGTGACGCACCCCGGTTCCGTACGAACGGGACCCACGGCAGGACGGCCACCGCCGCGAGCGCCGCCCACACCGCGAGTCCGGTCTGCCAACTCCCGCCCAGCACCTCGGTCATGGGCACCGTCACGGCCGCCGCGGACGAGGTGCCGAGCGCGAGGGCCATCGAGTACAGGCCGGTCATGGAGCCGACCCGGTCCGGGAACCAGCGCTTGACGATGACCGGCATCAGGACGTTGCTGACGGCGATGCCCATGAGGGCGAACGCGCTGGCGGCCAGGAAGCCTGCCGTGCTGCCCGCGTACGGCCGGATGAGCAGGCCCGCGGTGATGGCGGCCATGCCCGCGCACACCACGGCTCCCGGGCCGAAGCGGCGGGCCAGGCGCGGGGCCGTGACGCCGAAGACGGCGAAACAGAGCGGGGGCACGGAGGTGAGCAGTCCGGCCACGCTGCCGCTCATGCCGAGTCCGTCGCGGACCTCTTCGAGGAGGGCGCCGAGGCTGGTGATGGCGGGGCGGAGGTTCAGCGCGGTCAGCACGATGCCGAGCACGAGCAGCCGCATCGTCCACGCGCGCGTGGCGGGCGCCGTGGGAGTGCTTGCCTCGGGGGTGCGTATGCGCGTGGACGTCGCCGTCCGGGTCTTCTCGCGTGCTGCCATGAGACCCATCATAGAATCATGGGATGATTGACTGTCCACCTCAGGGCTACGCGGCCCCGCCCTTCCCGTGCGAAGGTGAGCCATGCCCCTGAGCCACCCCCGCCGCTCGGCGTTGTCCGAGCAGGTCATCGCGGCGCTGCGCAACCAGATCGCCTCGGGCGAATGGCCGGTCGGCTCCCGCATCCCGACCGAGCCCGAGCTGGTCGAACAGCTCGGCGTGGCCCGCAACACCGTCCGCGAGGCGGTTCGCGCGCTCGCGCACAACGGCCTGCTGGACATCCGCCAGGGCTCCGGCACCTACGTGGTGGCCACCAGCGAACTGGCCGGCGTCATGCACCGCCGCTTCGCCGACGCCGACCCACGGCACATCGCCGAGCTGCGCTCCACGCTGGAGTCCGCCGCCGCGAAGCTGGCCGCCGAGCGGCGTACGGAGAAGGACCTCAAGCAGCTGGACGCGCTACTGGTGCGGCGCGAGGAGGCCTGGGAGTCGGGCGACGCGGAGGCGTTCGTGGCGGCCGACGCGACCTTCCATCTGGCCGTGGTGGCGGCGTCCCACAACGACGTGATGACCGCGATGTACGCGGACCTGGGCGAGGTCCTGCGGGACTGGCTGCGCGAGGACGTCGGCGAGGAGCTGACGCCGGAGACGCACATGGACCACGGGCGGCTGGTCGACGCGATCCGCGCCGGGGACTCCTCGGCGGCCGCGGCGGAGGCGGCGAGCTATCCGTTCCTGTGCCGTCCGGGACGCCTCAGCGCTCCCGACGGTGGCTGATCCACACCGAGCCGACCTCTTTCCAGCAGCGCCCGGTCAGCCGCACGGTCTGCGCGGGGCCGGCCTCGACCGGGGAGCTGTCGCTGTCGAGGTCCCACCAGCGGGCGCACTCGACGTGCAGGGTCACCCTGTCGGTGCCTGGATAGGGGTTGTGGCAGTACGCCGTCACATGGGAGCCGCTGACGCGGATCCGGCAGGCGGCGCCGAACGGCTCCGCGGACTCCACCTCCGCCGCATGCACGCGCGCGTGGGGTATCGACTCGTACGACACGACCAGGACGAGAGCGACGACGACGGTCGTTGAGGCCAGGCTGCGGAACAAGCGCACAAGGGGACCTCCTCGGCCGTGCTGGGGAGGGGCTCGCGTAGTGAACGCGTAATCCAGAGTGCGCAGTTGTGGGTCCCCCTCGCCCGACCGGGTAGGCCGAACGGGTGACGCCCCGCTCCCCGCGCGGGGCGGGAAAACGGGGCGTCGGTGACGTACGGAGATTCAGGCGCCGATGGCGTGCAGGCCGCCGTCCACGTGGATGATCTCGCCGGTGGTCTTCGGGAACCAGTCCGACAGCAGGGCGACGACGCCCTTGCCCGCCGGCTCCGGGTCCTCCAGCTTCCACTCCAGCGGGGAGCGGCTGTCCCACACGGACGCCAGCTCGGCGAAGCCGGGGATGGACTTCGCGGCCATGGAGCCGATCGGACCCGCCGAGATCAGGTTGCAGCGGATGTCGTGCTTGCCGAGATCACGCGCCATGTAGCGGTTCGTGGCCTCCAGGGCGGCCTTGGCGGGGCCCATCCAGTCGTACTGCGGCCAGGCGAACTGCGCGTCGAAGGTGAGGCCGACGACGGAACCGCCCTCGGTCATCAGCGGCAGCAACGCCATGGTCAGCGACTTCAGGGAGAAGGCGGAGACGTGCATCGCCGTGGCCACGGACTCGAACGGCGTGTTCAGGAAGTTGCCGCCGAGCGCGTCCTGGGGCGCGAAGCCGATGGAGTGCACGACGCCGTCGAGCCGGTCGCCCAGGTGCTCGCGGACCTGGCCCTCCAGGCGGGCGAGGTGCTGGTCGTTGGAGACGTCGAGCTCCAGGACCGTGGCCGGCTTCGGCAGCTTCTTGGCGATGCGCTCGGTCAGCGTGGGCCGGGGCCAGGCGGTGAGGATGATCTCCGCGCCCTGCTCCTGGGCCAGCTTGGCGGCGTGGAACGCGATGGAGGACTCCATCAGCACACCCGTGATCAGGATGCGCTTGCCCTCGAGAATTCCGCTCATGGTGATCAGTGACCCATTCCCAGTCCGCCGTCAACGGGGATGACGGCTCCAGTGATGTACGAGGCGTCGTCCGAGGCGAGGAAGCGCACCGCGGCGGCGACCTCGTCCGGCTGCGCGTACCGGCCGAGCGGGACCTGCGACACGATGTTCGCGCGCTGCTCGTCGGTGAGCACCTTCGTCATGTCGGTGTCGACGAAGCCGGGCGCGACGACGTTGAAGGTGATGTTGCGCGAGCCCAGCTCACGGGCGAGGGAGCGCGCGAAGCCGACCAGGGCGGCCTTGGAGGCGGCGTAGTTGGCCTGGCCGGGGCCGCCGTACAGGCCGACGACCGACGAAATGAGCACCACGCGGCCCTTCTTGGCGCGCAGCATGCCGCGGTTGGCGCGCTTGACCACCCGGAAGGTGCCGGTGAGGTTGGTGTCGATGACCGAGGTGAAGTCCTCCTCGGACATGCGCATCAGGAGCTGGTCCTTGGTGATGCCGGCGTTGGCGATCAGCACCTCGACCGGGCCGTGCTCGGCCTCGATCTCCTTGTAGGCCTGCTCCACCTGCTCGGTGTCGGTGATGTCGCACTTGACGGCCAGGAAGCCGGCCGGCGGCTCACCCGAGCGGTACGTGATCGCGACCTTGTCGCCGGCGTCGGCGAAAGCGCGGGCGATGGCGAGGCCGATGCCCCGGTTGCCTCCGGTGACGAGAACCGAGCGGCTCAACGGATCACCCTTTCGATAGGGGTCTGACACACCCGCCCGAACATCTGGATGGCAGGCGGCTTCACCGAAAACCTATCGGTCCGGTCCCGCTCGGGAACATTCGGGCACCGACAGTGGCGTAAGGGTGTCGCTGTCGGGTCCCTACAGAAAGATGCGCACCCCAGCCGGAAACGTGTGGTCCACGGCCCCGCCCGCGCGACATGATCGATACCGACAGGCCACGACAGCAGGGAGACCTCCGTGCCTCATACGATCGACGAAGCCTTCACGGCACTTCCCCTACGCGCCCTGGCCGACGCCGCGCTGGCACGCGCGCGTGCGCTCGGGGCCGAGCACGCGGACTTCCGGTTCGAGCGGGTGCGCAGCGCGTCCTGGCGCCTGCGGGACGCCAGGCTCGCCGGATCGTCGGACACCACCGACCTCGGATACGCGGTGCGGGTGGTGCACGGCGGGACCTGGGGGTTCGCCTCAGGGGTGGATCTGACCCTGGACGCCGCCGCCAAGGTCGCCTCGCAGGCGGTGGCGATGGCGAAGCTGTCCGCCCAGGTGATCAAGGCCGCCGGGTCGGACGAGCGGGTGGAGCTCGCCGACGAGCCCGTGCACGCCGAGAAGACGTGGATCTCGTCGTACGAGATCGATCCGTTCACCGTGCCCGACGAGGAGAAGTCGGCGCTGCTGGCGGACTGGAGCGCGCGGCTGCTGGCGGCGGACGGGGTCAATCACGTGGACGCCTCGCTGCTCACGGTCCACGAGAACAAGTTCTACGCCGACACCGCCGGGACCGTGACGACCCAGCAGCGCGTACGGCTGCACCCGCAGCTGACCGCCGTGTCGGTCGACGAGTCGAGCGGCGAGTTCGACTCCATGCGCACCATCGCGCCGCCCGTGGGACGCGGCTGGGAGTACCTGACGGGAACGGGCTGGGACTGGGAGTCCGAGCTGGCCCAGATCCCGGAACTGCTCGCCGAGAAGATGCGGGCGCCGAGTGTCGAGGCGGGGCCGTACGACCTCGTCGTCGACCCCTCCAACCTGTGGCTGACGATCCACGAGTCCATCGGCCACGCCACCGAGCTGGACCGCGCCCTCGGCTACGAGGCCGCCTACGCCGGCACCTCCTTCGCCACCTTCGACCAGCTCGGCAAGCTCAGGTACGGCTCCGACCTGATGAACGTCACCGGTGACCGCACCGCCGAGCACGGCCTGGCGACCATCGGATACGACGACGAGGGCGTCGAGGGCCAGTCCTGGGACCTGGTGAAGGACGGCACCCTCGTCGGCTACCAGCTGGACCGGCGGATCGCGAAGCTCACCGGGTTCGAGCGGTCCAACGGGTGCGCGTTCGCCGACTCCCCCGGACATGTGCCGGTGCAGCGCATGGCCAATGTGTCGCTGCGGCCGGATCCCGCCGGGATGTCGACCGAGGACCTGATCGGGAGCGTCGACCGCGGGATCTACGTCGTCGGCGACCGGTCCTGGTCGATCGACATGCAGCGCTACAACTTCCAGTTCACCGGGCAGCGGTTCTTCAAGATCGAGAACGGGCGGATCACCGGGCAGCTGCGGGACGTGGCCTATCAGGCGACGACCACGGACTTCTGGGGCTCGATGGCGGCCGTCGGTGGTCCGCAGACCTATGTCCTCGGCGGCGCGTTCAACTGCGGCAAGGCCCAGCCGGGGCAGGTCGCGGCGGTGTCGCACGGCTGCCCGTCGGCCCTCTTCAAGGGCGTCAACATCCTTAACACCACCCAGGAGGCCGGTCGATGAGCGCCCGCACGAACAAGCCGCACGAGATCGTCGAGCGGGCCCTGGAGCTGTCCCGGGCCGACGGGTGTGTCGTCATCGCCGACGAGCAGTCGACCGCCAATCTGCGCTGGGCGGGCAACGCGCTGACCACGAACGGCGTCACGCGCGGGCGGACGCTCACCGTGGTGGCGACCGTCGACGGCAAGGAGGGCACGGCCTCCGGGGTCGTGTCGCGGTCCGCGGTGACCGCCGACGAGCTGGAGCCGCTGGTGCGGGCCGCCGAGGCCGCCGCGCGCAGCGCCGGGCCCGCCGAGGACGCGCAGCCGCTGGTGACGGACGCACCTGCGTCGCCGGACTTCACGGACGCCCCGGCCGAGACGTCGTCCACCGTGTTCGCCGACTTCGCCCCGGCGCTGGGTGAGGCGTTCGCACGCGCGCGTGCGGGCGGACGGGAGCTGTACGGCTTCGCCAACCACGAGCTGGTGTCGACGTACGTGGGCACGTCCACGGGGCTGCGGCTGCGGCACGACCAGCCCAACGGGACGCTGGAGCTGAACGCCAAGTCCCCGGACCGTACCCGCTCGGCGTGGGCGGGGCGCTCCACACGGGACTTCAAGGACGTCGACCCGACCGTGCTCGACGCCGAGCTGGCCGTACGCCTCGGCTGGGCCGAACGGCGCCTGGAGCTTCCGGCGGGCCGGTACGAGACGCTGCTGCCGCCGACCGCCGTGGCCGACCTGCTGATCTACCAGATGTGGTCGGCGTCGGGGCGGGACGCGGTCGAGGGGCGGACGGTGTTCTCCAAGCCGGGCGGCAAGACGCGGGTCGGCGAGAAGCTGAGCGAGCTGCCGCTGACCCTGCGCAGCGACCCGAACGAGCCGGGCCTGGAGTCCGCGCCCTTCGTGATCGCGCACTCCTCCGGCGGGGACCAGTCGGTGTTCGACAACGGGCTGCCGATCGCGGCCACCGAGTGGATGCGCGAGGGCGAGCTGAAGCACCTCACGACCACCCGCCACAGCGCCGGGCTGACCGGTCTGCCGGTGGCGCCGGGCGCCGACAACCTGATCCTGGACGGCGGCGAGGACCGCTCGCTCGAGGAGATGGTCGCGAACACCGAGCGCGGGCTGCTGCTGACCTGCCTGTGGTACATCCGCGAGGTAGACCCGGCGACGCTGCTGCTGACGGGCCTCACCCGGGACGGGGTGTACCTCGTCGAGAACGGTGAGGTGACCGGCGAGGTCAACAACTTCCGGTTCAACGAGTCGCCGGTCGGCCTGCTGGGGCGGGCCACGGAGGCGGGGCGTACGGAGAAGACGCTGCCGAGGGAGTGGAGCGACTGGTTCACCAGGGCGGCGATGCCCGCGCTGCGCGTCCCCGATTTCAACATGAGCTCTGTCAGTCAGGGCGTATAACCTCGTAGTCGGCTGTCACCCGACTGCCCGAAGACCATCGAGGAGACACGAGAACCGTGACGGACATCGTCGACGAGCTGAAGTGGCGCGGCGTGATCGCCCTGTCCACTGACGAGGACGCATTGCGCAAGGCGCTCGCGGACGGTCCCGTCACGTTCTATTGCGGTTTCGACCCGACCGCGGCCAGCCTGCACGTCGGCCACCTGGTCCAGGTCCTCACCATGCGCCGCCTCCAGCAGGCGGGCCTGCGCCCGCTGGCGCTGGTCGGCGGCGCCACGGGCCAGATCGGCGACCCGCGCCCGACGGCCGAGCGCACGCTGAACGACCCGGAGACGGTCGCGAACTGGGTGAACCGCCTGCGCGCGCAGATCGAACCGTTCCTGTCCTTCGAGGGCGACAACGCCGCGACGATGGTGAACAACCTGGACTGGACGGCCGGCATGTCGGCCATCGAGTTCCTGCGGGACATCGGCAAGCACTTCCGCGTCAACAAGATGCTGACCAAGGACTCGGTCGCCCGTCGCCTGCAGTCCGAAGAGGGCATCAGCTACACGGAGTTCAGCTACCAGCTGCTGCAGGGCATGGACTTCCTGGAGCTGTACCGGCGGCACGGCTGCACGCTCCAGCAGGGCGGCAGCGACCAGTGGGGCAACCTCACGGCGGGTCTGGACCTGATCCACAAGCTGGAGCCGCACGCGGGCGTGCACGCTCTCGCGACCCCGCTGATGACCAAGGCGGACGGCACCAAGTTCGGCAAGACCGAGGGTGGCGCCATCTGGCTCGACCCGGAGATGACGACGCCGTACGCGTTCTACCAGTTCTGGCTGAACGCGGACGACCGGGACATCTCGACGTACATGCGCATCCTGTCCTTCAAGTCCCGCGAGGAGCTGGAGGAGCTGGAGAAGCAGACCGAGGAACGGCCGCAGGCCCGTGCCGCGCAGCGGGCGCTGGCCGAGGAGCTGACGACGCTGGTGCACGGTGCCGACCAGACGGCCGCCGTGATCGCCGCGTCCAAGGCCCTCTTCGGCCAGGGTGAGCTGACGGAGCTGGACGACCGGACGCTGGCGGCGGCTCTCTCCGAGGTTCCGCACATCCAGGTCGAGCAGCTCGGCCCGGTCGTCGACCTCTTCGCCGAGGTCGGCCTGGTGGCCAGCAAGTCCGCCGCGCGGCGGACCGTGAAGGAGGGCGGCGCCTACGTGAACAACGTCAAGGTCGCCGGCGAGGACGCGGTGCCCGCGAAGGAGGATCTGCTGCACGGGCGGTGGCTGGTGCTGCGGCGCGGGAAGAAGAACCTGGCGGCGGTCGAGGTCACCGGAGGCTGAGCGTAGGTACGCACGACGAGGGGGCGGCTTCCCGGCAGGGAGGCCGCCCCCTCGTCATGATCAGTCTCAGCGCCGCTGCTTCCGCCTGCCCAGCGTCGACATGTACAGCATGTCCCCCGCGTACACGATGATCACCGCCGCGACGATCTGGAAGATGTGCCGGCTCCAGTCGATTCCACGGGTCGACTCGACGCCGAAGCCACGGGCGACGGCGTTGCCGACGATGGCGCCGAGCATGCCGAAGATGGTGGTCAGCCAGAGGGGGCTGTGCTGCTTGCCCGGGATGAGTGCCTTGGCGAGCAGACCCAGCACGAATCCCACGATGATCGCCCACAACCAGCCCATGGCTGCCTCCTCGTACGGCTCGGGGTGAGCATTACGCCCAGTGTTGGTCCGGACGTGGTACGTCGCATGCCGGGTACGGCCGTACGCGTTACGGCTGAGGGCGTTCCCCCAGGTGGCAGGGGCCCCGGTCTCGTAGGCGGCGGAGACGGGGCGTACCGTGGGAGGTGTCCTGGCCCGGGTCCCCGACCGGGGGCGGACGGGTACGGGCAGGGGGAGAGTCCGATGCGGGCGGATGGTGGAATGTGATGCGGAAGCTGCACGCGGGCGGCAACACCGAGGTGTTCCGGATCACCGGGGCCCGGGCGGGCCTCCACGACGATGTGCGTGCGCGGCAACGCCGGTACGTCATCTCGATGTCGGTCCGTACGGTGTCGGTGATCCTCGCGGCCTCGCTGTGGAACGTCGAACGGCACGTCGCGATCGTGGCGTTGGTGCTCGGCGCGATCCTGCCGTACATCGCGGTGGTGATCGCCAACGCGGGGCGGGAGAATGCGCCGTCCTTGCCGTCGACGTTCGTGACCGCTCCGATGCGGCCGATGATCACGCCGCCGCGGACGAACGACGGTTTCGCGGAATCCGTCCCGGAAGATGTCGCGGGCGACTCCGCGCCGGGCGCACAAAGGAAACCGGACGACGAGGTGTGAGCCTGCGGACCTCTTCCCTCCGGAAGTCGAGTCCACGCCAAGCTCAGGAAAAGCTCAGATCAATAGTGTTGTTCCGGTGCCGGGCGGCGGGTTACCCGTGACATACTTCGTAGGCGCTCCGCATCCCCCGTCGGAGCGACGGACCGACGCCGGGCAGCTCCCCCCGTGGCTGCTCGGCGTCGCCTTTTTATGCGCGAACTTGTGAGACGAATCTGTGAGTGACGAGACGCCGATCTGTTCTGCCAAGGGGTGCCGCGCCGACGCCGTGTGGGTGCTGGCGTGGAACAACCCGAAGATCCATACGCCGGAGCGGCGCAAGACGTGGCTCGCCTGCGAGGAGCACCGGGAGCATTTGTCGCAGTTTCTCGGGGTGCGGGGGTTTTTGAAGGACGTGGTCCTGCTGGAGGAGTGGGAAGAGGGCTCCTCAGCCACCGATCGCTGACATGGGACGGTCCGGCTGCACGAACGACGGGTCGTCCAGGCCCGCTCCCGCCTTCTTGCCCCACATCGCCAACCGCCAGATGCGGGCGATCTCCTCGTCGGGGGCATCCGAGCGCAGGGCCGCGCGCAGGTCCGTCTCCTCGCGGGCGAACAGGCAGGTGCGGACCTGGCCGTCGGCCGTCAGGCGGGTGCGGTCGCAGGCCGAGCAGAAGGGGCGGGTGACGGAGGCGATGACGCCCACCACATGCGGGCCGCCGTCGACCAGCCAGCGCTCCGCGGGGGCCGAGCCGCGCTTCTCCTCGCCCTCGGCGGTCAGCTCGAAGCGGGTGCGCAGGGAGGTCAGGATGTCCCCGGCGGTGATCATGCCGTCGCGCTTCCAGCCGTGCTGGGCGTCCAGGGGCATCTGCTCGATGAACCGCAGTTCGTAGTCGTGCTCCACCGCCCAGGCCAGCAGGTCCGGGGCCTCGTCGTCGTTGAGGCCCGGCATCAGGACCGAGTTGACCTTGACCGGGGTCAGGCCTGCGTCCCGGGCCGCGTACAGGCCCTCGATGACGTCCTTGTGGCGGTCACGGCGGGTGAGGGTCTTGAAGACGTCCGGGCGCAGGGTGTCCAGGGAGACGTTGACCCGGTCCAGGCCCGCCGCCTTCAGGGCGGACGCGGTGCGCTTGAGGCCGATGCCGTTCGTCGTCAGGGACATCTGGGGGCGGGGCTCCAGGGCCGCGACCCGCTCGACTATGCCGACCAGGCCGGGGCGCAGCAGGGGCTCACCGCCGGTGAAGCGGACTTCCTCGATGCCGAGGGAGCTCACCGCGATGTCGATCAGGCGGACGATCTCGTCGTCCGTGAGCAGATCGGGCTTGGCCAACCACTGCAGGCCCTCCTCGGGCATGCAGTACGTGCACCGCAGATTGCAGCGGTCGGTCAGCGAGACCCTCAGGTCGGTGGCCACTCGGCCGTAGGTGTCGATGAGCACGTGGGCCCCCTCCCTCGTCACAACCAGATTCAACTTCCGTCTTACCTGCGAGCCTACGTGACAGCACTGACAGCGACACCGACCCGATCCCACGACGTACGACGCGGCCGCGTCGTAGACATCTACGACGCGGCCGCTTCAGGGGGCGTGCTCAGTGGGCGCCGGTGCCGGTCAGGGACCGGACCTCCAGCTCCGCGTACTTGCCGGCGTCCGGCTCTTCCTTGGACAGGACCGTGCCGAGCCAGCCCATGAAGAAGCCGAACGGGATGGAGATGATGCCCGGGTTCTTCAGCGGGAACCAGGCGAAGTCGACGTCGGGGAACATCGCCTTCGGGTCGCCGGAGACGACCGGCGAGAACAGCACCAGGCCGACGGCGACGATCAGGCCGCCGTAGATCGACCACAGCGCGCCCTGGGTGGTGAACTTCTTCCAGAACAGGCTGTAGAGGATCGTCGGCAGGTTGGCCGAGGCCGCGACCGCGAAGGCCAGGGCGACCAGGCCGGCGACGTTGAGGTCGCGGGCGAGGGCGCCGAGGAGGATGGAGACGGCGCCGATACCGATGGTGGCGAGGCGGGCCGCCCGGATCTCCTCCTTCTCGGTGGCCTGCCCCTTCTTGATGACGTTCGCGTAGATGTCGTGGGCGAACGACGAGGACGAGGCCAGGGTCAGGCCGGCGACCACGGCGAGGATCGTCGCGAAGGCCACCGCCGAGATGGTGGCCAGCAGGATCGCGCCCCAGGCCGAGTCGACGCCGCCGAGGTGCAGGGCGAGCAGTGGTGCCGCGGTGTTGCCGGACGGGTTGGAGGCGATGATCTCGTCCTGGGAGATCAGCGCGGCGGCGCCGAAGCCGAGGGCGATGGTCATCAGGTAGAAGCCGCCGATGATGCCGATGGCCCAGTTCACGGACTTCCGGGCGGCCTTGGCGTTGGGCACCGTGTAGAAGCGGATCAGGATGTGCGGCAGACCGGCGGTGCCGAGGACCAGGGCGATGCCGAGGGAGATGAAGTCCAGCTTGGAGGTGCCGGTGGCGCCGTACTGGAGGCCGGGCTCCAGGAAGGCGGCACCCTTGCCGCTGTTCTCGGCGGCCTTGCCGAGCAGGTCGGAGATGTTGAAGTTGAACTTCAGCAGCACCAGGAAGGTGATCAGGATGGTGCCGCCGATGAGCAGCACGGCCTTGACCATCTGGACCCAGGTGGTGCCCTTCATACCGCCGATGGAGACGTACACGATCATCAGGACGCCGACGAGGGCGACGATGAGGATCTTGCCCGCGTCGGAGGTGATGCCGAGCAGCAGCGAGACCAGGACGCCCGCGCCCGCCATCTGGGCCAGCAGGTAGAAGATCGACACGACGATCGTGGAGGTGCCGGCCGCCGTACGGACCGGGCGCTGGCGCATGCGGTACGCGAGGACGTCGCCCATCGTGTAGCGGCCGGAGTTCCGAAGCGGCTCGGCCACCAGGAGCAGGGCGACCAGCCAGGCGACCAGGAAGCCGATGGAGTAGAGGAAGCCGTCGTAGCCGAAGAGGGCGATGGCGCCCGCGATGCCGAGGAAGGACGCGGCGGACATGTAGTCGCCGGAGACGGCGAGTCCGTTCTGGAAGGCGCTGAAGGACCGGCCGCCCGCGTAGAAGTCCGCGGCGTCCTTGGTCTGGCGGCCCGCCCAGACGGTGATGAAGAGGGTCGCGACCACGAAGAGCGCGAACAGGGTGATGATCAACGGCCGGTGCTCGCTGGCCTCGTTGGCCGCGAGCTGCACCTGGGTCATCGCGGGGCTCATGCGCCGCCCTCCATACGGGTCTTGATGGCCTCGGCCTTGGGGTCGAGCTTGGCGCCTGCGTGCCGCGCGTACCACCAGGCGATGAGGAACGTGGTGACGAACTGGGCGATACCGAAGACGAACGCGATGTTGATGTTGCCGAACAGCTTGGTGCCCATGAAGTCGCCCGCGTAGTTGGAGAGCAGGACGTACAGCAGGTACCAGACGATGAAGGCGACGGTCAGCGGAAAGGCGAAGGAGCGGTAGGAGCGGCGCAGTTCACCGAACTCCGCGCTCTCCTGCACCTCGGTGAACTCCTCGGTGGAGGGGAGTTTGTGTGTCTCTTTCGAGGGGGGCGGTGCGTCGGTGGCCACGGAGTCTCCTCGCGTTGCGGGCGCTTTTGCGGCAGTGGACGGGGATGGATCGGGGGTGGGGGGCGGATCGGAAGTCGGGGACGAATCGGGTAGGGACATGGACGGCTCTGTTCCTCGCAGTGACATGGATCACCTGAGCCGGGTGGCGATGTTAGGGCTCCGGCGCGTGATCCGACAGGGGGCTCGATGGTGCTCGCGCCTCCTGTTCAACGTCACGGCGCCACGCGAGGACCGGTTCAACTCCCCGGGCTACTTTCCGAAGACGCCCCGGGTCAGATTGCTGACCAGTAAGTTCGGGGATAGCTTCGCCTCTGCACCACTCGTCATGTACCTGCCCGAGCGCCATCCGCGTCTCGGGCGGTCTCGTTCCGGATGATGTGGAGATCCCATGGCTCATCTGCGGTCCAGACGCCGACTCGGCCTCACCGTACCCCTCGCCCTGTCGCTGACCGCCTCGCTCGGCTTCCTGCCGACAGGGGCGTCGGCGGCACCGCCCGCGAAGCCGGCCGCGCGGGCCGCGGACGCGCCCTCGCTGGCGTATGTCGTCAACACCAGGCCGGACCGCCGCTCGATCGAGTCGGTACAGAAGGCGATCGCCGCGGCCGACGGGACGGTGGTGATCACGTACGCGCGGATCGGCGTGATCGTCGTCCACTCCGCGAACCCCGGCTTCGCCAAGGAGCTGCGCGCGGTGCGCGGCGTCCAGTCGGCGGGGGCGACGCGTACGGCGCCCTTGACCGCCGCCGGAGCGACGGACGAGGGCCCCCTCCAGCTCATGACGCGGGACCAGGCCGCGAGGACGACGAGCGCGGCCACCGGGGCGGACGACAGCGAGCCCCTCGAAGCCGATCAGTGGAACCTGCGCGCCATCGGCGCCGACCGCGCGGCGAAGATCAACCCGGGCAGCGGCAGGGTGACCGTCGCCGTGATCGACAACGGCGTCGACGACACGCATCCCGACCTCGCGCCGAACTTCTCCGCCGCCCAGTCCGCGAACTGCGCCGGCGGCAAGGCGGACACCCGTACGGGCGCCTGGCGGCCGTACACGAGCGACGACGCCCATGGCACGCATGTGGCGGGCGAGATAGCCGCGCCCCGCAACGGCATCGGTATCGCCGGCGTCGCTCCCGGCGTCAAGGTCTCCGGCATCAAGGTGAGCGATCCGGTCAACGGGCTCTACTACCCCGAGAGCGTCGTGTGCGCCTTCATGTTCGCCGCCGACCACGGCGTCGAGATCACGAACAACAGCTACTACGTTGATCCATGGCTGTACAACTGCATGGACGATCCGGACCAGCGGGCGATCGTCGATGCGGTCAACAGGGCCCAGCTGTACGCCCAGAAGAAGGGGACGCTCAACCTCGCGTCGGCCGGCAACTCCGCCCACGACCTGGACTCCGACGCGATCGTCGACGAGAGCAGCCCCGACGACTCGACCGCGGTCAAGCGGACGGTCGACCCGCACGAGTGCTTCGACGTACCGACGCAGCTGCCGGGCATCGTCACGGTCAGCGCCACGGGCGTACAGAACCTCAAGTCCTATTACTCCTCGTACGGTTACGGCGTCATCGACATCGCGGCCCCGGGCGGCGACCGGCTCCACCAGATCCCGGACACCCCGTCGAAGAACGGCCGCATCCTGTCCACCGTCCCGAACGGCAAGTACGGCTTCCTGCAGGGCACGTCGATGGCCTCCCCGCACGCCGCGGGCGTCGCCGCACTGCTGAAGTCCCGTTACCCGTACGCGACTCCGGGCCAACTGAAGGCACTGCTGAAGGCCGAGGCGGACAATCCGGGCTGCCCGGAGTCCTACGACCAGAACGGCGACGGCACGCAGGACGCGGTGTGCGAGGGCGGCAAGCGGTTCAACGGGTTCTACGGGTTCGGCATCGTCAACGCACTGGACGCCGTTGATTGATCGCGGAGGCCGGATGTACGGCGGCAACATCTCCGGCTAATAGAGCAACGCCTCCGGTCAACATATTGAGCGAATCAATACTGCATAGTGCAGTCATGACTGGAATCAAGTCCGCCTGGTCCGCGGTGGGCGGCGATCCCGCCCTTCTCCCGCGGGTGTCCACCGTGCTGTGGGAAGGCGCGCTCCATGCGCGCCTTCCGGTACGGGAGTTGGCGCGCGCCTGTGTGGGTGCGTGTGCGCTGGCCGCGGCCGAGCTGGGAGCGCGGCGGGCCGGTCTCGCCGAGGTGCCCGGAGTGCGGCTGGACGACGGGGCGATCGCCACGGCGTTCGTGAGTGAACGGCATCTCCTGGTCGACGGGCGCGCACCGGTTTCCTTCGCGCCGCTGTCGCGGTTCTGGCGAACGGCGGACGGCTGGGTCCGCACGCATGCCAACTATCCGCATCACCGGGCCCGGCTGCTGACCGCGCTGGGGGTGCCGGAGGAGGATCCGGACGCCGCGGGGGCGGCGCTCGCCGAGCGGTCCTCGCGCGAGGTGGAGGAGTCCGTGTACGCGGCCGGCGGGCTGGCCGTGGCGCTGCGTACGCCCGAGGAGTGGGCGGCGCACGAGCAGGCCGCCGCGGTGGCCCGGCGGCCGCTCGTCGAGCGCGAGCGGCTGGACACGGCACGCGCGCGTGCGCTGCCGCCGCTCGACGGTTCGCCCCTGCTGCCCGCCGCCGGGGTGCGCGTACTGGATCTGACGCGGGTCATCGCGGGTCCCGTCGCCACGCGCACGCTCGCGCTGCTCGGCGCGGACGTCCTGCGCGTGGACGCGCCGCACCTTCCCGAACTGGCCGACCAGCACGCCGACACGGGCTTCGGGAAGCGCTCGGCGACGCTGGACCTGGTGGCCGACCGGCGTGCCTTCGAGGAACTGCTCACGGCGGCGGACGTCGTCGTCACCGGGTACCGGCCGGGCGCCCTGGACCGGTTCGGGCTGTCGGCTCGGGAGCTGACCGAGCGGCGGCCCGGGCTGATCGTCGCGCAGTTGTCGGCGTGGGGCTCGTACGGGCCGTGGAGCGGGCGGCGCGGGTTCGACAGCCTCGTGCAGGCCGCGACCGGGATCGCCGCGATCGAGGGATCGGCCGAGCGGCCCGGCGCGCTGCCCGCCCAGGCCCTCGACCACGGGACGGGGTATCTGCTGGCGGCGGCCGTGCTGCGGGCGTTGACCGAGCGGGCGGAGCAGGGGGACGGCCGGTGCGTACGGCTGTCGCTGGCGCGCACGGCTGCATGGCTGACGAACCAGATCGAGCCGGGCCCGGACGGGAACGCGGCGTACGACGGGCCGGATGACTGGCTCGCCGAGCGGGACAGCACGCTCGGGCGGCTGCGGTACGCCTTGCCGCCGGTGTCGTTCGCGGGCGGCCCGGTCGACTGGGCGCGGCCTCCGGGGGGTTGGGGTGCGGATCCGGCGCGGTGGGCCTGAGCGGCGGAGGGCTGGATTCGGCGCGGTGGGCCTGAGCGACGGAGGGCTGGATTCGGCGCGGTGGGCCTGAGCGCCGGGGGGACCGGAAACGTACTCAGGGGCGGAATGCCGTACCACCACTTGTTTTCCAGCACTTGCCCGACTCTGTAGTGTTTTGTGAAGATCATGAGGTGACGTTGACGAGACCCTCCCTTGGCGTGTCCGACGGGAGTGCGCCCAGACCGCGCCCAGGGGTGGGCCGAGCTGTCGCCGTCGTCGTCCTGGTGGCGCTGGCGGCGTTGATCCCGCTGCTCGGGCCGTCGGCCGCGCTGGACGGTACCGGGGAGGCCGCCGCGCCCGGCACCGGTGGGATCGCGCTGCTGCGTACGGTGCTGTTCGCGGCGCTGTGCGTCCCGCTGGGCGAGCTGTTCGTGAACCGGCTGGCCCGTCATGTGCCCGGCGCTCCCCCGGCCATGCCTCGCAGTTGGGCGCCGTACGCGGCCGGCGCCGGTTTCGCCGCCGCTCTCGGCCTCGCCTCGGTGGTGTCCACGGGCAACCTCGTGCCGCACAGCCCTGCCGACCTCGACGTCGGCGGCCTCTACGCGTCACGCGACGGCAAGCTCGCGCTGCTGGAGGTCAACGCCTTCGTCGTGGCCGGGCTGTGCGCCCTCTCGCGCCGGCCCGCCACCCAGGTCTGGCCGCTGGCCGCGGTCGTTGCCGCCGAGGCGCTGCGTGCGCATCCCCCGACCGAGCACGGCCCGCTGCTCGGCTCCGGGCTGACGCTGGTTCATCTGGCCTGCGCGTCGCTCTGGGTCGGCGGGCTGCTGCACGCGCTGCGGACCCTGCGCGGATGGGGCGGCGCGCAGGCGGGCGCTGCCCTGCTGGGGCTCTACGCGCGCGTGGCGGCCGTACTGCTCGCCGCCATCACGGCGACGGGGGTGTGCAGCTCGCTGCGCCGGATGCCGTCGGACACGATCCTGGCGCAGCTGACCGAGACGGCGTACGGGCGTGCCCTGCTGGCCAAGGTGCTCCTGGTGGCGGCCGTGGCCGCGCTCGCCCTGTGGGCCCGGATCAGGCTGGGCCGGGCGGCCGACCCGCTGACGGCCTGCTCTCCCGCGCGGGCGGAGGTCGTCGCCCTGGGTGTGGTGGTGGCGCTGTCCGGACTGCTGACGGCGCTGCCGGTGCCGATCCGCTGGTGACTCAGAGGGTGACCTGGACCTTGAGCGCCGTGCGCTCGTCCATCGCCTTGTAGCCGGCGGGGACGTCCTCCAGACCGACCGTCAGGTCGAAGACGGGCGACGGGTCGATCGTGCCGTCCAGGACGTCGGGCAGCAGCTGGGGAATGTACGCGCGGACCGGTGCGACGCCGCCGCGGAGCGCGATGTTGCGGTCGAACATGACACCGAGGTCGAGCCCGGTGCCGCTGCCGTGCGGCACACCCACGAAGCCGATGGCGCCGCCGTCCCGGGTGATGCCGACCGCCGTACGCATGGACTGTTCGGTTCCGACGGCCTCGACGACGGCGTGTGCGCCCTGACCGCCGGTGAGTTCGCGTACGGCCTCGACGGCCGCGTCCCCGCGCTCGGCGACGACCTCGGTGGCGCCGAAGCGGCGCGCGATGTCCGTGCGGACCTGGTGGCGGCCCAGCGCGATGATCCGCTCGGCACCGAGCCGCTTGGCCGCGAGCACCGCGCACAGTCCTACGGCGCCGTCACCCACCACGGCGACCGTGGCACCCGGGCGGGCTCCGGCGCCGAGGGCCGCGTGGTGGCCGGTGCCCATGACGTCGGACAGGGTCAGCAGGGCGGACAGCAGGTGGTCGTCGGAGGCCGCGTCCTTGGGCAACCGGACGAGGGTGCCGTCGGCGTAGGGGACGCGCACGGCCTCGCCCTGGCCGCCGTCGGAGCCGACGGTGCCCCAGAAGCCGCCGTGCTCGCAGGAGGTGGTGAGGCCCTCGCGGCAGTAGTCGCAGACGCCGTCGGACCACATGAAGGGCGCGACGACGAGGTCGCCCCGCTCGACGCCGGTCACCTCGGAGCCGGTCTCCTCGACGACGCCGAGGAACTCGTGGCCGATCCGCTGGCCGGGCTGCCGTGCCGCCTCACCCCGGTACGCCCACAGGTCGCTGCCGCAGATGCAGGCGCGCAGCACCCGGACCACGGCGTCGGTGGGCTGCCGCACCACCGGGTCGGGCACGTCCTCCACGCGCATGTCGAAAGGTGCGTGGATTGTGGTGGCGCGCATGGCGAGGGTCCTTCTCGTCTCTGGTCGTACGTGCGCTCAGGGGATGGTCGAGCGCGCGTCCACCGTACGTCGCCGTCGGCGCCCGGCGCGCTACGAGGGCTCCGAGTGTGCCAGCGACCGGTGAGGACCGCGCGGCGATACCGGCGCCGCTCTCGGCAGGCCCGCGGCTACACCCCGGCCACGTCCAGCAGCGCCCCGGCCAGGTACGTGACCCTCATGGCCGGCGCGCCGCCCGCCACATTGCGCAGTACGGCCCGGGGCGGGGCGGCGGCGCCCAGGCGTGCGCTGCTCCAGCCGGTCAGGGCGAGGGCGCCCACGACGAGTCCCGCGGTCGACACGATGCCGTCGTTCGCCCCGAGAACGGCTGCCCGCAGCCGGTTCAGCCGGCTCCCCCAGTGCGCCACCGTGGGCCTCGTCATGTGTCGCTTCGGCCACATGCGGAGGATTGCACCACAGCGGTCATCCAGGGCGTACCGACGCTCCCGGGCAGGTACCGGGCTCACGGACGGAACGGCAACACCGTGTATGCGCCGAGCGGTTGACGCGCTGACGTTCGCGGCGCTCGAACGGGCGGACGGGGCAAGGCACCTGACGGCCAGGAGTGTCAGTCCCGGCCCGTATCCTCAGTGACCATGCTCGAAGACCGAACTGCCGCAGCGCCCTCCGCCACAGCGTGGCCGGCCGCGTATCCCCAGGGATACGCGGTCGTTGACGTGGAGACCACGGGCCTGGCCCGGGACGACCGGATAATCTCCGCGGCCGTCTACCGGCTGGACGCGCGCGGCGAGGTCGAGGACCACTGGTACACACTGGTCAATCCGGAGCGGGACCCGGGCCCGGTCTGGATCCACGGTCTGACGAGCGACGTGCTCGAAGCGGCGCCCCTTTTCCAGGACATCGCCGAGGAGTTCTCTGCCCGGCTCGACGGCCGGGTGCTCGTCGCGCACAACGCCGTCTTCGACTGGCAGATGATCGCGCGGGAGTACGCGCGCGCGGAGCGCGAGGCGCCCGTACGGCAGCGGCTGTGCACCATCGCGCTCTCCAAGGAGCTGGACCTGCCGCTGCCCAACCACAAGCTGGAGTCGCTCGCCGCGCACTTCGGCGTCGTGCAGCAGCGCGCGCACCACGCGCTGGACGACGCGCGCGTGCTGGCGGAGGCGTTCCGGCCGAGCCTGCGGGCCGCGGCGGCGGGCAGTGTGCGGCTGCCGCTGCAGGAGTGCCGGCCGCTGACCGAGTGGCGCGACACCGCCGCTCCCCGCATCGGACAGCAGGCGGGCGGCTACAGCGGTTACGGCGGCTCCAGCGGCTATCGGCCGACCAGTTGGCGTCCGTCCCGCAAGAGGCCCGCCTGTCCCTACCCCAACCCAGGGCGCTACGAAGAGGGCAAGCGGCTCAAACAAGGCATGCGGGTCGCTTTCTCCGGCGACACCTCGATCGAGCGCGACCTGCTGGAGGACCGCGCGATCGAGGCCGGGCTGCATGTGTCGACGAGCCTGTCCCGGCTGACCAGCCTGCTCGTCACCAACGATCCGGACGCGGGCACCTCCAAGGTGGTCAAGGCCCGCCAGTACGGGACGCCGGTGATCGACGAGGCGGCGTTCGGGCAGCTCCTGCGGGACGTGGAACCGGCGTCGGAGCCGTGACCGTACGGACGGGTGATTGCCGCGCGACTCGCCCGGAGCCGTCTCGCCCGGGCCGCGGCGACGGCTCACCCTGTGGCGCATGGCGACATGTGAAGTATGCGGAAACGACTACGGCATGACCTTCGAGGTGCACGCGCAGGGCGCGGTGCACGTCTTCGACTGCTTCTCCTGTGCGATCCACCGCATGGCACCGGTCTGCGAGCACTGCCGCGTCCAGATCATCGGGCAGGGCGTCGAGGTCGAGGGCCAGTGGTACTGCGGTGCCCACTGCGCCCGCGAGGAGGGGAAGGTGGGGATCGTCGACAAAGTGTGAGCCGGTCCCGACACCGGCCCCGGCCTCGGCCCCGACCCGTACCCGCCTGAAAGCACCCCACGACCGAGTTGTACGGTCGTGGGGTGTACCGCTTCCTGTTGTCCCGGCAGTGGGTGATCCTCACGCTGGTCGCCCTCGTCCTCATCCCCACGATGATCAGGCTGGGCATCTGGCAGATGCACCGTTACGAGGAGCGCTCCGCCCGCAACCAGCTGGTCGCCGACGCGCTGGGTGCGAAGCCGGTACCCGTGGAGAAGCTGACCTCCCCAGGGCACACGGTCACCACCAAGGAGCGGTACCGCACCGTGACCGCCGTGGGCCGCTTCGACACCGACCGGGAACTCGTCGTCAGGCGGCGCGTCAACGCCGACGAAGAGGTCGGCTTCCACGTCCTCACCCCCTTCGTCCTGACGGACGGCAAGGTGCTGCTGGTCAACCGTGGCTGGATCCCCGCGGACGGTCCCAGTCAGACGGCGTTCCCCAAGATCCCGGCGCCGCCGAGCGGGCGTATCACCGTCACCGGGCGGCTGATGCCCGACGAGACGACCGAGGCGAGCGGTATCAAGGACCTCAAGGGGTTGCCCGACCGGCAGGTCATGCTGATCAACAGCAAGGAGGAGGCCTCCCGGCTCGGCGCGGGGGTGCTCGGCGGGTACATCGTGCTGGCGACGCCGGAGCCGAAGGGGGACACACCGGAACTGATCGGAAAGCCCGGCGACGAGAACGCTCCGCTGAATTACGCGTATGCCCTTCAGTGGTGGCTGTTCGCGGCGGGCGTTCCCGTCGGCTGGGTGATTCTGGCGCGCCGGGAGGCTCGTGACCGGGCAGCGGGCAGGGAGAAGCCGGCGGAGGCGGAACCGGTGGGTGTGTAGGTCCGCCCACTCGCCACGGGTGGCTGACGCGTCCGGCGGCTGAGGGTGGTGGGGCCGGTCGCGCCCACGCGGCCGAGCCGCATGTCGGACACGGCCCCGCGCCCCTGAGGGGCGTCCACTCACCCGTGTTTCAGCAGCAGCGGCCTTGCCTGTGCCCCTCCCGGTGCTGGCGGCTCAGTACCTTGATCAGTTCCTGTACGTACCAGCGCACCCAGCGCGCCGCCCTCACGACCGCACCCCCACCAGCGGCTCGCCCGCCTGCTCGGGCACGTCGATGCGGGACTCGACGTACGGTGCCTCGGTGGTCGGCAGGGAGCCGGGGCGGCGGATCGAGCGGACGCAGACCACCGCCGCGTTGACGATCACGACCGCGACCAGCAGCAGGAACAGCGCGATCAGTACGCCGTCGACCGTGGAGTTGGTGACCACGGTGTGCATGTCGTCGACGGCCTTGGCGGGCGGCAGGACCTGGCCGGCGTCGATGCCGTCGGCGTACTTGGCGCGCTGGGCGAAGAAGCCGATCTTGGGGTCGTCGGAGAAGATCTTCTGCCACCCCGCGGTGAAGGTGATCGCGACGACCCAGGCGAGCGGCACGCCGGTGACCCAGGCCCAGCGCAGTCGGCCGGACTTGATCAGGACCGTGGTGCAGACGGTGAGCGCCACGGCCGCGAGGAGCTGGTTGGCGATGCCGAAGAGCGGGAAGAGCTGGTTGATTCCGCCGAGCGGGTCGGTGGCGCCGGTGTAGAGGAAGTAGCCCCAGGCCGCCACGACGAGGCCGCTGCACAGCCAGATGCCGGGCTTCCAGTTGACCCGGCCGATCGGCTTCCAGACGTTGCCGAGCATGTCCTGGAGCATGAAGCGCCCGACGCGGGTGCCGGCGTCGACGGTGGTCAGGATGAACAGGGCCTCGAACATGATCGCGAAGTGGTACCAGAAGGCCTTCATCGCGGTGCCGCCGAAGACGCCGGAGAAGATCTCCGACATGCCGACCGCCAGGGTCGGGGCGCCTCCGGAGCGGGCGATCAGCGTCTGCTCCTCGACCGCCTTGGCGGCCTGGGTCAGCTGGTCGGGGGTGATGGTGAAGCCGAGGCCCGCCACGGCCTGGGACGCCGACTCGGCGGTGGTACCGAGGAGACCGGCGGGGGCGTTCATCGCGTAGTACAGGCCCGGCTCCAGGGTCGCCGCCGCGATCAGCGCCATGATCGCGACGAACGACTCCATCAGCATCGCGCCGTATCCGATCAGCCGGACCTGGGACTCCTTCTGGATCAGCTTCGGAGTCGTACCGGAGGCGACCAGCGCGTGGAAGCCGGACAGCGCGCCGCAGGCGATGGTGATGAACAGGAAGGGGAAGAGGGACCCGGCGAAGACCGGCCCCGCGCCGTTCGAGGCGAAGTCGCTCACGGCGTCCGCGCGCAGTACGGGGGCGGCGACCACGACGCCCACCGCGAGCAGGGCGATGGTGCCGATCTTCATGAAGGTGGAGAGGTAGTCGCGCGGGGCGAGCAGCATCCACACCGGCAGTACGGAGGCGACGAAGCCGTAGCCGACGAGGCACAGCACGAGGGTCGTGGGGCTGAGGGTGAAGGCGCCGGCCAGCGAGGACTCCTGGACCCAGCTGCCGCCGACGATCGCGAGCAGCAGCAGCGCGACGCCGATGAGGCTGGTCTCGACGACCCGGCCCGGGCGGATGCGGTGCAGCCAGAAGCCCATGAACAGGGCGATCGGGATGGTCATGGCCACGGAGAAGGTGCCCCACGGCGAGTGGGCGAGGGCGTTGACCACGACCAGGGCCAGCACGCCCAGCAGGATGATCATGATCGCGAAGACGGCGATCAGTGCGGCCGCGCCGCCCACCCGGCCGATCTCCTCGCGGGCCATCTGCCCCAGTGACTTGCCGTCCCGCCGCATGGACAGGAACAGCACGACCATGTCCTGCACCGCCCCGGCGAAGATCACCCCGGCGACGATCCAGAGCGTGCCGGGCAGATAGCCCATCTGGGCCGCGAGGACGGGACCGACCAGCGGCCCGGCGCCCGCGATCGCCGCGAAGTGGTGGCCGAGGAGCACCCGGCGGTCGGTGGGCTGGAAGTCGACGCCGTCCTCCAGGCGCTCGGCGGGGGTCGCCCGGCGGTCGTCCGGCTTCAGTACGCGGCGGGCGACGAAGCGGGAGTAGAAGCGGTAGGCGATGGCGTACGAGCCGAGCGCGGCGACCACCAGCCAGACCGCGGAGATCTCCTCGTCCCGGGCCAGCGCGAGGACGCCCCAGGCGATGGCGCCGAGAAGGGAGACAGTGGTCCACAGGAGGATCGAGCGAGGGGATATCCGGGACTTTTCCGGCGCTGGACGGCCGTTTTCGGGCAGGACTGATGCGGGCATGGCGGCTCCTTGGAAGACGAGTCAGAGGTGACTCAGCAGATCGACAGGCAGGCGGGGGCCGGAGCTCCCCTCCCGATCGCTGTCGGTCTGTGCAAGAGTTGCCCACTCCCTCGGACCGGTTGACAGCGGATTTCCGGGAAATTTCCCGCCCGTCTTCTGTCATCCGTTCGGGCCGTCCGCGCAACTCTCGCGCGAGGGCACAGTCACAGGCCCAGGCACACCAAGGACGGTGACCCATGGCCGACGGCGCCATGACCGCGACGTTCCTCGCCGTGATCGGCGGGGCGTCGCTGCTCGCCGTGACCGCGCGGCGCCTGCACCCGAGCGAGAAGCTGCCCTCCCTGGAGGGCTGGGCGCTGGCCGACCGCAGCCTCGGCCCGGTGTGGACCTGGCTGCTGCTCGGCGGCACGATCTACACCGCGTACACCTTCGCCGCCATACCCGGCCTGGCGTACGGCAACGGCGCGCCCGCCTTCTTCGCCGTGCCGTACACGGTGATCGTCTCCCCGCTCGCCTTCGTGCTGCTGAGCCGCCTGTGGTCGGTGGCCCGCCGGCACGGCTACGTCACCGCGGCCGACTTCGTGCGCGGGCGGTACGGCTCGCCGCCGCTGGCCCTGGTGGTCGCGCTGACCGGGATCCTCGCGACGATGCCGTATCTCGCGCTGCAGCTGCTCGGCATCCGGGCGGTGCTGGCGGCGGGGGGCGTGTATCCGCGGGGTGCGGCCGGTGATCTGGTGATGGTGGCCCTGTTCGCGGGGCTGGCCGTCGCGACCTACCGGCACGGGCTGCGCGCCCCCACCGTCATCTCGGCGCTCAAGGCCGTGGCCGTCTTCGTCTCGCTGACCGCGGTGACCTGGCTGGTCCTCGAACGGCTCGGCGGCCCGGGTGCCGTCTTCGACGGTGCGGCCGAGCGCATCGGCGGCCCGGCGCTGCTCCTCACGCCGGAGCAGCAGCCCGCCTACGCCACCCTCGCCCTCGGCTCGGCGCTCGCCCTGCTGATGTACCCGCACGTGCTCACCGCCGGTTTCGCCGCCGACGGCCCGCGGACGCTGCGCAAGGTGTCCGTGGCGCTGCCCGCCTGGACCGGGCTGCTCGCCCTCTTCGGGTTCCTCGGCATCGCGGCCCTCGCGACCGGCGTGCGCGCCCCGGCGGGCGGCGCCGAGGCCGCCGTACCGATGCTGGTCGACCGGCTGATGCCGGCGCCGCTGGCCGGGCTGGTCTTCGGGGCGATCACCGTGGGGGCGCTGGTCCCGGCGGCGGTGATGTCGATCGCGGCCGCCACGAGCTTCGTACGCAATGTGTACGTCGAGTACGTCCATCCGACGGCCACGCCCAAACGGCAGGTGCGCATCGCCAAGGCGGTGTCGCTCACCGCGAAGGTGGGCGCCGTGGCGTTCGTGTTCGGGCTGCGCGACCAGGACGCCATCAACCTCCAGCTCCTCGGCGGGGTCTGGATCCTGCAGATCTTCCCGGCCGTCGCGGTGGGGCTGTTCACCGGGCGGCTGCATCCGCGGGCGCTGCTCGCCGGGTGGGGCGTGGGCATGGTGGCGGGGACCTTCATGGTCGTACGGGAGGGATTCTCGTCGATCGTGCCGCTCGGCTCCGGGCCGGAGATCTACGCCGGGCTCGCCGCCCTGCTCCTCAACCTGACCATCGCCGTGGCCGGGACCGCGGTGCTCGAACGTCTCGGCGTCCCGCGCGGCGCCGACCTCACCGACCTGCCGTCACACCTGAGCGTCAGGCGGCGCCCCGAGACGGGAGTGAACCACCCGTGAGACAGCACCGAGACGGGCTGCACCGGAACGCGGCTCCGCCGCTCGGCGGCACCGCCGCCGCGAGCACCCCCGCACCGGCCGTGCCCCTCGCCCCGCCGGTGAGCGACCCCGCGGACCTGGAACGGGAGGCGGGCCTGGCCCGCCTGTTCGAGCTGCACTACTCCTCGATGCTGCGCCTGGCCGTCCTGCTCGGCGCCGACGACCCGGAGAACGTGGTCGCGGAGGCCTACTACCAGATCTACCGGAAGTGGCGGCGGCTGAGGGACACCGAGGCGGCGGAGGCGTATCTGCGCTCCACGGTGTGCAATCTGACGCGGATGCGGATACGACACCTCCAAGTGGCCCGCAAACATGTCGAGAAGCCGGCCGACGAGCTCGTCGCCTCCGCCGAGAGCACCGCGCTCCTGCGCGACGACCAGCGCGTCCTGATCGACGCGCTCCAGCAGTTGCCGGCCCGGCAGCGCGAGGCGCTGGTGCTGCGGCACTGGCTCGGACTGAAGGAGAGCGAGATCGCCGCGGCGATGGGAATCTCCTGCGGGTCCGTCAAGACCCATACGGCACGCGGCCTTGCCGCCCTGACCCAGGCGATGGAGGCCCGGCGATGACGCATCGAGACGCGACCCCGTCGCCCGGCACCAGTGCGGACCGCACGGAGCGTGAGCTGCGCGAGGCGCTCTCCGCGCTCGCCGACGGGGTGCAGGCGGCGCCCGACGCCTATCGCACGGCGCGCGGTGAGTGGCTGCGCCGGGAACGCCGGCGCCGGCTCGTCCTCGCCGTCCTCGTCGCGGTCGTGTTCGCCCTGGCCACGCTGATCGGGCTGTGGGTCCTCAACCAGGCCCCGGCCGATCCCGGCGTGATCTTCTCCGGCACGGGGTCCACAGCGGACTTGTCACTCACCGGGTCCACGGCGGACTTGTCGCTCACCTAGGCCCCGGCGAGCGCATCACTCGCCGGATCCCTGGTGGGCGCATGACTCGCCGCATCCCCGGTGGGCGCATGACTGCCGGATCCCCGAAAGACGGTTCGGTCACCGGCCCCCGGCAGACGTAGCGCTCACCGCGCCCCAGGCAGACTTTCCGGTCACCGGACCGCCAGGAGACGGTTCGGTCACCGGAGGGTCCCCGGCAGACGGTTCGGTCGCCGGACCCCCGGCAGGTGTATCGCCCACCGGGCCCCAGGCAGGCGCATCACTCCCCCGGCCCCAGCCCTGATTGGCCCACCGGCCCTTGGGGAACCCGCAATTGCGTGCACCCGCGCATCGAGGACTACGCCCTCATCGGCGACGAGCAGACGGCCGCCCTGATCGGCAGGGACGGCTCCGTCGACTGGCTGTGTCTGCCCCGCTTCGACTCGGGAGCCTGTTTCGCCAGACTCCTCGGCAACAGCGACAACGGCCACTGGCGCATCGCCCCCAAACACGCCAGGGGCCCCTGCACGCGCCGCGCCTACCGCCGCGACACGCTGGTCCTCGACACCGAGTGGGAGACCGACGAGGGCGCGATACGCGTCACCGACCTGATGCCCCAACGCGACCGCGCCCCCGACCTCGTGCGCATCGTGGAGGGCCTCGACGGCCGCGTCACCGTGCGCAGCTCCCTGCGGCTCCGCTTCGACTACGGCTCGATCGTGCCGTGGGTGCGCAAGACCGACGGGCACCGGGTGGCCGTGGCCGGCCCCGACTCGGTCTGGCTGCGCAGCGAACCCCATGTGCACACGTGGGGCAAGAACTTCGGTACGCACTCGGAGTTCACGGTCGAGAAGGGCGAGAAGGTCGCGTTCGTCCTCACCTGGCACCCCTCGCACGAGCCGCGCCCGCCGCTCGTCGACCCGTACAAGGCGTTGCACGCCAGCGTCCGGGACTGGCGGAAGTGGGCGGGGCAGTGCCGTTACGACGGCCCGTACCGCGACGCCGTCGTCCGCTCCCTGATCACCCTCAAGGCCCTCACCTACCGGCCCACCGGCGGTATCGTCGCCGCCCCCACCACCTCGCTCCCCGAGGAGATGGGCGGCGTGCGCAACTGGGACTACCGCTACTGCTGGCTGCGCGACTCCACCCTCCTGCTGAACGTGGGCCTGTCGGCGGGCTATCGGGAGGAGGCCAAGGCCTGGCGCGACTGGCTGGTGCGCGCGGTCGCCGGCAACCCGGCCGACCTGCAGATCATGTACGGCCTGGCGGGCGAGCGCCGACTGCCCGAGTTCGAGGTGCCGTGGCTGCCCGGCTTCGCCGGCTCCGGACCCGTACGCATCGGCAACGAGGCAGTGAAACAACTGCAGTTGGACGTGTACGGCGAGGTCATGGACACCCTGGCGCTGGCCCGGGAGGCAGGCCTGCCCATCAAGCCGCACATGTGGGCGATCCAGACCTCCCTCATGGAGTGGCTGCGCACGGAGTGGCGGCAGCCGGACGAGGGGCTGTGGGAGGTGCGCGGCGGCCGCCGCCACTTCGTGCACTCGAAGGTGATGGTGTGGGTGGCCGCGGACCGGGCCGTGCGCACCCTGGAGAAGAACCCGAAGCTGAAGGGCGACCTCGACGGCTGGCGCGAGCTGCGTGACGAGGTGCACCGCGAGGTGTGCGAGAAGGGCTACGACGCCGAGCGGAACACCTTCACGCAGTCCTACGGCTCCCGCGAACTCGACGCCGCGCTGCTGCTCATCCCGCGCGTCGGCTTCCTGCCGCCGGACGACCCGCGCGTCACCGGCACCATCGACGCGATCCGCGCCGAGCTCAGCCACGGGGGCTTCCTGCGCCGCTACAGCACCGACGAGACGACGGTCGACGGGCTGCCGGGCGGCGAGGGCACGTTCCTGGCCTGCTCGTTCTGGCTGGCGGAGGCGCTGCACATGACGGGTCGTACGCGGGAGGCACGCGAGTTGTTCGACCGGCTGGTGGGGCTCGCCAACGACGTGGGCCTGCTGTCCGAGGAGTACGACCCGGTGGCCGAACGCCAGCTCGGCAACTTCCCGCAGGCCTTCAGCCACATCGGCCTGGTGAACACCGCCCTCGCCCTGTTCGGGGGCGACGGGGCAGGATAGGGGCCATGGATCTTGGACTGAAGGACCGGGTGTACGTCGTCACGGGGGCCACCCGTGGACTGGGCAACGCTGCGGCACGTGAGCTCGTGGCCGACGGGGCGAAGGTCGTGCTGACCGGCAGGGACGAGGAGCGGGTCGCCGCCGCCGCGGCCGAGCTGGGGCCGAACGCCCTCGGGCTGGCCGTCGACAACGCCGATCCGGAGGCGGCCGCACGGTTGATCGCTGCCGCGCGGGAGGCGTTCGGGGGCTTCGACGGCATCCTCGTGAGTGTCGGTGGGCCGCCGGCCGGGTTCGTCGCCGACAACACGGACGAGCAGTGGCAGGCCGCGTTCGAGTCGGTGTTCCTGGGAGCGGTCCGGCTGGCGCGGGCCGCGGCGGCGGAGCTGGACGCGGGCGGTGTCATCGGGTTCGTGCTGTCGGGGTCGGTGCATGAGCCGATTCCGGGGCTGACCATTTCGAATGGGCTGCGGCCGGGGCTCGCCGGATTCGCCAAGTCCCTTGCGGACGAATTGGGGCCGCGGGGGATTCGGGTGGTGGGGCTGCTTCCGTCCCGTATCGACACGGATCGTGTGCGGGAGCTGGATGGCATGTCCGCCGACCCGGAGGCGACTCGGGCGGCGAATGAGGCCCGCATTCCGCTGCGGCGGTACGGGACGCCGGAGGAGTTCGGGCGTGCGGCGGCGTTCTTGTTGTCTCCGGCCGCGTCATATCTGACGGGGATCATGTTGCCGGTGGATGGCGGGATGCGGCACGGGTTCTAACTCACCCTTTCCGCACGGTGCTTGACGCCCCTCAAGCGGACCTCTGTCGGCAATGATGCGAGGCCCGCTGAATTGCGGGCGTGGGTCAGCGCCTGGGCCGTGAGGTCGTTCAAAGCGGTGCCCGGGTCCACATGCGGCTCCAGCAGCAGCCGTACCCGCGTCTCGGGGGCGCTGCGCCTGCCCCGCAGGTGGACGTGGGCGCGGTGGACGCCCTCCAGGCCCCCCGCCTCGTTCGCCAGTACGCCCTCCAGGGCCCGGCCCCGCAGCAGGGCGCCCTCGCCGTCGCCGGTGTCGACCAGGACCTCGGCGAGGCGGCGTCGGCGCAGCACCGAGGTCAGCCACCACAGGGCGAGCAGGACCAGGACGGCGAGTACGGCGATCACGGTCGGCCACCACCAGCCGTCGTCCCGCCAGCGCGTCCGCTCGGCGTCGCTGAGCAGGACGTCGTGGCGGCTGTCGTGGATCCACCAGGAGGGGGGCTCCAGCCCCAGTCCCACGGCCAGTACGGAGCCGCCGATCACGAGCAGCACCAGTCCGACGAGCCCGATCAGCACCCGGTTGACCACCCTGAGCACGGCCCTCACCCCTTCCGTCCGAGCCGCCGTACACGCACCGACAGCGAGGGCGGCCGGGCCAACCCCAGGCCCCTGATCGCGTCGGCGAGCACGGCGTCCAGCTCGGCGCGTACGTCGTCCAGGTCGCGGAAGTGCGAGACCGCGCGGACATCGGCCTTGGCCCGGCCCATCCGCACCCGGACGGACTGGACCCCGGAGACCTCCATGGCCCGGTCGCGCAGGACGAGGGCGGCCAGGTCGCGGTGGAGGCCGGCGCGGACGTCGGGGTGGGTGCGCCGCATCGGCAGGACCGAGCGCAGGCCGGGCGTGGTGGCCAGGACCAGCAGCCACAGGCCGAGGAGCGCGGCGAGGCCCGCGCCGAGCAGCACCCAGATGTCGTCGAGGGGGCGTTCGGCGAGTTGGTGGGCCAGTTCGCGGCGCCAGCGCATGGCGGGCCGGTCGGCGCGCACGGCGGCGATGTCGTACAGGAAGATGCCTGCGCCGAGGAAGAGCAGGAGGGCTGTGATCGCGGCCGGGATCCGGCGTGCCGACCAGAAGCGGCCCTCGCCGCCGCCCTTGTCGTCGACCGGGGGCGGCGGATCGTAGTCCGCCGCCGACGCCGACTGGTCGAGGGGGTGGTCGGGTTCGGCCGTCTTCTCCATGACCGGCAGTCGTTGTGTGGTGCCCTCGGAGCCCTGGGACTCGCTCATCGCGTCCTCCCGCGTGCCGCGCCCTGTCCGGGCGCCGGGTGCAGCCGCTCCACGTGCACGGCGACCTCCGGCACCTGCATGCCCACCAACGCGCCTACCCGCTCCGCGACATGCCGACGCACGGCGGCGCATCGGGCGCCGATGTCGGTGGGGTAGTCGAGTTCGAGGTGGACACGGACGCGGGCGGTGTCGTGGGCGACGACGACGTCGGCGTAGGGCCGGTTGGCGTCGTCGGCCGGCTTCCCCACCGCCTCGCGTGCGGCCTGCGAGGCGATCTTCGCGACGACCCGGTCGGCGATCCGGGTCGCCCCGCGCTCACCCGGCGGCACGACGGGAAGGGGTCTGCCGAACTCACCGGCCCCCGCGCCCACCGGTCTCACCGCCGCCGTTCGTCACGGCGCCGGAAGAAGTCACCGAGCTCGTACTCGCCGTCCGAGAACCGCCCGACGACGAAACCGACGGCGCCCAGGGCCGCCACCAGCAGGAAGGCGCCGAATCCGCCGAAGTATCCGGCGAAGCCCAGTGCCATGCCGGCGATCATGCCGACCACAGCCATGCTCATGGTGCGCTCCTCAGCTCCTCAGCGGCTTCCGCCGCCGAGTTGTCGGTCGCCGATGCCTCACTGGATCCGGCGCTCCGGTTCCTCTTCCTCTTCCTCCGGAAGCTTCACGTCACTCACCGCGATGTTGACCTCGACCACTTCGAGGCCGGCCATCCGCTCGACGGCGGTGATCACGTTCTCGCGGACGTCCCGGGCCACGTCGGCGATCGACACGCCGTACTCGACGACGATCTCCAGGTCGAGCGCGGCCTGCACCTCGCCGACCTCGGCCTTCACACCCCGCGTCACCGACTTCGGCCCGCCGCCGGGCACCCGGTCGCGCACGGCGCCGAAGGTGCGCGACAGTCCGCTGCCCATGGCGTGCACGCCGTCCACATCACGTGCGGCCATCCCGGCGATCTTCTCCACCACGCCGTCCGCGATGGTCGTCCGCCCCCGGGCGCCGGGGTCTCCCCCGCCGCGCCTGGGCGCCTGGCTCTTTCGTGTGCTGAGGGCCTCGCCCTCCGTCCCCCGGGTCTGCTCCGTAGTCTCAGTCATGGCCGTACATCCTTTTCGGTTGTCGTCCTTTGACCACGTTAATCACGGTTGCGCGATCGCGCGCCAGGGATGCGGCAGGCTGGAGGAATGACGGCGGACCGATGGACGCAGGCAGTGAAACGACAGCTCGGCCTCGGCAGGCTTCTGCCCCTGGGCGGCCCGCACGACGGCGCGTGGATCACCGAGGGGGCGGCCGAGGCGGTGCTCCGGCGTGCGGCCCAGGACATGCGCGGGGTACGGCTGGACGCGCTCCGGATCGCGCTCATCGACCCGGACGACGTCGGCGAGGCGGCCGTACCGCCGCCGCCGAGCGCCCTGCCGCCTGGCCCCCTCCGGGTGACGGCGGATTTCGCGGCGACGGCGACCGGGCCACTGCCGACGACGGCGGAACGGCTGCGCGAGCTGCTGACCACGGCGGCGGCGGAACGCCTCGGTCTGCCGGTGGCCGAGGTGGACCTACGGGTGACGGCTCTGCTCGACGAGGACGCGGAACCCGCACCGCTACGGCAGCCGGAGCCGACGCAGGCCGCGGAGCCCCAGAACCCCGACGAGGAGCGCCTCGCCGCCGCGGCCCTGGCGGTACCGGGCGTGACCCGACTGACGGGCGCGCTGGGCGGGTTGGGGCGTGCGGTGCACCTCGAGGAGCGGCAGGACGAGACAGCCCTGCCGCGTCGGCACGCGCGCGTGGAGATCGCGGTGAGCGCGGACCGCCGGGCCGTGGAGGTGGCCCGGGAGGTCCGCAGGAAGGTGGGAGAGGCGCTGCCGGATCATCCGACGGTGGCGGTACTGGTCACCGCCATCGGCTGACCCGGGCATGGCTCAGCGGCGCACGCCTCATTCGCCGAGGCCGGCCAGGTCCCGCAACCGCCGCGCCTGCGCGGCGCGCTCGGCGCCGCGCTGCTCGTCGTACGTCCGGTCCACGGCACCACGAATCAGCGCCTTGGTCTCGATCACGGCATCCCGCGGCGCGGCCACGATGGCCCCCGCCAGATCCCGTACGGCGTCGTCGAGCTGCTCGGCGGGCACCGCGAGGTTGGCCAGGCCGCTGCTCACGGCCTCCTCGGCCAGCACGAAGCGGCCCGTCACACAGATCTCCAGCGCACGGCCGTATCCGACCAGCCCGACCAGCGGATGCGTGCCCGTCAGGTCCGGCACCAGCCCGAGGCTGGTCTCGCGCATGGCGAACTGCACGTCGTCGGCGACGACGCGCACGTCACAGGCGAGCGCGAGCTGGAAACCCGCGCCGATGGCGTGGCCCTGTACGGCGGCGATGGTCACGATGTCGTTGCGCCGCCACCAGGTGAAGCCCTCCTGGAACTCGGCGATGGCAGCGTCGAGTTCGCCGTCGCTGCTGCGCGCGAGCTCGATGAACGAAGGCTCGCCCTCGATCCCTTCGGGCGTGAACATCTGCCGGTCGAGCCCCGCGGAGAAGGACTTGCCCTCACCGCGCAGCACGACGACACGCACGCTGCCCGGCAGCAACTGCCCGGCCTCGGCGAGCGTCCGCCACATGGCGGGGCTCTGCGCGTTGCGCTTGGCCGGGTTGTTCAGCGTCACCGTGGCGATCGCGCCGTCGACGGTGAGCCGTACGCCGTTCTTGTCGAGCAGGGGAGCGAGTTCCTGGTCGGCCGAAGCCATGGGGTGCCTCCGATGCGTGCGGTCATCACGGGATGCCCGGAGGGCACCCCCTAAGTGACTGCACAGTAACCACCCGGCCGATCAACCGACCGACCGGGTGGCCACCATCGAAGCCGATGGGCCGCCCGGTCTCAGCCGGCGGCCTTCTTGCCTCGTGTCGCACCGCCACGCCCACGGAGCGTGACGCCCGACTCGCTGAGCATCCGGTGCACGAAGCCATACGAGCGGCCGGTTTCCTCGGCCAGTGCCCGAATGCTCGCACCGGAGTCGTACTTCTTCTTCAGGTCTGCCGCGAGCTTGTCGCGCGCGGCGCCGGTTACCCGGCTGCCCTTCTTCAGAGTCTCGGCCACCCGTGCCTCCTCATGGGAAGTGCGCTCTGGTCTCCTCATGATCACCCCTCCGGGCCTTCATGGCCACCCATTCGGCAAGGTCCGTGAGACATGGTTTTGACGACAGGAGCACATCCCCACATGCGGAATCTGTAATTCCGCCGCGAGTTGTCCGTACGGCCGAACGGGTTCTTTCGCGAAATGCCAGGTCAGGGACGCACGACGGCCGAGCCCTTGTCGATAAAGGACTCGGCCGTGAAATCGATGTAGTACACACCTCGGTACGAGGAGATCTCACACAGATGATGGATCACCGATAGGCCGAATGATCCATACGCCGGTGATCACGCATTCGATCAAGCCAGCGCGACGAGATCCGCGTAGTCGGCGCCCCACAGGTCCTCGACGCCGTCCGGCAGCAGAATGATCCGCTCCGGCTGGAGCGCCTCCACGGCGCCCTCGTCGTGGGTGACGAGCACGACCGCGCCCTTGTAGGTGCGCAGCGCGCCGAGGATCTCCTCGCGGCTGGCCGGGTCGAGGTTGTTGGTGGGCTCGTCGAGGAGCAGGACGTTCGCCGAGGAGACGACCAGGGTCGCGAGGGCGAGGCGGGTCTTCTCGCCGCCGGAGAGGACCCCGGCGGGCTTGTCGACGTCGTCGCCCGAGAACAGGAACGAGCCGAGCACCTTGCGGACCTCGACGAGGTCCATGTCGGGGGCCGCGGAGCGCATGTTCTCCAGGACGGTGCGGTCGGGGTCCAGGGTCTCGTGCTCCTGGGCGTAGTACCCGAGCTTGAGGCCGTGCCCCTCGATCACCTCTCCGGTGTCGGGCTTCTCGACCCCGCCGAGGAGGCGGAGCAGGGTGGTCTTGCCGGCACCGTTGAGGCCGAGGATGACGACCCTGGATCCCTTGTCGATGGCCAGGTCGACATCGGTGAAGATCTCCAGCGAGCCGTACGACTTCGACAGGCCCTCGGCGGTGAGCGGGGTCTTGCCGCAGGGCGCGGGCTCGGGGAAGCGCAGCTTGGCGACCTTGTCGGAGACCCGCACCGCCTCGAGTCCGGCGAGCAGCCGGTCGGCCCGCTTGGCCATGTTCTGCGCGGCGACGGTCTTGGTGGCCTTGGCGCGCATCTTGTCGGCCTGTGAGTGCAGCGCGGCGGCCTTCTTCTCGGCGTTCTGCCGCTCGCGCTTGCGGCGCTTCTCGTCGGCCTCGCGCTGCTGCTGGTAGAGCTTCCAGCCCATGTTGTAGACATCGATCTGGGCACGGTTGGCGTCCAGGTAGAACACCTTGTTGACGACCGTCTCGACCAGGTCGACGTCGTGGGAGATGACGATGAAGCCGCCGCGGTAGGTCTTCAGGTAGTCGCGCAGCCAGACGATCGAGTCCGCGTCGAGGTGGTTGGTCGGCTCGTCGAGCAGCAGCGTGTCGGCGTCCGAGAACAGGATGCGGGCGAGCTCGATACGGCGGCGCTGACCGCCCGAGAGCGTGTGCAGGGGCTGGCCGAGCACCCGGTCGGGTAGGTTGAGCGCGGCGGCGATGGTGGCGGCCTCGGCCTCGGCGGCGTACCCGCCCTTGGTGAGGAACTCCGTCTCCTGGCGCTCGTACTGCTTGAGCGCCTTCTCCCGGGTGGCGCCCTGGCCGTTCGCGATCCGCTGTTCGTTCTCGCGCATCTTGCGGATCAGTACGTCCAGGCCGCGCGCGGACAGGACGCGGTCGCGGGCGAGGACGTCGAGGTCGCCGGTGCGGGGGTCCTGCGGGAGGTAGCCGACCTCGCCGGAGCGGGTGATGGTGCCGCCGGCGGGGATGCCCTCGCCGGCGAGGCACTTGGTGAGGGTGGTCTTGCCGGCGCCGTTGCGGCCGACGAGGCCGATGCGGTCGCCCTTGGCTACGCGGAAGGTCGCGGACTCGATGAGGACGCGCGCACCGGCGCGCAGCTCGATACCGGAGGCGGAGATCACGGACAGACTCCAGAGCGGGGGTAGGTGGCGGGAAGGGCGGCTGAGGACGTTCCCGCCGTCTAATGCGCGAGGAGAATGGCCATGCGGTCAGTCTAACGGGGCTGTGCAACCACTTTTTCTGGGTTCGGGTGTTCGAGCCGGGGACCGCCGCCTTCGTCGACGACTTCGTTGCCGAGCGGTCTGCGGTGCGGGACGACCCGTCCCAGGTCGTCCACGGCGATGAGCTGGGCGGTCCAGGCCGCGTGGGGGCAGGGCTGGGCGACGAGAAGGGCCCCGGCGTGATGTACGGCACGTGCGGGCTCGAACACGCAGCCCGCACGGGCGGGCAGCACCCAGCGCAGATCGCCGTCGGCGATGCGGTACGCCAGGACGCCGCGCGGCGTCACGACGCCGAGGATGCCGCGCCCGAGGGGGCGCAGGACTCCGGTGCCGCCCTGGGCCGGGAGCCACTCGGCGGCCGCGGGCAGGGCGCGGTGCCAGCGCACGGAACGGCCGTCGGTGTCGGTGACCACGCCGTCGTCCCAGAGCGTGATGGCCTCCCCGCGCGCGTGGAGCGAGGTGAGGGGGCGGCGGCTTTCGCGGGTGTAGCGCCAGAGGGTGTCACCGGTGCCGGGGTCGTAGGCCTCCACGGTCGTGGCGCGGGTCTGCCGTTCCGTCGGTGGCAGCGGGATGAGGCGCGGTGGGGTGGCGTGCCGTACGCGCGCGTGGCCGGCATCGACGGCGTGGACGGTGAGGTGGTCGCCGTAGGGGGTGGGGCGTGCGTGGTGGGCGAGCGCCAGGAGCGGGATCGCAAGGAGGAGGGCCAGGACCGTCGGCAGCAGCCGGGAGCGCGTGGCCGCGGGGGGCTCGAGGGGCCCGGGAGCGGCACCGGGAGTCGCGGTCGCGTCGACCGCCTCGACCGGCAGAGCGGCCATCACGCCCCCTTGGAGCCCGTCTCGGAGCCTTCTGGGCCCGTCCCGGAACCCGCTTCCAGCGGACCCGGCGCAGAGCGTAGTCACCCCCGCGGCGAGTGGCGGGACTTGTCGTCGGGACACGGCGAGGGGGCCCCGGCCTGTCCCCCGCATGGCGGCCTCGGCTCGCGGGCCGTTGTCAGTGGTCGCTGCAAGACTGGCTGCGGGTCGGAATTCCGGCGGTCGACAGCGAGGATCACGAGCAGGGGTCACTGCGAGGGATCACGAAGGAGTGATCGGCATGGCGGGCACGAGCGGTGGGCGTCCGAGCATCTACCCGACGCTGCTGTACGCGGACGCGAAGGCGGCGATCAAGCAGCTCACGGAGGCCTTCGGCTTCACGGAGCTGGCGGTGTACGAGGCCGAGGACGGCTCGGTGGCGCACGCCGAGCTGGTGCAGGGCAACGGCGCGGTGATGCTCGGTTCGAAGGGCACCGGCAGCGCCTTCGACAAGGTGATGAAGGACGCGGGCACCACCGGGGTGTACGTCGTCGTGGACGACGTCGACGCACACCATCGACGGGCCGTTGAGCACGGCGCGGAGATCCTGATGCCCCCGACGGACCAGGACTACGGCTCGCGGGACTACATGGCCCGGGACGTCGAGGGCAATGTGTGGAGCTTCGGCACCTACGCCCCTGAGATAGAGGGCTGAAGCCGGTCCGGCTCAGTTCCCCCCGGTGTGCACCTGGAAGGCGGCGCGGCGTACGGCCTTCGCGAGCGCCGGGTCGGGGTGCGCGGCGGCGAGCGCGACCAGCACCTGCACGGTGCGGGGGTGGCCGACGGCGCGCACCTCGTCCAGGAGCATCGGCACCGTCGGCTGCACCGCGGACTCCAGGTGCCGCACGAGCATCGGGGCCTCGCCGTGGTCGGCGACGGCGGCGGCGGTGTCGACCCAGAGCCAGGTGGCCTCTTCCCGGGTGAGCACCTCGTGCGCGTCCTCGGGGTCGACGCCGTCGTGCTCGGCGAGCCACAGCAGGGCGTACGGCCGCAGCGTCGGCTCGTCGTGGACGGCGCGTACGTCGGGCTCGGCGGGGGCGCCGACGACGCGCAGCGCCTCGAAGGCGAGGCCGCGCAGCAGGGCGTCGTCGCCCCGGGCGGCGTCGAGGAGTTCGGTGACGGCGCTGCCGACGGGGCGGGCGGCGAGCCAGGCGCGGTACTCGTCGCGGGCGGCGTTCGGGCGGAGCTGGGCGCAGCCGCGGAGCATGTCCTCGGCCGCCTGCTCGATGTTCCCGGCGGGGCTCTGGGCGGCGACGCAGATCTGCTCCAGCTTGACCCAGACCGCCCAGTTGCCGAGGGGGGTGAGCGTGGCCTGGCCGTCGCCGTAGGTGAGGGCGCCGACGGAGGCGAGGGCGTGCAGGGCCCAGTCGAGGAGGGGGGCGAGAGGCGTGTCCTCGACGGCGGGCGCGTCGGCGACCGGCTCCGGCTGCGGACCGTAGGGGATCTCGCAGCGCTCGGTGCGCAGTTCGGTGACCCGCTGCTCCAGCAGGTCCAGGAGCTGCTCCACCGGGACCGGGCCGGCGGACAACTGCAGGAAGGAGAGGACCTGGGGCATGGCCGAGACGACGTCGGCCACGGCGGCGGCGTGCTCGTGCTGTTCGGGTTCCGGGTGGGCGAGCGACCAGGCGTCGAAGAGGGCGACCCAGCCGCGCAGTACGGCGCTGTCGTCGCGGTCCCAGGCGCGCAGCCGCCAGCCGGGGCGGGCGCTGTCGCCGTGCACCTCGACGAGCCCCGCGAGGCGGGCGGTGTCCCAGTCGGCGCGGACCTGAGCGACGGTCAGGCCGAGATCCTGGGCCGCGCGTTCGGCGGTCGCGTCGGAGAGGGTGCCCTTGCCGTCGGGGTGGCCCACGTCACGGCCGGGGCGCAGCGCGGCGTCGGCCCAGTGGGCGACGCGGGCCGCGCCGGCCAGACCGGAGCGAGCCATTCTGGCCAGCTCGGACCGGGCCGGGGTGCCCTCCGGGGGACGGGGCGCGGGGCGGCGTGGGCGCCGCTGGTTCACTGCTCTGGGGGCGGCGGCCAGGGGTCGCGGGCGGACGAGTCGAAGCCTGGAGTCGCGCGGGATACGGGACGTCACGGGTGCAGTCTTCCGGTTGACGGTCCGAAAACCCAAACGGAATGTCACGAGGGGCGACGGGGATGGCCAACGCACGGGGTCCCGCGGGCGGCGAGGGACTCATAACAGGCCAGTGGTACGGGGTTAAACGGAATCTGTGGCACCGGTGCGGGGAGGAGGTGGGGCGCGAGGTCGGAGCAGGGGTGGAGGGATGTCGCTTCGGCCGTGTCACATGAGCGGTGTGATGAAGCGGCGCAGGGACTCCTCGTAGGACTCGGGGTCGGCGTTCCACATGGCGGCGTGGGGAGCGTTCTTGACCGTGTTGAGGGCCACCAGGTTGGGGTGGGCGTCGGCCAGCCGGCGGGAGAGGGCCCAGGGGGCCACCCTGTCGTCGGGGCCGTGGAAGATCAGGGTCGGCACCGTGAGGCGGTCGGGGGCGCCGGTGTCGGTGCCGCGGCCGGTGTTCAGGCCGGTGCGGCCCTGGGCCGCGCGGACGGCGAGCGGCAGCAACGCGCTCGGCGTGTGGCGGGCCGTGGCGAGGGCGCGCAGGGTGGCTTCCCAGCTGAGCACCGGGGAGTCCAGGACGAGGCCCGAGACATGGTCACGCAGCCCCGAGTGCGCGGCGGCGCGCAGCGCCATCGTCGCGCCGGTGGACCAGCCGAGCAGGACGAGCTGCTTGGCGCCGTAGCGCACGGCGTAGCGCATGGCCGCGTCCAGGTCGCGCCACTCGGTCTCGCCGAGGTGGTTCAGGCCGTCCGGCGGGCGGGGGGCGCCGAGGTCGCCGCGGTAGGCGAGGGCGAGCACCGGGAAGTGGCGGCCGTTGAGGAACTCCATGACGTTCATGGCGTGTTCGCGGGTGGTGCCGAGGCCGTGCACCGCGATGATCCAGGTGTCGCGGGCGCCGGGGACGAACCACGCGGGCAGGGAGCCGAGTTCGCCGGGGATGTCGACGTCGGCGTGGTCGAGGCCGAGGGCGGCGCTCGGGTTGCCGACGTGGACGTTGGGGGTGAGCCAGACGCTGTCGCCGGGTCGGAGGGTGCCGTGCGTGACGCGTTCCAGGCGGCGTACGACGGTGTCGGCGGAGTGGTTCGCCGCGGCGAGGACGGGGCCGACGACCGCGTGTGAGCCGTCGCCGGAGAGGCCGTAGGTACCGGGGCGCAGGGAGGCCAGGTCGCGGGTGAGCGCGATCTGGCCGGCCGCCGTGGCGTGCACGGTGAGCCTGGGTTCGGTGGGCAGGGGCCTGCCGGGCGGCGCCTTCAGGGCGGCGCCGCTGGCGAACCGGCCGGCGGCGACGCTCGCGGCGCCGGCGGCGAGAGCCACGGTGACGGCAGCGGCCGTCGTTTTGACAGTGCGCACGGGTCCAGTGTCCGGGCGGACCCGAGGACAGGCCAGCGGACGGGCGACTTGGAGTGAGATCCCCGGCCCCTTCGACCCCGCGTACTGGGGGCTGCCGCCCCCAGACCCCCGCTTCGGCCCTTAACGGGCCTCGTCCTCAAACGCCGGACGGGCTGCGGTGTCACCCCCGCTGGCCATACCCCCGAAGTTTCTCCCCCGCCTCCGCCACCTGCCCCTCCGACAGCAGCGTCGGCGCGAGACCCGGCACCGAGGACGCCGTGAGCCACAGGCGGGACATCCACTCCAGTTGGGCCGTGCGGTCGTAGGCCTGGTCCAGGGTCGTGCCGTAGGTGATCGTTCCGTGGTTCTGGAGGAGGCAGGCGGTGCGGTCGGTGAGTGCCTGGAGCATGTTCTCGGCCAACTCCTGGGTGCCGTACGTCGCATACGGGGCAACCCGGACGGGGCCGCCGAGGGCGCCCGCCATGTAGTGGATCAGCGGGAGCTCCGGGACCAGGGTCGAGACGGCCGTCGCGTGGACCGCGTGGGTGTGGACGACGGCGCCGGCGTCCGTGGCGCGGTAGACGGCGAGGTGCATGGGCAGCTCGCTCGTCGGCACCAGCGCGCCCAGCACCTGCCTGCCGTCCAGGTCGACCCCCGTCACGTCCTGCGGCGTCAGGCGGTCGTACGGCACTCCCGACGGCGTGACCAGCACCGTGTCACCGACGCGCACCGAGACGTTGCCGGACGTGCCGACGACCAGCCCCTCGGACACGGTCCGGCGGGCCGTCACCACGAGGGACTCCCAGGCGTCCGCCTCCTCGGGGCGTACACGCCTGCCCCACGGCTCCCCCACTTCCTGTGCACCCTCCCGCGCATCCCGCGCGCCCCGCTGGTCCCGCTGCTCCTCAGCCATACGGCGATCCTGCCAGCCGGGGCCGGCCGGGACCGTGACGCGGCCTCAAGTCGCGACCGCGTCGGGGCACTTTAGGGCGGAAGACGGACGTCCGGAAGTACACATATGCGGATACATCATCCCCTCCCCATGCTTGGCCGGGGATCGATCGGCATTCAATGAACGTCCAGTAATCTCTGGGGGATTTGTCGTGCACGTCGCCATTCCGGGGGGAAATATGGCTCGTGATCGCAAACCGTCCCGCCACCGCTCCCGCCTCATAGCGGCATCCGTGGCAGCGCTCGCCCTCGGGGGGACCGCACTCGCCGAGATTCCGGCCGCGGCGGCCGGCAAGCCCAAGGGACATGACGTCTCGTCCCACCAGAAGAACGTCAACTGGCAGAGCGCGAAGGCGAAGGGCGCCAGGTTCGTCTACGTCAAGGCGACGGAGTCCCACACCTACCGCAACCCATACTTCAGCCAGCAGTACAACGGCTCCCGCAATGTGGGTCTGATCCGCGGCGCGTACCACTTCGCGCTGCCGAACAAGTCGTCGGGCAAGGCGCAGGCGGCGCACTTCGTGCGCAACGGCGGCGGCTGGAAGTCGGACGGCTGGACTCTGCCGCCCGCGCTCGACATCGAGTACAACCCGTACAGCAAGCACAAGTGCTACGGGCTGAGCAAGGCGAAGATGGTCAGCTGGATCCAGTCCTTCAGCAACGAGGTGAAACGGCTGACCGGTCGCCGTCCGGTGATCTACACCACCACGCACTGGTGGAACACCTGCACCGGCGCCAGCCGCGCCTTCGCCTCGAATCACGCACTGTGGATAGCCCGCTACGACTCCGCGACCGCGGGGGCTCTGCCGGCCGGATGGCAGTTCTGGACCATCTGGCAGTACGACAACGGCAGCGGCAGCCTGCCGGGTGACCAGAATCTCTTCAACGGGTCGATGACCCAGCTGAGGAAGTTCGCCCGGGGCTACTGAGCCTTGCGGCGTCTGGGCCGCGCGATGACCGACGAGACCGACGGAGCGGCGATCTCCGCTTCCGTCAGAACAACCCCCTCCACAGGACACCGTGCGGCCTGCCCCAGTTCATCTTCCGTTCACTCAGGTTACCTACGTTCGTCCGGACAATGACCTCGAACGATTGCCTGGGTAAATGGAAAACTTCTCGCTGATCCTCGCGATTGTGGTGGTAACCGCACTCGCGTTCGATTTCACGAACGGTTTCCACGACACCGCCAACGCGATGGCCACGACCATCTCGACCGGTGCGCTCAAGCCCAAGGTCGCGGTGGCCATGTCCGCCGTGCTGAACCTTGTCGGCGCCTTCCTCTCCGTGGAGGTCGCCAACACGATCTCCAAAGGTCTCGTCGACGAGACCGGCATCCGTCCCGAGGTCATATTCGCCGCCTTGGTCGGCGCGATCCTCTGGAACCTGCTGACCTGGCTGGTCGGACTGCCCTCCAGCTCCTCGCACGCCCTCATGGGCGGCCTGATCGGCGCCACCATCGCCTCGGCCGGCGTCGGCGCGGTCCACGGCGACGTGCTCGTCACCAAGGTGCTGATCCCGGCGATCGCCGCCCCGCTGGTCGCCGGCATCGCCGCGCTGCTGGCCACGCGCCTGACGTACTCCCTCGGCAAGAAGGCCGACGGCAACGCCTCCAAGAAGGGCTACCGCGCCGGCCAGATCGCCTCCGCCGGCCTGGTCTCGCTGGCCCACGGCACGAACGACGCGCAGAAGACGATGGGCATCATCACCCTCGCCCTGGTCGCCGGCGGCACCCTCGCCCCCGACTCCGACCCGCCCATGTGGGTCATCCTCTCCGCGGGCATCGCCATCGCGCTCGGCACCTACCTCGGCGGCTGGCGCATCATCCGCACCATGGGCAAGGGCCTGACCGACCTCCAGCCGCAGCAGGGCTTCGCCGCCCAGACCAGCGCCGCGACGGTCATCCTGGCCTCCTCCCACCTGGGCTTCTCCCTCTCCACCACGCACTCCGTCTCCGGCGCGGTGATGGGCGCGGGTCTGGGCCGCAAGGGCGGCGTCGTCCGCTGGTCGACGGCCACCCGCATGTTCGTCGCCTGGGGCCTCACGCTCCCGGCCGCCGCACTGGTCGGCGCGCTCGCCGAGTACGTGACCGGCTTCGGCGCCTGGGGTACGGCCCTCGTCGCGATCTTCCTGGTCGCCTCCAGCGCCGCCATCTGGAAGATCTCCCGCCGTGAGGTCGTCGACCACACGAACGTCAACGAGACCGACGAGCCGGCGGGTGTCGTCACCACGGCGATGGCCGCCGTGACCCCGCCTCCCACGGGCGGCTCGGTGAGCGAGGAACTGGCGGCCACCATCCCGGCCCCGTCCTCCGAGCCGACGCCTTCGCAGACCACCACGGTCTGACACCCAGCCGCTTACTCACCCCAGTTACCCAGGAAGAAGAATCATGAAGATCGACTGGGCGGCCCTCGGCTCCGTCTTCGGCGTCAGCCTCGTGGTCACGGTGGCCCTGGTGGGCCTGTTCACCCTCGGTATCGCGGGCCTGTCCCGCCAGGAGAAGGCCTCGGCCCAGGGCGGCTCGGCGGCCCTCGCGGTCACCGGCGCGTACGCGTGCTTCGCGGCGTGTGCGGCGGCTGTGACCTACGGCATCTACCTGATCGTGGCCTGACGCATCCGGCCTCCGCGTCCGCCCTGCCCGCCTCCGTCTCACGACGGTGGCGGGCAGGGCGCTTTTCCACCCCGGTGTGGGGTTCTGCACACTCCGCTGTCGCAGGTCAACGGCAAGTTGACGCCCCTTCCAACCCCGTGGTGGACTTCCGGAGCCATGTACGGCGGCAGAAGAGGAAGCCGGTGAAAGTCCGGCGCGGTCCCGCCACTGTCACCGGGGTAGAAAGCCCCGGGAGCCAGGAACTCTCGCCGCCGGTCTCGTCGAACCAGGGCGTGGACACCCTGAGTGAGGACATAACGCGATGCTCGCCTGCCGATCGACATGCAGTATCAGACCCGCGTCTGACCCCACGGTCGGCTGACCCCGATGCGTGCCGATCGCGTCTTCGCGTACGGCGCCGCCGCCGGACTCCTCGGTGACCTGCTGCTCGGCGACCCTCGCCGGGGGCATCCGGTCGCCGCGTTCGGGCGTGCCGCCGGCGCCGTGGAGCGGGTGTTGTGGCGGGACCACCGAGGGTGGGGCGCGCTGCACACCGCCGTGTGCGCCGGTGGCGCCGTAGCGCTCGCAGCCTTCGCCGCTCGTGCCGTACGTACCTCTCCCGCCGCCTCTCTCGCGCTGACCGGCGCCGCCACCTGGGCCGTCGTCGGGGGGACTTCGCTCGCCCGGGAGGCCCGGGTCATCGGGCGTGCCCTGGAGGCCGGCGATGTCGAGGCGGCCCGGGCGCGGCTGCCGCATCTGTGCGGGCGGGATCCGCAGGCGCTGGACGCGGACGGGATCGCCCGGGCCGTGGTCGAGTCCGTCGCCGAGAACACCTCCGACGCGGTCGTGGGGGCGCTGGTGTGGGGGGCCTTGGGAGGAGTGCCGGGGCTGGTCGGGTTCCGGGCCGTGAACACGCTCGACGCCATGGTCGGGCACAAGTCGCCCAAGTACCGGCGGTACGGGTGGGCTTCGGCCCGGCTCGACGACGTCGCCGGGTGGCCCGGGGCGCGGCTCACCGCCGTGCTCGCGGCTGTGGCGGGGGGCGATCCGCGGGGGGCCGTGCGGGCCTGGCGCGCCGATGCCGCCAAGCATCCGAGTCCCAACGCCGGGCCGGTCGAGGCGTCGTTCGCCGGTGCCCTCGGGGTGCGGCTGGGCGGGACCCTGTCGTACCGGGGGCGGGTCGAGCACCGGCCCGTGCTCAACGGCGGTGCCGGGCGCGCCGTCGTCACCGGCGACATCGAGCGTGCCGTACGTCTCTCCCGGCGCGTCGGTTGGCTCGCGCTCGGCGTCAGTGTCGCCGCGCGCCGCATCGTGAAGGGGCGTACGTCATGACGGGCGGTGGGCTTCTCGTCGCCGGTACCACCTCCGACGCCGGCAAGAGCGTCGTCACCGCCGGGATCTGCCGGTGGCTGGTGCGGCAGGGGGTCAAGGTCGCGCCCTTCAAGGCGCAGAACATGTCCCTCAACTCGTTCGTGACGCGGGAGGGGGCCGAGATCGGCCGGGCGCAGGCCATGCAGGCGCAGGCCTGCCGCGTCGAGCCGACCGCGCTCATGAATCCCGTACTGCTCAAGCCCGGTGGCGAGCAGAGCAGTCAGGTCGTGCTCATGGGCAAGCCGGTCGGGGAGATGAGCGCCCGTGGGTATCACGGCGGTCGGCAGCAGAAGCTGCTCGGGACCGTGCTCGACTGTCTTGCCGAGTTGCGGGGCACGTATGACGCGGTGATCTGTGAGGGGGCCGGCTCTCCCGCCGAGATCAATCTGCGGCGGACGGACATCGTGAACATGGGGATCGCGCGCAATGCGCGGCTGCCCGTGCTCATCGTCGGTGACATCGACCGTGGCGGGGTCTTCGCCTCGTTCTTCGGGACGGTCGCGCTTCTGTCCCCCGAGGACCAGGAGTTGGTCGCCGGGTTCCTCGTCAACAAGTTCCGGGGGGACGTCTCGCTGCTCGAACCCGGTCTCGACATGCTGCACGGCCTCACCGGCCGGCACACGTACGGCGTCCTGCCCTTCCAGCACGGGCTCGGCATCGACGAGGAGGACGGGCTGCGGGTGTCCCTGCGGGGCGCGGTGAGGGAGTCGCAGGTCTCCGCGCCCGTCGGCGAGGACGTGCTGCGCGTCGCCGTCTGCGCCATCCCCCTCATGTCGAACTTCACCGACGTCGACGCGCTGGCGGCCGAACCGGGTGTCGTCGTGCGGTTCGTGGACCGGCCGGAGGAACTCGCCGACGCCGATCTCGTCGTGATTCCGGGGACCCGGGGGACGGTCAAGGCCCTGGAGTGGCTGCGGGAGCGGGGACTCGCGGACGCGCTGGTCCGAAGGGCCGCCGAGCAGCGGCCCGTTCTCGGCATCTGCGGCGGCTTCCAGATCCTCGGCGAGCACATCGAGGACGAGGTCGAGAGCCGCAAGGGGCAGGTGGAAGGGCTCGGTGTCCTTCCCGTGCGGGTGCGGTTCGCGCGCGAGAAGACCCTCACCCGGCCGGTGGGGGTAGCCCTCGGCGAGCCCGTCGAGGGGTACGAGATCCATCACGGGGTCGCTTCCATGGCCGGCGGCGAACCCTTCCTTGACGGCTGCCGGGTCGGCCAGACCTGGGGCACGCACTGGCACGGCTCGCTGGAGTCGGACGGTTTCCGGCGGGCCTTTCTGCGTGAGGTGGCGGCCGCCGCGGGCCGTCGCTTCGTGCCGGCCGCCGACACGTCGTTCGCCGCGCTGCGCGAGGAGCAGCTCGACCGGCTCGGCGACCTGATCGAACAGCACGCGGACACGGACGCGCTCTGGCGGCTCATCGAGTCGGGCGCGCCGCAAGGACTGCCTTTCATTCCACCGGGAGCGCCCGCATGAGCACTGTGTTGTTGTTGTCGACCGCCGACACGGACCTGCTGGCGGCCCGCGCCGCCTCCGGTGCCGACTACCGGATCGGCAACCCGACCCGCGTGGACGTCGAGAGCGAGCTGCCCGCACTGCTCGACGGCGCGGACATCGCCGTCGTACGACTGCTGGGCGGCAAGCGGGCCTGGGAGGACGGGCTCGCCAAGCTCAAGGGGTCCGGCGTGCCGACCGTGCTGCTGGGCGGCGAGGCCGTCCCCGACGCCGAGTTGATGGCCGAGTCGTCCGTGCCGGCCGGTGTCGTCGCCGAGGCGCTGAAGTATCTCGTCGAGGGCGGGCCCGCCAACCTCACCGAACTCGCCCGGTTCCTCTCCGACACCGTGCTGCTGACGGGCGAGGGGTTCGTCGAGCCGCAGAAGATGCCGGAGTACGGCGTCCACGGCGAGCGTCCCCTCCTCGACGGCCGTCCGACGGTCGGCGTGCTCTTCTACCGGGCCCATGAGCTCAGCGGCAACACCGCCTTCGTGGACACCCTGTGCGACGCCATCGAGGCTCAGGGCGCCAACGCCCTGCCGGTGTACTGCGGTTCGCTGCGCGGGGCCGACGCGGAGCTCTACGAGATCCTCGGCAAGGCCGACGCCCTGGTCGCCACCGTCCTCGCGGCGGGCGGCACGCACGCCTCGCAGGCGTCGGCGGGCGGCGACGAGGAGGCCTGGGACATCGGCAGGCTCGCCGAGCTGAACGTCCCCGTGCTGCAGGGCCTCTGCCTCACCTCGTCGCGGGCCGCCTGGGACGAGTCCGACGCCGCGCTCTCCCCCATGGACGCGGCGATGCAGGTCGCGATCCCGGAGTTCGACGGGCGCCTGATCACCGTGCCGTTCTCCTTCAAGGAGCAGGGCCCGGACGACGTGCCCGTGTACGTCGCCGAACCGGAGCGGGCCGCGCGCGTCGCGGGGATCGCCGTACGGCACGCGCGGTTGAAGCACAAGCCGAACGCCGACAAGAAGCTCGCGCTCGTCTTCACCGCCTACCCGACCAAGCACTCGCGCGTCGGCAACGCGGTCGGCCTGGACACGCCCGCGTCGGCGGTACGGGTCCTGGACGCGCTGAAGGCCGCCGGGTACGGCCTCACCGAGTACCCCGACAACGGCGACGAGTTGATCCACCGGCTCATCGAGGCCGGCGGGCACGACGTCGAGTGGCTCACCGAGGACCAGCTGGCCGCCGCGCCCGCGCGGGTGCCGCTGGCCGACTACCGGACCTGGTTCGACAAGCTGGATCCCGAGCTGCGCGACGCCATGCTGGAGGCGTGGGGCGAACCGCCGGGTTCGCTGTACGTCGACGGCGAGGACATCGTCCTCGCCTCGCTCCAGTTCGGGAACGTCGTCGTCATGATCCAGCCGCCCCGCGGCTTCGGTGAGAACCCGATCGCGATCTACCACGACCCGGACATGCCGCCGTCACATCACTACATGGCGGCGTACCGGTGGCTGGACAACTCGTTCGGCGCCGACGCGATCGTGCACATGGGCAAGCACGGCACGATGGAGTGGCTGCCCGGCAAGGGGCTCGGGCTCAGCGGCGGTTGCGCGCCGGACGCCGTTCTCGGTGATCTGCCGCTGATCTACCCGTTCATCGTCAACGACCCCGGCGAGGGCACCCAGGCCAAGCGCCGCGGTCACGCCACCGTCGTCGACCACCTCGTGCCGCCGATGGCACGGGCCGACACCTACGGTGACCTGGCCAAGCTGGAGCAGCTCCTCGACGAGTACGCGCTCGTCTCCGACCTGGACCCGACGAAGGCGCCCGCGGTCCGGGCGCAGATCTGGACGCTGGTCAAGGCGGCCGAGCTGCACCACGACCTGCACGTGGACGAGCAGCCGGACGACGAGGAGTTCGACGAGTTCGTCATGCACATCGACGGCTATCTGTGCGAGATCAAGGACGTGCAGATCCGCGACGGGCTGCACATCCTCGGCGGCGGGCCGGTCGCCGAACCGCGCGTCAACCTCGTGCTCGCCGTGCTGCGCGCCTCGCAGGTGTGGGGCGGGCAGGCCAATGCCCTGCCGGGGCTGCGGGCTTCGCTGGCCGCTCATTTCGGGCTCGACGAGAAGGAGTTGCTGGGCGAACCGGGTGCGCCGCTGAAGGTGCCGGTGGAGCTGTCCGACCTCGTCGAGGGCCCGTCGCGTACGGCGGCCGACGCGATCGACCTGCTGGAGCAACTGTGCCGGCGGGTCGCGGAGGGGATGGAGTCCCTGGCGTGGGACGCGGCGGCCGTCCCGGCTCTCGTCCGTGACGTCCTCGGCACCGAACTCCCCGACGCCGTCGCCGTGTTGGAGTTCGCCTGCGCCGAGGTCGTGCCTCGCCTGGCGAGGACCACCGACGAGATCGGCCACATCCTCAAGGCCCTCGACGGCGGTTACGTCCCGGCCGGTCCGTCCGGCTCGCCCACCCGCGGACTGGTCAACGTCCTGCCGACGGGCCGGAACTTCTACTCCGTCGACCCCAAGGCCATCCCGTCCAGGCTGAGTTGGGAGGTCGGCCAGTCGCTCGCCGACTCGCTGGTCGCCCGCTACCTCCAGGACACCGGCGAGTACCCGAAGTCCGTCGGCCTGACGGTCTGGGGCACGTCCGCGATGCGCACCCAGGGCGACGACATCGCCGAGATCCTCGCGCTGCTGGGCTGCCGCCCGGTGTGGGACGACGCCTCGCGCCGGGTGACCGGCTTCGAGGTGATCGGCCTGGAGGAGCTGGGGCGGCCGCGCATCGACGTCACGGTGCGCATCTCCGGCTTCTTCCGGGACGCCTTCCCGCACGTCGTCGGCCTCATCGACGACGCGGTGCGGACGGTGGCCGAGCTGGACGAGCCGGGCGACCGGAACTTCGTCCGCGCCCACGCCGACGAGGACACCGCCGAGCACGGCGACCGGCGGCGCGCGACGGCCCGCATCTTCGGCTCCAAGCCGGGCGCGTACGGCGCCGGCCTGCTGCCGCTGATCGACGCCCGGAACTGGCGCTCGGACGCCGACCTGGCCGAGGTGTACGCCGTCTGGGGCGGTTACGCCTACGGGCGCGGGCTCGACGGGCGGGCGGCGCGCGGGGACATGGAGACCGCGTTCAAGCGGATCAACGTCGCCGCGAAGAACGTCGACACACGTGAGCACGACCTCGTCGACGCCGACGACTACTTCCAGTACCACGGCGGCATGGTCGCCATGGTGCGGCACCTGACCGGAGCCAACCCCGAGGCGTACGTGGGCGATTCGGCGACTCCGGACCAGGTGAAGACCCGCACGCTGGGCGAGGAGACGCACCGCGTCTTCCGGGCCCGCGTGGTCAACCCCCGCTGGATGGCGGCCATGCGCCGGCACGGCTACAAGGGCGCCTTCGAGATGGCGGCGACCGTGGACTACCTGTTCGGCTACGACGCCACGGCGGGCGTCGTCGACGACTGGATGTACGAGAAGCTGGCGGCCGAGTACGTCTTCGACGCCGAGAACCGGGACTTCATGAAGAAGTCCAACCCGTGGGCGCTGCGCGGCATCACCGAGCGACTCCTCGAGGCCGCCGACCGCGGGCTGTGGGCCGAGCCGGACGCCGACACGCTGGAGCGGCTGCGGGCCACCTACCTGGAGCTGGAAGGCGACTTGGAGGGCGACGAGAAGTGACCACTCCCTTTCCCTTTACGGCCGTTGTCGGCCAGGACGACCTGCGGCTCGCGCTGCTGCTGAACGCCGTGTCCCCCGCGGTCGGCGGTGTGCTGGTGCGCGGTGAGAAGGGCACCGCCAAGTCGACGGCCGTACGGGCGCTTTCGGCGCTGATGCCCGAGGTGCCGGTCGTCCCCGGGTGCCGTTTCTCGTGCGACCCGGGCGCCCCCGACCCCGCGTGCCCGGACGGGCCGCACGAGGCCGGGGCGGGCACCGAGCGCCCCGCCCGCATGGTCGAGCTCCCCGTCGGCGCCTCCGAGGACCGGCTGGTGGGCGCGCTGGACATCGAGCGGGCACTGTCGGAGGGCGTGAAGGCCTTCGAGCCGGGCCTGCTCGCCGACGCCCACCGCGGAATCCTGTACGTCGACGAGGTCAACCTCCTCCACGACCACCTGGTCGACCTGCTCCTCGACGCGGCGGCGATGGGCGCGTCGTACGTGGAGCGCGAGGGCGTCTCCGTCCGGCACGCCGCGCGTTTCCTTCTGGTCGGCACCATGAACCCCGAAGAGGGCGAGCTGCGGCCGCAGTTGCTCGACCGGTTCGGGCTGACCGTCGAGGTCGCGGCCTCGCGGGAGCCGGACCAGCGGGTGGAGGTCGTACGGCGCCGGCTCGCGTACGACGACGACCCGGCCGGCTTCGCCGCGCGCTGGGCGGACGAGGAGGCCGCCGTACGGGCGCGGATCGTGGCGGCGCGGGAGCTGCTGCCGTCGGTGCGGCTGGGCGACGGGGCGCTGCGGCAGATCGCGGCGACATGTGCCGCCTTCGAGGTGGACGGCATGCGGGCCGACATCGTGATGGCCCGTACGGCCACCGCGCTGGCCGCATGGGCCGGGCGGACGGATGTGCTCGCCGAAGATGTACGGCAGGCGGCGCTGCTCGCGCTGCCGCACCGCAGGCGCCGTAATCCCTTTGACGCGCCGGGACTTGACGAGGACAAGCTCGACCAGACGCTGGAGGAGTTCTCCGGTGAGGGTGAGGGCGACGAGGATCCCGACCCCGACGGGCCCGGCGGGGGCGGCGGGCAGCCGCCGTCCGAGGGACCGCAGGCCGACGGTGGTTCCGGTGCGCGGCCCGAGGCCGACGAGGGCGGGGAGCCGCAGGCTTCCGGGGCCGGTCCGGGCGAGCAGTCCGCCGTACGGGCCGCCGAACCCTTCCGCACGAAGGTGCTCAGCGTGCCCGGCATCGGCGAGGGTGCCGCCGGGCGGCGGTCGCGGGCGCGGACGGAGCACGGGCGGACCACGGGAGCACGGCGTCCCCGAGGGGCGCTGACCAAGCTGCACTTGGCGGCTACCGTCCAGGCCGCCGCGCCGCATCAGCGGGCGCGGGGGCGCTCTGGGCGGGGGCTCGTCGTGCGGCGGGACGATCTGCGGCAGGCCGTTCGGGAAGGGCGCGAGGGGAATCTCGTGCTGTTCGTCGTGGACGCCTCCGGGTCGATGGCGGCCCGGCAGCGGATGAGTGCGGTGAAGGGGGCCGTGCTGTCGCTGCTGCTGGACGCCTACCAGCGGCGGGACAAGGTGGGGCTCGTGACGTTCCGGGGGTCGGCCGCCGATGTGGCGCTGCCGCCCACGTCGTCGGTGGATGCCGCCGCGGCCCGGCTGGAGTCGCTGCCGACCGGTGGACGTACTCCGCTCGCGGCCGGGCTGCTCAAGGCCCATGAGGTACTGCGGGTGGAGCGGCTGAGGGATCCGGCTCGGCGGGCGCTCGTCGTGGTGGTGACCGACGGGCGGGCCACGGGTGGCCCCGAGCCGGTCGCGCTCGCGGGGCGGGCGGCTCGGCTGTTCGCGGCGGAGGGCGTCGCGTCCGTGGTGGTCGACTGCGAGTCGGGGCCCGTGCGGCTGGGGCTCGCGGGGCAGCTCGCGGGCGAGCTGGGCGGGACGGCGGTGACGCTGGACGAGTTGCGGGCGGAGTCGATCGCCGGGCTGGTCAGGGATGTACAGGGTGGGTCGAAGAGGAGGGCCGCGTAATGCCGCAGGGACAGCCGAGTGTGGTGCCGGACGACGGTCTGACGACTCGTCAGCGTCGCAACCGGCCACTCGTCGTCGTGCACACGGGCGTCGGGAAGGGCAAGTCGACCGCCGCGTTCGGGCTTGCCCTGCGCGCCTGGAACCAGGGGTGGCCCATCGGGGTGTTCCAGTTCGTCAAGTCGGCCAAGTGGAAGGTCGGCGAGGAGAACGCGCTGCGGGTGCTCGGTGCCAGTGGTGAGGGCGGGTCCGTCGACTGGCACAAGATGGGTGAGGGCTGGTCGTGGGTGCAGCGTGACGATCAGATGGACAACGAGGAGAAGGCCCGGGAGGGCTGGGAGCAGGTCAAGCGGGACCTGGCCGCCGAGACGTACAAGCTGTATGTGCTCGACGAGTTCGCCTATCCCATGCACTGGGGGTGGGTGGACACCGACGAGGTCGTCGATGTGCTGCGGAATCGGCCCGGGACCCAGCATGTGGTCATCACCGGGCGGAACGCGCCCGAGAAGCTCGTCGACTTCGCCGATCTCGTGACCGACATGTCCAAGGTGAAGCACCCGATGGACGTGGGCCAGAAGGGCCAGAGGGGCATCGAGTGGTGACTTCCTCCGTCCCTCGGCTGGTCATTGCCGCGCCCTCCTCGGGCAGCGGCAAGACCACCGTTGCCACGGGGTTGATGGCCGCGTTCGCCGCGCGGGGGCTTGCCGTGTCCCCGCACAAGGTGGGGCCGGACTACATCGATCCCGGGTATCACTCGCTCGCCACCGGGCGGGTCGGGCGGAACCTCGACGCGTATCTGTGCGGGCCGGAGTTGATCGGGCCGTTGTTCCTGCACGGGGCGCGGGGGTGTGACGTCGCTGTCGTCGAGGGCGTCATGGGGATGTACGACGGGGCCGCGGGGGAAGGGGAGCTGGCGTCCACCGCGCATGTGGCGAAGTTGCTGCGGGCGCCTGTGGTGCTCGTCGTCGACGCGTCGTCGCAGTCTCGGTCCGTTGCGGCGCTGGTGCATGGGTTCGCTTCGTGGGATCCCGAGGTGCGGGTCGGGGGCGTGATCCTGAACAAGGTCGCGTCGGATCGGCATGAGGAGTTGCTGCGGGAGGCGTTGGACTCGGCCGGGGTGCCTGTGCTGGGGGTGCTGCGGCGGGTGGCGCAGGTGGATACGCCTTCGCGGCATCTGGGGTTGGTGCCGGTCGCCGAGCGGCGCGGTGCCGCGGTGGACGCGGTGGCGGCGATGGCCGAGCAGGTGCGTGCGGGGTGTGACCTGGAGGGGTTGCTGGGGCTGGCGCGGAGTGCGGGTGCGTTGTCGTGTGCGGCTTGGGACGCGGCTGAGGTCGTCGTTTCCTCGCCCCCGCCGCCCCTACCCGTCCCATCCCTGGGGGCTGCGCCCCCAGACCCCCGCTATCGGCCCTTCGGGCCTCGTCCTCAAACGCCGGACGGGCTGAAGGGTGCGGACCGGCCTGTGAGAGTTGCCGTCGCCGGTGGTCCCGCGTTCACCTTCTCCTACGCCGAGCACGCCGAGCTGCTCGCCGCCGCCGGTGCCGACGTCGTTCCCTTCGACCCCCTTCGCGACGAGCGACTTCCCGACGGCACCCGAGGCCTGGTCGTCGGGGGCGGGTTCCCCGAGGTGTACGCCGCCGAGCTGTCCGCCAACGAGCCGCTTCGCAAGGCCATCGGTGATCTCGCGTCGAGCGGCGCTCCCGTCGCCGCCGAGTGTGCCGGGCTGCTCTACCTCTGCCGTGAGCTCGACGGGCAGCCGATGTGCGGGGTGCTCGATGCCACCGCGCGGATGAGCGAGCGGCTCACCCTCGGGTACCGGGACGCCGTCGCCGTCAGCGACAGTTCACTCGCGACGGCCGGGATCCGGATGCGGGGGCACGAGTTTCATCGGACCGTCGTCGAGCCCGGCTCGGGGGCGGCGCCCGCCTGGGGGGTCAGGAGCCCCCAGCGGCGGGTCGAAGGTTTCGTACAGCAGGGCGTGCACGCGAGTTATCTGCACACGCACTGGGCCTCGCAGCCCGGTGTCGCCCGTCGGTTCGTGGAGAGGTGCCGGACGTCATGAGCAGCAGCAGGTTGATCGGAGTCGGGGTGGGTCCCGGCGACCCGGAGCTGGTGACCGTCAAGGGCGTCAACGCTCTGCGCGCCGCCGATGTCGTCGTCGTACCCGTCATGGACACGGGTGAGCGGGGGCGGGCCGAGGCCACCGTGCTGCACTACGTGCCCGAGGAGAAGGTCGTACGGGTGGTGTTCGCGCTCAACGAGCGGACCGACCGGGCTCGGCGCGAGGCCGCCTGGGACGCGGCGGGCGAGCGGGTGGCCGAGCTGCTGCGCGGGCATGCCGCCGTGGCCTTCGCGACCATCGGCGATCCCAACGTCTACTCCACCTTCACCTATCTCGCCCAGACCATCGGTGAGTTGGTGCCCGACACCGTCGTGGAGACCGTGCCCGGCATCACCGCCATGCAGGACCTCGCCGCCCGTTCGGGAGCCGTGCTCACCGAGGGGACCGAGCCGCTCACCCTCGTGCCGGTCACGGCGGGGGCGACGGTGCTCAAGGAGGCTCTCGGCGGGCCCGGGACCGTCGTCGCCTACAAGTTCGGGCGGCAGGCCGCGGAGGTCGCCGAGGCGCTGCGGGAGACCGGGCGGATCGAGGACGCGGTGTGGGGGTCGGCGCTGGGGCTGGCGGAGGAGTCGATCCGGCCGGCCGCCGACCTCGGCGGCACCCCCCTGCCCTATCTCTCGACGCTCATCGCACCCGCCCCGCGCGACGGCGGACGCGGCGGCAAGCTCTGACGCCCGCAACACCCAGGACACCCAACCCCGCTGACCCTGTAGGAGAGGACCGATCCCCCATGGCCGATGCCCCCACCGGCAAGGTGACCTTCGTCGGTGCCGGCCCCGGCGCCGCCGATCTGCTGACGTTCCGTGCCGCGCGTGCCATCGCCGAGGCCGACGTCGTGATCTGGGCGGCCAGCCTGGTGCAGGCGGAGGTCCTCCAGCACGCGCGTGAGGACGCCGAGATCCTCGACTCGGCGACCATGTCCCTGGAGGACGTCGTCGCCGTGTACGAGCGGGCCCACGGGGCCGGGCTCAAGGTCGCGCGCATCCACTCCGGCGACCCCGCCCTGTGGGGCGGTACGCAGGAGCAGCTCGACCGGTGTGCCGGGATCGGCGTCGAGACCGAGGTCGTGCCCGGGGTCTCCGCCTTCTCCGCCGTCGCCGCGCTCGCCCAGCGGGAGCTGACGATCCCCGAGGTCGCGCAGTCCGTCGTGCTGACCCGGCTCGGTGGCGGCAAGACGCCGATGCCGCCGGGCGAGGAGGTGCGGGAGTTCGCCAAGCACGGGACCACCATGGCGATCTTCCTGTCGGCCGCCCGTAGCGGGCAGCTCGTGCGGGAGCTGCTGGAGGGCGGGTATCCGACGTCCACGCCGGTCGTCGTCGCCTACCAGGCGACCTGGCCGGAGGAGCTCGTCGTGAAGTGCACGATCGGCACGCTGGAGGAGACCGTCAAGGAGCACAAGCTCTGGAAGCACACCCTGTTCCTGGTCGGCCCGGCCCTCGACGCGCACGGCACGCGCTCGCACCTCTACCACCCCGGTCACTTCCATGGATACCGCAAGGCCGACCCGCAGGCGCGGCGGGCGCTGCGCGAGCGCGGGGCGAGCACGTGATCACGGTCGTCGGTACGGGGACGGGGGCGCCGCCCGCCGAGGAGGTCCTCGCCGGTGCCGAGCTGGTCGTCGGCGGGCGGCGGCATCTGGAGGCCGTACGGCTGCCGGACGGGGTGGAGCGGGTCGTGCTCGGGGCGCTCGCGCCCGCCCTCGACACGGTCGAGGAGTACGTGGCGAAGGACCGGCCGGTTGTGGTGCTGGCCTCCGGCGATCCTGGGTTCTTCGGGATCGTGCGGGCGCTCGCCGAGCGGTTCGGGCCGGAGCGGCTGGATGTGCGGCCGGGGGTGTCGTCCGTCGCCACCGCCTTCGCGCGGCTCGGGCTGACCTGGGACGACGCGATCGTGGTCAGCGCGCATGGGCGGGATCCGCGCACGGCCGTCAATGTCTGCCGGGCCCATCCCAAGGTCGCGGTGCTGACCGGGCCGGGGGCCGGGCCGGCCGAGCTGGGTGCGGCCCTGCGGGACAGCGGGCGTGTGCTGGTGGTGGCCTGCGCGCTGGGCGATCCGGAGCGGGAGCGCGTGGAGCGGGTGACGCCCGCCGAGGCGGCGGCCCGTGACTGGGGTACGGCGGTGAGCGTCGTGCTCTGCCTGGACGAGACACGGATGCTCGGCCCGGTGCGGACGCTCGCGGGGCCGGAGGTACGGCCAGCCGGATGGGCTCTGGACGAGGCCGACTTCGCGCACCGCGACTCGATGATCACCAAGTTCGAGGTGCGGGCGCTGGCCCTGGCCCGGCTGGGCCCACGCCTCGGCGACCTGGTGTGGGACGTCGGCGCGGGCTCCGGCTCGGTGGCCGTGGAGTGCGCCCGGCTCGGGGCGGCGGCCGTCGCCGTCGAGAAGGCACCCGACGGGGTGGCGCGGATCCGCGCCAACGCCGCCGCGCACGGCGTGGACGTGCGGGTGGTGCACGGCTCGGCGCCGGACGCGCTGACGGACCTCGCCGACGACCCCGACGCCGTGTTCGTCGGCGGTGGCGGGCGTGAACTGCCCGCCGTCGTCACCGCCTGCGCGCGGCGCGCCCGGCGCACGGTGGTCGTCGCCATGGCCGCCCTCGACCGGGTACCGGCCGCCCGTGAGGCGCTGAAGAGTGCCGGGTTCGACTGCGACGGGGTGCTGTTGCAGTCGTCGCGGCTCGCGCCGCTGCCGGGGGACGTGACCCGGCTGGCGGCGACCAATCCCGTGTTCCTGCTGTGGGGCGTCCGGCCTCCAGTACGTACTGAAGAAGGAGTTGCCCAGTGATCGGCCTCATTTCCGCCACCGCGGCGGGGGCGGCGGCACGCGACCGGCTGGCCGCGGCGTGGCCGGACCGCGTGCGCGTGTACGACGGGCCCGTCGGGGACGCCGTACGGCGGGCGTTCGCGGAGTGCGAGCAGCTCGTGTGCTTTCTCGCGACGGGAGCGGTCGTCCGGCTGATCGCCCCGCTGCTGGGTGACAAGGCGACCGACCCGGGTGTGGTGTGCGTCGACGAGGGCGGGCGGTTCGCCGTGTCGCTGGTCGGCGGCCACGGCGGCGGGGCCAATGAACTCGCCCGCGAGGTCAGCGAGTTGCTGGGGGCGGCGCCCGTGGTGACGACGGCGACCGATGCCGTGGGGCTGCCCGGTCTGGACACGCTCGGGTTCCCGGTGGAGGGCGATGTCGCCGCGGTCTCGCGGGCCCTGCTCGACGGGGAAGCGGTGGCTCTTAAGGCCGAGTCGGCCTGGCCGCTGCCGCCGCTCCCGGTCGCCGCCGAGGGTGCCTACACCGTGCGGCTGACGGACCGGGCCGTCGAACCGGCCACTCACGAGGTCCTGTTGCGCCCGCCGTCCCTCGTCGTCGGCGTCGGTGCCTCCAAGGGCGCCCCCGTCGACGAGGTGCTCGCGCTGATCGAGCGCGCGCTCGGCGACGCCGGCCTCTCCCCCAGGTCCCTCGCCGAACTCGCCACCGTCGACGCCAAGGCCGACGAACCCGGCATCGTCGGGGCCGCCGAACGCCTCGGCGTCCCCCTCGTCACCCACTCCGCCGAGGAACTGGCCGCCGTCGAGGTCCCCAACCCCTCCGACGCGCCCCTCGCCGCCGTGGGCACGCCCTCGGTCGCCGAGGCCGCCGCGCTCGTGGGCGGCGGTGAACTCCTCGTACCCAAGCGGAAGTCGGAGCGCGCCGACGGGCAGCCGGCGATGGCGACCTGCGCCGTCGTACGGCGGCCCGGGCGCGGACGGCTCGCGGTCGTCGGTCTCGGACCCGGCGCCCGGGACCTGCTCACCCCGCGTGCGAAGGCCGAGCTGCGGCGGGCCTCCGTGCTCGTCGGGCTCGACCAGTACGTCGACCAGATCCGCGACCTGCTGCGGCCCGGCACCCGGGTCCTGGAGTCGGGGCTCGGCGCCGAGGAGGAGCGGGCCCGCACGGCCGTCGCGGAGGCCCGCAAGGGGCAGGCGGTCGCGCTCATCGGCAGCGGGGACGCCGGCGTGTACGCCATGGCCTCCCCCGCGCTCGCCGAGGCCTCCGACGACATCGACGTGATCGGGGTGCCGGGTGTCACCGCCGCCCTCGCGGCCGCCGCGATCCTCGGTGCGCCGCTCGGGCACGACCATGTGTCGATCAGCCTCTCCGACCTGCACACCCCGTGGGAGGTCATCGAGCGGCGGGTGCGGGCCGCGGCCGAGGCGGACATCGTGGTCACCTTCTACAACCCCCGTTCCCGGGGCCGCGACTGGCAGTTGCCCAAGGCCCTCGCGATCCTCGCCGAGCACCGCGAGCCGACGACGCCGGTCGGTGTCGTACGGAACGCGTCGCGGCCGGACGAGTCCGGCCGGCTCACGACACTGGGCGCCCTCGACCCGGCGACGGTCGACATGATGACGGTCGTGACGGTGGGCAACACGGCGACCCGGGACATCGCGGGGCGCATGGTGACGCCGCGCGGCTACCGCTGGCAGGAGGCCGAGTGAACCGCGTCGTTCATCCCATCGAGGAGGAGTCCTACCGGCGGCTGCGCGCCCGCCTGGACACCTCGCACTTCCCGCCGCTGACCAGAGCGGTGGTGGAGCGGGTCATCCACTCCGCGGCCGACCTGGACTACGCCACCGATCTCGTCATGGACGAGGGCGACCTGGAGAAGGCGCACGCGGCCCTGCACGCGGGCGCGCCCGTCGTCGTGGACGTGGAGATGGTCGGGGCCGGCATCACCCGGCGTGAGACCGTGTGCCGGCTCAAGGATGCCGTGGCCGGGCCGGGGCTGACCCGTTCGGCGCACGCGATACGGCTCGCTTACGAGCAGGTCGGCCCGGGCGCGCTCTGGGTGATCGGCAACGCGCCCACCGCGCTGGAGGAGTTGCTGACCCTCGATGCCTCCCCCGCACTCGTCATCGGCCTGCCCGTCGGCTTCGTCGGCGCGGTCGAGTCCAAGGCCGCGTTGCGCGAGAGCGGGCTGCCCGCCGTGAGCAACGTGTCCGAGAAGGGCGGTTCGGCGGTCGCCGCGGCCGCGCTCAACGCCCTGCTGTACCACCCCACTTCAGATCCCGAGGAGAAATCGTGACCACCCCGCCGCCCGCCCTGCTCATCGCCGGTCATGGCACCCGGGACGATGCCGGAGCCGAGGCGTTCCGCGACTTCGTCCGGGAGCTGGGGGCCCGCCACCCCGGCCTGCCCGTCGCGGGCGGCTTCATCGAGCTGTCTCCGCCGCCGCTGGGCGAGGCCGTGACCGAACTGGTCGAGCGGGGCGTACGGCGTTTCGCCGCCGTGCCCCTGATGCTGGTGTCCGCCGGGCACGCCAAGGGGGATATCCCGGCGGCGCTGGCCCGCGAGAAGGAGCGGCACCCCGGGATCTCGTACACCTACGGCCGCCCGCTCGGCCCGCATCCGTCGCTGCTGTCTGTCCTGGAGCGGCGCCTCGACGAGGCGCTCGGCACCGAGGGCCGCACGCCCGGGGACCGGGCCGATGTGACCGTGCTGCTCGTCGGGCGCGGGTCGACCGACCCGGACGCCAACGCCGAGGTGCACAAGGCGGCGCGGCTGCTGTGGGAGGGGCGCGGATACGCGGGCGTGGAGACGGCGTTCGTGTCGCTCGCGGCGCCGGATGTGCCGAGCGGTCTCGACCGGTGCGTGAAGCTGGGGGCGAAGCGGATCGTCGTCCTGCCCTACTTCCTGTTCACGGGCATCCTGCCGGACCGGGTGCGGCAGCAGACGGAGGGCTGGGCGGCCGCGCACCCGGAGGTGGAGGTGCGCTCGGCGGACGTCATCGGCCCGGAGCCGGAGCTGCTCGACCTGGTGATGGAGCGGTACCGGGAGGCCCTGGAGGGCGACCTGCGGATGAACTGCGACTCGTGCGTGTACCGCATCGCGCTGCCCGGCTTCGAGGACAAGGTGGGCATGCCCCAGCAGCCGCACTTCCACCCGGACGACGACGGCCACCACCACGGGCACGGTCATCACGACCACGGCCACCACCACGGCAGCCACTCCCATGCCCACTGAGGCGCACGACCTGCGCCACCACGGTGACGCCGAGGTCCGCGACGACGGCTCGGCGCTGGTCGACCTCGCCGTGAACGTCCGCGCGGACACGCCGCCCACCTGGCTGCGCGAGCGGATCGCCGGGTCGCTGGGCTCCCTCGCGGCCTACCCGGACGGGCGGGCCGCGCGGGCGGCGGTGGCGGCGCGGCACGGGCTGCCGCCGGAACGGGTGCTGCTGACGGCGGGTGCGGCGGAGGCGTTCGTCCTCCTCGCCCGTGCCCTGAAGGTGCGGCGGCCGGTCGTCGTGCACCCGCAGTTCACGGAGCCGGAGGCGGCCCTGCGGGACGCGGGGCACACCGTCGACCGGGTGCTGCTGCGGGAGGAGGACGGCTTCCGGCTCGATACGGCGGCCGTTCCCGAGGACGCCGACCTGGTGGTCATCGGCAATCCCACGAACCCGACGTCGGTGCTGCACCCGGCCGCGTCCCTGGCCGAACTCGCCCGGCCCGGGCGGACGTTGGTGGTGGACGAGGCGTTCATGGATGCGGTGCCGGGTGAGCGGGAGGCGCTGGCGGGGCGCACGGACGTGCCGGGTCTGGTGGTGCTCCGCAGCCTGACCAAGACGTGGGGCCTGGCCGGCCTGCGCATCGGCTATGTCCTCGCCGCCCCGGACACCATCGCCGACCTGGAGCGCGCCCAGCCCCTGTGGCCGGTCTCCACGCCCGCGCTCGCCGCCGCCGAGGCCTGCGTGTCGTCCCCGGCCCTGGCGGAGGCGGGCCACGCGGCCCACCGCATCGCCGCCGACCGCGCCCATCTCGTCGCGGGGCTCGGCGAGTTCGCCTCGGCCGGACTCCGGGTCGTCGAGCCCGCTGAGGGTCCCTTCGTCCTCGTACGCCTGCCCAGGGCGGCCGCCGTACGCCGGTACCTGCGCGAGCTCGGGTTCGCGGTGCGGCGCGGGGACACCTTCCCCGGGCTGGGCGAGGAGTGGCTGCGGCTGGCGGTGCGGGACCGGGGGACGGTCAACGGGTTCCTCGGGGCGCTGGATCAGGCGATGGCCCTGGCGCGCCGCTGAGCGCGGCGGGCACCCGCTCGGGGGTGCCGTCGGGGAAGCGGATCTCCACGGTGCCGTCGGCGGTGACGGTGGCGCTCGCCCCCGTGAGCGGTGTGTGCGGGGCCGCGCCCAGCACCACGAGGGTCACCAACAGCCGGGGGCTCTGGGGCAGTTGGAGCACCGGAGTCGCCGAGTGGTGGCCGACGGCATTCGTGCCGACGCCGCGCACGACCACCGCCTCGGCGTCGTCCCAGCCGTACAGGCCGACGACCGCGCTGGTCAGCCCGTCCGAGCGGCGGGCCAGCGCCCGGCCGGAGCCGGTGCGCGCGAGTGGGGGTGCCGTGTCGTCGGCCACCGCCCAGCCGCCCTCCCGCACGGGCGTGCCGGGCGGTACGTCGAGCCGGTGCACCCGCACCTCCCACGGGCCGTGCACCACACTGACGGTCTCGATACGGCCGTCCTGCCAGGATCCGGCCCGCCGTCCCTGGGCGCCGAGGGGATGGATGCGTCCGCGCCGGGAGGGCGCTCCGCCGGGGCCCAGCAGGGCGATGTGGTTGTCGACGCCCGGCGTTTCGGGGGCGGTCGCGCTGGAGTAGGCGAACCGGGCGTAGTGGGGGCTGTCGTCGGCCGTGGCGGGCGGGGGCGGGAGGCGGTCGCTGCCGTGGTTGACCAGCCGTACGATCCCGTCGGCGGCGGTGGAGTGCAGCAGCCAGCCGGGGGCGGGCAGGGCCAGGCGGACGTCCTCCGTGTCCACGGGGGCGGGCTCCTCGGGTGCCGTCCAGACGGGGTGGTCGGCGGGCAGCAGCAGCCCCAGGAAGGCCTTGCTCGCCCAGTACGGGGAGGCGGGGCCCGAGTAGCGCTGGGTGACGGGGAGGAAGGGCCGGTACCAGCCGAGGGTGAGCAGGCCCCGCGCATCGGGCACCCCCCGCTCGGCGAAGTGCTTCAGCGCACCGGACGCGAGCCGTCGGGTGCGGCCCGCCGGGAGCGGGGTGGCGTCGGCGATGGCGCCCGCCCACAGCGGGGCGGTGGTCGCGAAGCGGTAGGTGAGGGAGCGGCCCTGGTGGACGGGGGCGCCGTCGGAGCCGAAGAAGTGCTGGTGGACGGCGAGGAACTCGCGCAGCCGGGCACGGTGGCGCGCCACGGTGGCCGCCCGCGCCCGCGGACCCGCGATCCGCGCCCACAGCACCGGATACAGGTGCAGCGCCCACGCGTTGTAGTAGTCGAACTTCCGCCCGTCCCCGTCGGTGTACCAGCCCCCGCCCCGGTACCAGTCGTCCAGGCGGGCGAGCCCGGCGTCGATCTCGGCCCGGCTGTGCGGGGCGCCCACGGAGGCGAGGAACTCCTCCGTGATGACCTGGAACAGCCGCCAGTTGGAGTCGTTGACGTCCGCGCCGACGAACCCGCCGAGCCAGGCGCACACCCGCTGCCGTACGCCGTCGTCGAGGTGGTCCCACAGCCAGGGGCGGGACTCGTGCAGCGCGATGGCGAGGGAGGCGGCCTCGACCATGGGCTGGGCTCGGTCGGTGATGGGGGGCCAGTGTCCGGGGTGGTGCGGGTCGGTGCCGGTGGCCAGGCCGGTGGCGTACCGCTCGATGAGCGCCGGGCCGACGCGGCCGCCGGAGCCCGCGATACGGAAGGCGGCGAGGAGGAAGGAGCGCGCGAAGCCCTCCAGGCCGTCGGACCAGGGGCCGGAGTGGCTGGGCGGGCCGGGCAGGCGGTACTGGGCGAAGCCCGGTGCGGCGTACGGCAGCAGCCCGTCGAGGAGCCGGTCGGCGATCGCCTCCCAGTGGGCGCGGGTCCAGCCGGTGCGGGGCGAGAGCACCGGGTCGGCCGGGGGGAGGCCGGGGAGGTTCGGCAGGTCGGGAGGGGGCGGCGGACTCGGCGGGTGCGTCGGGTCGTCGGGGGGCGACACGTGCGGCGCGGTCATACGGGGGCGGGTCCTCCGTCGGTCGGTCGTGGCCGGGGTGGGGCGACACTGCGGCGTACGACGATGTGGGTGCCGAGCAGATGGCGGCCGCCGCCGGAGTGCTCGGGGTCGCGCAGGGCGATGCGGACGGCGGCGCGGCCGAGTTCCTCGGCGGGGGTGCGGACGGTGGTGAGGGGCGGGTTGAAGTCCTCGGCGAGGGGGATGTCGTTGTAGCCGACGACGGAGATGTCGTCGGGAACGCTGAGCCCCGCGTCCGCGATGGCCCGCAGGGCGCCGGCCGCCACCATGTCGTCCCCGGCGAAGACGGCGGTGAACTCCCGTGTGTCCTTGAGGAGTTCGGTCATGGCGCGCAGGCCCGCCGTACGGCCGAGACCGCAGTCGACGACGTGCGCGGCCTCGCCCGGCAGCCCGTGTTCGGCGAGCGCGGCCCGGTAGCCGGCGACGCGGGCCTCCAGCGCGGTGTTGCCGGGCAGTCCGCCGAGGAAGACGATCCGGCGGTGACCGGCGGACAGCAGGTGCCCGGTGATCGCCCGGGCGCCCGCCTCGTTGTCGAACTCCACGACCAGCGCGGGGATCTCGGGGTCGGGCGCCGGGCGTGCGCACAGCACGAGCCGGGCGCCGGAGGAGTCGAGCGCCTGGGCGTAGTGGGCGACGCGCTCCCGGTAGGCGTCGTCCTCGACGACCCCGCCGACCAGGATCACCAGCCGCGCCCCCTCCTCCCGCATCAGCTGCACGAACTCCATCTCGCGCTGCGGATCCCCGCCGGTCGCGCCGACCACGCACAGCCAGCCCCGGTCGGCGGCCTCCGCCTCCACGCCCTCGGCGACCTGGGCGTAGAAGGGGCTGGTGACCTGGCGGACGACGACGGCGGCCATCTTCCGGCCGCCTCCCACCAGCGCCCGGGCGTGCGCGTTGGCGACGTAGTCCAGGTCACGCGCGGCGCGCAGCACACGAGCCCGGGTCGAGGCGGGCACCGGATGGTTGCCGCTGAGCGCCCGCGACGCCGTGGCGATCGACACGCCCGCCCGCTCGGCGACCTCGCGGATCGTGACCCGCCGCCTGGACCCGGTGTCCGCCATGTCGTTCCCCATCCCCCGCATCTCCTGTTCCACGAGCGGCTGTTCAGTCGCCGGCCCCGCCGGCCGCGTAGTCCTTCGCGAACTCCTCGGCCATTCTGTCGCCGCCCCTGGCCCGCCACTTCTTCACGGTCGCGTCCCACTCCGACAGCGGCAGCCGACCCGCGACGATCCCGGTGACCGTGTCGTCGAGGAGGGCCTTGAGGGTGGTGCCCTGCGCGTTCTTGGTACGGGACTGCAGGCCGAAGGAGGCATCGCGGACGGCGTGCGGCACGACCTCGCGCTGCCAGGCGTGCAGGGCCCGTACGGCATCGGGCATGCCCGGCACGAACAGCACCTGCGGGCCCTCGGCGAGGTACTTCAGCGGCAGGTTGGTGTTGTTCTCGACCTCGCCGAGCTTGGTGGGCTCGGGTGAGCCGTCCTTGGCGCGGGTGAAGTGGGTGCCCTCGACGCCGTAGTGGACGAGTTCCCACTCCTTGCTGCCGAAGGGGGCGGCGAGGAAGTCGAGGAGGCGCAGCAGCATCTCGACGCGTTCCTTCTTCGCCTTCTTCAGGACGGTGTAGCCGAAGGAGCGGCGGGCGGCGACGATGCCGCCGGGCGTGCCGTCGACGCTGTACGGCAGGGCCGCGGCCGGGGTCATCCCGTTCGGGGCCTCCCGGTACTTGGGCAGGTAGGCGCCGAAGCCGTCCTGCATGGAGCCGACGGTGCCGTTGTAGAAGAGGGTGGTCAGGTCGATCTGGGAGATGGACGTGGCGTCCGGGTGGTACGAGCCGTTCTTGCGGAGCTGGGCCTGGAAGGCGATGGCCGCCTTGTAGCGTTCGTCGGCGCAGCCCGGCCGGAACGTGCCGTCCTCGGTGACCGCCCAGTTCTGCGGCGCGTTGTGGGCGGCGGAGTGCACGGCGTTGCCGAACAGGGAGCCGTTGGCGGCGCCGAGTGCGTACGTCTTCCCACCGGTCGCCCGCTTCGCGACCGCGGCGAAGTCCCCGGACGTCCAGCCCTCCTTCATGCCGGCGTCGGTGAACATGCCCTGGTTCAGCCAGAGCGTGGAGCCGGGCAGCGGGCGCTCCAGCGGGATGCCGTGGATGCGGCCGCCGATACGGCCCATGTCGCGCCAGGCGTGGGTGGGGATGTTCGCGAGGTTGGGGTAGTCGGCGATCGCGTCGCCGGAGAGGTACGGCGTGAGGTCCTCGGCGCGCCGCTGCACGAACTCGGCCTCGCGGGGCAGGACGAACCCGGAGAACAGGTTGATGACGTCCGGCAGGGTGTCGGTGTCACCGGCCATGACCGTGGCCATCTTCTTCTGGTAGTCGGCCTGGGAGACGATGGTGTACTCGATCTTCACGCCGAGGGCGTTCTCGACGGCCGCCCAGAACCGGTTGGCGGAGGCGGGCTTCGGGGGCGTGCCGAACGACACCGACATGACCTTGACGGTGGAGCCGTCGCCCGGCGGGCGGGAGACGGACTGCACCAGGTCGGAGGGGTAGGCGGTGTATCCCGCCTGCACGCCGGCCTCGGTGGGGGCGAGGTCCGGCTTGGGGCCCGGAGCGGGCGTGTGGGCGGGCCAGGGCGCGAGCTTCTTGCCCGCGTTGGAGACGTCGCTGTCGCCGGAGCCCGTGGAGCAGGCGGTCAGCACACCGGGGACGGAGGCGGCGGCCAGGGAACCGAGCAGGGTACGTCGGGACATGCGGGGCATGGGTGAATCACCTCGTGTCGGCTTGTGTCAGCTCTTGATGGCGCCGGTGAGCACGCCCTTGGTGAAGTACTTCTGCAGGAAGGGGTAGACCAGCAGGATGGGCACGGTGGCGATCACGAGCACCGCCATCTGCACGGTCTGCGGGGCGGTGACCGTCCCCTCGCCCGTGGTGGCGTCGGTGAGTCCGGAGCCCGCGATCACATAGGTGCGCAGCACCTGTTGGAGGGGCCAGTGGTCGCTCTCCAGGTAGAGCGAGGCGTAGAACCAGGAGTTCCAGTACGCCACCGCGTAGAACAGGCCGACGACGGCCAACGCGGCCTTGGACAGCGGCAGTACGACCGACCACAGCACCCGCCAGTCCCCCGCCCCGTCCAGTCGTGCGGCCTCGTACAGCTCCTCGGGGATGCCCTGGAAGAAGCCGCGCAGGACGACCAGGTTGAAGACGTTCACGAGCACCGGCAGGACCAGCGAGGCGTAACTGTCCAGCAGTCCCAGCTCCTTGACCAGCAGGAAGCTCGGGATCATGCCGGGCGGGAAGAGGAACGTGAACAGCACGAGCAGCAGGACGGGCCTGCCGCCGAGGACGCCGGGGCGGGAGAGGGCGTAGGCGAGGCAGACGGTGCAGGCGAGGCTGAGCAGGGTGCCGACGAGCGTGACGCCCGCGCTGACGCCGAGGGCGTGGGTGACGATGCCGCCGTCGAGGATGTCGCGGTAGGCGTCGAGGGTGGGCTCGGTCGGCCACAGCACCCAGCCGCCGTTCGCCACGACCTCGTCCGTGGAGGCCAGCGAGGTCGAGACGATGACGAGGAACGGAACACAGACCAGGAGGACGACGGCGGCCAGGGCGAGCGCCTTGCCGGCCTGGGTCACCGGCTGCGGCTTCTCCATCCAGCCCGGACGGACCCGGCTGCTCACTTGTAGACCCCCTGTTCGCCGAGGCGGTGGGCGACCTTGTTGGCGGCGTAGACGAGCAGCGCACCGATGACGCCCTTGAACAGGCCCGCGGCGGCGGCGAATCCGTAGTCGCCGCCGACGATGCCCTGGTAGTAGACGAAGGTGTCGATGATCTCGGCGGCCTCGGGGCCGACCGCGTCGCGCTGGAGCAGCATCTGCTCGAAGCCGACGGAGAGGATGTCGCCGAGCCGCATGATCAGCAGCAGCACGATCACCGGGCGGATGGCGGGGAGCGTGACGTGCCAGAAGCGGCGCCAGGGGCCGGCGCCGTCGATCGCGGCGGCCTCGTACTGCTGCTCGTCGACCTGCGCGAGGGCGGCGAGGAAGATGATCGTGCCCCAGCCGGCGTCCTTCCAGATGACCTGGGCGACGACCAGCGGGCGGAAGGCGTCGGGGTCGCCGATGATGTCGACGGTGCGCAGGCCCAGGCCGTCGAGGCCGGAGTTGAGCAGCCCCGTGTCGCCGAGGACCTGCTGGAAGAGGGCGACGACGATCACCCACGAGATGAAGTGCGGCAGATACGCCACCGACTGCACGAAGCGGCGGACCGTGCTCCAGGTGAGGCTGTGCAGGAGCAGGGCGAGGGCGAGCGGCACCGGGAAGTAGAAGACGAGCTGGAGGACGGCGATCCAGACGGTGTTGAGGACGGCGTCCCAGAACGCGCCGTCCTCGAACATCCGCCGGAAGTTGCCGAGACCTACCCAGGGGCTGCCCCAGAGGCCGTCGAAGGGGACGTACTCCTTGAAGGCGATGACGTTGCCGACCAGGGCGCCGTAGTGGAACAGCAGGAAGTAGGCGAGTCCGGGGAGCATGAGCAGGAGGAGGGCGCGGGACTGAAAACGTTTGCGCTCCACTGATCCCCTCGTCTCTCGAAGTCAGAGTGAGAGGAAGCTAAAACGTTTTCAGACGCCGGTCAACAGCCCTGACAAGAAGGGCTGTTGCCGGGGACGGGGCCCTCGCGGGAGAGGAGGGCCCTCGCGATCAGCTCCTGCCTCGCCGCGCCAGCGCCACCGCTCCCCCGCCCGCGAGGAGCAGAGCGACCGCGCCGCCCGCGATGTACGGCGTCATGGAGCTGCCGCCGGTCTCCGCGAGGCCGTCCTCGGCGGAGTCGCCCTGGGGCTCGACGCCGCTGCCCGAACCGGCGCTCGGGGAGGAGCCGGGGTCGGCACTCGGGTCGGCTTCCTGCGCGGGCGCGTCCGGCGTCTCGCAGGTCGCCTCGGCCAGGGTCAGGGTGCCCTGGACGTCGGCCACGTTGAGCTTCAACGGGTTGACGGAGACCTTGAGTTCGAGAGCGGTGGCGGCGGCCGTACGCGACGCCGTCTGCGTCTTGGAGTAGTCCAGCCGCACGTCGCCCACGCCCGGCACCTCGACCTTCGTGGTCCCGCCCGCGGTCAGGGTGACCTTCTTGCCCAGCACGGTGACGTCGCCCAGCAGGTTGGACGAGGCGGTCGGCTTCTTCCCGGCCTCGCAGGTGGCCTTGGAGGTGACCTGGCCGACCTCGATGAGGGAGAGCAGCGGCAGGCCGGGGACGTGGACCTTGGCGTGGGCGAGGTTGGTGTACCCCTCGGCCCTGCCGTCGGCGACCGTCGCCTTCGACGAGGCGGCCTCCGCGCTCAGCACGCTGAACGGCTTTCCGCCGTCCACGCCGTCCAACTCGGCCGTCAGCGTGGACTCCTCGGCGCTCTCGGGCGCCTGCACCTCGTTCAGGGAGACCGCGAGCGGGACGTTCACGGTCTTGTTGAGCAGGGACACGTCGAGACCGGTGCGCAGGACGACGGCGCTCGCGCGGCCCTCGTCACCGGTCGCGTGCACGGGTCCTGCGGCGGCCAGGGCCGCGGGACCGGCGGCCAGGGCGGTGGCCGTCGCGACGGTGGCGAGACGGCGTGCGGGCATGCGGAGGTTTTTGCCGTTCAAGGTGGGGAACCCCTCAGGGGAGACTTGCTCGGGACCTGCCAAGAATCCCGCATGCGGCATGCGCGGTCAGCATCCTGACAGGCATTCACCCCTACGTGTGTTTCCCGTGCAGGTTTTCGAACCTCGGGCCACGCACGTTCTCCACAGTCACAGGCGCAACAGCCGCCTCAGCCCATGATCTTCCCGTTCAGGACGATCCGTCGAGGCGCCGCCAGCACCCGTACGTCCGCCCGCGGATCGGAGTCGTACACCACGAGGTCCGCCGCCGCGCCCTCCTCCAGGCCGGGACGGCCGAGCCACGCCCTGGCCGACCAGGTCGTCGCCGCGAGCGCCTCGAGGGCGGGGATGCCGGCGGTGACCAGTTCCGCCACCTCGGCCGCCACCAGACCGTGCGGCAGGGTGCCGCCCGCGTCGGTGCCCACGAAGACCTGGATACCGGCGTCGTAGGCGGCGCGGACCGTGTCGTAGCGGCGTTCGTGGAGCCGGCGCATATGGGCCGACCAGCGGGGGAACCTGGACTCGCCGCCGTCGGCCAGCTTCGGGAAGGTCGCGATGTTCACGAGGGTGGGGACGATCGCCACCCCGCGCTCGGCGAACAGCGGGATCAGGTCCTCGGTCAGTCCCGTCGCGTGCTCGATGCAGTCGATGCCCGCCTCGACCAGGTCCTGGAGCGAGTCCTCGGCGAAACAGTGCGCGGTGACCCGGGCACCGAGCCGGTGCGCCTCCGCGATGCCCGCCTCCACCGCCTCCCGCGGCCAGGTCGGCGCGAGGTCCCCGAGGTCGCGGTCGATCCAGTCGCCGACCAGCTTGACCCAGCCGTCGCCGCGCCGGGCCTCCTGGGCGACGTAGGCGACCAGGTCCTCCGGTTCGATCTCGTGGGCGTAGCCGCGGATGTAGCGGCGGGTGCGGGCGATGTGCCGGCCGGCCCGGATGATCTTCGGCAGGTCCTCGCGGTCGTCGACCCAGCGGGTGTCCGAGGGCGAGCCGGCGTCACGGATCAGCAGGGTGCCCGCGTCGCGGTCGGCCAGCGCCTGCTTCTCCGCGGTGCCCTCGTCGACCGGGCCGTGCGCGCCGAGGCCCACATGGCAGTGCGCGTCCACGAGGCCGGGCAGGGCCCAGCCCTCGACGGTCCGGACGTCGCGGGCGCCGGCGGGACGGTCGTACGAGATCCGGCCGCCGACGACCCACAGCTCGTCCCGGACGTCGTCGGGCCCGACGAGGACCCGGCCCTTCACATGCAGCACACCCGCGCGATCGCTCATGTACTGCACCTTAGTGACCGGCCCCTGCTGCCCGGACGGTCCCTAGTCGCCCTTGCCCACCTGGTCCGAGGTCTCCTCCTCCACCTCGGCCATCGCCGGGTCGAGGAGGCGGGAGAGGAAGTGGCGGGTGCGCTCGTGCCGCGGGTCGCCGATGACCTGGTCAGGGGCGCCGTCCTCGACGATCACTCCGCCGTCCATGAAGACGACCCGGTCGGCGACCTCGCGGGCGAAGGTCATCTCGTGGGTGACGACCATCATCGTCATGCCCTCGTCGGCGAGCATGCGCATGACGGCGAGGACATCGCCCACCAGCTCGGGGTCCAGCGCGGAGGTCGGCTCGTCGAAGAGCATCACCTGAGGACCCATGGCGAGCGCCCGGGCGATGGCGACGCGCTGCTGCTGGCCGCCGGAGAGGGAGGACGGGTACGCCGTCGCCTTCTCCGCGAGGCCGACCCGCTCCAGGTTCTCGGCGGCGACCTTCGCGGCCGTGGCCTTGTCGCGTCCCAGCACCCGGCGCTGCGGCAGGCTGAGGTTCTCGGTCACCGTGAGGTGCGGGAACAGGTTGAACTGCTGGAAGACCATGCCGATCCGGCGGCGCACGGCGTCGATGTCGACGTCCGGGTCGGTGAGCTCGGTGCCGCCGACGAAGACCTGGCCCTTGGTGGGTTCTTCGAGCAGGTTCACACAGCGCAGCAGCGTCGACTTGCCGGAGCCGGACGGGCCGATGACACACACGACCTCGCCCTGGCCGATCTCCAGGTCGATGCCGCGCAGCACCTGGTTGTCGCCGAAGGACTTGTGCAGGCCGCGGACTTCGATCTCCGGCCGGGAGCCAAGGGTCTTCTCTGTCACTTCTGTCACTTCACGGCCTCCTGGGCCTTCGCCTCCATGCGGCGTACGACGAAGCCGAGCGGGATCGTGACCAGCAGATAGCACAGGCCCGCGACCAGGATCGGCGTGGAGTTGGCGGTCTGGCTGGCCAGGTCGCGGCCGAACTTGGACAGTTCGCGCTCCTCCAGCGTCACACCGAGGAACAGCACCAGCGAGGAGTCCTTGAAGAGCAGGACGAGTTCGTTGGTGAGCGGCGGGAGGATGATCCGGAACGCCTGCGGGATGATGATCGAGATCATGGCGCGGGCCGGCGAGAAGCCGAGCGAACGCGCCGCCTCCATCTGCCCCTTGGGCACCGCCTGGATGCCCGCGCGGATCGTCTCCGCCATGTAGGCGGCCGCAACCAGACCGAGCGCGAGGGCCACCTTGCCGTAGGTGCCGCCGGGAATCTCCGTCCCCGGGAAGGCCAGTGGTACGGCGACCCCGATGAAGATGAAGATCAGCAGGGCGGGCAGACCGCGGAAGATCTCGATGTAGACGCCCGCGAGCCAGCGGTAGGGCCCCACGGACGACAGCCGCATCAGCGCGATCACCATGCCGAGGACGAGTCCGACGGCGAAGCCGGACACGGTGTACAGCACGGTGTTCTTCAGCGCGAGGCTGATGACCTCGGGGAACATCTGCTCCGCGATGGCCTTCTGCGCGAACTGGTTGCGCAGCCGGTCCCAGTCGGCCGCGACCGCGAAGGCGATCACGGCCGCGACGAAGACGACGTACTGGACGCCGCGCGACAGGCTGCGCTTCTGACGCCTGGTCAGACCCTTCTTCTTGGGCTGCTTCGGCTGGAGTTCCACGTCTGTGCCGGTTGCGTCCGCCATGGGGTCAGGACGCGGCGGGCGAGGCAGAGGCGGCGGACTCGTCGTACGGGCCGATCCACTGCTCGTAGAGCTTCTTGTACGTGCCGTCGGCCTTCGCGTCCTTGATCGCCTTGTTGATGGCATCGCGGAGCTTGTCGTTGCCCTTCTTCACCGTGAAACCGTACTGCTCACCGGTGTTGATCTGCTCGGCGACCTCGAAGGCGGCGGCGTTGGCCTTGTCCTTCAGCCAACCCTGGACGACCGGGTAGTCGATGACGACGGCCTGGACCTGCCCGGTGCGCAGGCCGTTGATGACGGCGTCGGAGGACTCGAAGGAGACGGGGTCCAGGCCCTTGCTCTTGGCGTAGTCCTCGCCGGTGGTCTGCGCCTGGGCGCCGACCTTCTTGCCCTTGAGGCCCGCGAAGGAGGAGATGCCGCTCTTCTTGTCGACGAGGACGGCCTGGGTGGCCTCGAAGTACGGGTCCGAGAAGTCGACGTTCTTCTTGCGCTCCTCGGTGATGGTCATGCCTGCGGCGGCGAGGTCGCACTGGCCGGCGTTGAGCGAGCCGCCGGTCTTGAAGTTCTCGAAGGGCTGGTCGACGATCGCCTGCTTCACGCCCAGGTCCTCCGCGACCAGGTCGATCAGCGACACGTCGAAGCCCTGCACCTTGCCGTCGATCTCCGACTGGAAGGGCGGGTACGGCAGGTGGGTGCAGGTGGTGAGCTGGCCCGCCTTGACGACTTCGACACCGCCGGCCGCGGTCTTCGTAGCGCTGCCGCCGTTGCCGTCGGAAGAGCAGCCGGCCACGAGCACCAGCCCGGCCGTCGCGGTGGTGGCGGCCAGAATGCGGGTCCGGCGCCCGAAGGTCGTCTTCACGGGGGGCCTCCTGTCAGGGAACTGTGGGTTCCGATTATAAGGAGATGTTTGAGATGCTCAAACCAAACCGATGGTTAAGGGGCCGTTCGACCTAAGAAGTCGGGTGCGGGAAGGGGTGTTGGGGTGCGCGGTTACGCTCGTCACGTCGATCCCCGGAGCGTAGAGAGCGAAGAGAGAGCCCGCCGTGACCCACCCCTTCCTGGACCTGGCCCCGCTGAGCGCCGCCCGATTCGCCGCCATCGAGGACCGGGTGGCGCGGCTCCTCGGCACCGAGCAGGACGTCGTGATCATGCAGGGCGAGGCGCTGTTGCCACTGGAGGGGGCGATCCGGGGGACGGCCGGGCCCGGCACGGTCGCGCTGAACGTGATCACCGGTCCGTACGGGCAGACCTTCGGGGACTGGCTGCGTGACTGCGGTGCGCGGGTGATCGATCTGGCGGTGCCCTTCCATACGGCGGTCACGGCGGACCAGATCCGGCAGGCCTTCGCCGAGCATCCCGAGATCGACTTCGTGTCCCTGGTGCACGCGGAGGCGGCCACCGGCAACACCAACCCCGTCGCGGAGATCGGTGAGGTCGTGAAGGCGCACGGGGCGCTGTTCTACCTGGACGCCGTGGCGTCGATCGGGGCCGAGCCGGTGCTGCCGGACGCGTGGGGTGTGGACCTGTGCGTCATCGGGGCGCAGAAGGCGATGGGCGGGCCGGCCGGGGTGTCGGCGGTGTCGGTGAGCGAGCGGGCGTGGACTCGGATGGCCGCGAATCCCCGGGCGCCGCGGCGGTCGTATCTGTCGCTGCTCGACTGGAAGGAGCGGTGGATCGACGGAGGGCGGAAGGCGCTGCTGCATGCTCCTGCGCAGCTGGAGATGCTGGCGCTGGAGGCGTGTGTGGAGCGGATCGAGGGGGACGGGCTGGATGCGGTGATGGGCCGGCACCGGGCCGCCGCGCTGTCCACTCGGGCCGGGGCGGTCGCGCTGGGCGGGGGGTTGGAGCCGTACGTGTACGACGCCACGGAGGCCGCGCCGGTCGCTACGACGCTTCGGGCGCCGGCGGGGGTGGTGGCGTCGGAGGTGGTGGCTCGGGCGCTGGCTTCGGATCCCGCGTTGCCGCTGGCCGCGGGGGGTGGGGCGTTGGCCAAGGAGATGATTCGGGTCAACCACTACGGGGTGGATGCGACGGTGGGTGTGGTGCGGGGGTGTGTGGCGGCGTTGGGGGTCGCGCTGGCGGAGAAGGGGCTGGGTGTGGATGTGGAGGGGGCGTTGGGGGCGGTGGATGCCGGGTGGCGGTAGCGGGTTCTTCGCCCCCGCCGCCCCTACCCATTCCCGTCCCCTGGGGGCTGCGCCCCCAGACCCCCGCTGTCGGCCCTTCGGGCCTCGTCCTCAAACGCCGGA
>NZ_JBIWIY010000032.1:0-34517 GCF_044764885.1 Streptomyces sp. NPDC093591
GGGGGGGGGGGGGGGGGGGGGGGGGGGGGGGGGGGGGGGGGGGGGGGGGGGGGGCCCGCGGGGGGGGGGGGGGGGGGGGGGGGGGGGGGGGGCGTTTTCCCCCCCCCCCCCGGCGCCCCCCCCCCCCCCCCCCCGGGGGGGCCCCCCCCCCGCCCCCCCCCCGCCACAGCGACCGACTGAAAGAACCTGAGGCGATCCCTTTGCCCGTCCGAAACAACGTCATACCTTGGGCGCCCGCCGCACTCGTGGCGATCTCCCTGCTCACCACGAGTTGCGCGAGTCACGACGACAGCGCGTCCGCCTCACAGGCCACCGCTTCGGCCTCCGCTCCGCACGGTTACGTCGAGGGTGCTCAGGAGAAGGCCGAGCAGCAGTCGCGGCTGCTGCTGAACGACCCGGACACCGGCGACACACGGGTACTCGATCTGATCACCGGCAAGACGCACAAGGTGTCCCGGACTCCGGGCACCATCGAACTCACCACCGACGGCCGCTTCGGCTACTTCCACACCGCGGGCAGCACGCGCATCCTCGACGGTGGCGCATGGATGGTGGACCACGGCGACCACGTCCACTACTACAGTGCGGCGATACGTGACGTGGGCCGGGTGCCCGGAGGCCGGGGCACCCGTGTCCGCAGCGATGCCGCCGTCACGGCGGTGACCGACGAGGACGGCCGCGCCAGGATCTACCGCCGGGCCGGTCTGGAGAAGGGCAAGGTCGGCTCCGCCCGCCCGCTTCCCGGGACACACGCGGGAGTTGTCGTGCCGTACGCGGAGCACCTGCTCGGCGTCACGGACGACGGGAAGGTCGCGGTGTACGACCGCGAGGGCCGGCGGGCCGCGTCGCCGGACGCCCGGTGCGAGGAGGTGCGGGGCGACGCCGTCACCCGGCGCGGAGTCGTCCTCGGGTGCGCCGACGGTGCTCTGCTCGTCCGTGAGGACGATGGCAGGTTCACGGCCGAGAAAATCCCGTACGGCAGCGACGTACCCGAAACGGAGCGGGCCACGGCTTTCCGGCATCGGCCCGGCAGCGACACGCTCACGGCGCCGGCCGGAAATCGGGCCGTGTGGGTCCTGGACGTCACCGAGCGCACGTGGACGCGGGTGGAGACCGGTTCCGTCGTCTCCGCCAACACCGCCGGTGAGGGCTCCGTCCTGATCGTCCTGGAGACCGACGGAGCAATCCACGGCTACGACATCGCCACCGGCAAGCAGGTCTCCAGGACGAAGCCGCTCCTGACGGGCGCCCCCGAGACCGGTGGCGACGGGGACGCGGGACCGGTCATCGAGGTCGACCGCAGCCGCGCCTACCTCAACGACTCCAAGGGCAAACGCGTGTACGAGATCGACTACAACGACAACCTGCGCATCGCGCGCACCTTCGACCTGGACATCGAGCCGGCCCTGATGGTGGAGACCGGACGATGACCACACGGATGCGAGGGCCGCGGCGGACGCGCACCCTCCTGCTGGTCCTGCTCACCCTCGCCCTGGCCGGCGCCGGTACCGGCTGTACGAGCCGCGACGACCGGCCCCGGGTGGTGGTGACGACCAACATCCTGGGCGACATCACGCAGGAGATCGTCGGCGACGAGGCCGATGTGACCGTGCTGATGAAGCCGAACGCCGACCCGCACTCCTTCGGTCTGTCGGCCGTGCAGGCCGCCGAGTTGGAGCGTGCCGACCTGGTGGTCTTCAACGGGCTGGGTCTGGAGGAGAACGTACTGCGGCACGTGGACGCCGCCCGCGAGGCAGGAGTGGCCACCTTCGAGGCCGGAAAGGCGGTGGACCCCCTCACCTTCCAGACGCATGACGACGGCGGCCCCGAGGAGGAGGCCGGGCAGCCCGATCCGCACTTCTGGACCGACCCCGACCGCGTTCGCAAGGCCGTGGGCCTGATCGCCGACCAGGTGATCGAGCACGTGGACGGGGTGGACGAGAAGGCGGTCCGCGCCAATGCCGACCGCTACGACGGCCGACTCGCCGACCTGACCGCCTGGATGGAGAAGTCCTTCGACCGCATACCCGAACCGCGGCGGGCGTTGGTGACCAACCACCACGTCTTCGGCTACCTCGCCGAACGTTTCGGTTTCCGGGTGATCGGTGCGGTGATCCCGAGCGGTACGACGCTGGCCTCGCCCAGCTCCTCCGACCTGCGCTCGCTCACCCAGGCGATGCGGAAGGCCGGCGTACAGACCGTGTTCGCGGACTCCTCCCAGCCCAAGCGGCTGGCCGAGGTCCTGCGCACCGAGCTGGACGGTCAGGTGCGCGTCGTCGAGCTCTACTCCGAGTCCCTGACCGAGAAGGGCAAGGGCGCCGGCACCTACCTGCAGATGATGCGCGCCAACACCACCGCCATGACCGACGGCCTGACCGGCGCCTGAACCAGAGCCCCTGACGTGCGCACCGGCCGTCCGGCCGCTCAAGCACACCCGCACCCACTGCCGCGCCCGCGCGGTACAGAAAGGAACACCCCGGTGAACAAGCCGATACGCAACAGAGCCTTCACGGGCACGGCCCTCGCCCTGGCGGCCTCCGCGGTCCTGACCGCCTGCGGAGGCCAGGACAGCTCCTCGTCGGACACGAAGGCCAAGAGCGCGCCGAGCACCAAGGCCGTGGCGGTCAAGGATCCGATCGTCGCCACGTTCGACGGCGGCCTGTACGTCCTGGACGGCGAAAGCCTGAAGCTGGCCAACACGATCGAGCTGCCCGGCTTCAACCGCCTGAATCCCGCCGGCGACGACTCCCACGTCATCGTCTCCACCGACTCCGGATTCCGCGTCCTGAACGCCACCGAACAGACCTTCACCGGCGTCGAGTACAAGGGCGCCAAGCCCGGCCACGTCGTCCAGCACGCCGGCAAGACGGTCCTGTTCACCGACGGCACCGGCGAGGTCAACGTCTTCGACCCCGCCGGCCTCAAGGGCGGCAAGAAGCCGGAAGGCCGCACCTACACCTCCGCCGAACCGCACCACGGCGTCGCCATCGAACTGACCAACGGCGAACTCCTCACCACCCTCGGCACCGAGGAGAAGCGCACCGGCGCCCTCGTCCTGGACAAGAACAACAAGGAGATCAAGCGCAACGAGAACTGCCCCGGCGTCCACGGCGAGGCCGCCGCCAAGGGCGAGGCCATCGGCATCGGCTGCGAGGACGGCCTCCTGATCTACAAGGACGGCAAGTTCACCAAGGTCGACGCCCCCGACGACTACGGCCGCATCGGCAACCAGCGCGGCAGCGACGCATCCACCATCCTCCTGGGCGACTACAAGACCGACCCGGAGGCCGAACTGGAGCGGCCGACCCGCATCTCCCTCATCGACACCGAGACCGCGAAACTGCGCCTGGTCGACCTGGGCACCAGCTACTCCTTCCGCTCGCTCGGCCGCGGACCCCACGGCGAGGCCCTCCTCCTCGGCACCAACGGCACCCTCCACGTCATCGACCCGGAGACCGGCAAGGTCGACAAGAAGATCCCCGTCGTGGACGACTGGCAGGAGCCGCTGGACTGGCAGCAGCCCCGGCCCACCCTCTTCGTCCGCGACAACACCGCGTACGTCTCCGAGCCGGGCAAGCGCCAACTGCACGCCATCGACATCGAATCGGGCAAGAAGATCACGTCCGTGACCCTGCCGAAGAGCACCAACGAACTGTCCGGAGTCGTCACCGGCCACTGATCCTCCGACCCCGGCGAGGCCGTCCCGCCCCGGCCGGGCCGCGGGTCTGCGACGGCCATGCCGGCGCGCCTCGGCCTCGCCTTGGGCCGGCTGCGCCGCCCGGGCGCGACGGACCGACCGGCGGTGGATGAGGCACTGGAGCTGACCGGGGCTCACCGCGCTGCGGCGACGCCCCGTCGGCCAGCTCTCCGGCGGCCGGCGGCAGCGGTCCTGGTGGCCCGCGCGCTGGCCGCCGGCTCGAGCTGTTCGGCCGACTGGCCGCGGAAAACAGGGCAGCTGCTGATGACCAACCACGACCTGGCGGGCGCCGCCCGTACCTGCCACCGGGTGGAGCTGATGAACACGGTCGTGGCCGAGGGCGGCCCCGAACTCCTCGCCGACCCCGACCAGGTGCTCCAGGCCTTCGGCAGTGGGCCGGCGCACTCCGCACCGGCGGAGCTGATCATGGTAGGAGTCAGGACCGGGTCTGGGCCCGGCTGCACCGTGTCCTCCTGGACGAGCTAAGCGCCCGCGGTGAGCGGGACCGGTCGCGGTGCGCCATCGGCTCCGTCAGCCTCAGGGCTGCAAAAGGGGGCCTCTGACCGGACCGAATCCGACCGACCGCGGCAAGAACGGATCCAAGATCCACTTGCATAACCGGACCAGAACGGACTGCCTCTGTCGCTGGACATCTCCGGCGCCAACATGCGCCGATGGCTCCGCAGGCCGGGCATCCGCCATCGCATCGCCCGAAAGGGCAACTGACACGACGTTCAACTCCCGTTTCCGGTCCTCCGTATCAGCGTGAGGCTGAGTCTCTATGCGGGTGGACAGTTCAGCAGACGACAGACGGTCGTTGCGGGACATCAAAAGATGAGTCCCGCAACGACCGTCAGCCCGGTGGTGATACCGAGGCTACTGTGCCGAGGCGGCGGAAGTGGGTGGGCTACCTGGTCTTGAAGCGGTGCGGACGCACGAAGTCCAGGCCGTCGATGGTCTGTTTGCCGAGGGCCTCGTGTGCGGCGATGTGGCCGTAGCCGGTGGCCATTTTGAAGCCTTTTCCGGAGAATCCGGTGGCGCAGTAGACGCGGCTGTTCTCGTCCAGCCAGCCGAGGAGGGGATGCCTGTCCTCGGTGAATAGGTCGGGGAAAGCGTCGGAGCGCACGATGGTGGGGGTCAGGCCGGGGAAGAAGTCGGTGACGATCTCGGTGACCTTTTCGATTTCTTGCGGGGTGAGTTCCCTTGGCACGGAGTCCGGGTCGGGAGTTGCCCTTCCGCGTCCGTCCAGTGGTCCGTCCACCGATGCCTTGACCGTCACGCCATCGACGGCGGGTGCGCCGTACATGGAGCGATCGTCGTACAGCCTGCTGAAGACGGGGAATTTCTCTGGCGTGAATTGCATGCCGTCCTGGGCGATGAACCAAGTCAGGACGATCCGATGGGTTTCCGTGACGGCCTTGAGGTGGTCGGGCATGAGCCTTCGGGACCAGCCGCCCGAGGCGACGATGACCTTCTCGAACGTCCAGGTTCTGTCGCCCGAGGCGACGACCACGCCGTGGTCGGTTTCGGTGATGCTGTCCACGGGTGTGTTCTGAAGGACGGTGGCGCCGTTGGCCTGGGCCGCCGTGACGGCGGCGCTGACGGCGCGGTCGGTGCGCAGGACGCCGGCGCGGGGGTCATAGATGGCGCAGTCGTCGGGGCGGAGGTTGTGCTGGGGGTAGCGGTCCGCCATCTCCTCCCGGCTGAGGACGCAGTGCTCGGCTCCGGTGATGCGCGTTGCTTCGAGGAGGCTGTTGATGAAACTGCCGTTCGCCGTCCCGATGGACAGGCCCCCGGTAGTCGTGAGGATTTCCTGCCCGGTTTCCGCTTCGAGCTCGGCCCACAGACTGCGGGAGCGCTCGATGATGGGGTAGTAGTCGGGTTTCCCGAGGTAGACCATGCGGAACAGGCGGGTGTCCCCGCCCACGGCACTGCGGCCGTGGGCCGGGGTGGCGGCCTCGAAGCCCACTACCGAGTCGGACAGCCGGGAGGCCTGCCACAGGGCCATGCTTCCGATGCTGCCCAAACCGATGACTGCGAGCTTTGCGTCCATGAGAGCAGTTTCCTTTTCGTCTACTCGTGAAGTCCGGCGAGTCGGCTGCCGAATCTGGCCAGGAGTGAGGTCTTGCTGGAACCCCTGCGCTCTTCCCACCGGTCGGCAATACCGAAGAGCCGGTACATGGCGTGAACGCCCAGCCAGCGGATGGGTTCCGGTTCCCACTTCGGTGCCCGGTAGCCGACCCAGGGAAGAGTGGTCCGCTCGGTTTCCCTCTCGAAGGCGAGCTCGACGAGAGTCCTGCCGCCGACGTAGGCCGACGTGACACCGTGTCCCGCGTAGCCGGTGGACGAGCCGATCCCGGATGCCGGGTCCCAGTGCACGCCGCCGTTCCAGTTCCGCGTGACGCCCAGGACTCCCGACCAGGCGTGGTCCACCTCGAAGGGAATGCCCGGGAAGAAGGAGCTGAGCTTCTGCGAGATCAGGTCGATGGTGGACTGGGCTGTCGCACCGGCTCCCCCCGTGCCGGACCCGAAGCGGTAGGGGACACCGCGGCCCCCCATGGCGATACGGCCGTCCGACGTCCGCTGGGCGTAGATGAAGGTGTGTGCGGAGTCGTTGAGGCACTGCGGCCCGTCCCAGCCGATCTCCTGCCATGCCTCCTCCGGCAGGGGCTTGGTCACGATCATCGAGGAATTGACAGGGATCAGGGTCCGGCTGCCGAGCAGCTTTCCCGAATAGCCTTCGGTGCAGATGAACGTCTTGGCCGCGGTGACGCGTCCGTTGGCCAGGCTGAGGGTCTTGCCCTCGACACTGTCCACTCGGCTGCCCTCGTAGATCTGGACCCCCATGGAGGTCAGGGTGCTGGCGAGGCCGTAGACGAGTTTCGCGGGGTGGAGCCGCGCGCAGTGCTTGTAGAAGAGCCCGCCATGGACGGTGGAGATGTTGATCCGGCTGCGGAACTCCTCCCGGTCGAGCATGTGGACTTCGTCGTCGGTCAGCCCGTACTTCAGGTCGGCATCACGCCTGGCGACAAGACGGCCGAGTCCCGCCCGAGTGTGGGCGGCGACGAGCGCACCACCCTTGTGCTGATCGGCATCGATGCCCTCGGCCTGGAGGATGTCCAGGACGGCGTCGACACCGGCGACGAATTCCTGCTGCAGTGCCCGGCTGGCTTCCAACCCGCCTCCGGCGCGGGCGAAGGTGGCACGGTTTCCTGGGGGCATTGCCGAGAGCCAGCCACCGTTGCGTCCTGATGCGCCGTACCCCACCTGTTCGGCCTCGAAGACGGCGACCGAGAGCGACGGTTCGAGCTTCTTGGCGAAGTACGCCGCCCACAGGCCGGTGTAGCCGCCGCCGACAATGGCCACGTCGACGGAGTCCTGGCCGGTGAAACGGGGGAACGAGGGCCTGTTGTCGGCGAGTTGGGCCACCCAGAAGCCGAGCTCTCCGTTTCGGGGTGGTGCCGCCAGGGCGTTCATGTGCGTCCTTCTTCTGTGTCTGGGAACCGCGTGGGCCGGTGCTGGAAGGCGGTGTAGCGGCCGTCGGCGGAGGAGGGTTGTCCCGGTGATGGACGGGGACTCCGACGATGCGAGGAAGAGGACGATGCGGCGAAGCACTGCATACGGTCGATGTCGTCCTGCGACACGTCGGCCGGCACGGTCGGCGCCGGGGTGTCATGCGCTCGACGAGGGTGTCGAGTGCCTGTTGGATCCGGTTCCCAGATGCATTCCTCATGATTGGTTCGCCGCTACACCGTGGTGCAGCTCATCTGGGTCTCGACAGGATTGCGGAGGAGGAGCTCGGCGACACCGATCGCGGCGCGAGCGTGCCCTCCGTCTCGCCCAGCACCTCGATGAGCAGTTCACTGGCCGCCTTGGCGACGTTCGACTGCTCACCGAGGTCCGGCGTGCCGGCCACGAGGACCACCAGCGTGTCACTGTCCCGGAAAGGCAGTCGGCCCGAGATGTAGATGCCTGAGCCCGCCAGCCGGTGGGGGACGAAGTACGCGTTGCGGGCGATTACGGGTGGCTCCAGTCCTCAGTTCTCCGCTCAGGCGTCAGGGACGCGGGAGGCCGAAGAGGACGGGGAGCTCGGCGATGTCGGTGATCCGCTCGTAGCCGAGCCAGTGCTCGTCGTGCTCCCAGCCGCGGTCCATGTACACCTTGTTCTTGATGCCCATGATTGCCGCGGAGCGGTGGTCATACATCGGGCTCGCGGAGACGTGCACGAGCTCGTCGGGTGTCACGCCGAGCTTGTCGAACGCGTACTCGAACGCACGGAGTCGTGGCTTGTAGACACCCATCTCCTCGGCGCTGATGACGACCTCGAACGGGGCCTTGAGGTTCTCCGCGAGGCGCACGGCGTGCTCGGTGTCGCTGTTCGTGATGATGACCAGCGGGACTTCCTCGGCCAGGCGGTTCAGCGCCTCGGTGACACCCGGGTACGGGCCCCAGGTGGGGATGCGGTCGTACACCGCCCGCGCTTCGTCCTCGCGGTACTCGAGACCGACCTTGTGCAGAGCGCGTTCCATGGAACGCGCGACGACCTGGTGGAACGGCTGGTATGCGCCCGTGCACTCGTCGATCCGGTACGCCTTGCAGATCCGCAGGAACTCATCGGCGACCTCAGCCGGCAGCCGGTCGCCCAGGACCTCGCGCATCGTGTCGTTGATGCTGAACTTGATCAGCGTTCCGTTCATGTCGAACGTCACGAACTTGGGCTTGATGTCGAATCCCACTGGTCCTCCTAGTGCTTGAGCGGAGCAGCCTCGCGCTCCGGCTCTGGTCGATTGTCGACCATCTGTTAGTCGATTGTCGACCAGGTGGTTTCGAATGTCAACGACGACCTCATGGCCAGTCGGCGCTCCCTCGAACCGCTGTCCTGCCCCTGCTCCTCGGTGCCTCTCTCCGCCATGGCCATGAGGCTCCTTTTTCTTGTGCGGTAGTCAGACGTCGTGTCAGTTGGTGGGCGGTGGCTGAGCAGGGCTGCGGTGATGCCGTCGTAGGCCAGGAGGTGTTCGGCTGCCTTGCCCTGCGCTCGTGGCGGCGGTGCAGGGGCGGAGGTCGGCGAGCAGGACGCTGTCCTCTTGGCGTCCGGAGGCACGAAGGTGCTGCGTCGCACATCCTGTGCACCGCCGAGCTGCGGACCGCCGCGCTCCCTCGGTCGGCTGCAGGCGTCCTGGCGGCTGCACCAGGTCGCCCTGCCGCAGATCCGCAAGCACCGCGTTGCCGGAACCGGCACCGGCCTGACAATCGAACGGCACCATCGAGACACCGACGTGTCACCGCGACCCGTGAGCCGGGAGGGGCACGGCACGGCTGTGATGCAGGAAGCTCCGTGCCCGAGGGCCAACTTGAGCGTGGATGCCAAAAACCATGCGGAGGTATAGTCGACAAACGACCAAATGGTCGACAGGCGCCGACGGAGGGCAACGGGGTGGACCACAAGTTCGAGTGGCAAGAGCAGCGGATGACGACGCCGGACGGCGTCTACCGCACACTGCGTGCCGCCATCCTCGACGGGACCGTACCTCCCGGTGGCCAGCTGCGCGAGGCGCACATCGCCGCGGATCTCGGGATCAGCCGCTCCCCGCTGCGCGAGGCGCTGACCAAGCTGGAGGAGGAAGGGCTCGTCGTAAAGATCCCCTACCGCGGGGCGTTCGTCGTGGAGGTGAGCGCTCGCGAGGTCGCCGAGATCGACTCGATCCGGCTACGTGTCGAACCCTACGCCGCCGAGCTCTCGGCCGAAGCACTGCGCGGTCCTGAGCGGCCTCAGCTGCTGCAAACCGTCGAGGATCTCCGCCGGGCAATGGAGAAGGACGACATCCCGGCCAGTATCGACGCACACCTTCGCTTCCACAGGCTCTTCTACGATCTCTCGGGGCACGGCATCCTGCAGAGTCTCTGGAACGGCTGGGAGACCAAGCTGCGCCTCTACCTCAGTGTCGATCACCGCACTTACAGCGACAACCCGCATCAATTGGTCGTCGAGCACGAGAGGTTGGCCACCGTTGCCCTGGAAGGCGACACCGACGCGTTTCGCCAGGAACTGGCCGCCCATTTCCCCATGGGACTGCGAGCCCAGCCGGGAGACCAAGGGGAACACGCGCACCGGCATGCATGAGGCCATGCACCCTGCGTGAAGTGTCCAAAGGCAACCTCATTCAGCGGGGTGGACGCGAAGCAGTGCGGCTCGGTGTGGCTCGGTGCGCTGGTGCCGTCCAGTCAGGTCACCGTCATCACCGGTTCCGCCACCCGCTCGGACATCACCTGCCTGCGGGGTCACCACGGCGATACCTGGCGCGGCCCTTGCCCGGCCGAGGTAGGGACGTATTCCAGGACCGAGCGCACCGGCAGCATCACGGCGCCGGGCGCGCCGCTTGGCTCCGAGGGACTTCCAGGGCTGCGTGATCGACGAGGCCGCGACCACCCGATAAGGATCTGTGCCCGGACTGCCGGGCGGACACCCACCGACCGCCGGGCGGCCCGAGCTGCCGCATGCTGCAACTCGGACCGCCGAATGCCGGCGCCTGTGCTGTCGTGATCGGTCCGCCGCGGGACCTTGAGAGGCAGGGGCGTCAGTCGGAGTGCGTCGGCGGCGGACGCGTCGGGAGTTCCCTCAAGAGCCTCCACGACGTCCCCATCGACGGTCATCCCGGCGTGTCCTGGGGGGCAGGGACGGTCGTGGAGTCCACGCTGACCAGGCACAAGTCCGCCTTGCTCTGGCGGGTGGCTTCGGCGATGAGGCCTTCGGCAGCGCGGTGAAGAGACCGGCGTTCCTCCCGGCCTGCGAGCGCCCGTAGGCGGTCGGCCAGTCCCGGACTCGCCTGCCATCTCGCGCCGCTGCGTGCTTGCCCCTGAACCGCCGCATCGCGCCGTCGAACTGATTCCGCAGTCGCTCAGGGCAGGGCCGTACTCGCCCATCGGCCAGAACGGTGCGGTCAACTTCCGCTGTTCGTCGGAGAGTTGCCTCAGCGTCATGGTCGTCTTCCTGTCGGATCCGCCTTCCTGCCGGACCCGGATCCGGATCCGCTCGACCATCCATGTCAACCGCTCGACATGATCGTCCACGCCGAACCTGATGAGACCGGTGAGCCGGGTCGCGACGTCGACCGTCGCTTACAGCAGCGTCGGTTGAGCCGCATGTGGCGTTCCGGGGCCGCACTCGGGGCTGAAGTCTGTATTGACAGTGCTCGACGGGCACCCATATGGTCGACAAACGACAATACGGTGGCAGTTTTAAGCCACCATATGGTGCTTTGTCGCCACTGTTACTCGAGAGGAGAACCGAGTACAGATGATCAAGATTCATGCGATGCAGGTTCTTATGGGGAACTGCATGGGTTTGTTCCCTGCTCCGTCTGCGGAGGGGGCGCGATGAGCCAGTCCGTGACTTCGGCAGCGAACACCGACTCGGCTTCCGATCGGCTTCACGCAGCGGGCCTGGCCCTTCCCGAGCTCCGTGACAACCCGTACTACGTGCACCACCGGAAGGTGGGCTCCAGCATCTACATCTCGGGCCAACTGCCTTACAAGGACGGTCGGCTGCTGGGGCAGGGCACTGTCGGCAGGGACGTCGAGCTGGAGACGGCCAAGGAGCTCGCGCGCCATGCCGCGCTCAACTGCCTCGCCGCCGCTGTGCAGGCGGTGGGCGATCTGGACCGGGTCCGGATCGTGCAGATGCTGGTCTTCGTGGCCAGTACGCCGGACTTCGGTGAGCAGTCGAACGTCGCCAGCGCGGCCAGTGACCTGCTCATCGAGGTGCTGGGCGAGAACGGACGACACGCCCGCACCGCGATCGGTGTCGCCGGGCTGCCGCTCAACAGTCCGGTCGAGATCCAGATGGTCTGCACCGCTGTGTAGGTCGGGCCCGACGGCGGTGTACGCAAGTGCGCGCGACATTGCGGGCCGCGCGCGTTCGGCATCCAGGGGGAGTCAGCACCCGTGCCCCTCGGTCATTTCAGGCAGAACCACAAGGAGGGCAGCGTGAACCGGCTGCAACGAGCACTCGACGCTCTGGTCGAGCGGATCGACACCCCCGCGCCGATCGTGCTGGTCGACGTCATGCAGGGCAACATCGACCGCATACAGAGCTTCGCCGACCAGCGCAACCTCAAGGTCAGGCCGCACGTCAAGACGCACAAGTGCGTGGAGATCGGGCGACGCCAGATCGAGGCCGGCGCGGTCGGGATCACCGCGGGAAACGTCGGTGAGGCCGAGGTCTTCGCCGCGGCCGGATTCGACGACATCTTCCTCGCCTACCCGATCTGGGCCGCGGGAACGAAGCGAGCCCGGATCCGCCGGCTCGCCGAGTCCGTCCGGCTGCGGGTCGGCGTCGACAACGTCGCGGCGATCGAGGCCCTCGCCGACGCGATGGGAGACGAACCGGACCGGCTGCACGTCGTGATCGAGGTCGACTGTGGCGCCCGTCGGTCCGGGGCGCCGCCCGAGGCTGCGGGCGATCTCGCGCTCGCCGCCCGCAAGCGCGGTCTGGTGCCGGTGGGCGTCTTCACCTATCCAGGTCACGGCAGCACCGGTCAGGATGCGCGCAGGCGCGCGGCGCAGGACCAGGAAGCCGCGCTCATCACCGCGGTACGCAGCCTCGCCGACGTCGGGGTCACCGCAGAGGTGGTCAGCGCCGGCTCCACGCCCACCGTCGAGTACTCCACCAGCAGCAGCGTGATCACCGAGATCCGTCCCGGCGAGTACGTCTTCGGCGATCGGAACAACGCCCGGCTGGGCTCCTGTACGGACGACCAGATCGCGTTGTTCGTCGCCGGCACCGTGGTCAGCGACTGGGTCCCCGACCAGGTCATCCTCGATGTGGGCACCAAAGCCCTCAGTCGCGAAGGCAGTCCCGAGATCGGCTACGGCGGCATCGCCGGCACGAAGGCGGTCCTGGCGAAGCTCAACGAGTACCACGGGTTCCTTCCCCTGCCGGACGGCGAGTTCCGCCCGAGCGTCGGCACCGTCGTACCGGTGGTGCCCAACCACGTATGCCCCGTCGTCCTCGGTTTCGAGGAACTGATCGTCACCGACAGCACGGGCACGTCGCTGCAGCGCTGGCCGGTCGACGCCCGCGGATTCCTCAACTGACCGGCACGGGACGAGATTTTCGTGGCCGAGCGCGCAACCCGACCTACCTCCCCCGTAAAGGAGTGCCTTACATGAGACTCAACAACGTCGCGGCCTTGGTGACCGGCGCCAGCAGTGGCATCGGGGAGGCGGTGAGTTCCCACTTCCGGCGCGAGGGCGCGCGGCTGCTGCTCACCGGCCGCAGGGAGCGGCTCGACAGCGTTCAGCCCGACGACCTGTATGTTCCTGGCGACCTCAATGACGAGGCGTTCGTCGAGCACCTGGCCAAGCAGGCCGCCGAGTCCTTCGGCACCGTCGATGTCGTCGTCCTCAACCACGGCCTGCAGGCCAGCAGTCCGCTGACCGAGATGGCCTACGACGACGCGAAGAACGTGCTCGAGAGCAACCTGCTCAGCGCGTTCCTGGTGATGAAGCACTTCGCGCCGCTGATGCCCGAGGCCGGCGGTTCGTTCGTCTGCGTCGGCTCACGACTCGGCATGGTCGGCAAGCCCGGGGAGGTTCTGTACTCCGCGGCCAAGGGAGGCCTCATCATGCTCGCCAAGGGCGCGGCGATCGAATGGGCCCCGCGCAACATCCGTGTCAACGTCGTCGCTCCGGGCCTGACCGCCACCCCGATTATCGAAGCGGCGTTCCAGCGTAGGTCCGACCCCGAGGGCTACCGCCGCGAGCGCGAGATGCAGATCCCGCTCCAACGCCTCGCCACCCCTGAAGAGGTCGCTGACGCGGTGCTCTTCTTCGCATCGTCGGAGTCGTCGTACGTGACCGGATCGGTCCTGACCGTCGACGGCGGGTACACCGCCTTCTGACCACCCTGCTGGGCATCACCACCAGCAATGGGCTGATCGGCCTGCTCTCCGTCTCGCCTTCTGCCTCGGGCGACCGCCGATTGCGGCATGAATGGTCGAGCACGCGTCGAGCGTGTCCCCCCAATTCGCCGCACTCGAACGGTGCCACCCACAGTGCGCCCGTGCCGACAACCGCATCCGAGCCCCCGGCCACCGCGGCACCAGCTGCGACGCGTCGCCGGCCTCCGCACGTCGCGAACGGGCCACGCCCACGAGTGCGTGCCAGACGCCGCTCGGCAACGGCTCATCGACCGTGGCCGCGGCTACCAACCTCTCCAGCTCAAAAAGGAAAGACATGTCGCTCCTGAAGGCCATCGACACCCATCCCTCCTTCGCGCCGCGCGAGTCCGGCCCGCTCCCGGAACGCCTGATTTCCGGCAACCCCGCCTTCAAGACCTGGGCCCAGGACGTCGCCCGTGGGGAGTCGATCCATACGGGCGTCTGGGAAGCGACGCCCGGCGAGATGCGCTCGATCAAGGGCGAGACCTTCGAGTTCTGCCACATCCTGTCCGGCATCGTCGAACTCACACCCGAAGGCGGCGAGCCGGTGATCTACAAGGCCGGCGACAGCTTCGTCATGAAGCCGGGCTACGTCGGCGTCTGGAAGACCATCGAAACCGTGCGCAAGATCTACGTGACCGTGATGTGATGTCACGCCCGTCCCCGGTCGCCTTGGGGATCTCTCCCGAAGCTACCTGCTGAGCAACGTCGCCGGGCCGATGGACCGCTCGGCCCGTTCCTCAGCCGCAGGCCCGGCACTGCTTCATCCCTCACGAGAGCCCTCATGCTGCGGCTCTGGTGAGGACCGCCCCCACTCCGCTGGTCACCGCCTGTCACGGCTCCAACTCCCCACCGCCACTCAGCAGGCTTCCAGCCGACGTCGCCCCGACGACAAGGTCGTCGCGGACTCGATCCACCGCGAACACGCGCCCAAAGCGGCGATCGGCAACGCAAGCGGGCGGATGCTCTGTCCGCGTTCGCCACCCTGCACCATCCCACCCCCACCGCACCCGCGAGGCAAAGCCCCGCACAGCTGGTCCCACGCGTCCCCAGATGAGGAGTATTGCCATGAGTGATGCCCAGATCGGTCGTAGAGCGCTCCTGCGCGGAGCGGGCGGCCTGGCCGCCCTCGCCGCTCTTCCCTCCCTCGCCGCCTGCGGCACCGGCACCAGCCGCGTGTCGTCCGGTGGGGGCAAGGGCGGCAAGACGGTGGTCATCCGCGACAGTGGCGGTTCCTACGGTGCGGCGCTGCAGAAGGCGATCTACACGCCGTTCACGCAGGAGACCGGCATCAGCGTGAAGGTGCTCAACCTGGACGACGCCCCGCTGCTGGCGCAGATCAAACAGGGCCGCCCGCAGTGCGACCTCATCAACAACTCGATGATGTCCCACACCAAGTACGTGAAGCAGGACGCGCTGGAGGCGCTGGACCTCGACCGGATCAAGAGCGTGAAGAGCGCGAAGATCCCCGACAGCCAGATCACCGACCATGCCATCGGCAGCAGCTTCTACGGCGCCTGTATGGCATACCGCACGGATGCTTTCGGGGGTAAGAAGCCGGAGTCGTGGGCGGACTTCTGGGACACCAAGGCGTTCCAGGGTGCCCGTTCGATGGTTCACCCGGACGGTGACCTGCCGGAGCTGGAGTTCGCGCTGCTGGCCGACGGTGTCCCGATGGACAAGCTGTACCCGCTCGATGTGGACCGCGCCTTCGACGTGCTGACCCGGCTGCGGGGTGACATCAAGAAGTTCTGGGACAGCGGCCCGCTCCCCGGTGTGCTGCTCAGCCGCCAGGAGGTGACGATGTCCACCGTGTGGGACGGCCGTATCGCCGACCTGCAGAAGCAGGGCGTCCCGGTGGAGCGGCAGCTCAACGGTATGCGCCGTCAGTTCCAGGGCTATGCCATCGCCAAGGGCGCGGCCAACGCGGACAACGCCTACAAGCTCATGGACTTCTCGCTGCGTGCGGAGAGCCAGGCCGCCCTGGCCAAGGCCTTCCCGTCGAACCCGGCTTCTGCGGAGGCCTACACGATGCTCACCAACGAGGAGCGTTCCCAACTCGCCGGTGCGCCCGAGTACTTCGACAAGGGTTTCGACACGGACATCGACTGGTGGCTGAAGAACGAATCGGCCGTCACCAAGCGCTGGTTGGAGTGGGCTCGTGGCTGAATTCGGTATCGCCGCACCGTCGGTGAAGGTGTCCGGCAACAAGCCGGCCGCGGCCACCGGCAAGTCGCTGTCGGTGGTGGCGTTGCGTAAGACCTATGGGGACGTGGTTGCCGTCGACGAGGCGTCGATGGAGATCGCGGCGGGGGAGTTCGTCACTTTCCTCGGCTCCTCGGGGTCGGGCAAGACCACGACGTTGATGATGATCGCCGGGTTCTGCGAACCGGACTCCGGCACCATCACCGTCGGGGACCGGGATGTGACGCGGCTCGCGCCACAGAAGCGAGGCCTCGGCTTCGTCTTCCAGCAGTACCTGCTGTTCCCTCACATGACGGTCAGTGAGAATGTCGCCTTCCCGCTCACGCTGCGCGGGGTGCCGAAGGCCGAGATCCGCCGCCGGGTGGGGGAGACGCTGGAGATCGCCGGTTTGTCCGGGTTCGGTGGCCGCAAGCCGCGTGAGCTGTCCGGTGGTCAGCAGCAGCGGGTGGCGCTGTGCCGGGCGCTGGTCTACCGGCCGCCGGTGATTCTCATGGACGAGCCGCTCGGTGCTCTGGACAAGAAGCTGCGCGACCAGCTCCAGGTCGAGATCAAGACCATCCAGCAGGAACTGGGCCTGACCGTCATCTATGTGACGCATGATCAGGAAGAGGCGCTGGTGATGTCGGACCGTATCGCGGTGATGCGCAACGGCCTGATCGAGCAGTTCGACACCCCGAGGGAGCTGTTCGAACGGCCGAAGACCCCCTTCGTGGCGGACTTCCTCGGCGCGGCGAACTTCCTTACCGGCCGCGTGGAGCAGCACAGCGACGAGCACACCCTGGTCCGCCTCGACAACAGTGGCGGCCTGCTGAAGGCGCGCCGCCACGACCTGCCCTCCGGCAGTCAGGTCAAGGTCGCCGTCCAGCCGGGCCGGTTGCGGGCCTGCGCTACCGACGACGGGTTCTGTACCGGCACGGTGGAGACCGCGACCTATGTGGGCACCCTGGTCCGCGCGGGCGTGCGCATCGACGGCGGTGGCGCCCCGCTGCTGCGCCTGGAGGTCCCCGCCGGCCGGGGCCCCGTCGCCGGCGAGCGGATCGGGATCACCGCCGACCCGGACGACGTCAACCTCTTCGCCGACGAACAGGGCGGGTGAGCCATGACCGCCCTCACCGCCACCGCCCCCGCCCGTCCGCGCAAGCTCCTGGCTTCGCGCAAGACCAGGGTCGGGATCCTGTACGCGCTGCCGGTCGTCGTCTATCTGCTGGTGCTGTTCGTCTACCCGATCTTCAGCACGCTGCTGCTGAGCCTGAAGGACGCGGACGGGTCGTTCACGCTGCACTGGTATGCCGACGCACTCACCGGCGTGAACCTCTCCGTGCTGTTGACCACGCTGCGGATCTCCGCCGAAACGGCCGTGCTCAGCCTCGTCTTCGGGTTCGTCCTGGCCCAGGCCATCACCCGGCTCAAGCCCATCCTCGCGGGCCTTGCGATGCTGGTCGTGGTCGTGCCGCACTTCGTCTCCGCGCTGGTACGCACCTACGGCTGGATCATCATGCTCGGCGACAAGGGCCTGGTGAACGAGACCCTGACCGCGATGTCGGTCCCCGGAGCCCCGTTCCAGCTGCTCTACAACGAGCTCGGTGTCGTCATCGGCACCACCTCGATGATGCTCCCCTACACCGTGCTGCTGCTGTACGGGGTGATGCGCGGGGTGGACCGGCGCCTGCTGGCCGCCGCGGCCAGCATGGGCGCGGGCAAGGTGACCATCTTCCGGCGGGTGTATCTGCCGCTGGTCGGCCCCGGCCTGGCCAGCGCCGGACTGCTCAGCTTCATCCTCTCGCTGGGCTACTACATCACCCCCGCTCTGATGGGCGGACCCGACCAGACGATGATCGCCACCCTCATCAACCAGCAGGTCACCAAGGAGAACCAGTGGAACGGGGCCGCCGCGCAGGGCGTCATCCTGCTGGTCCTCACCCTGGCCGGACTGCTCCTGGTCAAGGCCGTCACCTCGCTCGGCGCCAGCCGTAAGAAGAGGAGCGGATCATGATGGAGCTGCGCAAGTCCCTCGCCGGACGGATCGCCCTGACCGCTGTCGCCACCGTCATCCTGCTGTTCCTGGCCCTGCCGATCGTCGTCATCCTCGTCACCTCCTTCAGCAACAACGCCTTCGCCTCCTTCCCACCCGAGACGTGGACGCTGAACTGGTACAAGGCCCTCTTCGCCGACGGCAGCAAATGGCCGGCCGCGCTCTCCCTGAGCGCCCTGGTCGCCGCCCTGAGCACCGTGTTCTCCCTGATCATCGGGGTGACCGCGGCGACCGCCCTGGTCCGCAGCGAACTCCCGCTGCGCTCGGCGGTCTTCGCCCTGGTCCTCGGACCGCTGGTCATCCCGCAGATCGTCACCGCGCTCGGGCTGTTCCTGCTGTTCGAACCGGCCGCGATGCTGGGCAGCCCGATCGCCATCGCGCTCGGCCACACCGTGCTCGCCTCACCGATCGCGGTACTGATCCTGATCGCGACCCTGCGCGGGATCGACGAACGCCTCGAAGACGCCGCCGCCAGCATGGGCGCCGGCCGGCTCACGATCGCCCGGAAGATCACCTTCCCGCTCGCCGCCCCCGGCATGATCGCGGCAGCGATCTTCTCCTTCATCACCAGCTTCGACGAGTTCTACATCTCCCAGTTCCTCTCCTCGGTGGACACCGTCACCCTGCCGGTGCAGGTCTACAACTCACTGACCTTCGAAATCGACCCCAGCGTCACCGCCGTCAGCGCGATCCTCATCGCCTTCGCGATCCTCGCCCTGGGCCTGGTGGCCCTGGTGCGCTGGCTCGGCTCCGGACGCCAGGACTCCCTGCTCTCGGTCGAGAACACGGTCGGCGTCGCCAACCCGGGAGGCGACGCCGTATGACCACCCACCGATCGTGCTCTCTCAACACACCATCCTGCGATCAGCGAAAGAGCCACGCGCATGACTGACACGCTCACCGCTCCCTCAGGGGAGTCGGCACTCGTCGATTCCGTCCCCCGCGGTTTCCTCGCCCACGACTGGCAACCCGCCACCGGCGGTCGCACCTTCGAGGTGCGCAACCCCGCAACCGAGGAAGTCATAGCCACCGTCGCCGACTGCGGCGCACAAGACGCGCTCAAAGCACTGGACGCGGCGGCCGCGGCCGCCGACCAGTGGGCCCTCACCAGCCCGCGGGAACGCGCAACCGTCCTGCACCGGCTCACCGGCTCACTGATCGAACACCGTGAGCGTCTGGCCCGGATCATCACCCTGGAGATCGGCAAGACGATCACCGAAGCCCGGGGTGAGGTCGACTACGCCGCGGCCTATTTCCGCTGGTACGCAGAGGAGGCGGTCCGCCCCCATGCGCGCAGCACTCCCTCCCCGGATGGCAAGAGTCACATCGTCACCGTCGCCGAACCGGTCGGGCCCTGCCTGCTGATCACTCCGTGGAACGTGCCGCTGGCCATGGCTGCCCGCAAGGCCGCCGCCGCCCTCGCCGCCGGCTGCACCGCCGTGCTCAAGCCGGCCGCGCTCACCCCGCTGTCCTCCCTGGTGCTGGGCGAGTTGGCGCGTGAGGCCGGCGCGCCCGCGGGTGTCCTGACCGTGATCACCAGCAGCGACGCGGCAGCGGTCACCACGGCTCTGCTGGCCGACCCCCGGCTGCGCAAGCTGTCCTTCACCGGGTCCACCCCGGTCGGCAGGCTGCTGCTTCAGCAGAGTGGTGCCCGGGTGCTGCGCACCTCGATGGAGCTGGGCGGCAACGCGCCGTTCCTGGTCTTCGACGACGCCGACCTCGACCTCGCGGTCCGCGAAGCGATGATCGCGAAAATGCGGCTGGGCGGTCAGTCCTGTGTCGGCGCCAACCGGTTCCTGGTCCAGGAGGGAATCGCCGACGCGTTCACCGCTGCCATGGGTGAGCGGATGGCCGCCACCAGGGTGGGGCCCCCGGATCGGGAGGACACCGAGCTCGGTCCGCTGGCCGACCACCGTGCGGTGGACAAGGTCCGCCACCTCGTCGAGGACGCGGTGGCCCGGGGTGCCGTCGTCGTCGGCAAGGCGGACATCCCTGACGGGCCGGGCCACTACGCCGCCCCCACCGTGCTGGACCACGTCCCCGCCGACGCCGCGATCATGCACGAGGAAGTCTTCGGCCCCGTCGCCGCCATCCACCGGTTCTCCACCGAGGCCGAGGCCATAGCGGTGGCCAACAACACCGAGCACGGCCTCGCGTCGTACGTGATGACGTCCCACATCGACCGCGCCCGCCGGGTCGCCGCCCGTCTGCAGGCGGGCATGGTCGGCATCAACCGCGGCCTGGTCTCCGAGGTCGCGGCACCCTTCGGCGGGATCAAGCAGTCCGGTCTGGGCCGTGAAGGCGGGCCCGAGGGCCTCCACGAGTACCAGCAGCTCAAGTACCTGTCCCTGCCCGGCTTCAACACCTGAGCAAGGCGGACTCCAGTGCGGGGCTCGCCCACGTGCCAGCCGGGCGACGCAGTGACCAGGATGATGATCCGTTCCGCGACGTCCACTGGCGGGCGGCCAAATCCGCCCCGGGGTGGCCAGTCTCCGGCGGCGGCTTTGATACCGCCGGCCTGGCCGCCCGCACGGATCTTCGGCAGGACGGCGCTGTGAAGCAATTCCCGCCGCCGGCAGCTGCCTCGCAGTGCCTGGTCACCGACGGCAAGGGGCATCCAGCAGCTGGCCAGGCGTCTGGGCGTTGAGCAGCCACGGAAGCCCGGGGGGAGTCTCGGTTCTTTCTCACCGGGCCCGCACCATGCTCCGCAGGAAGCCATGGCACCCCGCGGTCCGCGTGCCGTGGGGGCTGCCGTTTCCACGAACTTGTGAAGGAGACGGTCGACCGCGGACGCCACCGACGAGAAGATCATCGCCGAGCTGACCCGCAACGCCCGCATCTCGCACTCCGAGCTGGCCGGCAAGGTGCTGTTGTCCCGCAATGCGGTGCGCCGGCGCATCGAACGGCTGGAGTGCCAGGGCCACATCGCCGACTACACCATCGTCCGCGCGGGCGACGAAACCGGCAATGTCATCTCGGCGCTGGTCCTCGTCCACCGCCAGGACCGCATGCGCGGAGGCGACGTCCTGGCCGCGCTCAAACGCATCCCCGAGGTCGTCGTCCGCGAGATCTCAGCGGTGACTTCGACATCGTGGTGCGCCTGGAGGCGGCCTCGCTGGGACGCGTAGGGACATCTGGGCATCGAGTGCAACGGGTGTGACGCCATCGCTGAATGGCGCGATGGCAGCCTCAGCTCAGCACGGCCTCTTGCTGACAGTGGTCGTTTGTGCTTCGGAGGTCCGGTGCTCCCACGGCTTGAATACGAGCCGCTTGCCGCCGCGAGCGCGCGCGTCCCGCAGCCCAGCCTGCGCGGACGGCTCGGCGTCGCACTCACGCTCAGGACACTGTGAACCCGAACCGGGTGCGGCGCTCGGCCGCGAGGACGTCGGCGTGGTGGGCGGCCGCCCGGCGGGCCTGCACGATCTCGCAGGTCGGCAGCAGTGCCATGGTCCGCTCGTCGCGCAGGTCGACCGGCGGGTGGAACCTGCGGTCGGCAGGCAGGCCGAAGGCGTTGGGGCAAGGGACCGTGTGCCTCCGGGAAGCCGGGTTGCGGTGCCCAATGACGTGGCCGTTCACGGGTACGCCGCCGACGCTCGCCGCATGGGCGGAAGCCGGCTCGCGGATCAGCCGGAGCGGGGATGAGCCAGGTCAGGCCATAGCGGAGCCATCCGGTCGCGGATGCCGCTACCTCGTGCGCAGCGATCTCGTTGGTTGAGAATTCACCTACCGAGGTAGATCAAGTAAGGCTCACCTAAGTATAGTGGTCGAGCCCTTATTGCCGACATCTGGCGCGCAGGGGCTCAAACCACCCTCTCTCGCATGACAGGACCTCCCATGCGTACGACCCCCCGGGGCGTCTTCGTGGCACTCGCTCTCACTCCGCTGCTCGCAGGCTGTTTCGTGTCCGGCGCAGAAGGATCGGATACGGAAGGCGGGTCGGCCGGTCGGCTGAGGGTCGCGCTCGCCCGGCCGCCGGTGCAGGCACTGTCCCCGTACAGCGACGACGCCACCTTGCTGGGCAAGCTCTCCGTCGTCGAAGGACTCACCGCCCTGGACAAGAACGGCGCCGCCGCGCCCGCGCTGGCGAAGTCCTGGAAGCGGACCAACCCCACGACCTGGACCTTCGAGCTGCGCAAGGCCACCTTCCAGGACGGCACGCAGGTGACCGCCGACGCGGTCGTCAACGCCCTCGACCACGCGGACGCCGCAACGCCCAAGCCCCGCGTCCTCAACGACGTCACCCTCACCGCGAAGGCCGACGACGCCGACACGGTCACCATCAGAACCAAGGCCGCCGACCCGGTGCTCCCGCTGCGCCTGGCCAGCCCCGTGCTGGCCATCCTCTCCGCCAAGGCGTACGCGAAGGACGGCACCGCCAGCCCGATCGGCACCGGAACCGGCCCCTTCAAGGTCACGAAGCTCACCGGCAAGTCCAAGGCCGCGCTCGACCGTTACGACGGTTACTGGGGCGGCAGGGCCAAGGCGCCCGGCATCGACGTCACTTGGATAGCCGACGGCACCGCCCGTGCCAACGCCCTGCGCGGCGGCGACGTCGACATCGCCGAGTGGATCCCCACCGCCCAGGCGAAGCTGCTGGACGCGAGAACCCGTCACGAAGTGCCGTCCGTACGGACCGACAGCCTCGTCCTCAACACCGGCGACGGCCTGTTCACCGACCCGGCGCTGCGCGCGGCGGCCCGTGAGGCCGTGGACGGCTCGGCGCTCGTCGACTCGGTCTTCGGCGGGTACGCCGACCCCGCGCAGGGCCTGTTCGGGCCCGCCGTGTCCTGGGCGGCCGACAAGCGTGTCGAGGTCACCGGCCGCGCCAAGGCCGCGACTTCCGCGCAGGTCAGGTCCAAGACGAAGGGCAAGGTCCTGCGTCTGGCCGCCTTCACCAACCGCGCGGAACTGCCCGAGGCCGCCACCGTGCTGCAGCAGCAGCTGGAGCAGGCCGGGTTCACCGTGAAGCAGGACGTACGCGAGTACACGCAGATGGAGGCCGACCTCCTCGCCGGCAGGTACGACGCCCTCGTCTTCTCCAGGGTGGTGCTCCTCGACACCGGCGACGCGGTCGCCTACCTGGCGAGCGACTACAAGAGCGACGGCGTGTACAACATCGCCCGTCTGAAGGACTCCAAGGTGGACCAGGCCATCAAGTCCGCCGCCGAGGAAGGCGACACGACGAAGCGACAGCAGAAGATCATGGCGGCCGAGGCGCAGGTCCTGCGCACCGACGCCGTCGTCCCGCTGGTCCACGAGAAGGTCGTCCAGGGCATCGCCACCAACGTCGAGGGCGTGCTCCTCGACCCGCGCGAGCGCTCCCTGATCGACGTCGACACCCACCTGAAGTAGCGGCCGATGAGCGTCATGTCGGCCGGTACCGATGCCCGCCCGTCCCGGTGGCGCGCGGGCCTCGGCCGCCTCGTCGCCGGGGCCGCGCTGCTGACGGCCGTGGCCATGCTGCCCTGGCTGTCCGGCAACGACCCCGCCCTGACGGTCCTGCGGGCCCGTTCCGCCGACCAGGATCCGAATCCGGAGCAGCTGGCTGCGGTGCGGGAGCAACTGGGGCTGGACGAGGGACCGTTCACACATCTCGCGCACTGGCTGGGCGGGTTGCCACAGGGCGACGCGGGCACTTCCTGGGTGTCAGGTGAGGCGGTGCTGCCCCAGGTGACGAGCGCATTCGCGGTCTCCGTCACGCTGATGCTCGGGGCGCTCGTCGTCACCATCGTGGTCGCCGCGCTGGTCAGTGCCCGCACCCTGTATCTCGGCTCCCGGCGACGACTGCACCGGGGGACAGGGGCCATCGGCGTCGGCGTCCTCGCGGCGCTGCCCAAGTTCCTGCTCGCCTCACTCCTCGCCACCGTGTGCGGGGTGTGGCTGGGCTGGTTCCCGTCCAGCGGGTGGGAGGGGCCGACGTCGATGGTGCTGCCCTCGCTCGCCCTCGGGGTTCCGTCCGGGGCGATGATCGGCGGTCTGCTCGACCAGTCGCTCCCCGCCGCCTTCAACGAACCGTGGGCCCGGACCTGGCACGCCTACGGATTCGCACCCCACCACGTCGCCCGGCACGCGCTGCGCCGCGCGCTGGCCGGTGTCCTCCCGCAACTCCTGCCGACCGTCGTGGGGTTGGTCGGCGGTGCCGTCGCGGTGGAGAAGATCTTCAACATTCCCGGGCTCGGCCGCCTCGCCCTGGACGCCGCCATCGCCCAGGACCTCCCGCCCCTGCAGACCGCGACACTCGCCCTCATCCTGCTCGGCGTCGTCGCGGGCCTCCTCATCCAGGCCCTGCGCCGCGCCCTGCTCGGCCCAGCCCTGCGGGACGGAGCCCTGCCCGCCCTGCACGCACCGGCCGCTGCCCGAGGGCGCTTCACCCGCTGGGCCGCCCTGGCCTGCGCCCTCGCCCTGCTCACTCTCGTCACCGCCGGACTGCTCCGTGATCCCCTCCACGTGGACACCGCGGCCCGACTGCTCCCGCCCTCAGCCGCACACCCATTGGGCACGGATGCGCTCGGCCGCGATCTGCTCGCCCGCCTCGGCCACGGCGCGCTGCGCACCGTGGGCGCGGCCCTCGCGGTGACCGCGGTGTGCACGCTCACCGGGCTGCTGCTCGGCATGGCGGCACAGGTCGGCGCGGGGCTCACGGAAGTGGTGTCGACGATGCCCGCAGTCCTCGCCGGAATGCTGACCACGGCGGTGACCGGCCCGTCGGCCTCGGGTGCCGCCCTCGCGGTCTGCCTGGTCGGCTGGACGCCCTACGCCGCCCAGGCCGCGGCCCTGCTCGAACAGGAACGGGCCAGCGGCCACATGCTCGCCTCCCTCTCCTTCGGCGCCGGTCCGGGCTACCTCCTCCGCCACCACCTGCTCCCCGCCGTACTGCCCCCCGTCCTGCGCAACGCCCTCCTGCGCCTGCCCACCACCGTCCTCGTACTGGCCTCCCTCGGCTTCCTCGGTCTGGGCGAACAGCCGCCCACCGCCGAGTGGGGCCGCCTCCTGTCGGAGAACCAGCCGTACGCGGAACTGGCGCCCTGGACCGTACTCGGCCCGGCCTGCGCACTCGTCCTGCTCTCCGTCCTCGCCCTCTCCGGCACGGACGCCGCGGCTGTGCGCGGCCCGGCGTCGGTCCGGGGCCGGATGTCCCGTTGGTCCCGTAGGAGGGGTGTGCAGGGGGAGGACAAGGTCAGTACCGGGCGAACTGAACCCCGGTCGGTTGTATGACGCCGCCACATCGCGGTCCCGGTGACAGGCCCGCATGCGCCGCCGCAGGTCCCCGGCCTCACCGGCGCCCGATCCGCACCAGCACGGGCAGGTGGTCACCGGGGGTGAAGTGATGCTTGTGACACCCACTCTGATGGCCTGTCAGACACAGACATGGGGCGTCGACCGGCACTGACCTCATTTGACCCGCAGGACGTCGAGGGCCGTGAGTGCCACGTGCAGTTCGGTGCGCTGTTCGCCGGACTCGAGGTCGCAGTCGAGGATCCTCTCGATGGCGCGCAGTCGTTGGTAGACGGTCTCGCGGGACAGGCCGCCGGAGCGGGCGGCCACCGTCTTGTTGCCTGCCGCGTCCAGGTAGTGGCGCAGGGTGGTCAGCAGGTCCGTGCCGTGGCGGGCGTCGTGGTCGGCGAGTCGGCCGAGCCGGCGTTCGGCGTAGTCCTGGATCCGGGTGTCGTCGCGGAGTGCGTAGAGAAGGCGACGCAGGCCGATGTCGGACCGTTCGTGGTAGGAGCGGTCCGGCGGGAGCGGCCGGCCGGGCTCGGTGGCTTCGGCGACGCGGGTCGCCTCACGGAAGGAGCGGGCGACGGCGGGTAGGTCTGCCGCCTCGCTGCCCGTGCTCACCGTTGTCCCGGGAACCAGGTCGAGTGCGGTGCGGCTCAGGTGCTCGACGACGGGTCGCCACGGTTGATCGGGGCGCAGGGACAGGAGGATGCCGAGGCGGGTCGGTGCGAGGAGGCCGACGAGGGCCTGTGTTCCCTTCTTCTTCAGCTCCTCGGAGAGGAGTTCCTCGGCCTTGGTCGTGTCGTCCTCGCCGGGGACGTCTGCGAGTACGGCGATGAAGCGGGAGTCCGCCGTGGGCAGGCCCAGCGCGGCGATCCGGGCCTCGGCGTCGGCGGGCGAACGGTGGCGCTGTTCGACGAGGTCGCGCAGCACGCCGCGGTGTGCTGCGCGTTCCCACGGCGTGGGGTGGGTGAGACGGGCGATGGTGAGGGCCATCGCGGTTCTCTCCAGGACCGTGACGGCTTCCGGACCGAACGGGCCGAAGGCCGAGTGAGGGGCCGGGCCGGACGGGGGCGGGAGCATGGCCACCCTGCCCCAGCGTTCGCCCTGGTACTCGACGGGCGCCACGAGCCAGCCCTCGGGGCCGGAGACGGTGGTGTGGTCGGCGGGCGGTGTCGCTCGGGAGCGCTGTTCCCAGGAGGTGAGCGCCGCCTCGGCCGTGTCACCGGAAGGCTCGCAGACGAGTGCCTGGTGGACCAGGTTCTCCAGTACGACGGTGTGGCCGCTCATCTCGGCGGCGGCGCGTACGACGTCCTCGGGCCCTGCGCCGCGCAGGGTGAGCGCGGTGAACGCCTCGTGGACGCGCTGGGTCCGTCGCATCACCTCGGCCTGGTTGCCGAGGATGAACGCGTGGACGACCTGGGTGACCTCCAGGAAGTTGACGTCCTTGGCCAGGGTGACGAGGGGCAGGCCGCGGGCCTCGCAGGCGTGGACCAGGGCGTCGGGAGGGCGGTGGTAGCGGCGGACCAGCTCGATGACCAGGGCCGCCGCGCCGATGTCGGCGAGTTCGTCGACGTAACGGCGTACGCCCGCCGGCTCCTCGGGCAGAGGCATCCCGGTGGTCAGGACGAGTTCGCCGCCCTTCAGGAAGGAGGCGGGGTCGGTCAGTTCGGTGATGTGGACCCAGCGGACGGGGCGGTCGAGCCGGGACAAGCCGGTGACCACCTGCGGCTGTCCGGCGGCCAGGACGGGAAGGGCCAGCACGTCGGCCACGGTGAGCGGGCGGCCGGCGGTGTTCACCTCGCGGCCCGGCACGCAGGGGGCGGGGCCGTCGGCGCCCGGCCCTGGAGCCGTGGGGTGGTTCTCGCTCACGGTGCCTCCATGGGGGGTCCCGGCTCCGATGAAGCCACAGAGCTCGGGGAAGTGCCCCGTCACTCTGACAAGCGTCGCTGACCTGCGCAAGAGCTCGGAGACGGCAGCTACGAGGCGGAGGGGCGGGGTGGAGGGCCCGGCGCGGCTGACACAACGTCCGGATCTCGCGTCCCGGCCGGACAGATCGCGCGTTGGCGCGGCCCTGGTCCGCCGAGATGCTCGTCAGAACGCAGCACAACCGCAGCACAACCGCAGCAGAACACCAGCAGAACACCAGCAGAACCGCAGCAGACCGAACACCGAGGCCGGGAGACGAACATGACCGCACTGTCGCCGCACCTTCGCCAGGCCACGCCCGTGGTGGCGGCCCGGGGCGAGGGCGTCCACCTCTTCGACCAGGACGGCCGCCGCTACCTCGACTTCACCGCCGGTATCGGCGTCACCAGCACCGGTCACTGCCACCCCAAGGTCGTCGCGGCGGCACAGGAGCAGGTGGGCACGCTGATCCACGGCCAGTACACGACGGTCATGCACCAGCCCCTCCGCCAGCTGGTCGACAAGCTCGGCGAGGTGCTGCCGTCCGGCCTGGACAGCCTGTTCTTCACCAACTCCGGCAGCGAGGCGGTCGAGGCCGCCCTGCGGCTGGCCCGCCAGGCCACCGGCCGCCCGAACGTCATCGTCTGCCACGGCGGCTTCCACGGCCGTACGGTCGCCGCCGCCTCCATGACGACCTCCGGAACCCGCTTCCGGTCCGGCTTCTCCCCGCTGATGAGCGGTGTCGTCGTCACTCCGTTCCCCTCGGCGTACCGGTACGGCTGGGACGAGGAGACCGCGACCCGCTTCGCCCTGAAGGAGCTGGACTACACCCTCCAGACGATCTCCTCGCCCGCCGACACGGCCGCCATCATCGTCGAGCCGGTGCTGGGTGAGGGCGGATACGTCCCCGCGAACCGCGCCTTCATGGAGGGGCTGCGGGAGCGGGCGGACCGCCACGGCTTCCTGCTGATCCTCGACGAGGTGCAGACGGGCGTCGGCCGCACGGGCCGCTTCTGGGGGCACGACCACTTCGGGGTCACGCCCGACATCCTCGTCACCGCCAAGGGCCTGGCCAGCGGGTTCCCGCTGTCCGGCATCGCCGCCTCCGAGGAGCTGATGACCAAGGCGTGGCCCGGCTCGCAGGGCGGTACGTACGGCGCCAACGCCGTCGCCTGCGCCGCGGCCTGCGCGACCCTGGACGTCGTACGCGACGAGAAGCTCGTCGAGAACGCCGAGGCGATGGGCGAGCGGCTGCGCCAGGGCCTGGAGGCGGTGGCCGACCGCACGCCGGGCATCGGCGACGTGCGCGGCCTCGGCCTCATGCTGGCCACCGAGTTCGTCACCGAGGACGGCAGCCCCGACCCCGAGACCGCCGCCCGCGTCCAGCGCGCCGCCATCGACGAGGGCCTGCTCCTGCTGTTGTGCGGCGCCTGGAACCAGGTCGTACGCATGATCCCGGCGCTCGTCATCGACGAGACGGCGGTCGACGAGGGTCTCCAGGCATGGGCGACCGCCGTCGAGGCCGGCACATCGGGAGCGGCAGGGCGATGACGGACACCACCACGGCCCTGGAGCCGCTGGTCGCGCGGCTCGCCGAGACCGCTCCCGGCCTGCGGGTGGAGACCGGCCCTGGCTCCACCGGCCTCTACGCCTACGACGCCTCCAACTATCGGGTCCCGCCGCGGGCCGTGGTCTTTCCCCGCAGCGCCGACGACGTCGTCGCGGTGCTGCGGGCCTGCCGCGAGGCACATGTTCCGGTCACCGCGCGCGGCGGCGGCACCAGCATGGCGGGCAACGCGGTCGGGCCGGGCGTCGTCCTGGACTTCTCCCGGTACATGAACCGGATCCTGGACATCGACCCGACCGCGCGCACCGCGCGCGTCGAGGCCGGAGTGATCCTGGACGCGCTGCGTAGCGCGACCGCACTGCACGGACTCACCTTCGGCCCCGACCCGTCCTCGCACAGCCGCTGCACCCTCGGCGGCATGATCGGCAACGACGCCTGCGGCAACCGGTCGGTGCGGCACGGGCGCACGAGCAGCCACATCGAGGCGCTGGAGATCGTGACGGCCGACGGCGTGCGGGCCGTCGCCGACCGGACCGGACTGCGGGCCGCCGACCCGGAGGACAGGGACGCCGTCCAGCGTGTCGCAGGTCTGGAAGCGGACGTGCGCCGCATGGTCGACGCCAACCTGGCGTCGATCCGAACCGAGCTGGGCCGCATCCCGCGCCAGGTCTCCGGTTACCAGCTGCACCACCTGCTGCCCGAGCACGGCTTCGACATGGCCCGCGCACTGGTGGGCACCGAGGGCTCCTGTGCGGTCGTCACCGCCGCGACGGTCCGCCTGGTGGCGACCGCACAGGCTTCCACCCTCCTCACCCTCGGCTACGACGACGTGGTCGACGCCGCCGAGGACGTCCCCGAGATCCTGCGCCGGCACCCCACGGCCGTGGAGGGCATGGACGAGGCGATCGTCGCCACCATGCGCGCCCGGCGCGGCCCGGACTCCGTCACCGGACTCCCCGAGGGCCGTGCCTGGCTGTACGTCGAGCTCGACGGCGATGACCAGGCGGCCGTCGACGCCCGCGCCGACGAACTGCTGGAGGTGCTCAAGGCCCGGGGCCGGATGACCGGCGGGCGGGTCGTGCACAGCCCGGCCGAGCGGCGCTCGCTGTGGCGGGTCCGTGAGGACGGGGCGGGACTCGCGGCTCGTCTCGTGGACGGCGGGGAGTCCTGGCCCGGCTGGGAGGACGCGGCCGTCGCGCCCGAGGACCTGGCCGCCTACCTGCGGGACTTCCGCAAGCTGCTGGCCGCCCACGGGCTGACCGGTGTGCTGTACGGGCACTTCGGCGCAGGCTGCGTCCACGTACGCATCGACTTCGACCTCGCCACGGACAGAGGGCGGGATGCCACCCGCCGGTTCCTCTCCGAAGCCGCTGCCCTGGTCGTCGAGCACGGCGGAACCCTGTCGGGCGAACACGGCGACGGACGGGCCCGAGGCGAGCTGCTGGAGGTCATGTACAGCCACCGCATGATCCGGGCGTTCACCGCCTTCAAGGAGATCTTCGACCCCGAGGGGCTGCTCAACCCCGGCGTCATCGTGGCCCCGGCCCGCCTCGACGCCGACCTCGCGCTGCACACACCCTCTGACGTGCTGCCCGTCGAGACCCTCTTCTCCTTCCCGCACGACGAGGACGGCTTCGCGGGCGCGGTACGCCGCTGCGTCGGCGTCGGCCGCTGCCGCAGCGACGCGGGCGGCGTGATGTGCCCCAGCTACCGGGCCACGGGGGAGGAGAACGACTCCACGCGGGGCCGGGCCCGGCTCCTTCAGGAGATGGTGCGGGGCGGGACCGTCCAGGACGGCTGGCGCTCGACCGAGGTCAAGGACGCCCTCGATCTGTGTCTGTCCTGCAAGGCGTGCTCCAGCGACTGTCCGGTCGGCGTCGACATGGCCACGTACAAGGCGGAGTTCCTGCACCAGCATTACAAGGGCCGGGTCAGACCCCGCTCCCACTACTCCCTGGGCTGGCTGCCCCTGACGTCCAAGCTCGCCGGATACGCGGCCCGCCCGGTGAACGCGCTGCTGCGCGGCCCGCTCGGGAAGCTGCTCGCGCGCCTCGGCGGCGTGACCACGAAACGCCGGATCCCGGCCTTCGCCTCCCGGTACGCGCTGCGCCGCGCGCTGCGCACGGCGAGGACCGGCGAACCGGCGAAGACGCTGCTCTTCGTGGACAGCTTCACCCGCGCCTTCCGCCCCGAGGTGGCCGGGGCCGCGAGCCGCGTACTCGCCGACGCCGGCATCCCCTGCACGGCGGAGGACGACCTGTGCTGTGGCCTGACCTGGGTGAGCACCGGACAGCTGTCCCGCGCGCGCCGCATCATGGCCCGCACGGTCGCCCGCCTGGACAACGGAGACGACCGGCCCATCGTCGTGGCCGAGCCGAGCTGTGCCGCAGCGCTCAAGCGTGACGTGCCCGAACTCCTCGGCACCGACGCCGCGCGGCGCGTCGCGGCCCGCGTCCACACCCTCACCGGAGCCCTGACCGACCTCGCCACCCCCGGCTGGGCGCCCCCGGAGCTGCCGGACAACGTGGTCCTGCAGACCCACTGCCACGAGTACGCCACCTTCAAGGGCCGTCACCCCCGCGACCTGCTCGGCCGCCTCGGCGTACGCAAGATCGACGAGGCCGAGGGCTGCTGCGGACTCGCCGGCAACTTCGGCTTCGAGGAACAGCACTACGACACCTCGATGGCCGTCGCCGACCTCGCCCTGCGGCCGCGTCTCGACGACGTGGACCCCCATACCCCGGCCGTCGTCGTGGCCGACGGCTTCAGCTGCGCCACCCAGATCGACCACCTCGCCGGAGACCGGGGCATCCGCGCCCTGCACCTCGCGGAACTGCTCGACCCCGCCGCCGACCGGCCCGGACAACCAGGAGAGAACTCATGACCGACACACCCACGCAGTTGTTCATCGGCGGCGCCTGGGTGGACGCCGCGGACGGTGCCACCATGCCCGTCGACGACCCTGCCACCGGCGAGGTCCTCTGCCACGTGGCCGACGCCGGCTCCAAGGACGCCAAGCTGGCCGAGGAAGCGGCCGTGCAGGCGCAGGCAGAGTGGGCCCGTACGGCGCCCCGAGTGCGCAGCGAGATCCTGCGCCGCGCCTACGAGATCATCATCGAGCGCACCGACGAACTCGCCCACCTGATGACGGCCGAGATGGGCAAGCCGCTGGCCGAGGCCAGGGGAGAGGTGGCGTACGCGGCGGAGTTCTTCCGCTGGTTCTCCGAGGAGGCCGTCCGTATCGACGGCGGCCTCGCCACCCTGCCGGACGGCCGCAACCGCATGCTGCTCTCCCGCCGTCCCGTCGGTCCCTGCCTGCTGATCACCCCGTGGAACTTCCCGCTGGCGATGGGCACCCGCAAGATCGGCCCGGCGATCGCGGCCGGCTGCACGATGGTGCTCAAGCCGGCCCCGCAGACCCCTCTCTCCAGCCTGGCCCTCGCCGCGATCCTCAAGGAGGCCGGGCTGCCGGACGGCGTGCTGAACGTCGTCACCACCTCCCGTGCGGGGGAGGTGTGCGAACCGCTCCTGCGCGGCGGGCGGATTCGCAAGCTTTCCTTCACCGGTTCCACGGCCGTGGGGCAGCTGCTGCTCGCCCAGAGCGCGGAGGCGGTCGTACGGACCTCGATGGAGCTGGGCGGGAACGCGCCGTTCGTCGTCTTCGAGGACGCCGACCTGGACAAGGCCGTGGACGGGGCGATGGTCGCCAAGATGCGCAACATGGGTGAGGCGTGCACGGCCGCCAACCGCTTCTTCGTGCACCGCTCGGTGGCGGAGGAGTTCGGGCGGCGCCTGGCCGAGCGGATGGACGCGCTGGTCGTCGGTCCGGGCACCCGGGACGGCGTCGACGTCGGCCCGCTGATCGACAGGAGGGGACGCGCCAAGGTGGAGGAGCTGGTCGCCGACGCGGTCGAGCGCGGGGCGCAGGTGCTCGTCGGCGGCCGTACACCCGAAGGCCCCGGCTGCTTCTACCCACCGACCGTGCTGGCCGATGTCGATCCCGGCAGCCGCCTGATGGACACGGAGATCTTCGGCCCCGTCGCCGCGATCCTCACCTTCGACGACGAGGACGAGGTGATCCGCCGGGCCAACGACACCCCCTGGGGCCTGGTCGGCTACGTCTTCACCGAGGGCCTCGACCGTGCCCTGCGGGTGAGTGAGCGGCTGGAGGTGGGCATGGTGGGGCTGAACACGGGTCTCGTGTCCAACCCGGCCGCACCCTTCGGCGGCGTCAAGCAGTCGGGGCTGGGCCGCGAGGGCGGCCGGGTGGGGATCGACGAGTTCCTCGAGTACCAGTACCTCGCGGTGCCCGTGAGCTGACGGCGGTCATGCCCTGACCGCGCCGCAGCACGCACCGTGACGGGCCTCACCCGTGCCCGGTTTTCCACGCCGCCGGGCACGGGTGGGCCGCGGCTACCGATTCTTCGAGTCCAGGAAAGGAAAACATGTCGCTCCTGAAGACCATCGACACCAATCCCTCCTTCGCGCCGCACGAGTCCGGCCCGCTCCCGGAACGTCTGGTGTCGGGCGACCCCGCGTTCATGACCTGGCCCCAGGACGTCGCCCGCGGGGAGATGATCCATACGGGAGTCTGGGAAGCGACGCCCGGCGAGACGCGCTCGATCAAGGGCGAGACTTTTGAGTTCTGCCACATCCTCGCCGGCACCGTCGAACTCACGCCGGACGGTGGCGAGCCGGTGGTCTACAAGGCCGGCGACAGCTTTGTCATGAAGCCGGGCTTCGTCGGTGTCTGGAAGACCATCGAAACCGTGCGCAAGATCTACGTGATCGTGAAGTGACGCCGGGAGCGCCGTCAGGCCAGATGCCGGGCGGTGATCTCCGCCGCCGTCTCGGCGACCAGTCGGCCAAGCTCGGACAGTCGGCCGGGCTCGAAGCGGGAGTCGGGCAGGGAGACGGCCACGGCGGCCAGGGGTGTGTCCTCACCGTCGAGCACGGGTGCCGCGATCGCGCAGACCCCCTGCAGGTACTGGTTGTGGTTGACGGCGTAGCCACGCTCTCTCACGCGGCGGAGCTCCGCGCGCAGTTCTCCGGGGTCGGTGATGGTCTCCTCGCCGTAACCCTCCAGCGTCCCCGCGGTGACCTCTTCTATCTCGGACTTCCCCAGATGGGCGAGGACGGCGTTCCCGGCGGCCGTGGCGTGCAGGGGCGAGGTGTCGCCGATGGCGTGGAAGGTGCGTACGGCGTGGTCGCAGTCGACGCGGTCGACGACGACCATGCCTTGCAGGGCGTCCGGCACCGACAGGTGGATGGTCTCGTTCAGTGCGTCGCGGAGCCGGATCATGGGTTCACGGGCTGCGGCGAAGAGGCTGGAGCCCTGTAGGGCGGCGGGTCGTACGGCCAGGACGCGGGCGCCGATCTCCCAGCGGGTGGTGTCCTTGCGGTTCGCCCGCAGCCAGCCCGCCTCGTTGAGGGTGACCAGGGTGCGCTGCACGGTGGACTTCGGCAACCCGAAAATCCTCGTCAACTCCCCGACGGTCACGGGTTGATGTCTGGCGACTGCCTCCAGAACCCGGAGCGACCTGGTGACGCTCTTCATTTCCATTCGATGCCCCCTCGGACCTGCGGATCCCTGGTTCTCATTGCCTCTTGACTCCAGCACGGAGTCACGGTCAGCATCTGTGCCGGATTCCAGCATAGCGTGCCACGATGTGGAACGCGGCAGGAGTCGGTCGATCAGTGGACCGTCCCTGAGGTGTGCCGGGGTCCCGATTCCCCGCGGCGATGGACAGCGGTAGGGCTTTGACCGGGCCCGCCGTGCCGCGTGGTGCGGCCGCCCTGTGCCCGACCTTCCCCCGGTCGGGCACAGGGCGGTGGCTGCCGTGACACAAGGCTGAGGGTCGGGGGGGGGGGGGGGGGGGGGGGGGGGGGGGGGGGGCGGGGCGGGGGGGGGGGGGGGGGGGGGGGGGGGGGGGGGGGGGGGGGGGGGGGGGGGTA
>NZ_JBIWIY010000032.1:34524-87041 GCF_044764885.1 Streptomyces sp. NPDC093591
GCCCCCGCCCCCGCCCCCCCCGGGGGGGGGGCGGGGGGGGGGGCGCCCCCCCCCCCCGGGGGGGGCCCCCCCCCCCCCCCGGCCGCCCCCCCCCCCCCCCGACCCTCGGTCGAGCGTTTGCGGCGGTCTACCGCCGTTCAGGCGCCCAGGCGGCGCTGTGAGATCTCCGCGGCCGTGTCTGCGACGAGGCGGCCCCACTTGGGTGTCTGCTCGCCGTCGTACCGCGCCTCGGGCATGGAGACTGCCACCGCTGCCAGCGGGGTGCCGTCCTCGTCGAGCACGGCGGCGGCGACGGCGCAGACGCCCGGCCGGTACTGGTTGCGGTTGACCGCGTAGCCGTCGGTGCGGATCCGGTCCAGCTCGGCGCGCAGCTCGTCGGGCTCGACGGGCGTCGTGTCGCTGAACCGCTCCAGCCCGGCCGCGACGAGCTCTTCGACGTCCCGCCTCGGAAGGTGGGCGAGAACGGCGCGCCCGACCGCGGTGGCGTGCAGAGGTGAGGTGTCGCCGATCGTGTGGAAGGTGCGCACGGGGTGGTCGCAGTCGACGCGGTCCACCACGACCATGCACTGCAGGGCGTCCGGCACCGACAGGTGGATGGTCTCGTTCACCGCGTCCCGGAGGCGAACCATGGGTTCACGGGCCGCGGCGAACAGGCTGGAGCCCTGCAGTGCGGCAGGGCGTACGGCCAGGACGCGGGCGCCGATCTCCCAGCGGGTGGTGTCCTTGCGGTTGGCGCGCAGCCAGCCGGCCTCCGCCAGCGTGACCAAGGTGCGCTGCACGGTGGACTTCGGCAGCCCGAAGAGCTTCGTCAACTCCCCAACGGTCACGGGCTGATGCTGGGCGACCGCCTCCAGGATCCGAAGCGACCTGGTGACGCTCTTCATTTCCATCCGGTTTCCCCCTGTTAATCCTCAAAATTTCTGCTGAACACCCTCTTGACTCCTCCCTGAAGCCACTGTCATTCTCTGTGCCAGATTCTAGCACAGCATTCCACATAGTGGCACGGCTTGCGGAGAGATCCCCCGGAAGTGAGCCGGACTGCGAGACGCGGCGGTTGCGAGCCGCAGGTCCACAAGGAGGACCTGGCTCCCGCCCAAACCATCTCGAATCGAACAATCCTCACGTCGAAGGCCCAGCATGCGCCTCGGCGATACGAAAGGAAAGTCCTGTGTCAGCTGCCAGGAAGCGCGTCGCGGTGGTCGGCGTCGGAACGATGGGCAGCCAGGCCGCCTGGCGGCTGGCTGCCCGCGGCGCCGAGGTCGTCGGATACGACCGCTACGCACCCGGCCACGACCGCAGCGCCGCCGGCGGCGAGTCCCGGATCTTCCGCAGCGCGCACTTCGAGGACTCCCGGTACGTCCCGCTCCTCAAGCACGCAGACGCACTCTGGGAGCAGCTCCAGCAGGAAACCGGCCGTGAGCTGCGGCGCCTGACCGGGTGCCTGCTCATGGGGCCGACCGACCACCAGCAGATGGCCACCGTCCTGCAGTCCATCGCCGAGCACGACCTGGACCACGAGGTGCTGGACGCCGAGACGCTCGCCAAGCGCTTCCCGCAGTACCGCATCGAGGACGGCGACGCGGCCGTGCTCGACCGCCGCGCCGGGTTCATCCGCCCGGAGCTGACCATCCAGACCGCCGCCCGCCGCGCCGAGCAACTGGGCGCCGTGATCCACCGCTACAGCACGGTCCGCGAGATCGTCCCCGTCGCGGGCGGCGTGGAGATCCGCACCGACGCAGGCAGCGAGCGCTTCGACACCGCCGTCGTCACGCCCGGCCCCTGGGTCAACGACCTGCTGCCCGACCTGCCGTGGGAGGTGGAAGTCCGCCGCATCGTCAGCGCCTGGTACGTGCCCACCGCCCCCGACGCCTGGTTCGGCGAGGAGCGCCCGGCGTTCATCCGTACGGCACCCACCCACTGTTACGGCCTGCCCTCCCCGGACGGCATCTCGGTCAAGCTCGGACTGTCCCGCGCGCTGCACCGGCTCGCCGACGACCCCAACCAGCTGGACCGCACCGTGCGGCCGAACGAACTGGAGGTCTTCTCCGAGCTGATCGGGCGTTACCTGCCCGACCTGCACCCGGACCCCACCCGCCTCTCCGTCTACATGGAGGGCTACACCGAGAGCAGCCGCCCCCTGGTCGGCCCGCTGCCCGGCGCCGAGAACGTCATCCTGCTCGCCGGATTCTCCGGTCACGGCTTCAAACTGTCGCCCGCCTTCGGCGACATCGCCGCGGACCTCGCGCTGGACGGTGCCTCGCCCCAGCCCATCGATTTCCTGTCCACCGTCGGCCGTACGGAGGCATGACCATGCAGGCCACCACCCTCTGTGTCGGCTCCCTTCAGGCCCGGCCCGGCACCAAGGCGCGCGGCACCGTCCAGGCCGACCTCGGCACCCTCACCGCGGACATCCCGGTGACCCTGGTCAACGGAACCCGCCCGGGCCCCCGGGTCGTCATCACCGCCGGTGTGCACGGCGGCGAGTTCACGCCCATCGAAGCCGCCGCCCGCTTGGCGGACCTGCTGGAGCCCGGCGAGGTGAGCGGGCAGGTGATCGTCTGTCCGGTCGCCAACCCTCCCGCCGTGTACCAGGGCCGGCTCAACGTCTCCCCGGTGGACGGCGTGAACCTCAACCGTGTCTTCCCCGGCGACCCGGCCGGCGGCCCCACCGAACGGCTGGCCGCCTGGCTCTTCACCCACCTCGTCGACGGCGCCGACGTCTACATCGACCTGCACTGCGGCGGCATCGACCAGGTCCTGCGCGACTTCGTCGGCTACCGCCTCACCGGTGACCCGGACCTGGACAAGGCGACGGCCGAACTGGCAGGGTCCTTCGGCATCCAGGACGTCATCCTCGGGCTGACGCCCGAGGGCGGCAACAGCCACGCGGCCGCCGCCCGCCGGGGCGTCTCGGCGGTCCTCGTCGAGGTGGGTCAGCTCGGCCAGCGGGACGAGGCCACGGCCCTCCGCCGGGTCGACGGCCTGCTGAAGGCACTTCGCCATCTGAGCGTCCTCGACCAGGACGGTTCCGCTCCGGCACCGATCCGCGAGTGGGTCTGGTCCGCCGGCGTCACCGCCGAGGCCACCGGCCTGTGGTACCCGGAGTTCTCCTTCGATGCCGACGTCATCGGCGAGGTCGCCGAGGGAGACCTCCTCGGGCGCATCGTCGACCCGACCGACGGCACGGAGCACACCGTCCACGCCCCGGCCGACGGACGGATCTTCTACGGGATGCATGCCCTCATGGTGGCCACCGGCGCCGAACTCGCCGCCCTCGCCGTCCCGTGGGACCCCGACACGGCCGCACGGGCCGACACCTTCCGGGCTCCCGGTCTGGGTGCCGGATCCGACGAGGCGGACCCCCGCCCCTAGACCCCCATCTCAGCCGCCCCCCTTTCCACGTCCCAAGCCGCCCCTTCTCACGGCCAGTACCACCAGGAGGCACCAAATGAAAGATGCCCGAATAGACCGCAGACTGTTCCTGAGGGGAATAGGCGGGATCACCGCGGGTGTCGCCGCCGCGACCACCCTCAGCGCCTGCGGTACCGGCACCAGCCGCGCTTCGGCCGGTGGCGGCAAGGGCGGCAAGACCGTGGTCGTCCGTGACAGCGGCGGTTCCTACGGTGCGGCGCTGCAGAAGGCGATCTACACGCCGTTCACGCAGGAGACCGGCATCAGCGTGAAGGTGCTCAACCTGGACGACGCCCCGCTGCTGGCGCAGATCAAGCAGGGCCGGCCGCAGTGCGACCTCATCAACAACTCGATGATGTCCCACACCAAGTACGTGAAGCAGGACGCGCTGGAGGCGCTGGACCTCGACCGGATCAAGAGTCTGAAGAGCGCGAAGATCCCCGAGAACCAGATCACCGACCATGCCGTCGGCAGCAGCTTCTACGGCGCGTGTATGGCGTACCGCACGGATGCTTTCGGGGGTAAGAAGCCGGAGTCGTGGGCGGACTTCTGGGACACCGGGGCCTTCCAGGGCGGCCGTTCGATGTGCAACCCGGACGGTGACCTGCCGGAGCTGGAGTTCGCGCTGCTGGCCGACGGTGTCCCGATGGACAAGCTGTACCCGCTCGATGTGGACCGCGCCTTCGACGTGCTGACCCGGCTGCGGGGTGACATCAAGAAGTTCTGGGACAGCGGCCCGCTGCCGGGTGTGCTGCTCAGCCGTCAGGAAGTGACGATGTCCACCGTGTGGGACGGCCGTATCGCCGACCTGCAGAAGCAGGGCGTCCCGGTAGCACGGCAGCTCAACGGTATGCGCCGGCAGTTCCAGGGCTACGCCATCGCCAAGGGCGCGGCCAACATAGACGCCGCCTACAAGCTCATGGACTTCTCGCTGCGGGCGGAGAGCCAGGCCGCCCTGGCGAAGGCCTTCCCGTCGAACCCGGCTTCTGCGGAGGCCTACACGATGCTCACCAACGAGGAGCGTTCCCAACTCGCCGGTGCGCCCGAGTACTACGACAAGGGTTTCGACACGGACATCGACTGGTGGCTGAAGAACGAATCGGCCGTCACCAAGCGCTGGTTGGAGTGGGCTCGTGGCTGAATTCGGTATCGCCGCACCGTCGGTGAAGGTGTCCGGCAACAAGCCGGCCACCGCGACCGGCAAGTCGCTGTCGGTCGTGGCGTTGCGCAAGACCTACGGGGACGTGGTCGCTGTCGACGAGGCGTCGATGGAGATCGCGGCCGGGGAGTTCGTCACTTTCCTCGGCTCCTCGGGGTCGGGCAAGACCACGACGTTGATGATGATCGCCGGGTTCTGCGAACCGGACTCCGGCACCATCACCGTCGGGGACCGCGACGTCACCCGGCTCGCCCCGCAGAAGCGGAACCTCGGTTTCGTCTTCCAGCAGTACCTGCTCTTCCCGCACATGACCGTCGCTGAGAACGTTGCCTTCCCGCTCACGCTGCGCGGCGTGTCGAAGGACGAGATCCGCCGGCGGGTGGGGGAGACCCTGGAGATCGCCGGCCTGTCCCGCTTCGGCGGCCGCAAGCCGCGTGAACTGTCCGGTGGTCAGCAGCAGCGTGTCGCGCTGTGCCGGGCGCTGGTCTACCGCCCGCCGGTGATTCTCATGGACGAGCCGCTCGGTGCTCTGGACAAGAAGCTGCGTGATCAGCTGCAGGTCGAGATCAAGACCATCCAGCAGGAACTCGGCCTGACCGTCATCTATGTGACGCACGATCAGGAAGAGGCGCTGGTGATGTCGGACCGCATCGCGGTGATGCGCAACGGCCTGATCGAGCAGTTCGACACCCCGAGGGAGCTGTTCGAGCGGCCGAAGACGCCGTTCGTGGCGGACTTCCTGGGCGCGGCGAACTTCCTGCCCGGCCGCATCGAGCAGCACACCGACGAGCACACCCTCGTCCGCCTGGACAACAGCGGCGCCCTGCTGAAGGCCCGCCGTCACCAGCTGCCCTCCGGCGCCCAGGTGAAGGTCGCTGTGCAGCCGGGCCGGCTGCGGGCCAGCGCCACCGACGACGGGTTCTGTACCGGCACGGTCGAGACCGCCACCTACGTGGGCACCCTGGTCCGCGCAGGAGTTCGGATCGACGGCGGTCAGGCGCCGCTGCTGCGCCTGGAAGTACCCGCCGGACGCGGCCCCGTCGCCGGTGAGCGGGTCGGGATCACCGCCGACCCGGACGACATCAACCTCTTCGCCGACGAACAGGGCGGGTGAGTCATGGCCGCCACCCTCACCGCGGGGGCTCCCGCCCGTCCGCGCAAGCTGCTGGCTTCGCGCCGGACGCGGGTCGGGATCCTGTACGCGCTGCCGGTCGTCGTCTATCTGCTGGTGCTGTTCGTCTACCCGATCTTCAGCACCCTGCTGCTGAGTCTGAAGGACACCGACGGCTCGTTCACGCTGCACTGGTACGCCGACGCACTGACCGGCGTCAACCTGTCGGTGCTGATCACCACGCTGCGGATCTCCGCCGAAACAGCCGTGCTCAGCCTGGTCTTCGGGTTCGTCCTGGCCCAGGCGATCTGCCGGCTCAAGCCCATCCTGGCGGGTCTGGCGATGCTGGTCGTGGTCGTGCCGCACTTCGTCAGCGCCCTGGTACGCACCTACGGCTGGATCATCATGCTCGGCGACAAGGGCCTGGTGAACGAGACCCTGGCCGCCATGTCCGTACCGGGGACGCCGTTCAAGCTGCTCTACAACGAGCTCGGTGTCGTGATCGGCACGACCTCGATGATGCTCCCGTACACGGTGCTGTTGCTGTACGGGGTGATGCGCGGTGTGGACCGGCGCCTGCTGGCCGCCGCGTCGAGCATGGGCGCAGGCAAGGTGACCATCTTCCGGCGCATCTACCTGCCGCTGGTCGCCCCGGGCCTGGCCAGTGCCGGACTGCTCAGCTTCATCCTGTCGCTGGGCTACTACATCACCCCGGCCCTGATGGGCGGACCGAACCAGACGATGATCGCCACCCTCATCAATCAGCAGGTGACCAAGGAGAACCAGTGGAACGGGGCTGCCGCCCAGGGCGTCATCCTGCTGGTCCTCACCCTGGCCGGCCTGCTGCTCGTCAAGGTCGTCAGCTCCCTCGGCGCCAGCCGTAAGAAGAGGAGCGCCACATGATGGAACTGCGTAAGACGCTCGCCGGACGGATCGCCCTCACGGCAGTGGCCACCTTGATCCTGCTGTTCCTGGCGCTGCCGATCGTGGTCATCCTCGTCACCTCCTTCAGCAACAACGCTTTCGCTTCCTTCCCCCCGGAGGCGTGGACGCTGAACTGGTACAAGGCCCTGTTCGCCGACGGCAGCAAATGGCCGGCCGCGCTCTCCCTGAGCGCCCTGGTCGCCGCCCTGAGCACCGTGTTCTCCCTGATCATCGGGGTGACCGCGGCGACCGCCCTGGTCCGCAGCGAACTCCCGCTGCGCTCGGCGGTCTTCGCCCTGGTCCTCGGACCGCTGGTCATCCCGCAGATCGTCACCGCGCTCGGGCTGTTCCTGCTGTTCGAACCGGCCGCGATGCTGGGCAGCCCCATCGCCATCGCGCTCGGCCACACCGTGCTCGCCTCACCGATCGCGGTACTGATCCTGATCGCGACCCTGCGCGGGATCGACGAACGCCTCGAAGACGCCGCCGCCAGCATGGGCGCCGGCCGGCTGACGATCGCCCGGAAGATCACCTTCCCGCTTGCCGCCCCCGGCATGATCGCGGCCGCGATCTTCTCCTTCATCACCAGCTTCGACGAGTTCTACATCTCCCAGTTCCTGTCCTCCGTCGACACCGTCACCCTGCCGGTGCAGGTCTACAACTCACTGACCTTCGAGATCGACCCCAGCGTCACCGCGGTCAGCGCGATCCTCATCGCCTTCGCGATCCTCGCCCTCGGCCTCGTCGCCCTGGTGCGCTGGCTCGGCTCCGGACGCCAGGACTCCCTGCTCTCGGTCGAGAACACGGTCGGCGTCGCCAACCCCGGAGGCGACGCCGTATGACCACCACCACCGCCCAGCTGACCGCGGCCACCGCTCAGCGGCACCTGCTGCTGAACATGACCGCCAACGGATCGCTCGGCGACCAGGGCGAGGACCTCCTCGTCGTTCAGCGAGGGGACGGCCCGTACGTCGACGAGGCGGACGGCAGGCGCTACATCGACGGCCTGTCGGGGCTGTACTGCTGCCAGCTCGGCTACTCCTACGGCGGCGAGTTCGCCGAGGCAGCCGAACGGCAACTGCGCGAGCTGTGCTACAGCCCGCTGTGGACGGGCTCCGCGCACCCCTCGGCCATCGAACTCGCCGAGCGGCTGTCCCGGATCGCTCCCGTCGACATCGAGCACACCTTCTTCTCGAGCGGCGGTGCCGAAGCCGTCGAGACCGCCTGGAAGATAGCCCGCCGCTACCACGCCCTGCGCGGCGAGCCGGGCCGCACCAAGGCGATCGCCCGGCGCGGCGCCTACCACGGCCTGACCATCGGCACCCTGTCGTTCAACGACGACCCCGGCCTCACGGAGCCGTACGGCCCGCCGGCGATCGACACCCGGTTCGTGTCGAACACCAACCGCCTCGGCCTCGCACCGGAGTTCGCGGACGACGAGGTCTACACGGCATGGTTGCTCGCGGAGTTGGAGGCCGCGATCCTGACCGAGGGCCCCGAGACCGTCGCGATGCTCATCGCCGAGCCGGTGCAGAACCGGGGCGGCTGCATCACCCCGCCCCAGGGTTACTGGCAGGGATTGCGGGCGCTGGCCGACCGGTACGGCTTCCTGCTCGTCGCCGACGAGGTGATCACGGCCTTCGGCCGGCTCGGGGAGTGGTTCGGCGGTGACCGCTACGGTGCCCGCCCGGACATGGTCACCGTCGCCAAGGGCATCACCGCCGGATACGCCCCCCTGGGCGCGACCCTGGTCGGCACCAAGGTGACGGAGGTCATCAACCGGCCCGGCGCGGTCCTCAACCACGGCTACACCTTCGCCGGGCACCCACTGAGCACGGCCATCGCCCTGCGCAACCTGGAGATCATGGAGCGGGACCGCATCCTGGACAACGTCCGCGGTCTCCAGGGCGACCTGGCCAGGCGCATGGCGGCGCTCAAGGACCTGCCGATCGTCGGCGACGTCCGCGGCACCGGGTTCTTCTACTCCTGCGAACTCGTCGGCGACCTCGGCGACGGCGCTTTCAGCGCCAAGGCCCGAACCGAGCTGATCGGCGACCTGATCCCGCGTCGGCTGCGCGAGGCCGGCCTGCTGGCCCGCGTCTACAACCGCTCCGCGCCACTGGTCCAGATCGCGCCCCCGCTGATCAGCGACCGCGCCGTCCTCGACCGTATCGCCGCGATCATCGCGGGCGTCCTCGCCGAGGCATCGGCCCGCATCTGATCCACCTCTTGGAAAGGATCCACATGTACTCCATCGGTCCGCTGACCGTCGCCCCGGGCGAGCGCGCCCAAGGCCTGATCCCGGTCGGCACCAGCAGCTACGGCGTGGAGCTCGGCATTCCGCTGATCGTCGTCAACGGCGTCCAGGACGGCCCTGTCCTGTGTGTGGACGCGGGCGTCCACGGTGACGAGTACGACGGCCAGGAGGCCATCCGCCGCGTGCTCGCCGAGATCGACCCGGCCACCCTGCGCGGCACCGTCGTCGGCATCCCCTGCCTGAACACCCCCGCCTTCGAGGCCGCCGCCCGCGCGAGCGGCATCGACCACCTCAACCTCAACCGCATCTTCCCCGGTGACGCTGAGGGCTCCTACTCGCAGCGCCTGGCCGCCACCTTCGTCGAGCAGGTCGTCCCCGCCGTCGACGCCGTGGTCGACCTGCACACCGGCGGCGCCTACGGCGAGATCGCCCCGCTGGTCATCCTCCAGGGCGGCTACGAGGACCTGGCGACGGACCTGGCCCTGGCCGCCGGGCACGAGCTGGTATGGAAGGGCGGCAAGTGGGGCGGCACGGTCCGCCACCCCGTCCTCGAAGCCGGCAAGCCCGCCATCACCATCGAGTGCGGCGGCGCCACGTACCGCGAGACCAACGTCGAGCACCACATGAACTCGATCCGCAACATCCTGCGCAGCCTCGGCATGACCGACGGCGAGGCGGAGCTGCGGGACACCTACACGACCGTCTCGGGCACCTTCGCCCGCTCCGCCGCCGGGGGCTTCTTCGTCGCCCGCGCCGAGCCGGGGGAGACCTGCAAGGAAGGCGACCTGATCGCCACCATCACCGACCACTACGGCAACACGCTGGAGGAGGTCACTGCCCCGCAGGAGGGCATCGTGCTCTGGGTGCGCCGGATCCGCACGGTCCGTCCCGGCGACGAGGTCGTCATCTTCGGCGAGGTGCTGGGGGAGATCCAGCCATGAGCGGCGAACTGCAACTGAGCGAGCTGCTGATCGACGGCAAGCAGGTCCCCGCCGCCGACGGCCGTACCTTCACCGTCCTCGACCCGTCGAACGGCACGGCCATCGCCGAGGTGGCGCTGGGCGGCAAGGCCGATGTGGACCAGGCGGTGGCGGCGGCCCGTGCGGCCTTCACGGCACCCGCCTGGGCCCGGATGCGCGCAGCCGACCGGGGCAGGATCCTGTACCGGATCGCCGAGGCCATCCGCTACCAGGGCGAACGGCTGGCCCGCCTGGAGAGCCAGGACGTCGGCAAGCCGCTGCGCCAGGCGAAGGCCGATGTCGAGGCAGCCGCCCGCTACTTCGAGTTCTACGCGGGCGTCGCCGACAAGCTCGGCGGCTCGACGATCCCGCTCGGTCCCGGCCTGATCGACTACACCGTCCGTGAGCCGATCGGCGTCTCCGGCCAGATCATCCCGTTCAACTACCCGCTGCAGAACACCGCGAGGGGCTCGGCCCCGGCGCTGGCCGCCGGCTGCACGGTGGTGCTCAAGCCGTCGCCCGAGGCGCCGCTCACCCCGCTGGAGATCGGCAGGATCGCCCTGGAGTGCGGTCTTCCGCCGGGCGTGCTCAACGTGGTCCCCGGTGACGGCGAGACCGGAGCGGCCCTCGCCGGCCACCCGGACATCGACCAGGTCACCTTCACCGGTTCGGTGCCGACCGGCATCAAGGTGGCGCAGGCCGCCGCCGCGAACGTGGTGCCCTCGGTCACCGAACTGGGTGGCAAGTCGCCGGTCGTCGTCTTCGCGGACGCCGACTTCGACCTGGCGCTCGGCGCGGTCGCCGCCTCCGCGTTCGGCAACGCCGGGCAGACCTGCTCGGCCGGCACCCGGCTGCTGCTCCAGCGCGGCGCCGAGGAGTTCCTGGACAAGCTCGTCGCGCACGCCGCGTCCCTGCGCGTCGGCCCGGGTCTCACCGACCCGGACGTCGGCCCGCTGGTCGCCGCACGGCAGCGGGACCGGGTCCTCGGGTACCTGGAGCTGGCGCGGGAGGAGGGCGCCGTGGCACGGGCCGGCGGTGGCGCCCCCTCGGATCCGGCGCTGGCCGACGGCTACTTCGTCGAGCCGACCGTCCTGACCGGACTGGACAACCAGGCCCGTTGTGCCCGCGAGGAGATCTTCGGCCCGGTCGTCACGGTCATCGAGTTCGACGACGCGGACGAGGCGCTGGAGATCGCCAACGACAGTCCGTACGGCCTCGCCTCGTACGTGTGGACCCGCGACATCGACAAGGCGATGCGCATGGCCGAGGGCATCCGGGCCGGCCAGGTCTATGTCAACGCCACCGGCGTCGGCACCGGCGTCGAGCTCCCCTTCGGCGGCTACAAGCACAGCGGCTGGGGCCGGGAGAAGGGCCTTGAGGGCCTGGCCAGCTACCTGCAGACCAAGAACGTCTGCATCGGGTTCGGCAACCGGTCATGAGATACCGTCCGCTCGGAGCACGCGGTCCGGCCGTCTCGGTGGTCGGCGTGGGCGGCAACAACTTCGGCAGCCGTCTCGACGAGGACGGCACGAAGGCCGTCGTCCACGCCGCCCTCGACGCGGGGATCACCCTGTTCGACACCGCCGACATGTACGGCGGGTCCGGTGAGCGGGGTGGCTCGCGCGGCGACGGCGAACGCCTGCTGGGCGCCGCCCTCAAGGGCCACCGCGACGACATCGTGCTCGCCACCAAGTTCGGCATGGAGATGAACCGGGATGCCGACCTGTACGGTCCGCGCGGATCCCGCGCCTACATCCGGTACGCGGTGGAGGCGTCACTGCGCCGACTCGGCACGGACCGGATCGACCTGTACCAGTACCACGAACCGGACGGCGTCACGCCGTTGGAGGAGACGGTCGCCGCGCTCCGGGAGCTGGTCGCCGAGGGCAAGATCCGGTACATCGGCTGCTCCAACCTCCCGGCCGAGCAGGTCACGGACGCCTTCGTGTCCACCCAGGCGCCCTACCACCTGCTCGACCGCGGTGCGGAACGGGACCTGATCCCGGCCTGTCTGCACCACGGCGTCGGCCTGCTGCCGTACTACCCGCTGGCCAACGGCCTGCTCAGCGGGAAGTACCGCCGCGGCGAGGAGTCCCCGCCCGGCAGCCGCCTTTCCTGGCGGCAGGGCTGGCTCACCGACGCGGCCCTCGACAGGGTCGAGGCGCTCACCACATACGGCGCCGACCGCGGCCTGACCCTCCTCCAGGTCGCTGTCGGCGCACTGGCGGCCCTCCCCGCCGTCGGCTCCGTCATCTGCGGAGCCATGACCCCCGAACAGGTCACCGCCAACGCGGCGGCGGCCGACTGGATACCGAGCCCGGCCGACCTGGCCGTGCTGGACGCGATCGTCGCCCCTGGCGAACGCGTCGTCTGAAGCCCCCACCCCCTCTGAAAACCGCGAGAGACCAAGGCTGGACACCATGCGAGAGATCGTCACCTTCGACGCCTATGCGACCCTGATCAACTTCGAGCTCGGCCCCACGACCCTGAAGGTCCTGGAGGACCGGCTGGATCTGGACAACCTGGATGTCGACGAGTTCCTCGACGACTTCCGCGTCATGCGCTTCCAGGCCGTCCTGGAGGCCTACCGCCCCTACCACGAGGTCCTGCACTCCAGCCTGCGCAACGCCATGCGCCTGCACGGCCTGGAGTACCGCGAGACCGACGGCGAGGCCCTCGTGGACGCCGTCCCCACCTTCGGTCCCTTCCCGGAGGTCCCGGAGGCCCTGCGGAAGCTGAAGACCAAGTACGAGATCGCCATCATCTCCAACTCCGATGACAACCTGATCGCGCGGAACGTCAAGAACATCGGCGTCGAGTTCGACTATGTCATCACCGCCCAGCAGGCCGGTGCCTACAAGCCGGACCGCCAGACCTTCAAGCACGCCTTCCGGACCATGGGTGTCGAGTCGTCACAGGTCATCCACGTCGCCCAGGGCTGGGAGTACGACCACATCCCGACCCGCGACCTCGGCCTGAAGCGCCGGGTGTGGATCAACCGCTACGGCCGCAAGGGCAGCGCCGACTACCAGCCCTACGACGAGCTGCCCGACCTGACGGGCCTGCCGAAGCTGCTCGGCTGCTGACCTACGGCACACCGGCGACACAGGACTGAGAACACAGAGGACGCACGCCATGAAGCAGATCCCCTACTGGCTGGACACAGCCCCCGCCCTGCCCGACCGTTCCGGAAAGGACCTGCCCGACGAGGCGGACGTGGTGGTGATCGGCGGCGGCCTCACCGGCCTGTCCACCGCCTACCACACCGCCCGCAAGGGCGCCCGGGTCGTCCTCGTCGAGAAGGACAAGGTCGGCTCGGGCGCCTCCGGGCGCAACGGCAGCATGTGCACCCAGGGCATCACCATCAGCCCCGCCGAGGCGCGGGGGCGCTTCGGGCAGGAGCGGGCGCGTGAGCTGTACGACGCCTTCCGCGAGGCGGTCGACGTCGTCGAGGACCTCACCAAGACCGAGAACATCGACTGCGACTTCAACCGCTCCGGACGCCTCGGCGCGGTCTGCAAGCCCGGCCACTTCGACGGCCTGCGGGCCAAGCAGCGTGACCTGGCCGACAACTTCGGCCACGAGACGGTCGTCCTGAGCAAGAGCGAGCTGCGGGCCGAGCTCGGCACGGACTACTACCACGGCGCCCTGCTCGACCCGGACAGTGCGGGCCTGCACGTGGGCAAGTTCGTCGGCGGCCTGGCGGACGCCGCCGAGCGGGCCGGCGCCGACATCCACGAGCGCAACGCCGCCACCGGCCTCACCCGCCTCCCCGGCGGTGGCTTCGTGGTGGAGACCATGCACGGCACCATCCGTGCCAAGCAGGTCATGGCGGCGACGGACGCCTACACCGACAAGTCGATGCCGTGGTTCCGCAAGCGGCTGATCAACGTCGGCAGCTTCATCATCGTCACAGAGCCGCTGGGGGAGGCGCGCGCCAAGGAGCTCATCCCGAACGGCCGCCTGCTCGTTGCCCACAAGAACGTCGGCCACTACGTCCGCCTCACCCCGGACAACCGCCTCGCCTTCGGCGGCCGGGCCCGCTTCGCCCCCTCCAACCCGGCCTCCGACATCAAGAGCGGTGACATCCTCAAGCGGGAGATGACCGAGATCTTCCCGCAGCTGGCGGGGGTGCGCATCGACTACGTGTGGGGTGGCATGGTCGGTTTCTCCTGGGACCGCATTCCGCACGCGGGCGAGGTCAACGGCCTGTACTACTCCATGGGTTACTGCGGCCACGGCGTCCAGATGGCCACGTACATGGGCCGTGCCGTCGCCGAGATGATGGACGGCAAGCCGGAGGCCAACCCGCTGCGCGGTTTCGGTTTCCCGAAGGTCCCCGTCCCCTTCTACAACGGCACCGCCTGGTTCCTGCCGTTCGGTGGCGCCTACTACAAGGCGAAGGACCGCCTGCTCTGAGCAGGTACCGACACCGGTGACACAGCGGGGGCCTTTCGCGCACGTGCGGGAGGCCCCCGCGACGCCCCCAGAGAGAAGGCCCGTACACCCATGACCGCCGTCACCCGTAGCGAGCACGACCTTCTCGGCGACCGGGAGGTTCCCGCCGAGGCGTACTGGGGTGTTCACACCCTGCGTGCCACCGAGAACTTCCCGATCACCGGCACTCCCATCTCCGCCTACCCGCACCTGATCGACGCCCTGGCCGCCGTGAAGGAGGCCGCCGCCCTCGCGAACGAGGAGCTGGGGCTGCTGGAGGCGAGGAAGGCGGCCGCGATCGTCGCCGCGTGCCGGGAGATCCGGTCCGGCGAGCTGCATGACCAGTTCGTCGTCGACGTCATCCAGGGCGGCGCGGGCACCTCGACGAACATGAACGCCAACGAGGTGATCGCGAACCGGGCGTTGGAGCTGCTGGGCCATGGCAAGGGCGAGTACCGGTACCTGCACCCGAATGAGGACGTCAACCTGGGTCAGTCGACCAACGACGTGTACCCGACGGCCGTGAAGATCGCGACGGTGTTCGCGGTGCGCGGGTTGCTCAAGGCGATGGCTGTCCTGCAGGACGCCTTCGCCCGCAAGGCCGTGCAGTTCCGTGACGTGCTGAAGATGGGCCGTACGCAGTTGCAGGACGCGGTGCCGATGACGCTGGGACAGGAGTTCTCCGCGTATGCCGTGATGATCGAGGAGGACCGGTCCCGTCTTGCCGAGGCCGTCGAGTTGATCCATGAGATCAACCTGGGCGCCACGGCCATCGGGACCGGCCTCAACGCCCCCGCCGGATACGCCGAGTCGGCCCGCCGCCATCTCGCCGAGATCACCGGGCTGCCGCTGGTCACCGCCGCCAACCTGGTCGAGGCGACCCAGGACTGCGGGGCGTTCGTCCAGATGTCCGGCGTGCTCAAGCGGATCGCGGTGAAGCTGTCCAAGAGCTGCAACGACCTGCGGCTGCTGTCGTCGGGGCCGCGCGCGGGCCTCGGTGAGATCAACCTGCCGCCGGTGCAGGCCGGTTCGTCGATCATGCCCGGCAAGGTCAACCCGGTGATCCCCGAGGTCGTCAACCAGGTCGCCTTCGAGGTGATCGGCAACGACGTGGCCATCACCATGGCCGCCGAGGCCGGACAACTCCAGCTCAACGCGTTCGAGCCGATCATCCTGCACTCCCTGTCGGAGAGCATCACGCACCTGCAGAGCGCCTGCCTGATCCTGGCCGAGCGCTGCGTGGACGGCATCACCGCCAACACCGAGGCGCTGCGCCTGACCGTGGAGAACTCCATCGGCCTGGTCACCGCCCTCAACCCGCACATCGGGTACACCGCGGCCACCGACATCGCCAAGGAGGCCCTCGTCACCGGCCGGGGCGTGGCCGAACTCGTCCTGGAGAAGGGCCTGTTGCCCGCCGAGACCCTCGCCGGCCTGCTTCGCCCCGAGGCTGTGGCCGGCAGTGGTCAGGTACTGGCCTGACGCGCCCGCCCTTTTCGCAGGGGAAGTCCCGGCCCGACGACCGACGAGGAACGCACATGAGACTGCAGGACGTCAACGCCGTGATCACCGGAGCATCGAGCGGGATCGGTCAGGCGGTCGCCGCCCACTTCCGGCGCGAAGGCGCCAACCTCCTGCTGACCGGACGGCGACCTGAGCTGCCGGAGAGCCACCCGGACGATCTGTACCTCGCGGGGGACCTCAACGACGAGACCTTCGTCGCCGAGCTCGCCGCCCGAGCAGCGGATCACCTGGGGGACGTGGGAGTGGTCGTTCTCTGCCACGGACTCCAGCGGTCCAGTCCGCTCGCGGAGACGACTGCCGCCGACGCCCGCGACCTGCTCCACAGCAACCTGCTGAGCGCCTTCCTGGTCATGAAGCACCTGATGCCGCTGGCCCCCGAGTCAGGAGCGTCGATGGTGTGCGTCAGCTCTCGCCTGGGCATGGTCGGCATGCCGAACCAGACCCTGTACTCCGCCGCCAAGGGCGGCCTCATCGCGCTGGCCCGCGGTGCTGCCATCGAATGGGCGTCCCGCAACATCCGCGTCAACGTGGTCGCGCCCGGTCTGACCGTGACCCCGATCATCGAGGCCTCGTTCCAGCGGCGTCCTGACCCCGACGCCTACCGGCGGACGAGAGAGGACTCCATACCGCTGCGCCGGCTCGCCACACCCGAGGAGGTCGCCGACGCGGTTCTCTTCCTCGCCTGCCCGGAGTCGTCCTACATCACCGGTGCCGTGCTTCCCGTGGACGGGGGCTACACGGCGTTCTGAACCCCACGGTACGGGCGCCGGTCCAGCCCGGACCCGAAGCGCGGCACCGCCCTCACCAGTCCGCGTCGCTCCATTGGTCCAGCAGCGCTTCGGTCGTGTCTGCGTCAGGTTCGGCCGTCGTGCTGTGCAGCGACTGCTCGGTCCAGATCACTTTGCCGCGAGGCATGTAGCGGGTACCCCACCGCTGTGTGAACTGGGCGACGAGGAACAATCCCCGCCCGCCCTCGTCGGTGTCGGCTGCCCGGCGCAGGTGCGGTGAGGTGCTGCTGCCGTCGGCGACCTCACAGATCAGGCTGGTGCCGTCGCGCAGTATCCGCAGCCGTCTCGGGCCGGTGCCGTAGCGGATGGCATTGGTGACCAACTCGCTGATCACCAGCTCGGTGGAGAAGGCGAGCTCCTCCAGCCCCCACTCCTCCAGGCGGCGGGCGACATCGGCACGGATTCCGGCGACGGCGGCGGGATCGTCGGGCACCTCCCAGTGGGCGACCTGGGAGGGATCGAGCAGCCGGGACCGAGCCACGAGCACGGCGATGTCGTCGCTCGGGCGGGCCGGCAGCAGGGCGTCGAGGACGGCCTGACAGGTTTCTTCCGGGGTCCGGCCGGGGCCTGTCAGGGCGTCGTGCAGCATCTTGAGGCCCGTGTCGATGTCCCGGTTGCGGTCCTCGATCAGTCCATCGGTGTACAGGACCAACTGGGAGCCCTCGGCCAGCGTGAACTCGGCGGCCTCGAAGGGCAGCCCGCCGCCCAGACCCAGCGGCGGGGAGACGGGCCCGTCCAACTGCTGCACCGTGCCGTCCGGGTGCACCAGGGCCGGCCCTGGATGCCCGGATCTGGCCAGCGAGCACAGGCCGGCCACCGGGTCGTAGATGGCGTACAAGCACGTCGCCCCTGTGATTCCCTCGCTGTCGTCGCCCTCGCTGTCGACCCGCGTGACCAACTCGTCCAAGTGCCTGATCAGCTCGTCCGGGGACAGATCGAGGGACGACAAGGTGCGCACCGCGGTGCGCAGCCGGCCCATGGTGGCCGCGGCGTGCAGGCCGTGGCCGACCACATCGCCCACCACCAGGGCGACCCGGGCCCCGGGCAGCGGGATGACATCGAACCAGTCGCCGCCGACCCCGGCCCGGGCGGGCAGGTAGCGGTGGGCGACCTCGACGGCGGACTGGTCGGGCAGGGAGCGGGGCAACAGGCTGCGCTGCAGGGTCACGGCCAGGGCATGCTCGCGGGTGTAACGCCGGGCGTTGTCGATGGCCACCGCGGCCCGGGCGGCCAGCTCCTCGGCGAAGGCCAGGTCCTCTTCCTCGAAGGCGTCCTGCTCCGCACGCCAGAAGTTGACCACACCCAGTACCACGCCGCGCGCCTGGAGCGGCACGGTGATCAGCGAGTGGAGGCCGCGGTCCAGGATGCGCCGGGCGCGTTCGGGGTCCTGGGCCCGCCAGCCGTGGGACGCGGTCAGGTCGGCATCCAGGACGGCGTGGCCGCGCTCGACGCCGACGGCCACGGGGCTGCCCGGAACGAAGCGGATGAGTTCCCCCACGGGGAAGAAGGGCCATGCCCCGCCCACGCCGTGAACCGCCGCGCGGCGCAGTTCGGCGCTTTGCCTGACCGGCTCGTCACCCTCCAGGACCGGATCCTGCAGGTCGACCGTGGCGACGTCGGCGAACCGGGGGACAGCCACCTCGGCCAGTTCCTCGGCGGTACGCACCACATCCAGCGTGGTGCCGATCCGCACGCCCGCCTCGTACAGCAGGCGCAGCCGCTCTCTGGCCACGGCCGCCCGGCCCGTCAGCGCCTGCAACTCGGTGGTGTCGCGCAGCGTGGCCACACTGCCCCCCTTTCCGCCGTGCTGGTCGACGGGCCGGAGGTTGACCGCCAGCAGGTGGTCGCCGGCCAGGTGGACCTCGTCGGTGGCGGCCCGGCCCGAGAGCAGCAGTTCGGCGATGCCCGTCTCCAGACCCAGATCGGTGACGTGGCGCTGCTCGGCGTCCGCGGGCAGATTCAGCAGTCGCCGTGCCTCGTCGTTGGCCAGCAGCAGCCGGCCGTCACCGCCGATGATCAGTACCCCCTCACGCACCGCGTGCAGCACGGCGTCATGGTGCTCGTACATCCGGGTCATCTCGGCCGGGCCCAGACCGTGGGTCTGCCGTCGCAGCCGCCCCGACACCAGTGCCGTACCACCCATGACCAGCGCCAGCGCGCCGCCGACGGAACCGAGCAGGAGCGGCATCTGGCGCTGCACCACGGCGTTCACGTTCTTGACCGTGACCCCGACCGACACCAGGCCGACGATCCTCTCTCCGTCGGTGTCGAAGACGGGGACCGTCGATTCCACGGCGAGGCCCAGGCTGCCTTCGAAGTCCTGGGTGAAGGGCCGGCCGGCGGCCGCCTCCTTGCGGAGCGCGAAGACGTGCTCCCCGATCAGCTTCGGGTCCGGGTGGGTCCAGCGGTAGCCCCGTGGATCGATCGCCACGACGAAGTCGACGCCCGTCAGCTTGCGCGTCTCCTCCGCGCGGGGTTGCAGGGCGGCGGTCGGATCGGCGGACTTCATGGCGTCCACCGTGCCCGGGGCACGCGCGAAGGTCTGGGCGACTCCCAACGACAGCTGGCGGGCCTCCTGCGTGCTCGAGTGCCGGGCTTGCAGGACGAGCGCCACCCCCGCGGCAGCGGCGAAGAGGAGCACCAGAACCAGCTGCCAGAGGAACACCTGGCCTGCGACGCTGCGCACGTTCAGCATGGAGCGCACACGGGTTCCGGGCGGCTGGGCAGGGGGCCCGTGGGGCCGCTCGTGCCGACCGAAGATGCTGGTCATGTTCACGGAATGTCCCTCCCGTCGCCCGACAGGAATCGGTGGCGGAGAGACAGGACCGGACCGGCCCCTTCCGCGTCGTCTCAGGACCGCGCCCATTCCTGCCAGCGCTTGGTGACGGCGTCCTTGTTCTCCACCCACCAGTCGACGTCCAGGTCGAAGCCGGTGTAAAGGTGCTCCGGGGAGCTGGCCAGGTCCGCGGCGGCCCTGGGCAGGTGCTTGTAGGCGGCGGGCACGACCGGGCCCATGGGGTAGGCCTCCGCGAAGCCGGCCTGTACCTCGGGCCGCAGGGCGAAGTCGATGAACCTGTAAGCGGCGTCGACATTCCGGGCGCCGATGGGGATGCCGAAGCCGCTGCTCTGCCGACGGGCGCCGTTCCACTGGTAGGCGATCGGTGCGCCCCGCTTGATGAGCTGGTTGGGGCGGCCGTGCCAGACGCTGGAGGCCACGGCGTGTCCGCGTTGCAGCAGCAGTCCCGGCGTAGCGCCGTCGGCCCAGAATTCGCGCACGGCGCTCTTGATCTCGTCGAGGGCTCGGAAGGCGCGGTCGACGTCGAGGGGATAGAGCCTGTCCCGGTCCGCACCGTCGGCGAGGAGGGCGAACTCCAGCTCCGGTGGGCCCGCGTCCGGGCTCTGCAGGGCACGGCGGCCCGGGAACGCACCGGTGTCCCAGAAGTCCGCCCAGGACTGGGGCGTCTTCCCGCCGAAGGCGTCGGTGCGGAACGCCATGACGCTGGCCCAGTAGTTCTTGCCGACACCGTGGGAGGTGAGCAGCGACTCGGCGATGCCGGCGTTTCTCGTGCTCTTCAGCCGGTCGTAGTCGAGCTCCTGTGTGGCCTCGTCCCGCTCGAAGCGTGCCAGTGCGCTCATATCGATGTCGATGACATCGAACTGAGGGCGACCTTCCCTGATCTGCGCGAGCATCTGCGCGTACAAGGGAATGTTGACCACGCTGACCTGGATGCCGGTCTCTTTGCTGAAGGGCTCGTAGACCGCCTTGCGGTTCGCTTCACCGTAGGCGCCGCCGATGTCACGGACGACGAGCGTCTTGCCGCTCCCGGCGCCCTTGGTCTTCCGGTCGGCGCCGTCTCCGCACGCGGTGAACGAAGTGGCGGCGGCGCCTGCCGCGACTCCGCCGATCGCGCGTAGAAACACTCTGCGGTCGATCCTGACGTCCATCACCGTATGCCTCCTGCGAAGCCGGGTGCGAGGCCCGTCGGCGCGGGCTGTTCGCGGGACGCCGCCGACGCTCGTCGCCTGGCCGGACGCCGGACCATGGGGCAGCCGGGGCCACGGTGAGCCGGGTCACGCCATGGTAGGACCATGCGGTCACGGACGCCATGACCTGGCACTACACCGCGGCGACAGAACGTCGGCGGATGCATCGAGGCGATGGACGGTCCTGGCCGCAGGTATGCCGAACGGCCCTTCACGAGCCGTCCATTGATGGAGGTTTCACCTGTCGAGGTAGGTCAAGTAGGGCTCGCCGTGGGCCCGACTGCGGGTGGCGCTCGCCGTGCCGCCGGTGCAGGCCCTGTCGCCGTGCAGCAACGGCGCCGTCGTCAACGCGCTCGACCACGCGGGCGCCGCCGAGACCAAGCCCAAGTCGTGGCCCTGGGATGATGTCGTACTCCCAGCCCTGGGCGACATGGACGATCTGTGCCGGGGCGGCCTCGATCTCCTTGGACGCGCACCGTCGGACCTGGGAGCGCAGTCCGTGCCGCGCATGGACTTCTCCATGCTGGAGCGCAGCACCTCGTCGTAGGGGCGGTAGTCCTTTCAGCACCGGCCTCTCCGTCGAGGATGCTGTCGGGACAATGGGTGTGCAGGGGCTCGACGTCAGTACGCCCTGGTCGGGCCGGGCGCCGTCGAGCTTGCGCACGACGGGGGCGCTCCTCGTTCAGGCGAGGTCATGACGGCCTTCCCGGAGATGCGCAATGACGTCGCCCAGCGGTACGGCCATGGCCCGCCCGACGTTGATCCAGTCGTCCTTGGCGTGGCCGAGGAGGTAGTCGCGCCGTTCTGGTACGCGCTCCGCGCGCCAGCTCGTGATCAGCGCGCGCAGCGTGAGTCGTGCCAGCGCGGCAATCGGCAGCAGCGGAAGTTCCCAGTCCTCGATGGGGCGTGCCCGTTCGTAGCCGGCGACGAAGGCGCAGGCATCCCGCCAAGGGTGATCCGGCGCCCGGCCGAGCAGGTTCGCCAGGGAGACAGCAGGGTCGAAGATCACGGCACTGCGCATGGTGTCACCGAAGTCGATGACGCCGGTGACAAAGTCGTCGCTGTGCGGATCCACCACAACGTTGTAAGGGCTGTAGTCACCGTGGATCACTTGCGTTTCGAGATCATTCAGCCTCGGGACGACGGCTCTGTCGAAAAGCCGGAAGACCTCCTGAGCCAACTGACGGTGCTCGGTATTCGGCGTGTGCTCGACAAGTCCGGTCAGCTGGTGGAAATGCCGAAGGTCCCATACCAGCCCTCGTCGGTCCGCGGGGTGCTCAAATGCTTTCAGCGCCACGTCGACTCGTCCCAGCATCTCGCCCACCTGGGCGAGCTGTTCCACGGTTGGATTCGTTCGTGCCAGGACCGGACCTTCGACGAAGTCGAACACCCGCAGGACTCGAGTCCTGCCGTCGTTCGTTTCGATGGCCACACGGTCGTCTCCGCCGACGGTCGGCTTCACCCGCTGGACCGGCAATTCCGGAGCGGCGCCTTGGAGAAAACGCATCACGGCGGTCTGCAGAGCGACAGTCATCTCTGCCTCGTCAGGGTGGGAAACCTTCACGAGGTAGTCGTTCGAGTCGGTCCTGAGCCTGAACGTGTCGTCCTTCTCCGTCGCCAGTCGATCGAGGCGTCCGCCGACGTGGTAATGCCGCTCAAGGAGGGCGCTCACCAGCATGACGTCGATGGGCTCGTGAGACGATGCCAGGCCGCTCTCCTCGAAGAGCCGTTGAGCGATTCTCATTGCCGGTGAGTTCTTCATGGTCAGTTCCTTGGCCAGCCTGCTACAGACGGACCTTCGCGATCTCCGAGAAGGTCTCCAGGAATCGGGTCACATCGGCGGAGGTGAAGGCCAGCGGGGGACGGATCTTCAGAACGTTCGCCGCTTTGCCCGTGCCGCTGATGAGGATCCGACGGTCGCGCATGTCGTTGATGACGTCTTCGGTGCGTGAGCGGTCGGGCTCGAGCGTCTCCCGGTCCTTGACGAGCTCCACACCAACGTAGAGACCACTGCCGCGCACCTCAGCCACGTAGGGGGAATCCTTCGTGATCTCCTGGAGCCCTGCGCGCAGAGCCGTGCCGTTCTCGAGAGCGCGCTGCTGCACGTTCTCGTTCTCGAAGACATCCAGGACTGCGGCGCCGGCGGCCACAGGGATCGAGCTGCCGGCAAAGGTGTTGAAGTAGCGAACGTTCTGTCCGAACTCCTCGCAGACCTCGGGGCGGAAAACCACACCGGAGATCGGCAATCCGTTGCCCATCGGCTTACCCATGGTGACGATGTCCGGCAGCACAGCGTGGCGGGTGAAGCCCCACATCGAATCCCCGAGCCGGGCGAATCCCGACTGCACCTCGTCCGCGATGTAGACACCGCCGGCCGCGTGCACCTCCTCCACGACGGCCCTCATGTAACCGACCGGGTCCGTGAAGATTCCATCGCTGGAGTAGGCGCAGTCGGTGATCAGCGCCGCGAGCCGGTAACCGTGGCGCTCGAGGTCGTCGATCGCGCCGCGCACCTGGTTGCGCATGTGCTCGGCGAGCGTGGATCCGGGCGCGACGAGGCGCGGGTCAGGAGGATCGATGAGCCGGACGTTCGGTCCCAGCGGCGATCCTGTGCCCAGAGTCGGCGAGAAGCTCGCCACCTCACGAGTGAGGCCGTGGTAGGCCCAGCGGGTGACGATGATGCCCTCACCGCCGGTGTGGAACCTCGCCACCCGCACCGCGAGGTCGTTGGCCTCCGACCCGCTGCACGCGAGACTCAGCTTCGACAGCTCCTCGGGGAAGGTCGCGAGAAGCCGCTCCGCATAGTCGACCAGCGACTCCTGGACGTAGCGGGTGTTGGTGTTGACTGCGGTCATCTGGCGGGAGACGGCCTCGGCCACGTGCGGGTGGGCGTGCCCGACGCACGGAACGTTGTTGTACGCGTCGAGGTAGTCGTGGCCGTCGCGGTCGATCAGGTGGGCTCCGTGACCGGAGACGAACTCGACCGGCTCTTTGTAGATGAGCGTGTAACCAGGACCGAGCACCTTGTTGCGGCGTCGGATCGTCTCCTGGAGGTGTTCGGGGAGTTCGCTCAGGCCGCCCGGGTCGAACCGGTTGGGGTAGTGGGCGAGGGCCCGACTCAGCGTCGAAGTCATCGTGGACACCTTTCGGCCTGGTTCCGTCGGAAGTTGCTCGCTGCTGTGGCCTGCTGTGGCTGAGACCCTACCCCTTTTTTGTTTCAGTTCCAACCTGAAACAAGAACCCGACGGGGGCTGCAGGGTGCTCGGCGAGCCGGTGCGGCGCTCGTGAGGTCTCCTCGCGGTCATGTCGACCATGGCCTCACTCGCCCCCTGGCTTTTCGCCGGCGCCCGTCCCGCCCTTCGGCCTGATCACTGCCGCGTCCGTCAGGCAAAACCGAGCCCGCCCGTCGCAAAGCACCCCGAGCTCCTGCGGCTCAGGCGGTCCGACTTGCGGGCGTCAAGGCGCTGACCGTGAGCGTCGGCTCGGCGACATAGGGTCAAGTCGCTTGCATGACCGTTGGCTGTCGCGTCCAAACCGGGCCCGGCTCGCTCGGTGTATCGGGCTCGCTATGGTCATGACGTGACCAGCAACCCCACATCGCGCGACTACAACAAGGCCTCGGTTCTTGATGTAGTCCTGACCCGGGCGCCCTTGACGCGGAACGAGCTCATCGAGCTCACGGGCTTGAGCAAGGCCACGGTGTCCCGAGCCGTGGAGGAGCTTCGGGCGGATGGCTTCGTCATTGACGGCGGAGTGGATGAGGTTGTGGGCCGAGGCCGCCGGTCCACCTATCTGGACGTGCCCGGCACGGCCGGGCACGTCGTGGGTATCAGCTTCGGCGCGCAGACCACCTGCGTCCTCGTGACCGATCTGAGGGGTCGCGAGGTCCACCACGTGACGGTTCCCACCGAGGACCACGACGAGGTCAGGGCCGGCGCCGAATGGCTGGTCGGCTTGCTTGCGAAGGCCGGCGAATCCGCACAGGGGCCACTGCGCCAGGTCGTCGCCGCGGTGCCGGGCCGGGTCCGGAACGGCAAGGAGATCTTCGGTCCGGCGGAGTCGATGAAAATCTTCACCGGCTCTGATCTTCAGCGAGCCATTGAGGACCTGGTCAATGCTCCCGTCCTCCTCGACAGTGACGCCAATGCGTCCTTGCTCGGGATCCTCACCAACGACGCCACCGTCAGGAACGCCGCGCTCTTCGGTCTCAGCACCAACCTGAGCTTCGCCAGCTGCACAGATCACCAACTCGCCCGCGGGCGGACGCCTGCCTTCGGGGACATCGGTGTGCTCTCCTCCGGGGTTGACGATGAGATCCTCGATGAGCTGCTGAGCACAAGAGGTCTTCTTCGCTTTGCTCGTGGGCGCGGACTCGACCTGGAACGCATCGAAGACCTCTGGCTGGAACCGCACGAAGAGATGGCGCACGCCGAGGTGCTGGAAGCGTTCACCACGGCAATCACGACTGCTGTCAGCGTCGTCGCCGTGATGCTGGACCCTGAATCGGTCTATTTCGTGGGTCGATTGCGCCCGCTTGTCGAAGACGTGCTTCCCGAGGTGCGCAGGCGACTGGACCAGAGCCTTCCGGCCGTCCCAGAGATCAAGGCGGTGACGCAGGTGATCGGCCTGTCGACGGCAGAAGGAGCGGTGTACGCGTGCCTGACCATGGCTCAGGGCCGGCTACGAGACGCTGTGCTCGGGGCGCGTCGCCAGAGCCAACCTACCGAGCGATCCGCACCAGCCTTCTGACTCGGCCACCAAACCAACCCACGCTTCATGTCGAAGCGGGGTCCCCCGCTGCGCTGGGGTGGCTGTTCGTGGTGACGACTCTGCCTGTGCCGACCCTGGCCGCCCGGTCCGTGCAAACCCGCAGGGCTGCAGGCGTCGGTGGCCCGGCGTCGGGTGAAGGGCGCCGTTCTGAACTAGCGGCCGAAGAGCGTCATGTCGGCCGGTACGGAGGCCCGCCCCCCGGTGGCGAGGTCGGCCCCACTGGAACGCGTACGGGGCATCTGGGAGGACATCGCCCAGATGCCCGGTGTACGGGACACGGTCACCGCGCTCACCCTGTCCAGCGCATGGCGTCGAAGCGGTAGTCGGACGAGTCGTTGATCATGACTCCACCGGCTTCCAGCAGCCGGGCCGCGGTCAGGGCGCGGTCCAGGCGCGAGGTGAAGATGCCCGCGTGGAGGCTGTAGTCGATGGCGTTGGCCTGCTCGGTGGCGTCCTCGAAGGACGTGAACGGTTGCAGCATGACGACCGGGGCGAACACCTCCTCCTGCCGGATCGAGCAGGTCGCCGGGACGTCTTCCAGGACGGCCGGCGTGTACAGGGCGCCAGTGGCGTGGTTGCCGCACAGCAGCACCGCGCCTTCGGTCACCGCCGTGTCGACCTTGGCCCGGGTGGCGGCCGCGGCTTCCGGGGTGATCATGGGGCCGACGTCAGTGTGCTCGTCGAGGGGGTCGCCGACGCGGAGCAGCTTGGTGCGGGCGACGAAGGCGTCGCGGAAGCGCTCGTAGAGCTCGGCCGCGATGAGGATCCGCTGGGTGCCGATGCGGTTCTGTCCCGCGGCTCAGAACGCGCCGGAGCGAGCTTTTTCAGGCCGGCCGTGCGGGAGATGGCCTCGCCGGGGGGTGAATCCGCCGGTGAAGACGCGGGCGGGCTCCTTCCCTCGCTCGGGTCGGCACCCGTCCGTGCCTTCGCCTGGAGCCCGGACCGCGCGAAGACGCCGGACGGGTTGCCGTTGCCTCGATGTGCGCCCTTGGCCTCGGGCTTTCACACCCCGCCTCGTTCTGGGCGGCAGCCGTCGTGCCCGGTGACGAGATCCGCGACCGCGACCGCGTTTTTCGAGTGCCGAAACGACATGGCAAGGGCCAGTGGCGGGCGGACAGCGCCACTGGCCATTCCGATGATGCGTGGCTGTTGGTCAGCGCAGCCGGTCCTTGGCCTTGTAGTACGCCCCGCCGAACGGCAGGAACCAGGCGGTGCCGTTGTAGAAGGGGACGGGAACCTTGGGGAAGCCAAGGTCACGCAAGGGGTTGGCCCCCGGCTTGCCGTCCATCATCTCGGCGACCGCCCGCCCCATGTACGTGGCCATCTGGACGCCGTGGCCGCAGTAACCCATGGAGTAGTACAGGCCCTTGGCCCCCTCGGCCTCACCCGCGTGTGGGATGCGGTCCCAGGAGAAGCCGACCATGCCGCCCCAGACGTAGTCGACGCGGACGCCCGCCAGCTGCGGGAAGATCTCCGCCATCTCCCGCTTGAGGACGTCCCCGCTCTTCACGTCGGAGGCCGGGTTGGAGGGCGCGAAGCGGGCCCGGCCGCCGAAGGCGAGGCGGTTGTCGGGGGTGAGGCGGATGTAATGGCCGACGTTCTTGGAGTCGACCACCAGGCGCCCGTTGGGAATGATCTCGCGAGCGCGTGCCTCGCCGAGCGGCTCGGTGACGATGATGAAGCTGCCGACGTTGATCAACCGCTTCCGGAACCAGGGCAGCGCCTTGTCACTGTAGGCGTCGGTGGCCGCCATGACCTGCTTGGCGCGGATGGCGCCGTGCATGGTCTCGACGAGGAAGCCGCCGGGGGTCTTCGTCAGGCCTGTGGCGGCGTTCCGTTCGTGGATCTCCGCACCCGCGCGTTCGGCGGCCTCGGCCAGGCCGTGGACGAACTTGCCCACATGCAGGGCCGCGCCGAGCGGGTCGAGCAGGGCGCCGTGGTAGTAGTCTGAGCCGAGTTCGGCGCGCAGTTCGTTCTTGGTCAGCAATACCGTGTCGTGGCCGTAGTTCTCGGCCAGATCGCGTTGCTTGGCCCGCATGGCGTCGAAGTGCTGGGGCTTGAAGGCGACGCCGAGGCGCCCGGCACGGTGGAAGTCGCAGTCGATCTTCTCCTTGACCGCGAGCTCCTCGACGAGGTCCACCGCGTCGCGGAACGCGTCGTAGATCTCACGGGCGCGCTCCATCCCGTAGCGCTTGCGAGCCTCGGCCGGGCTGATGGTGATGCCGGGGTTGCAGTGGCTGCCGTTGCGCCCTGAGGCACCCGAGCCGACCTTGTCCTTCTCGACGAGGACGACCCGGGCGCCTTTGCGGGCGGCGTGGTAGGCGGTGGACAGTCCGGTGAGGCCGCCGCCGATGACCACCACGTCGGCCTCGTCCGGCAGGTCCTTTCCGGACCGGTCGGGCAGGGCGGGAGCGGTGTCGAGCCAGTAGGGGATCTGCTTCATGGCGTGCGTCCTTTGCGTTCTCAATCCTGTTTCGCCGTGTCGCCGTGTCGCCGTGCGCCGTGTCGCCGTGCGGTCAGCAGCCGAGCAGGGCCGGCAGGCCGGACAGGTCGGGCAGTTCGTCGTAGGGCTGGTAGTCGGCGCTGCCGCTGTGGAATTCGTAGCGGTTGATCCACACGCGGCGAGCGAGGCCGAGGTCGCGGGTGGGGATGAGGTCGTACTCCCAGCCCTGGGCGACGTGGATGACCTGCGACGGCTCGACGCCCATGGTCTGGAGGGCATACTCGAAGGCCTGACGATCCGGCTTGTAGGCGCCGGCCTGCTCGGCGGTGATGACATGGTCGAACTCGACGCCCATGTTGGCCACGTTCTGGGCGATGAGGTCGTCGTCCGTGTTGGAGATGATGGCGATCTCGTACCGGGACTTCAGCGCCCGCAGGGCGGCCGGGACCTCGGGGTGGGGGCCGAAGGTGGGCACGGCCGCGACCAGGGCCTCGCCGTCGGACTTCCGGTACTCCAGGCCGTGCAGACGCATGGCCGCCTCCAGGCTGGAGGGCAGCACCTCGCGGAAGGGGCGGTAGGCCTCCAGGACGGCCTGGAACCGCATGACGCGGAAGTCGTCGAGGAACTCGTCGACGTTCAGGCCGTCCAGGTCCAGGCGGTCGGCCAGGACCTTCAGGGTGGTGGGGCCGAGCTGGAAGTCGACCAGGGTGCCGTAGGCATCGAAGGTGACGATCTGACGCATGGCGTTCAACCTCTTTCCGGGCATATCGGACACTCTGTTCGCCGGGAGTCACGGTCTCGTCGAGTGCGGCCAGGTCCGCCGCATCGGGGTTCAGGAGGCTGCCGCGGCGTTGGCGGCGACCTGTTCAGGGGGGCAGGGGGGCTTGAGGGGGTGCCCGAGGGGCCGCCGCTAGAGGACGAGCCCCCGGACAGGGCCGGGGACGGTGAATGCTGATCAGGTCGTCGGCGGCAGCACCATTGCTGCTCCGAGTGCGATGAGCCTTTCTCCGACCCGAGGTGATGCGTCAGTGAAGCACCGCGGGGAATCGGGCAACAAGGGACGTGAGGCCGCGAGATCGACCGCGTATTTTGTGCCTGTGCACAATTTCCGGTCAGGGACTCGGTGCGGTTCCGGCCCGAACCGGCTGAGTCTCTGAGAGGCACCGCGAGAAGCACCGCGAGCGGCTCCGGCGCGTAGTGCGGCCGCTTCGCGCTGTCGCCCGGCGGCGTGACCGGATTGTCGGCCGCCAAGGCCGCCGTCCTCATGAGGGGCGTGTGGCCTCTGACCGTCACGCTTTGGCTCCGGCTCTTTCCGTCGCGGTCCCCGGCCGGTTGCCGCAACCCGTCCAGCAATCGGTGGATCAGGACACCGTCGCCCGGAAGCGGGCGCCCGCGTCCGTCTCCAGCCAAGCCAGGGCGAGGACCAGCCGGGCGGCGTCGTTCGGTCTGGACAGCTTCAGCCCGGTCGCCTCTTCCGCGGCCTGCAGGCGATTGCCCACCGTGTTCCGGTGACGGTAGGTGCGTGCGGCCACCTCGGCGACCGAGCCCAGGTCGAGGTACCAGCGCAGGGTCTCGATGATGCTGTCGCTGTCGCGCAGCCCGAGGAGTGGGCGCAGCACGCCGGTGGCCATCGCACCGGTGAGCTCCTCCTGCGCCGACATGATCGCCCCGACCCAGTGGCCCTCCACATGCCGCACTCCGGGCCGCGCGGAGCTGCGGATCGCGGCACGTGCGAACCGGATGCCCCGTGCCGTCAGCGCCAGCCCGGGCACTTCCGCGACGCCGCAGCGCCACGGAGCGAACGGCCGGAGCATGGCGAGCATGGTCTCTTGATCGCACCGTCCGTGACGGATGATGCCGAGGAGCTCGTCGCCCATCCATCCGAAGTGACGCAGCAGGCCACCACGACGCAACGCATCGTCGACCTGGGACAGAGCCGGGTCCCCGGTAGGAACGGATTCGACCACGACCACGGTCAGGGCGACGTGCTCGGAGAAGCCCAGCAACGTCGAGGCCTCGGCGACCGTCGAGGGATCCTGCTCCCCTTCCAGGACGAGGCGGCTGAAGGCGCGGTTGCGCACCTCCGTACGACGGCTCGCCAGGTCGCGCTCGGTGCGGCGGTAGGCGTCGACGACCTCGACGCTGTTGGCGTCCGTCGCCTCCCAGACGCGGATCAATCCGTCGAGGAAGTCGGGATCGGCGCTGATGCCCCGTGCTCGACCCTCCGCGAGCACGGCCTCCCACAGGGTCCTGAGGTCCAGCTGGAAGGAGTGCATCAGAGCGGTCAGGGGAAACGCCTGTTCCGCTCGCTCACGTCCCACGTCCTCGGTGGCGCGCGAGACCTCCCGGGGCACGGGACCGCCGGCCAGCCGGGTCAGGGCGAGTTCGAGGGTTCGTCGCATCCCCTCCCGTTTCTGGACCGGGTCCCAGTCCGCCGACGCGTAGGCGGCCTCCTCGGCTTCCAGCTGTTCGAGAGCACGAGAGGTCAGTTCGTCGAGTCGTTCCTCGAGGAGCTGGCGCGCGATCGCCTGCACGGCGTCGTGGCGGGCACCACCCCGGCGGCGTCCCGGGCCGCTCATGAGGACCACCTTTTCCGACGACAGCCGTCACCGGCCGGATACGGGGCCGTCTCCGGGAGACGCCGCTGACATGCCGGTGGGGCTCCCTGACAGAAATTGTGCACAGGCACAAAATACGGGGTCGATGTCGCGGCCTCGCGTCCCTTGTTGCCGGATTCTCCGCGGGGTTTCATTTTGACGCGTCACCTCGGGCTGGAGAGGGCTCGTGACATGACCAAGCACTTGGGGCAGTTATGGCGCTTCCGTAAGTACCTGATCCCCATTCCGTCACCTTGAGTGGGCGCTGCTGAGCGGCGCCGCGTCCCTCGGGTCAGTCTCAGCCTTCCGCCACGGGGCCCACCAGGAGGCGATGACCAAGGCTGCCGAGCCAACCGGTTCACCAGGCAGAGCGGGATCGAGATCACCCAGGACTCGCCCAGAGACTACGCCGAGCTCCGGGCGAGGGGCGAGGACCAGAACGTCACGGGCCCCTGCCGCCGTACATCGAGGAGTACCGAACGGGGGAGTTCGGGAGTTCGGGAGTTCGGGAGTTCGCCTGGACCTGTCGGTCGGCCACGCCCGAGCGTCGTGACGCAGGCCCACGGTGAGTAATGAGCGACCTGACGACGAGAGAGAGAAACGCACCGATGACCTCAGCGACCACCACCGGCCAGGACGGAACGACCATCCCCGGTCACACCGGCCAACTGCCGGGCTCGCTCCTCGACCACGTACTGCGGCAGTCCTTCGGACTCCAGGGATATGTCCAGCACCCACTGGGAGGGGAGGTCGACCAGAACGTCCGGATCACCGGCGATGACGGCACGCGCTACTTCGTACGGGTCACCCGCGCGGAGCCGGACTCAGTCGACGTCCTCTGGCAGAACTCACTCCTCCAGCATCTGGCCGCCACCGTTCCCGACCTTCCGGTGCCACGACTCGTCCCGACACGCGAGGGGAAGTACCTTGCCGGCGTCGTCCACGAGGGCCGAACGCATGTGGTCCGCGTGATGAGCTGGCTCGAGGGCCGGGTCCTGGCGGAGCTCGACGACCATCCCACGGCGCTTCTGCGTCAGCTGGGAGAAGCCGCTGGGCGGCTGAGCCTCGGACTCTCCAGCATGGAGCCACCGGTGGGCCTGGAACCGCACGACTGGGACATGCGCCGGGCCGCCGAGATCGTCGAGGCGTCGCTGCACGCCGTACAGGACGCGGACCGGCGGGAGTCGGTGCGCACGATCATGGGCTGGTACGACGATCTCCTGCCGGCCTTGGACCGACTGCCGCGGAGCGTCCTGCATCAGGATCTCAACGACGCCAACGTCATGGCCGACGCCGACGAGGACGGGATGCTGCGGATCTCGGGCATCGTCGACCTGGGCGACTCGCTCTACGGTGTGCGCGCGGCAGAGGTGGCGATCGCGGCGGGCTACGCCATGGTCCGCAAGGCCGACCCGCTCGCCGCGGCGGCCGAAGTGGTGGCCGGTTTCCACTCGGTGCTCCCCCTCACGGCGGAGGAACTGGCGGCGGTCTATCCGTTGGCGGCCGCCCGGCTGTGCATGAACGCCGTGACGTGGACGCGCCGGGTCGCCGAGAGCGACACGCCGTACGGGCGGACCCGCGTGCAACACACCTGGCCGGCGATCGCGCAGGTGGCCGAGGTCTGCCCCGACGTCGCCGAGGCGACGTTCCGGGTCGCCTGTGGGCTCCCCCGGACACCGGAGCAAGAGGGCTTGGAAGAGGTCTTGGCAGAGGTCCTGGCAAAGGCGGCCCGAGACGGTGCCCCGCACACACCGGCCCCGCGGCTGCTCGACCTGCGACCGGCAAGTGATCTCTACGACGACGTCGACTGGCACGACGCGAGGGCGGTGCGCGCGCGCATCGACGACGCCCTCGACGGACGGCGACGGCGGGGCTACCTGCCTCACCTCGGCGCCTCCTTGCTCCTGGGGGGCCGGCGCCGCCCAGGGGCCGGCGAGCCCGCGACGGTTCAGGTCGGCGGCTCGGTGATCGTGGCAGACGCCGAGGAGGTCGCCAGTCCGCTGTCCGGCGTCGTCGAGGCCCAGGGCGGGCCCGGTATGCCGTTGGTGCTGCGACATGCGGTCCAGGGCGTGGAGTTCTGGACCTGCTGGTGGGGACTCGACGGCTCGCCGCCCGTTGCGGCGAGAGTCCCGGCCGGGGCGCCGTTGGGACGCGCCGGAGCGAGCGATGAGACGGACCCCCTCGGGCCCTGCATCCAGGTGCAGGTCCACCGCACGGCACGGATGGCCACGTGGCCGCCGCCTCGCGCCGTGCCGCCCTCCGCACGGCAGGTGTGGAGCCACCTGTCACCTGACCCCGCCCGGCTCCTCGGGTTCACCGAGTCCCCCGCCGCAGTCCCCACGATCGACGACGTCGTCTCCGTGCGCCGTCGCCACATCGCCCGCTCCCAGCGCAACTACTACCGCGACCCGATGAACCTGGTGCGTGGGCGGGGCGTGTGGTTCCACGACGAGGACGGCCTGGCCTATCTGGACTCGCTGAACAACGTCACCCACGTCGGCCATGCCGAGCCACGGGTGACGGCCGCCGCCACCCGGCAGCTGCGCAAGCTCAACACCAACAGCCGTTTCGTCTACCCGCAGATCGCCAGCTACGTGCAGAAGCTGGTAGCCACGCTGCCCGACCCCCTCGAGGTCGTCTTCCTCGTGTGCACGGGCAGCGAGGCGAACGACCTGGCGCTGCGGATCGCCCGCCAGGTGACAGGTCGTCAGCACATCGTCAACATCGACGGCGCGTACCACGGCAACACCGGCGTGGTGACCGGGATCAGCCCGAACCGTTACAAGGGCCCCGGCGGCGCCGGTGCACCCCCCACCACCCACGAGGTCGTCATCCCGGACCGCTACCGCGGCACCTATGGGTACGACGACGCGGACGCCGGAGCCAAGTACGCGCGCGACGCCGCGGCCGTCATCGAGCGGATCGCGGCCGACGGCCGACCCCCGGCCGCCTTCATCGCCGAGTCGCTGATGGGATCAGGCGGGAACATCGTGTTCCCCGACGGCTACCTCGATGGCGTGTTCACCGCTGCCAGGCGGGCGGGCGCCCTGTGCATCTCCGACGAGGTCCAGGTCGGCGTCGGACGTCTCGGACCCTGGTGGGGTTTCGAGCTCCAGGGGGTGGTCCCGGACATCGTCACGATGGGCAAGCCGCTCGGGAACGGGCATCCCCTCGCGGCGGTGGTCACGAGCCGGGAGATCGCCGACGCGTTCGACACGGGCATGAAGTACTTCAACACCTTCGGCGGCAACCCGGTCTCCTGCGCGATCGGCGAGGCCGTGCTCGACATCGTCGAGCAGGACGGGCTGAGGGAGAACGCCGTGAGCGTGGGCGGGTACTTCGCCCAGTCGCTGCGCGAACTCCAGCGGCGCCAACCGCTCATCGGTGACGTGCGGGCACAAGGGCTCTACCTCGGCGTCGAACTGGTCCGTAACCGCACCACCAAAACGCCGGCCACGGAGCAGGCCTTCATGGTCACCGAGCTCATGAAAGAGCGAGGCGTCATCGTCTTCCCCAATGGTGTGCACGACAACGTACTGAAGATCAAACCGCCCATGACCTTCCGCCGCGAGCACGTGGACCTCTACGTCGACGCGCTGGACGAGGTCCTGTCCCTGCCCGAGCTGCGCTCGGCCGTTCAGCCCTGAGACGGACAACCGCACCTCCCAGCCGACCGACTTCATCACCTCAAGCGGCCGCACCGCGGACTGAGCCAGAAACAGGAAAGACATGACCATGACCCTGACCATCGGCCCGCTGAGGGCTGCGCCCGGCCAGAAGACCCGCGGGTTTCTCCCCGCCGACCTCGGCACCACGACGGCGGAGGTTCCCCTGAACCTCGTCAACGGCTCCCGTCCGGGCCCCAGGGTCGTGATCACCGGCGGCGTCCACGGCGGCGAGTTCATCGGCGTCGACGCCGCCACCCGCCTGGCCGGGCTGCTGGAACCGGACGACATCGCCGGCCAGCTGGTCATCTGCCCCGTGGCCAATCCGCCGGCCGTTTACGGGGGCAGGCTCAACATCTCCCCGCTGGACGGCGTCAACATCAACCGCGTCTCCCCGGCGACAAGGAGGGCGGCCCCACCGACCGGATGACGGCCTGGCTGTTCGAGAACCTGATCGACGGCGCCGACGCCTATGTGGACCTGCACAGCGGCGGCATCGACCAGCATCTGCTCGACTTCGTCGGCTACCGCCTGACCGGCGACGACGAACTGGACGCGAAGAACAGGGGAATGGCCCACGCGGTCGGATACGAGCTGGTCATCTTCGGTACCAGCCCGGACGGCGGCAACAGCCACGCCGCGGCGAACCGGCAGGGTGTCCCCGCGATCCTCGTCGAGACCGGAAAGCTCGGCGACCGCGACCCCGCCACCGTGCGCAGGCTGCTCGACGCCCTGTACCGGATCCTGCACCACCTCGGTGTCGTCGATGCGTCGGAGCACGTCAAGCCGGCGACCGTGCAGCCACGCGACTGGATCTGGGCGGGCGAGGTCGCCTCCCAGGTCACCGGTCTGTGGTACCCGGACGCGGTCACCGGTGACGAGGTGACCGAAGGACAGACCATCGGCCGCATCATCGACCCGGTCGACGGCGCCGAGCACAAGGTCACCGCCACTGCCACCGGAACGATCATCTACGGCATGAACGGGCTCTCCGTCCGCCCCGGCACGGAACTCGCCGCCATCGCCGCCCCGCACCACTGACGGGCCGCATGCCCGCCCACTGATTCCACCCCCCTACCCCACCGAGCGGGCCCCCATTGCGCTACATCCATGAGATCTGTCATGACGCGCCGCCGGCCAGGTGCACGTTACGGGGCTTCGACGCCGAGACCGTCGGAGATGTGGTGTACGTCGAGGATGCCTCCACCGTCCACACTGGCAGCGCGCCGCGGGCGATGGCCGTTTTGCGGAACCTGGCCAATCAGCCCTGTTGCGGCTGGTCAAAGGAGCTCGTGAATGTCCCACAAATAGTTCAGTTCCTGTCCATGCGGGTCGAGGGTCACCTCGCCCCGCATGAACTGTTTTGTGGGCCGGATTGCCCGGTCGGGGCGGCTCCCGGCGAATGGGTGGAAAGGTGGAGATACTTCGTATGGCGCCGTCGGAGTGTCCGGGGCGCGCTGCGTCATGGAGGCCGGGCTCGGCCGGGTAGGAGCGATGTTGATCCGTGTTCTTCTCGTCGAGGAGGCAGACCTGGTGCGCGGGGCACTCGCCGCCCTGCTCACACGTGAGAAGGACATCGAGGTGGTCCCGGCGTCGCCGGAGCACAGCCAGACAGTCGTTCAGGCGCTGTCGTACCGGCCCGACGTGATCGTCATCGACGTCGACGGCGAGGAGGACCGTGCCCTCGGTACCTCCCTGGAGCTGGCCACGCGGCTCCCGCAGTGCCGCACCCTGCTGGTGGTCGGGTCGGCGACTCCCGAGTATCTGCGCCAGGCGCTGGCGCGTCGGGTCGCGGGCCTCATCGGCCGGAACAGCCCCTGCGACATCCTGCCCCAAGGGGTCCGCAAGGTGGCGGCGGGCGAACGGTTCATCGACCCGCGGCTCGCGCTGCTGGCGCTCTCCTCGGCGGAGAACCCGCTGACCGGGAGGGAGCTCGAGGTGCTGCGGCTGGCGGCGGACGGCACGCCCACGCGTGAGATCGCCGACCAGCTGTCGCTGTCGGTGGGAACGGTCCGCAATCACCTGAACGCGGTCTCCAGAAAGGCCGGCGCACGCAACCGCATCGACGCGATCCGCATCGCCCGGGAGTCGGGCTGGCTGTAGTCGGGCCGGCGGCATGGGCCTGCTGCCTGCTGCCCTGGACCTCGGCCATCAGCGTCGGACGTCACTCGCCATCTGGTCCCAGTGGCCGATCAGGTCGCGGTACAGAGCACAGTCGGCCAGCAGCTGCTCGTGGGTGCCGAGGCGGCAACGCGGCCCGTCCATGACGAGGACGAGGTCGGCGCGCAGGGCGGAGCTGATCCGGTGGGCGCAGACGATCAGAGTGGACCGGCGGCAGGCGAAGGCCCGTTCGGCGCCGGCCTCGGCGGCCGGGTCGAGGTGGCAGGTGGCCTCGTCCAGCAGGACCAGCGGGGCGGGCGGGAGCAGGGCACGGACAAGGGCGATCAGCTGGCGCTCACCGGCGGACAGCAGGGCCGGGTTCACCGGTGCGTCGTAGCCGCCGAGGCGTTCGACGAGGGCGGTGGCGCCGATCGCGTGGACCGCCGCGTCGAGGTCGGGTGAGGTGGCCGCGGGGTGCAGATAGGCGAGGTTCTCGCGCAGGGTGCCGGCGACGACGTACGCCTCCTGCGGGATCAGCACGCGGGACCGGGAGAGCCGGCCGACGTCCAGGGAGCGGACCGGGACGCCGCCCAGGTGGACGTCGCCGGTCTGCGGGGCGAGCATTCCGGCGATGAGCGCGGCGAGCGTGGACTTGCCCGCGCCACTGGGGCCGACGACCGCCAGGTGGGTGCCCGAGGGGAGGGACAGGTCGAGATCCCGGACGACCGGTTCGGCGGAGGGGGCATAGCCGAAGGTGACGCCCTGCAGTTCGACACGGCCGTCGCGGGGGAGTCCGTCGTCCGACGTTTCCGCCGTCGCTGTCCCCGCCGACGACCCCGCCGGACCCGCCGGCCTCACCATCCCCGCTGCCTTTGCAGTACCCGCCACCCCCGCAGGCCCCGCCGCCTCCAGGATGCGGCCGAGTGTGACCACCAGCCACAGCCCGCTGCCCCCGAGCCCCTGGACGAAGCCGCGCAGGGCAGGTTGCAGGCTCTGCGCGACGTAGGTCAGCGCGCCCAGGATCGCGCCGGCCGTCACCCCGCCCCGTACCAGCCAGGGCGCACCGGCCAGGATGAGCACGATCGGCAGCCAGCCGCCGACACCCAGCGCGGCCGTGCGCAACGCGGTGAGCCGGGCCAGGGCGCGGGCAGCGTGCGCCGCCTCGTCGATCCGGGCGCCGGCTCGACGACGTACCGTCGCCTCGGCGCCGCACGCCATCACGTCCCGCAGGCCACCGGCCACCGTGCTCACCTGCTCGGCGATGGCCTCGTCCGCGAGGACGACCGCCCGCTGCCGGGCCGCCATCGCCCGCAGGGCCAGCAGGAAGAGGACGAGCCCGGCCATGAGGGGCGGCACGACGAACAGCAGCAGCGCGGGATCCAGCGCGGCGAGCCCGAGCAGCACGCTCACCGTCGTGACCGCGAAGCTCTGCACGAACATCACGACCGCTCCGTACGACTCACGGGCGATCTCCACCTGCTCGGTCAGCCGTGCCACGCCCGCCGTGTCGGCGCTCTGCCCCACGCGGGCGGAGCGGTGCAGCGTGCCGGTGGTGACGAGCGTGACCAGGTCGTCGCGGAGCGGCTCGACGACCGCGGCCAGTTGGAGTGTGGCCTGCCGGGTGCCCCAGGCACCGACGAGGACGGCGCAGGCCAGCAGGCCGAGCCAGCCGAGGCCCTCCGCGGTGCGGTCGGCGAGGAAGCCTTCGTCGACGGCCCGGGCGACCAGCCAGCCGGACAGCAGCGCGGGGATGCCCTGGACCAGCGACCAGCCGGTGAGTCGTACGTACTCCCGGCGCCGCGTGCGCAGTGTGGAGCGCAGCAGGGCCCCGGGTGCCGGGCTCACCACACGCCTCCGTCCCACACCCCTGCGTCGCGATCCGGTCCCGGTGCCGGATGTATGTCCCGGTGCCGATCCAGCCCAGGACCCGCCTCCCCGTCACCCCCCGACTCCGGACGGAACACCGCCCGGTACCCCTCCTCCAGCCACAGTTCCCGATGCGTGCCCACCCCCCGCACCCGCCCCGTGTCGAGCCAGACCACGACCTGCGCGTCCGCGGCCGTGGAGGCGCGGTGGGTCACGACGAGCCGGGACCGGCCGGCGAGGGGCCCGGTGCCGGTGAGGGTCTGGCTGATGTGGTGCTCGGTGACGGTGTCCAGGCTGGCCGTCACGTCGTCCAGCACCAGCAGGCGACCGGAGGGAGCGGACTGGACGAAGGCGCGTGCCAGGCCGATGCGCTGATACTCGCCGCCGGACAGCGGCGCCCCGGTGAGCCGGGTGCCGTAGCCCTCGGGCATGGTCCGGATGAACGCGTCGGCGCGGGCCGCGGTGGCCCCGGCGCGGACCTCCCCGCCCCTGGGCGTGCGCGGCCCGAATCCGATCGCGTCGGCGAAGGTCTCGCCCAGCAGCACGGGGCGTTCGAAGCCGTAGGCGACGGCGTGCCGCAGCTCCGTGCGGTCCACGTCGCGCAGCTGAACTCCGTCGAGCCGTATCTCGCCCTCGTCGGGGTCGGCCAGCCGTCCGGCCAGCGCGGCCAGCACGGACTTGCCGGCTCCCGAGCGTCCTACGACGGCGGTCAGCGCGCCCGCCGGCAGGTCCAGGTCGATGCCGTCCAGCGCGGTGTCGCCTTCGGCGGTGCGTACCGTGACCCCGCGGAACTCCAGCCGCCCGCCGCCCCCGCAGGGCAGGCGCGCCTCGCCGTAGGCGACCGTGGGCTCGCCCAGCACCTCGGCGATCCGGCCGGCGGTGGCGCGTGCGAAGGCCAGCCGGTTCACCGAGGCCACCAGCGAACTCACGCCGGTGGCCAGCGCCACGTACCCGCCGGCGGCGAGCATCTGACCCGGGGTGATACGGCCTTGGGCGAGCCCCAGCCCGGCGACGGCCAGTACGGCGATCTCCAGCAGGGGGACGATCGCCGCGTCCCGCGCCGAGACCCGGGCGACCGCTCGCCACATGCCCAGGCCGTGGCGGTGCAGCTCGGGCAGCGGCCGCAGTACCCGTTCGGTCTCGCCGGTCATGGTCCCGGCGGCCGTGATGGTGCGGATTCCGGTGAGGGCGTCGACGAGCCGGGCGGCGATACGGCCCTGCGTGGCGAAGTAGCGGTCGTTGAGGTCGGAGACGTCGCGGACGAAGGCGCGCACCATGAGGGCGATCAGCGGCAGTCCGGCCACGAAGGTGAGACACAGCCAGGGGTCGATGAGGGCCAGGGCCACCACGGCCCCGACCGGGGGGACCAGGTCGGTCACCGCCCACACGATGCCCGACGGGGCGCTGCCGGCCCGGGCGGTGTTGCCCACGAGACGGGCCACCAGGTCGCCGGGGGTGTGCCGACGGCCGGCGGAAGCGCCCAGGTCCAGGACATGGGCGAGCAGAGTGTGCCGCAGCCAGGCCGTGCAGCGGGCGTTGGCCACGGCGCCCGCGTAGTCGTCCGCGGCGTCGCACACCACCAGCAGGGCGACGGTGACGGCGGACAGGGTCAGCCAGAGGGTGGTGTCGCCGCGCCCGAGCACGGCGTCGACCGTGCGGCCCACGACGGCGGGCAGAAGAACGTGGACGCCTGCCAGCAGCAGTGCCACGGCGGCCTGGGCCCCGGCCCACACACCGCCTCGCCGGACCGTCGTCAGCAGCAGACGGTCCGCCGCGCGTCGGTCCACGGGCTGCTCCCGTCGACGTACGGTTCCAGCGAATGGGGCGGGGGCGCGCGGTGTGCCTGCCCCCGCCGTGTCGGTGCTGACCAGTCGGAACGACTAGCAGATCAGCAGGCTGAGGCGGCTGCCACCACAGCCCTTGCTTGCCCGGCTGCCAGGCGGCGGCGCGTAACCGGTCTCCGACTCGATGGTCAGACCCTGCAGTTCGAGGAGCGACATGTGTGCTCACCTCCTCTCTCGTACTCGCGTGGGGACGGGGAGGTCGTGAGCGGGCAGGCCCGGCGTCAGGAACGGCAGTCCGACGGGCCGGGAGTGGAAGGCGGCGCCCAGGGCCAGGACGACGCCCGCCGTGCCGGTGGCCAGGTCCATGGACAGCCGCAGCAACTGCTCGCCGGGGAAGGCGAGTCGGCCGTCGAGCAGGCAGGCGTGGCGCTCCAGATGGCGTACGTGGTCCGCGATCACCGGGTCGCGGGCGGCGGCAGTGCCGGGCGGGTGCGCGCGGCTGAGGTGGAGGATCATTCCGGCCACGCCGTCGAAGAGCCCGGGTTCGATGTAGAACGACGCGCTCGCGGCCCTGCGGATCGCGTCGGCGGCGGCCGAGAACCCCTCGTCCGCGCGGTGCGCCAGGTACTCGTCGAGGACCATGCCGATGCCCACACTGCCGTCGGCGAGATAGGGCATGGTCCGCCACCCCTCGTTCACCTCCAGCGACCCGTCCGAGCGCTCCAGGCAGCGGTGCAGGTCCTGGCGCAGCGCGGTGGCGGCCAGGTCGAGCAGCGCCGGGTCGCCGCTGTGCTCGTACAGACGCAGGAACAGCAGCGCGGGCCCCGACGAGCCGTACATCAGCCCCGCTCGCGGATGGGCTCCGCCGCTGGTCGCGGGCACGCTGTCGACGGGGCCGAGGCGGTCGGCGACGGTCTGTGCCACGCGCACGGCGGCGTCACCGCAGGCGGCGTCACCGAGGGTGGTGGCGAAGTGCAGCAGGTTGAGCCCGATGCCGGACAGGCCGCCCTTGAGGTCCGGGGCGAGGGCCTCCCAGTGCTCGCCCAGGCACATGTCGAGGACCTTGGCGGCCTCCTCGTGGTGCCCGAGGTGTTCAAGGACGTACGCGACGCCGTGCAGTCCGTCGTAGAAGCCGAGGCGGGTTCCCGGTTGGGGGTTCAGCGCGTGCCGGATCAGCCAGTCCTCGTGGTCGGGCCGCCGTCCGGCGCCGGTCACGTCCAGCGCGTACAGCACGCCCGCAGCGCCATGGGCCACGTCGAGGCCGCCGCCCGGGAGCAGGAACTGATCGATGTCGCCCGGGAAGAGCCGGTCGTTGCGCTCGGGCGTGGCGGAGGCCAGGACGGCATCGGTCATCGAGGTGCGGGCGCGCAGCCAGCCGGAGTGATCGGCCTCCAAGCGGGGGCCTTCGTCCGCCCCCGCGGCCATGCCGCCGTCGCCGGTGAGTGTGCGGACGGCCTCGTCGAGGAACGGCCGGGGAACAGGGAAAAGCCGGGCGGCCTCCCTGGCGAGCTGCCCGGCCTTCCCACCGTCCAGCTCGATGAGGCCGGTCAGTGGCAGGAAGAGGAAGATCCGCAGACAGGCCAGCGCATACCGGTCGATGTCGAAGCCGGTGGCCCCGCCGGGGGCGGTGAATCCCGGGGCCGCGAGGACCTGGCGCCCCGCCTGCGCCACGTCCGACGCTCCCTCGAAGTCGATCAGCACCACCCTGCCGTCGGGGCGGACCAGGACGTTGAAGGTGTGCACGTCGCCGATCACGATGCCCCGCTCATGGACCGCGGCGACCGCTTCCTCCACCTGCCGGTGGATGTCGAGGGCCCAGGACGCGTAGTCGGCGAAGGCCGCCGCGTCGGCGTCCAGGTCCGTCAGTGGATAGCGTTCGACGAACACCTCGTGCAGGGCCCTTCCCTCGATGAACTCCTCGACGAGGAACCGGTGACCGCCCAGCTCGAAGTGATCGCGCAGCTCGGGGACGCAGGGCAGGCCACGCAGCCGCTCCAGGGCCGTCCGCTCGCGTTCCAGCCGGGTGACGGCGTCCGCGCCGTCGGCGGTGAGTCCCGCGTGGGGCCGGGCCTCCTTGAGGACGACGCGCTCCTCGGTGCGGGTGTCGACCGCGGCGTACAGCCCGCCGCCGTTGGAGAAGTGCAGCGCCTTCTCGATCCGGTAGGGCAGATCGGCGACCGTGGTCCGTCGGCTCTCGGCGAGGTGGGGTTCGAGGAACGCGGGCAGCGGCACCCACTGCGGTACCTGGAAGGTGGGGCCACGCAGATCGGGGACCAGCCGTCCGGAAGGGTCCTCCACCGCCTGCTGCAGCACACCGTCGGCCGAGATGGTGTACCGGTCGGCGAAGGCGCCGTACCTGACGTACAGCGGACCGTCGCCCCAGCGCAGATCGCTCAGAATGTACGGCCCCCGCAGGCCGTCGAGGGCGGCGCCGAGCTCGGTGAGCACACGCTCGCACTCGGCCTCGTCCGCCGGGTAGATGGTCACGAACTTGCCGCTGGACCCGCGATGCGCGTACTTGGCGTTGGCGAGGAACAGGGTGTCCACGCCGGGCAGGAACTTGAAGGCGATACGACGCTGGACGCAGTAGTCCCACACCGCGTCCAGGATCGCCTGCGCGTTGTCCGGACACGCCGAGGCGTGGATCTTCCAGCCCTGTGCGGGGAGTTGCGTGTCTACGGGGCGGCAGACCACCCAGTCGCCGAGTTCCTCGCGCGACCACGAGGCAGGGGGCGGGCGGAGCGTCTGATGGAAGCGGCCGCGCGTCCGGCCGTGGGACGGCGTGTCGTAGAAGTGCGGGTGAGTGAGGCAGTACACCTCGTACCGCTTGTCCACGGTCTGCCTCCCGCGGGGGACGGGCGAACGGCGGGGGTCGGGCCCCTCACCTGCGCCTCCGACCTCCCACGATGGCAGAAGAGGGGACCGCGGGGCATCGTTCGTCTGTCACGGGAAGCCCATGAGATTCACACCGGGCGCCTGTACGAATCGCATGGGCCGCCTGCATCGCCGGCTTGCGTCCGCGCGCCGTCGATGGCGGCCGGCAGGAAAATCGCGTGCTCCGACCCGGCCCGGCTCCCTAGACTCACCACGCAATCGCGCGCCGCCCACCACCCGGCGGCGCGTCGCCGTGACGAGTCGAGGGGAGCCGGGCCGTGCGTGACCGCACCGCTGTCGTCGTCTCCCCCTGCCGGTACGTGGTGATCCTCGTGTCCTCGTCCGCCCGGTGCCCGCTGCGCGGCCGGCACCGGATGCCCGCGACGAACGCCTGAGAGCACCTGAGAAGCTCCGAGAGCGCGCCTGAGGTACGTCAACTCCCTTGCCGTTCCTTGCCGTTCTGTGCCGTCCCGCAGTCCGACGGGGCGGCAGGTCACGCTCACGTGCGCCTGCATGCCGTCCGGGAATCGCGCTGCCCCGTTTCCGTTCCGTTTCCGGATCATCCGAAAGGCCAAGGGCCGTGCGCACCGACCTCACCACCCTCACCACCCTCACCGCCGTCCGCAACCTCGGCATCCTCGCCCACGTCGACGCGGGAAAGACCACCGTCACCGAGCGGATCCTGTACGCCACCGGGACCACGCACAAGCGCGGCGAGGTCCACGACGGCACCACCGTCACCGACTTCGACCCGCAGGAGCGCGATCGCGGGATCACCATCTTCGCGGCGGCGGTCAGCTGCGCCTGGGGCGGTCACCGCATCAACCTCATCGACACCCCGGGGCACGTCGACTTCGCCGACGAGGTGGAGCGTTCGCTGCGCGTCCTCGACGGCGCGGTCGCGGTGTTCGACGCCGTGGCCGGAGTCGAACCGCAGAGCGAGTCGGTATGGCGGCAGGCCGACCGGCACGGCGTGCCGAGAATCGCCTTCGTCAACAAGCTGGACCGGGCCGGGGCCGACCTCGACACGGCCGTGGCATCGATCCGGGAACGGCTGCATCCGGCGCCGCTGGTCGTGCAGTTGCCCATCGGTACGGAGGACGGCTTCCGCGGCGTCGTGGACCTCGTACGGATGAGGGCACTGGTGTGGGCCGACGGCGCCGAGACCTTCGTGGAAGAGCATGTGCCGGACGATCTGCGGGAGGAGGCGCACCGGCGTCGACGGCTCCTGGAGGAGGCGGTGGCCGAACTGCATGCCGGCGCGCTGGAGGAGTTCTGCGCGCGGTCGGCGCTCTCGCCGGAGACCCTCGTCACCGCCCTGCGTGACCTGACCGGCAGCGGCGACGGCGTGGTCGTGCTGTGCGGCTCGGCCTACCGCAACCGCGGGATCGAGCCGTTGCTCGACGCGGTCGTGGCGTATCTGCCGTCGCCCCTGGACGTACCGGCCGTGCGCGGTCTGCGCGACGGGGTGGAGGAGGACCGGCCCGCGGACCCGTCGGCACCGTTCGCGGCGCTGGCGTTCAAGGTGAGTGCCACGTCGACCGGCAGGCTCACGTACCTGCGCGTGTACTCGGGAACGGTCGAGAAGGGAGACACGGTGTTCGACGCGGGCGCGCGCCGCGGTGAGCGGATCGGGCGGATCCTGCGGGTCCAGGCCGACCGCCACGCCCAGGTGGACCGGGCGGTCGCCGGGGACATCGTGGCCGTGGTCGGCCTGAAGTCGGCTCGCCCCGGCTCCACGCTCTGCGCGCCGGACGCCCCACTCGTCCTCGAACCGCCGAGCGTGGCCGACCCGGTGGTGTCCGTGGCGGTCGAGGCCCGCAGGTCCACCGACACCGACCGGCTGGCCTCGGCGCTGGCCCGGCTGGCCGAGGAGGATCCGTCGCTGGTCGCGCGGACCGACGCCGAGACCGGGCAGACGGTGCTGTCCGGCATGGGAGAACTGCATCTGGAGGTCGCGATGGAGAAGATCCGGCGGGAGGCCGGGCTGGACGTCAACGTCGGCCGCCCCCGGGTCGCCTACCGGGAGACGGTGGGCCGAGGGGTGTCCGGCTTCGTCTTCCGGCACGTCAAACAGGACGGCGGGGCGGGGCAGTTCGCGCACGTGGTCCTCGACGTGGAGCCGCTGGAAACGGAGGCGGGCTTCGAGTTCCGCTCGACCGTCGTCGGCGGTCGCGTGCCGCAGGAGTACGTACGCGCAGTGGAGGCCGGCTGCCGGGACGCCCTCGCCGAAGGCCCGCTCGGCGGCCACCCGGTGACCGGGCTGCGCGTCACCCTCACCGACGGCTCGACCCACGTGAAGGACTCCTCCGACACGGCCTTCCGCACGGCCGGCCGACTCGGCCTCCGGGACGCCCTGCGCACCTGCGCGATGGTCCTGCTGGAGCCGGTCGTCGAGGTCACGGTCACCGTGCCCGAGGACGCGGTCGGCGGGGTCCTCGGCGACCTGGCGGCCCGGCGGGGCCGGGTGACGGGCTCGACCACACGGGCGGGCGCGGCGGTCGTGACGGCCACCGTGCCGCTGGCCGAACTGTTCGGCTACGCGACGCGGTTGCGGAGCCGGACGCAGGGTCGGGGGACGTTCACGGCTCGGCCGACGGGGTACGCGGCGGCGCCGGTGGCCGCCGCACCGCGGTAGCGCAGCGGGGCCCGTCCCCTCGGGAGGGGCATGGTCTACTCGACGCGACCGGCGTCGAGTAGACCATGCCATGCGAGTGGGGGCGTCAGTTCAGCAGTCCCGGAACTCCGGCGACTGGTTCAGCACCTGCGACCGCACCGAAGTGAACCGCGCGTACGTCTCCCCGTCCCGGCCCTCCATCCGGAACGCCGCAACCCGGTGGCAGTTCTGGAAGGCCAGGGCGACCCCGAAGTGGCGCTCCAGGCTGCCACGGATCGCGTCGCTGGCGAGGGCGCGCAGCAGTTGGCCGCGCTCCTTCTCGGACGGGGGAGGGGTCTGGTTGTCGGTGAACTCGGCCGTGCCGCCCTTGAGTTCCTCGGCGAGGGAGGCGATCAGATCGTAGGCGTACGGCAGTGAGGTGCGGACGGTGTCCACGAAGTCCTCCTCGCGGATGTCACCGTGTTCGGCTTCGGCGAGGAGCTTCGGGGAGACGTCGAGAGACATGTGCGTGTGTTCCTGTCCGGTGGTGTGGCGATGCTCGGTGCTGGGGGATACGTCGTCGTCAGGTCAGTGCCGTCGGGCCGGGCACGAACTCCGGGTCCACCTGAGAGGCCAGGTCGTGGCCCGTCCGGTCGTCCGCCCACGCGCGCGCGTTGCGCAGGTGGAGCTCGACGGCGTGGCGGTGGGTCGTGGGCCAGTCCTTGGGGTGGACGTCGACCGCCTCGCGCAGGAGGTTGAGGGCGTGGACGTTGTGGGACTCCAACTCGCCCTGCTCCCGGCCCTGTTCGGCCGCCCGTACCCAGGAGGAGTGGACCAGGTGGGTGAGGAGGTCGTCGCCGACCTCTTCCTTGAGGAAGAGGAGGTCGTCCTCGCACGTCACCTTGTTGCCGATGACCGCGATGCGGATGCCGAACTCCTTCGCGTGGTCCCGGTACTGGCGGTACACCGAGACGCCCTTCCGCGTGGGCTCCGCCACCAGGAACGTCATGTCGAAGCGGGTGAACAGGCCCGACGCGAAGGCGTCCGCGCCCGCCGTCATGTCGACCACCACGTATTCGCCCGGGCCGTCGACCAGGTGGCCCAGGTAGAGCTCGACCGCGCCGAGCTTGGAGTGGTAGCAGGCCACGCCCAGGTCACTCTCGTCGAACTCGCCCGTCACCATCACCGGCACGTCCCCCACGCGCCGGACGTGCCGCGCGTGCAGTTCGTCGTCGCCGAGCAGGTTCACGAGGCGGGAGCCTCTGCCGGGCGGGGTGGTCTTGATCATGGCGTCGGCGGAGGGGATGCGCGGGTTGGTGCCGCGCAGGAACTCCTTGATGTCCCTCAGGTGGGCGCCGAGGGGCGGTGCGTCCAGGGCGTCGCCGTCGTGGCCCAGCGCCTCGGCGAGGTGCTGGTTGATGTCGCCGTCGATGGCCAGCACGGGCGCGCCCGCGCGGGCGAGGTGGCGGGAGAACAGTGCCGACAGGGTGGTCTTGCCGCTGCCGCCCTTGCCGACGAAAGCGATACGCATCAGCAGCCGCCCGCTTTCGCGGTCGAGGCGGCCTTCAGGCTACCCTTGTTGAAAATGGATGTCATGTGGCTAGGGTGTCGGCGGCCGTGATCACTGTCAAATCACCCGAGCTGTAAGGGCGTTGAGTGAGGGCAGGGAGGCCGTAATCACCTCTTGCTCTTAATGCATATGATGTGCAAGTGCACGACTACAGCATCAGGGCGGCGAGCCCGGACGACCTCGACGGTGCGCGAGCCCTGATGCTCGACACCGTCTACCGCGACTTCGGCACCGGCTATGTGCCCCGCTGGCACGCGGACATCATCGACCCGGCCGCCGCCTACCTCGCCCCGCCCCGCCACACCCTCCTCGTCGCGCTCGACCCGCGCGACAACGGTGTCGTGGCCACCGCCGCCCTGGACTCCCGCGGCCCGGCCCACCCGCCGAACCCGCGCCACCTCGCCGAGCGCTACCCCTGCGGCGAGACCGCACAGCTGCGCCGCGTCTACGTCCGCCCCGAGCACCGCAGGCGCGGACTGGCCCGGCGACTGGTCGACGAGCTGCTCGCCTTCGCGGCGACGGACGGCGGCTACCGGTCCGTCTATCTGCACACCGACCCGAACGTGCCCGGCGCCGAGGCCTTCTGGCGCTCGCTCGGCAAGGTCGTGCACGACGAGCGCGAGGACACCGACGGCGGCAACGGCGTCGTCCACTTCGAGATACCGATGGAGCGATAGAACGTGGGACAGAACGTGTGGCGCCGACTCCGCCCGCTCATCGCCCTCGCGCTGGCCCCCGTCCTCGCCGGCTGCTTCGCCTCCGGTGGCGGCACCGACGCCGCGGGCGACGCCCAGGACGGCTCCCGCCTCCGCGTCGCCCTCGCCTTCCCGCCCGCCGAGAACCTCTCGCCGTACGGCGCCGACTCCACCATCCTCAGCCGCCTCGGCGTCACCGAGGGCCTGACCGCGCTGGACGCCAACGGCGCCGCGGCTCCCGCCCTCGCCGCCTCCTGGCGGCAGGAGAACGACCGCACCTGGCTGTTCACCCTGCGTGAGGCCACCTTCCAGGACGGTTCCGCCGTCACCCCGGCCGCGGTCGCCGGCGCCCTCACCCACGCCACGAAGGCCAAGCCGGTCCCGGCCGCCCTCTCCGGCGTCACCCTCACCGCGAAGCCCGAGGGCAGCACCGGCGTACGGATCACCACCGAGGCCCCCGACCCCGTCCTGCCGCTGCGCCTGTCCAGCCCCGCCCTCGCCGTCTTCTCCGGCAAGGCGTACGGAACCCAGGACAAGGTCGACCCGGTCGGCACCGCCACCGGGCCCTTCGAACTCACCAAGGTCACGGGCGCCACAGCCGCCACCCTCGACCGCTACGACGACTACTGGGGCGGCCGCGCCCAGGCCACCGGCATCGACGTCAAGTTCGTCGCCGACGGCACCGCCCGCGCCGCCGCCCTGCGCACGAACCAGGTCGACCTCGCCGAGGCGATCCCCGTAGCCCAGGCCGCCACCCTCGACAAGGCCACCCGCGAGGCGACCGCCACGACCCGCACCACGAGCCTGCTCCTCAACACCGAGAAGGGCGCCTTCAAGAACGCCGCGCTCCGGGCCGCCGCCCGGCAGGCCGTCGACACCTCCGCGTTCGCCAAGGGCGTCTATGAGGGGTACGCCGACGCCGGCGTCGGCATCTACGGGCCCGCCGTCACCTGGGCCGCCGGCAAGCGGACCGAACCGGTCGGACGTACGGCGCCCGCGAAGCCCGAGGGGGCCCGTATCACGCTCGCCACCTACGACAACCGGCCCGAACTCCCGGAAGTCGCCCAGGTGCTCGAGCAGCAGCTGGAGAAGGCCGGGTTCGAGGTCACGCTTGAGGTGCGCGAGTACTCGCGGCTGGAGAGCGACGCGCTGGACGGCAAGTTCGACGCCTTCGTCCTCGCCCGCAACACCCTCGTCGACACCGGCGACCCCGTCTCCGTCCTGGCCAGCGACTACACCTGCGACGGCGGCTACAACATCGCCCAGCTGTGCGACAAGGACGTGGACCGGGCCGTGGCCAAGGCCGAGGGCACGGCCGACACCGCCGAGCGGCAGGACGCGGCGATGGCCGCCGAGGCCCGCATCCTCGGCACGGACGCCGTCGTACCGCTGGTCCACCAGCGCATCATCACCGGCGTCGGGACCGACGTCCGGGGCGCGCTCCTCGACCCGTACGAGCGCACCCTCGTCGGCATCGGCACCCGGCGCTGACCCATGCGGCAGCGCACGGCCACGTTCCTGTGGCGGCTCGGGATCGCGGTCGCGCTCGTCACCGCCATCGGCGTCCTGCCCTGGCTCTCGCGCACCGACCCGGCGCTCACGGTGCTCAAGGCCCGCTCGGCCGACCGCGACCCCACCCCCGAGGTGCTCGCGGACATCCGAGCCCAACTCGGCCTGGACAAGGGACCGTTCCACCTCCTCGGGGACTGGCTGGGCGGGCTGTGGCACGGGGACGCCGGCCGGTCGTGGATCTCCGGCAGCGAGGTCACGCCCGACGTACTCCAGGCCCTGGGCGTGTCCCTGCTGCTGATGGCGGTGGCCCTCGCGGTCGCCGCCGTCACCGCCGCGCTGATCTGCGCCCGCACTCTGTGGCTCGGCGCGCAGCGGCGGCTCGACGGGCGACGCGCGGGCGGCAGCGGTTCCGCCGTCCTCGCGGCACTGCCCGAGTTCCTCACCGCGTCCGTGCTCGCCACCGTCGTAGGCGTCCAACTCGGCTGGCTCCCGGCCCTCGGCTGGTACGGCCTCCAGTGGACGATCCTCCCCGCTCTCTCCCTCGGCCTCCCCGCCGGGGCCGTCCTCGGCCGTCTCCTCGACGACCTGCTGCCCGGCGCCTTCGCGGAGCCCTGGGCCCTGGCCGCCACCGCACGCGGACTGCCCGGCCGCTCCGTCGCCCGCCAGGCCCTGCGCCGCTGCCTGCCCGGACTGCTGCCCAACACCGGCCTGTTCGTCGTAGGACTGACCGGCGGATCGGTCACCGTCGAGCAGATCTTCGACATCCCCGGCCTGGGCCGCACCACCCTTCAGGCCGCCCTCGCCCAGGACCTGCCCGTCCTCCAGGCCGGCACGCTCGCCCTCATCCTGCTCGCCGCCGTGGCCGCCGGACTGGCCCACCTCCTCGCCCGCCTGCTGATCGGCCCCGCCCTGCGCGACGGCGCACTGCCGTCCCTGCACCGGCCGTCACCGCCCGCCCACACTTTCCTCCCCTTCCTCTACGGCGGCCTGCTCGTTGCCGTCATCGCCGTCGGCCTGCCCCGCGACCCGCTGGCCCTCGACACCACCGAACGACTCGCGGCCCCTTCCCCGGCGCACCCGTTCGGCACCGACGCCCTCGGCCGGGACGTCCTCGCCCGCGTCGCCCACGGCGCCCTCGACACCCTGCTGCTCGCCCTCGCGATCACCGCCGCCACCCTGCTCACCGGCCTCGCCCTCGGCCTGCTGCCCCGCCTGTCCGGCCCGCTCGTCGACACCGTCACCGCGCTGCCGCCGGTCCTGGTCGCCCTGCTCGTCACCGCGGTCGTCGGCAGCGGAACCGCCACGCCCGCGCTCGCCGTGGCCGCCGTCGCCTGGGCACCGCTCGCCGCCCACACCTCCGCCCTGCTACGGCAGGAACGCGCCGCGCTCCACCTGACCGCCACCCGCGCGATGGGCGCCGGCCCCTGGTACCTGCTGCGCCACGAACTCCTCCCCGCCGTCCTGCCCCCCGTCACCCGCCACGCATTGCTCCGCCTGCCCGGTATCGCCCTCGCGCTCGCCTCGCTGGCCTTCCTCGGCCTGGGCGCCCAGCCGCCCTCCCCGGAATGGGGCCTCCTCCTCGCCGAGAACCAGCCCTACGCCGAGCGCGCCCCCTGGGCGGTCCTCGCCCCCGCCGCCGTACTCGCCCTGCTGGGCGCGCTGGCGGTGACGGCGGCGAGCGGAGCGAGATGGGGGTCCCCCCGGCCGAAGGCTGGGGGAGGGGTGCGGTGGGGTCGGCGACGGCGCCGGAGGACCGAGCCCACCCTCCCCTTGCCCGAACAGCCCTCAGCCACCAGGGAGTTGGTGAAGACCGGATGACCTCGCTGCTGTCACGCGGCCTCCGCAAGGCGCCGGACCGCCCCCGCCTCTCTCCCCTCCTCCGCCTCCTCATCCTCACCCAACTCGCCTTCAACATCGGCTTCTTCGCCGTCCTGCCCTTCCTCTCCGAGCACCTGGGACAGGCCATCGGCATGGCGGGCTGGCTGGTCGGTTTCGTGCTGGGGCTGCGGACCTTCAGCCAGCAGGGGCTGTTCGTCGTGGGCGGGGCGCTGGCCGACCGGTACGGCATCCGGCCGGTCGTCCTCACGGGCTGCGTGCTGCGGATCGCGGGGTTCGCATGGCTCGGGTACGCGCGGGAGACCTGGGCGGTCATCGCGGCCGTCCTGCTGATCGGATTCGCCGCCGCGCTCTTCTCACCCGCCGTGGAGTCCGAGGTGGCCCGGCAGGCCGTGGTGTGGGAGGAGTCGGGCGGCGGCTCCCGCACCCACGTCCTCGCGCTGCTGACCGTGGCCGGACAGGCGGGCGCCTTCGTCGGACCACTGCTCGGCGCACTCCTGCTCTCGGTGGACTTCCGTACGGTCTGCCTCGCCGGCGCCGGCATCTTCGTACTCGTCCTCGCCGGGCACGCGTGGCTGCTGCCGCAGCACATACCCGGGCGAGGGGGCGTCCGGTTCCGCGGCGGCATGGGGAAGCTGCTGCGCAACCGCCGCTTCCTCGCCCTGTGCTGCGCGTACGGCGCCTACCTGCTCGCCTACAACCAGCTCTACCTCGCCCTCCCCGACGAGGTGGAGCGCGCCACGGGCTCCCAGGCGGCGCTGGCCTGGCTGTTCGCCCTGTCCTCGCTGCTGGTGGTGGTCGCCCAGCTGCCCGTCACCCGCTGGGTGGGGGAGCGGCTGACCCTGCGCCGGTCCATGGTCGCCGGACTGCTGCTGATCGCGGCGGGGTTCGCGGTCGTGGCCGCCGCGCGGCCCGCCGACTGGACGGGCACGGCAGGTCTGCTGCCCGCGGCCGTCTTCGTCGTCCTGCTCACCCTCGGCCAGATGCTCGTCGCGCCGGTCGCCCGCGCCTGGGTCCCCGACCTCGCCGAGGAGGGCCGACTCGGCCTCTACACCGGCGCGTTGTCCTCGGTCTCCGGCCTGATCGTCCTGCTCGGCAGCTCGGCAACCGGCACGCTGCTCGACCCCGGCCTGCCGGCCGCCGTGCCCTGGCTGGTGCTGGCGGCCGTACCGATCACGGCGATAGCCCTGCTGCCGCGCAGATAAGTGGGTGGGAGGGTGCGCGGGGTGACTGCGTCGGCTGGGTCGGGCCACTGGTGCCGTTCGCTGCGCGGGTTGCCCGGCGTGGGACTGGGCGGGGGCGGGTCGCGCGGCCCGGCGCTACGGGGTGCCGCTGCGCCCACCCGTGCCGCCCCAGCGGCACGACTGCCCGCAGCTACGCGGCTGAGCGGGTTGCCGTGATGCGGGGGCGGGTCGCGCGGCCCGGCGCTGACGGGGTGCCGCTGCGCCCACCCGTGCCGCCCCAGCGGCACGACTGCCCGCAGCTATGCGGCTGCGCGGGCTGCTGTGGCCGACCGGCAATGGCATGTAGCCCCGTGGGCCCGCGGTCGCGTACGGCGGGAGGGGACGGGTCGGGGGGTGTCCGCCCGCAGAGTCCGGTGTCAAGGGACGGCACCTCTCGCGCAAGGTCCAGCACCGGACCGAGGACGGACACCC
>NZ_JBIWIY010000033.1:0-40401 GCF_044764885.1 Streptomyces sp. NPDC093591
GCCGGCAGCAATGGGTTGCTCACCGGTATCACCGCCGCCGCCCAACATCACGGAATCACCACCGTCACAGTCGAACCCGAACATCACCATGCACTAAACGGCGCCAGCGAGGCCGGACAACTGGTCAATGTCGAGCTTGACCCCGTCCCAGCCGACTCGCTCGGCGCTCGCCGTACCTGGCAGGCCGCTTCGACAGCGGCTCGACGCGGTCGGACACACTCCGTGCTGGTCACCGACGCCCAGCTGATCGCCGCCCGGCAGATCCTGTGGGACCAATACCGCATCGCCGTTGAGCACGGCACCGCGGCCGCCTTTGCTGCCGTGCTCGCCACCGAAGCCCCAGCACGGCCCGAGTACATATCCTCCGATCAGCGCCCCGTCGCCCGTAGCTACCGGCCCGCCAGCGGTGAGAAGGTCGCCGTAGTGCTCTGCGGAGCCAACACCGACCCCAGTGACCTCGTTCCACCGCCTCCCGTGGCCTGACCGGCGGCGAAAGACTGAACGTGGTCGAAGCGTAGAAGCACGTCCGCCTTCGAGCGAACCGGGGTCATGCCACAGGGTGGAGAGACGCGGGTCAGGCGTCCGACCGCACTGCCCGGCACACGCCCAGGAGGGTTCGCAACGAGCAGCCGAGCAGCGGGAAGCGGAGAAGGCGCGCGTCGTCATCAGCCCGGGAGGGTTCGCAGCCACGGGCACGACGTGCACCTGCGGATTCACACGCCCGGCTGGCCAGGCCGCGCCGAAGTGTGGCTGCACCAGGTGCACGTCGACCCGGCCCAGCGCGGCACCCAGGGCGGGGAAGGCCGACTGAGATCAGCGGAATCGGCCGCTGGCGCTCCCTGCACCGCGTCGCCGAAACCGACGGCCCCGCCGCGACGTCGCCCGCCCCGGCCTGGTGTGCAGGGGCCACGCGGTAAACCAACCACTGTTCAAACCATGCGAAGCGCAAAGAAGGCAGCGCTCCTCAGCCTCGATCCACCGGGCGACAGTCGGCCTGTGGACAGAGGAATAGGAAGAGGTGCCTGCTGACCTGCGATGATGGGAGTTCCTACGCTTCCAGCACGCACGATCGGCAAGGCACCTCTGAAGTGAAAGTCTCAACAGGCCCGCGGGGCTGTTCGCCGCGTTCGGTGAGCCCGACCTGATCGCGCATGCCGGGCTGGTACCCACGATCTGGCTGGCCGAGCGGTGCGGGCTGCCCGCTCTGGTGGCCGAGAAGGTGAAGCTGACCGGCGCCAAGAACGGTGCCGGGACGGCCGCCGATGCGAAGGCGCTGTCGATCGTGGGCGGGATGGTGGCCGGGGCGGACAGCATCGACGTCCTGGACGTGCTGCGTCACGGCGGCCTGCCGCGCCTGTTCGGCGGGGTGCGCGCCCCCTCCACGCTGGGCGCCTTCCTGCGCGCGTTCACGGCAGGTCTACGGCCCGGCCAAGCAGGGCGCCTGCTTCGGCTACACCAAACAGCGCGGCCTGCACTTCCAGGTCATCACCGTCAAGACATCCACCTGCGCGCCGGTGATCGTGGCCACGAGACTGCGCAAGGGCTCGGCAGGCTCCGGCAAGGGCGCGGCGAGTCTGCTGCGCGAGGCACTGGCCACGGTCCGGGCGATGGGTGTCACCGCACAGATCATCGTCCGCGCCGACTCCGCGTACTTCTCCCACAAGGTCGTCGAGGTCTGCCGCACCGCCGGAGCGCGGTTCTCGCTCGCCGTCGCGGTGGTGAAGAAGATACGCGAGGCCATCGCGGGCACCGGCGAGGACGCCTGGACGCCGATCCAGTACGCCGCCGCCGTCTGGGACGCCGACGAGGAACGCTGGGTCTCCGACGCCGAGATCACCGAAGTCCCCTTCACCGCGTTCACCAGCAAGAAGAAGGCGTTCCACACCACCGCCCGGCTGATCGTGCGCCGGGTGAAGCGGTTGAACCCCAAGAGCGTTCCCGCCGGGCAGGCCGAGCTGTTCGGCGTCTGGCGCCACCATGTCATCTTCACCGACAGCCCGTTCGTGCTGGCCCAGGCCGAACCCATGCACCGCGAACACGCCCAGGTCGAGCAGGTCTTCTCCGACCTGGAGGACTCCGCGCTTGCCCACCTGCCGTCGGGGAAGTTCACCGTGCACGCCGCCTGGCTCACCCTCGCCGCCACCGCCTACAACCTCACCCGCGCGGCCGGCCACTTCGCCTCCGTCTTCCATGCCAGGGCACGGACCGGCACCATCCGCCGCCACCTGATCAACATCCCCGCCCGGATCGCCACCGGCGCCCGCCGCCTCACCCTCCACATGCCCCAACTCTGGTGCTGGACCGACGACTTCACCGACCTGTGGACGGCGACCGGACAGCGCATGCTCACCTGACCCGCACGAGCGCCATGCCCGCCCACGACCCGAAGGACCTCGGAGACCCCGCACCGGACGGCCACCCGGCGATCACCGCTGCCCACACCGCGAAGAAACACCCGGAACCCGCCCACCACCCGCGATCAGAATTAACACGGTGGATCGAGGCTCAGAGGAGTACGGGGACAGCTGTGTCCATCACGCTCATCGTGCCGCCACCTCGTCTTCGCCGTGGACCTGGTCCTCACGGGTGTCCTCCGGAGTGTCCGGGGGTGCGACGGAGCCAAACAGTCCCTGCGTGCCGTGGAGGAAGGCCGCGGCGCCAGCGTCTCCGCTGGTCTCGGGTTCGGGATCGGTCTCAGTGCCGGCAACCAGGATGCCCTTGATGGTGCGGTAGGACGGGTCGCCGACCGTGATCGCTCTCGCGCAGGCGGCTGTCCAGACGGGTGTCACCGTACTTCTTCCGCAGCCCGAGAACCCCCTGGGCGGCGCGGAGCCGGTAGAGCGCGTTGACCTCCAGGAGCTGGTCGACGACCTCGCGACAGGTGTCACCGATCTCGGACGCCTGGGTGCGGCACCAGATGGGCGTCTTCATCTGGAAGGCGATCTTCTCCGGGGGGTAGTCGCTCTTGTCGGTGCGTTTGCCCTGGTCAAGGGCAGCGTGGGTCTTGACCAGGCCGCCGTCGAGGAAGACCTGCACCATGGTGGCGGTGGAGCGGACGTCGACCTTGCGGCCGATCAGTCTCCAGGCACGGAGTAGAGGGTGCGGCCGACCTTGATGTGGATGTCCGGGCCGACGGTGGCCGTCGACCAGCGGGCCAGGGTGAACGGGGTGAGCGGCAGCGGGAGCAGGGCAGCGGCCTCGACCGCGCCGAGCACGGCCATCGGGGCCGCTCCGCCCAGCGGCCGGCACTGGCGGCGCCCGGCAACCTGCTGGGCCCAGGTGACGGCCTCGGTCTGCATGTGCTCGATCGAGGTGAACTCCCGTCCGCGCCAGAACGAGTCGCGGACGTAGGGCATGGGCCGCTCCACCGCCGGCGCGGGACGCCGCGTGGTGGAGGTAGAAGCCCTTCAGGCAGGCCGCCGCGGTCTTCAACGCGCTGTGCCCGTAGGGGCGTTTGCCGTCCCGCCACGGCAGGCCGAACGGTCCCGGATAATCCGCCCCCAAAGCCGCCGTGTAGTGCCGCAGATCCTCAAGCGACACCGTTTCTGTGTCCAGGCCCGCGAACCGAAGCCACCGCAGATGATCCACCAGCACATACGCGTACGTACGGGCCGTGCCCTCGGCGCAGGTGCGCAGGAACCCGTCCGTCTCCGCCACAAGCGTGCAGTCCGTGTCCACGACCGTGTAGGACACCCGCCCGTCGGCACGGACGATCTCCTGTACGCGTAACTCCCCCACCACCAACCGGCCACCCACCATGTGCCGCCCCCTCCGAACCGGGAACCGCCCCGGTGGCGGCACTCCCGGTCCCGAGTCCACACCCCTCCCCCACGTCCCCGGACCACTCCACGCGAACGTCACACACACCCCGGCGACGGTTGGTGAAGTCCGTCACCCTCACACGCCAGAACGCCCCTTCGGGTCGCTTTGACGGCAGGCAGCCTCAGGGGCAGGCGTGGCCGACGGCCCGGTGGTTCATCCATACCGCCACATCGCACACCCGCAGCGCACTCACCGTCTCGGGTAGCCCCGCGGCCTGCCTCAGTTCCAGCAGTTGGCGGTGCAACGCGGCGTCGTCCTCGCGCAGGGCGGCATGGAGAGCGAGCCAGAAGGACGGCGGCCGGCCGACGGCACAGCGGACGACTCGGTCGTAGACCGGGAGCAACCGCGGACGCTTACGCGCCAGAATCTTCCCCGCGATCACCCATCCGACATCGGGCTGGTCACGAAGGAGGTGCCAGGCCTGGTCCGCGGGCGAACCGTCGGCCACGGCAGCCGCTTCGGCATCAGCCATATCGATGTCCCTGGCAATGGCCTGCAGCAGACCGGACAGCCGCGCGCCGAGGCGCCCCTCCAGGATGTCCAGCGCGACGGACGCCGGAACAGTCACCGACAAGGTCTGCACCGCGACCAGGTCCTCCGCCGTGATCCGGTCGGCAACCTCCGGCCGGTCTCCCCCACCCGCCAGATGCTCGAACCGACTGCCGGTGAACGGCGCCCCGCCGGGCGGCAGACCGATCCCGAAGTAACGGCGCAGATCACCCATAACACGCTCTGCACTCAGCAGTACGCGCAATCGCTGCCCCAACGGCGACAACGACGTTCCAGTGGAAGAGATCACACGAACCCATCCTTCATAAGGCGAGCAGTGGCCTGAATCCCGGCCGGAAGAGCGTGGAAGCTCCGCACCTGGTGCGGGGTGTGGAGCCCAGCTCACTCAGCGGAAGGGACCGTCGGTCGCGAAGGCGTGGGCTGCAAAGCGCTTGCCCATTCGGCGGTATGCGGCGGCGGTGGGGTGAAGGCCGTCGGCCAGGTCATCTGCCTCGTTGGGGCCGAGCAGCTCGCGTCCGTCGAGATAGTGGAGGTGGGGATCGGACGCCTGTCGTGCCGCAGCGATCCGGGCCAGCTCGGCACGGACCACCGCCAGCGACAATGCCCCGCCGGCCACATCGGCCGGGTCGCCCAGGGCAGCGAGCCTGCCGTCCGGGCCGGTCGCGGTCGGGCCGGGGGCCTCCTCCAGGGCCGGACAGCTCACCGGAGAGATCAACAGCAGCGGGGTGTCCGGGTGTCCATCCCGAATCGTGTCCAGGAAGCCGTGTACCGCCGGGCCGAACGTCCGCAGTCGGAAGGCGGACAGGCTCACGATGTTGATGCCCACCTTGAGGCTGATCAGGTCGGCGGGCGTATCGCGGATCGTCCGGGCGACATAGGGATCCAGCAGCGCGTTGCCCGCCTGGCTGAGGTTGATCACCTCCACCCCTCCGAGCGCAGCTGCCACCACCGGCCAGGTCCCGGTCGGGCCGTCAGCCTCGATGCAGTGGCTGATGGAACTGCCGTGGTGCACCCAGCGGCGCCGCCCGTCCGGCAGCGGTGCCAGCACGTCACCGTCAGCGCGCAGTGCCACCAGTTCCGTTGGGGTCTGCTGTGGCAGCCACAACTCGACGCCCTTCATGCCGGCTGGCAGCCCGGCGAACCGTACGGTTGCTGGCTCGCCCGGGATGAGTCGCTGTACGGCCCCGGGGCCTGCCATCCGCAGCACGTTGCCCACCGGCGCCTGCTGACGCCCGGCCAAGGCGCCGTCCACCAGCAACTCCAGCATCCCGGTCGGGCGAGGGTGGGGGTCGGAGTCGAGCTGGCCGGTGGAGGTGAGTACCTCGAACTCCAATGCGCGCGCATCGGTGCGGAACACCAGCCGCACCCCCGAAGGCATCAGGGTCACCCCGTAGACCGACGGGTCCTGGTACTGCTCCTTGGTCCACGCGGGCAACCGGCGCGGCATCACCCCTGCCTGTGTGGTCTCCAGGTCCAACGCACCCCGTAACTCCACCGGCCCGCCCACCAGCGGAACCGCCCGCAGCGCCACCGTCACCGCTCCTGTCCCAGGTCAATGTGGACCGGAGATGACATCAACCCGGCGCCTTCGTGGCTCATCGGCGCCCGCCGAACTCCCAGTCGTGGACCTCGATGTCCGCGTACCGGTCCGGATTCAGGACGGCTCGTGCCGTGTCCGGATCCGGGGCCCTGAGCAGCACCGCCGTACCCAGCCAGGTGTCGCCGTCGTCGGACAGCAGCGGCCCGTACGCGACCAGCTCGTCCCGGTCGAGCGGCAGGGCAAGGTCGGCGGCCGGGCCCTCGCCGAGCCCGAGCACCAGGTACCGGTTGCCATCGGTGCGGCCACCGGGGAAATCCCACATGGTGCGCCCCAGCAGATTGCGCCACCGGCGCAGCAGCACATCCCGGTACGCGCCGGCCTGGTAGTTGGGCTCGTCGAAGGCGAACGCGCGGGCGGCAGCGTGATCGGGCAGGTCGACGATGTGCACACTGCCGGTGGGTGTCTCGCCGTCGGCGGCGAAGGTGGGGCCGCGGGCGATCAGCTCCTTCGCGTACCGGTCCATGTAGGCCCAGTGCTCCTCCAGCAACTCCTCGCGTAACGCGAGGGAGCCGGGCCGGTCACGGTGATAGCAGAAGAACTCCATGACCACAGACCCTTCCCCATCGAAGGCACCATCTCAACCGGCTTTCGGCAACGATGACCCCGCGCTCCAAACGAGGCAGCATCCCGTGTAACGGCGTAGCCATCACGCCGCGCGCTCACAGCCAAGTGGCATGCCCACACGGCTGCTCTGCAGCCGAGTGACAGAAACAGCGTCCGGCGCCGACATCCCCGGCTCAGGACGGCCCACAGCCGCCCAAAGATCACGCACCGGACTCTGAAAGCGGGCACTCAGCAGTCGTAGCGGTGGGTGTACGGGGCGTCGGGTAGTTGCGACAGACGAAGAAGTACATGCCGCCGAAGTCGCCCAAGGCCATGTCGTGCCCGAACGCGTCGAGGGCGGCGGGATCGGCCTCGGCCAACCAGGGCGGGCCGCGGTTGGCTGGGGCCCCAGCCAACCAGGGAGCCACCGGCCCATGCCATGGATCAAGGGTGGCTGACCGAGTGGAGCGTTGTCGCTGGCATTTCGCTCCCTGCTGCGACCTGTCGAAGAAGGTCGATCACGTGCTCACCTCGGTGATGGTGTCCGCGATCAGGACGGGCAGGTGGTTGAAAGCGTGTTCCAGGAGCCGCTCGATCGGGACCGCGAACTTGCTGTTGTCGACGTTGATGAGAGCGCCCCAGGCTGCGGGTTCGTAGCGGGCGAGCATGGACAGGGTGTACAGCACGGCCCACCAGGCCATCAGCGGGTGCAGTTCCCGCTTCATCGAGCCCAGGACGGGCAGGAAGTACCGGCTCCCGGCGTAGCCGCGGGTCAGGGTCCGCAGGTGAGCGAGCCGTTCTACTGCGGTCGCCATTCCGTCGAATCCGGTGCCCACGCCCTCGGGCATGAGCCAGTTCATCACCAGTTCGCCGCCACCGTAGTTGTAGCGGGTGTACTGCGGAGGCGCCTCCGGCCCGCCGGTGAGGGCGCCGGTGGTCACGTAGCTCTCGTGCTGGGCGACGGCCGGGTACGAGACCAGGAAGTCCGCCAGCGCCTCGCCGGTGCCGGCGTCGATGACCCGGTCGGGGATGTCGCACACCGGGACGCTCAGCAGGGGGTGCTCGTGCATGCCGACGCCGGCGTCATCCCCGACTGTGTACAGCGGGGTGAGCCGGTCCCCTTTGGTGAGCGGGCAGCGGAGGTTCGGGGGCAGCAGCGCCCTGCACGTCTTCCAGGCGCAGCGGGTCCTGCTCCCACACAGGTGAGTCGAGGAACTCGCTGACCTTCACGAAGCTGCCCTGAGTTCCGGGCGGGTCGGTGCGGATCTCGATGTCGGGGAAGGGCAGGTGGAACCCCGTGGTCTTGATCCCGTGGGTGTCGAGGCGCCAGTCCTCGCCCTTGAGGGACCAGGCGGCGGCCGTGATGGCGCGGCCGGCCTGGCTGAGGCCGTAGAAGGCCAGGACCGGGCTCGTGGCAGGTCCCACGACGGCGGCGGCCCGGAACAGCTGCTGAGCCTGCTCCAGGGCTGCCGAGTACGTCTTGCGGCGGGAGCCGGTATTGGCTCTGGCCGGTGGATCGGAGCGGCTGGACCGCAGCCGCTCCCACGCCTCATCGGCGTCGAGGTCGCTCATGGCCGGGACGCTACCCGCTGTCGAGTTGACGCCGCAGGGTGAATTTCTCCCTCGCGTACGCGGGCGCAGATCTAAGCGAGAAAGTCCAACTTGCCTCGATTTAAAGTCTATTGACAGATTTTCAGGTGTTCTGTCACGGTCATGTTCGCCCGCTTCGGGCGGACCCCGAGAGAGGAAGATCCCCCATGACACGACGCACCGAGTACGACGAGGGCCAGGCCGCCGGACGTCTGCGGGTGCCGATCACGGCCTTCCGGTGGGCGCGGCACACCGGCCTCATCCCGGCTCCGGACGCCTCCTCCTACCCGTGGTCGCGGGCCGCCCTGGAGGCGATGGACGCCGACGCGATCCGGGCCTCGATCCCGCACGAGCCGATCGCGGGCGGCGTCGCCGCGAACCGGATCGCCGTCGCACTCGGCACACCGAACCCGACCGGACACGGCGAGAAGGCGAACGTGACCGCGTTCGCAGTCCGCCGGCTCATCGCTCGCGGCCTGCTGACCGACCTCAGCGGCAACCCCGACGGCTCGCTCGTCAACCCCGACCAGGTCGACACCGTGTGCCAGCTCGAGGACCTGGCCGGCCTGGTCGCCGCCAACACCCCGCTCGGTCCCGACCAGGCCGCCGAACGACTCCGGGTGAGGCGAGTCGAGCCGGCTGATGTGGTCGAAGTCGATGGTCTGGTGCATGCGCGCGCTCCATGCGAATCCGGTCCTGGTCGGTCAGGGCGCGGTGACGCCAGAGCGCGGGCACGGATCGACCCGTCACACCCGGGTGCCGACTCCGGTGTCACACCTGGGTATGACGGTTCATCGCCGGTGAGGGCCCACTGGCCAATCGCTCCCCGCGGGGAAGGCCGCTCGACTCAACCGACCGCCGGGGTCCGGCCCCGCCGCGAGGTGAAGCGCTGCGGGGAAAAGGGGAGAGCCGTGCCGGCCGCGTCCGCTCGCCGACGGCCCCCGGCGACCTCCGCGGAGATCAGATCCGCGGTCGCCGGTGCCAGGGTCACCCCGAGCATGCTGTGTCCGCTCGCGACGAGCACGTTGTCCTTGCCCGGCAGCGGTCCGATGACCGGCAGTCCGTCGGGTGTCATCGGACGCAGTCCGGTCCAGCCCCGTGGCTGCGGCTCGAAGGGAAAGTCCGGCAGGTAGGCGTGGGCGGAGCCGGCGATGCCCCGCAGGCGGCGCCGGTCGATGGTGGCGTCGGAGCTGCCGAACTCCATCGTCCCGGCGAACCGGAGCCGGTCCGCAAGGGGTGTGACGGCGACCTTCGCCTCGCCGAGGTACACCGAGTGCCGCAGCGTCACCGAGCCGCTGGTGTCGTCGAAGCCGTATCCCTTGCCGGGCTGGACGGGCAGGGGGTGTCCGGCCAGCCGCGACAGCGGGCCCGTGTGCACTCCGGCCGCGAGGACGAAGAGGTCTCCGGGGACCTCGTGGCTCCCTGCGAACACCGAGGTCACGATGCGGCCACTGGACCGGATGCCGGTGACCCGGCTCTCGTGCAGGAACCGGACTCCGAGTTCCCGGCAGCGGTCTTCCAGGCTCCTGACCAGACTCGCAGGGTCGACGTGCCGTTCCTGCGGGCAGTGAAGGCCGGCCAGCACCTGCTTGCCGAGCGCCGGCTCGAGGTCCCGGAGTTCGTCCCCGGAGAGAGGGACGGCAATGTGACCGATCCGCTCCATGGGGGCCGTCGCCAACCGGTACTCGTCCATGGTGTGCCGGGTGGTGAAGACCAGGAGCTGGCCCGCGCGGTGGTGCTCGAAACGTATGCCGTCCTTCTCGTACTCGTCGAAGAGTTGCAGCGTGCGCGCGTTGAGGGTGGCGAGTGCCTCGACACCGCACTCGAAAGCCCGGCGATTGCAGTGGCGCAGCATACCGATCATGAAACGCACGTGCTCGGGGCGGGGAGAGGGGCGAACGTACAGGGGACTGTCCCTGCGCGCCATCCACCGCAGGGCCTTTCCGAGCATCCCGGGCGCCGGCACGGGAGCCGACATGATCGGAACGATCCACCCAGCGTTGTGCACAGAGGCTTTCGCGGCCCCGCGGCCTGCCGCGTCCACAACGGTGACGGCCAGGCCGTCCCGGGCGAGCCGGTGAGCGATGGCGAGTCCGATCACACCCGCACCGACGATCACCGCACTGTCTGTCATCGTTTGTCCTTCCGCGGATCGCGGATCACAGTCGGATCGCCGGTTCAGGCGAGGAACTTGTCGGCCAGGAGGCGGGCGATGGCCCAGTCCTGTACGGCGACGCCGACGGACTTGAACACGGTCCGCTTGCCGTGGTCGGCGGTGGGGGCGGTCAGCGCGCTGCCGAGCTCCGTGAGGGCTTCCCGGGTGATGGCCCCGGCTTCGAGCGCGTGGATGATCTCGCCGGACTCCTCCAGAATCGCATCGAGTTCATCGACGACGACCGTGCTGCCGGAGAGCAGTTCGTCGGGCAGTTCCCGCATGGTGGGGCGGTACGCGCCGATGGCGTTGACGTGGACCTGTGCGGGCAACGCCGACTCCGGGAAGAGCGGGCTGGTCGCGTTGGTCGCGCAGGAGACGATCTCGGCCCGCCGGACGGCCGGCACCGGATCGGTCGCGGTGAGCAGTTCCACGCCCGCCAGCTCGGGTGCCAGTCTTTCGACGAGGTCCCGGGCGCGCCCCAGGTCGGCGTCCACCACCGTCAGCTGACGCAGGGGCCGGACCGTGTGGACGGCGCGGACCTGGTCGGGGGCCTGTGCGCCGGCGCCGATCAGGGTGAGCCGCCCGGCCTCGGGCGGGGCGAGCAGGTCGGTGGCGACGCCGACGACGGCACCGGTGCGCAGGGCCGTCACCGGGCCCGCGTCCGCGATCAGCTGGTCCAGGCGGCCGGTCTCGCTCCACGTCACGGTGCCCGCGATGGCGGGCTTGCGCTCGAAGTTCAAGCTCAGTGTCTTGAACATGGCGGAGGCGGTCGACCGGTGATGGGCCGACATCACCAGGAACTGCCCGTCCCGCAGTGCGGTACGAGTGGGCATCTCGAACTCTCCGGCGGCGAGATCGACGAAGGCCCGCCGTACGGCATCGATCGCCTCGTTCATCGTCACGGCCTCGCGGATCTCCCGCTCGCCGACGGTCATCGCCTTCATGGCACCCACTTTCTCGTCGGGCGTTTCCTCCACCGCGATCCACGCGGAAGGAAAGCGGAAGTAAGGTATTACACCTTACGCCTCAGAGCAAGTGCACACGGCTACGGCAGGCCCGTTCTGTGTTATGCATTGGGCATGACTACTTCTCGCCCGGCGGGGGCGCTCACGCGCGGTGCGCAACTCAAGTCGGTCAGCCTCCGCGAGCAGGCCCGAGAGGCGCTGCGCACCCGGATCGTGCTGGGGCAGATCGAACCGGGCCGGGTGGAGAGTGTCATCAACGTGGCCTCGGAACTGGGCGTCTCCGTCACGCCGGTCCGCGAGGCCGTCATGGACCTGGCCAATGTCGGCATGGTGGAGATCATCCGCAACCGGGGCTTCAGGGTTCCGGAGCTCACCGACCACGACCTCGAAGAGATCTTCCGTCTGCGCACCATGCTGGAGGTCCCGGCCATGGTCGAGCTCGCCGAGCGGGCCGACCGGGCACCCATGGCGGGATTCCGGCAGCTCGCCGAGCAGCTCACCGACGCCGCACGCGAGGGGGACCTCGTCGCCTTCCTGGACCTGGACCGGCAGTTCCACCTCGGCCTGCTGGAACTGCTGGGCAACCGCCGCCTCGTGACGATGGTCGGCCAGCTGCGCGACCAGGCACGCATGCAGGGCCTGCAGAAGCTGGCGGACCAGGGTGAGCTGACCCAGTCCGGCGAGGAGCACATCGCCATCGTGGACGCCATCGAATCGGGCGACGGCGAGCTGACCGCCGAACTCATGCGCAAGCACCTCACCCACAGCCGCGGCATCTGGGCCGGCCGGGCGGAAGACGGAGCCTGACGCCTCCGAGCCGGGCACCCCCCGCCGAGTACGCCGTCCTGACCCTTGACAGTGACTGGCACGCCCCCGATGCTCAGTGAGGTATTACACCTCAGGCCCGAGTGGTTCGGCCTGTCCGCCAAGCCCGCCCCCAGTGCTGGGCCGGCCACCGGTCCACCGGATGGCCCAAATCGGAGATAAGAACCTTGGCAAGCAAGAAGAAGGCCATCGAGCTCGAAAACGTCGTGAAGAGATTCGGTGACCACACGGTCATCGACGATGTGTCGCTGTCCGTGGCCCAGGGCGAGGTCGCCGCCATCATCGGCCCGAGCGGGGCCGGAAAGAGCACGCTGCTGCGCTGCGTCAACCTGCTCGAACGGCCCGACAGCGGCAGGATCGTGGTCGCCGGCACGAGTATCGACGCCGGAAGTCAGATCAAGTCCAGGGATCTCGCCAAGCTGCGCAGCGTCGTGGGCATGGTCTTCCAGTCGTTCAACCTGTTCCCGCACCTTACGGTGCTGCGCAACATCACGCTGCCCCAGGAGCAGGTGCTCGGCCGCAGTCCGGCGGAAGCGCGCGAGCGTGGTCGCGCACTACTGGAGCGGGTCGGGCTGGCTGAGAAGGCCGACCAGTACCCGAACCGGTGCTCGGGAGGCCAGCAGCAGCGCATCGCCATCGCGCGGGCCCTGGCCCTCGACCCCGAGGTGATGCTCTTCGACGAGCCCACCTCCGCGCTCGACCCCGAGCTGGGCCTCGAGGTGCTGACGGTGATGCGGGAACTCGCCGACGACGGCATGACCATGGTGGTGGTCACCCACGAGATGGAGTTCGCACGCGACGTCTCCGACCACCTCGTCGTCATGGCCGACGGGGCCGTCATCGAGGAGGGCAAGCCGACCGACATCTTCGCGGCGCCCACGCACGCCCGGACCCGGCAGTTCCTCAGGGCGGTGGACCGCGATGGGGTCTGACCTGGTTCTCACCGTGCTCAAGGGCGTACCGACGACGCTGCTGCTGACCGGCGCGAGCCTCGGCATCGGCATCGTGGGCGGCCTGCCGTTCGTCGCAGCCCGGGTGTCCCACCGGCCGCTGCTGCGCCTCCTGTCGCGCTCCCTGATCGAGGTTCTGAGGGGCATCCCGCCGCTGGTGTGGCTGTTCATCATCTACTTCGGCCTGGGCACCTCGCTGCCCGGGATCGAGCCGCTGGAGGCTTCGATCCTCGGCATGGGCCTGATCTCCTGCGCCTACATGGCCGAGATCTACCGCGGCGGGCTCGCCGCGGTGCACCACGGCCAGTGGGAGGCCGCCAGGGCCCTGGGCATGAGCAGTGTGGCGATCGTCCGCAAGATCATCGCCCCGCAGGTCTTCCGTATCTCCGTGCCGGCGACGGCCACATACGGCATCGGCCTGTTCAAGGACTCGTCGGTCGCCTTCACCCTCGGCGTCACCGAGGTCCTCTACTGGGCGAACGAACGGTCGCGTTCGACCGGTGACGCCATCAAGCCGTTCCTCGTCGCGGCCGCCGTCTACATCGTCCTGTCGGCGGTCTGTGCGGCACTGTCCCGCTCCGTCGACCGGCGCCTGCAGCGAAGGGTGGCCCGATGAGCTTCCTCACCGACTGGACGGACGCCTTCCCGCAGCTGCTGGACGGGCTCAAGATCAGCGCTCAACTGGTCGCGGGCAGCCTCGCGCTCGGCATGCCGCTCGGACTCCTGCTGGCCCTCGGATCGGCGTCACGCGTCATGCCGGTCCGCTACGCCGTCATCGCCCTCGTGGAGGTCGGACGTGGCACACCGGCCCTGGTGATGCTGCAGATCGTCTACTTCGGCCTGCCCGAGCAGGGGTTGTCACTGAGCTCCTTCGTCTCCGCGATGCTCGCCCTCGCCCTGACCACCGGTGCCTACGCCAGTGAGATCATCCGCGGCGGTCTGCAGTCCGTTCCGCAGGGCCAGCTGGAAGCGGCGGACGCTCTCGGCATGAGCCGGTTGTCCGTACTGCGCTTCATCGTGATCCCCCAGGGACTGCGCGTCGCCATCCCCTCCCTCATGGGCCTGTCCATCCTGATCTTCCAGGCCACCTCGCTCGCCTACTCGATCGCCGTGCCCGAACTGCTGGGTGCCGCGTACTCGTACGGCTCCTCCACGTTCAAGTACCTGAGCGTCCTCTCCCTCGCGGGCCTCATGTACCTCTCCATCACCGTCCCCGCCAGCTGGCTGTCCGAGCGCGTCGAGCGCCGGCTCGCCCGGCACGTCTGAGAACCCCCGGGACAGGAACGCACAGCCGTTCACCCGGTCACGGAAACACCAGGGAGAAACATGAACAGCAAGTTCCCCTCAGCCATGGCCGCCCTCACGCTCCTGGCCGTGGCCACCCTCTCGGGCTGTGGCGGCGAATCGTCCACGACCACCGTCAGCGAGGACTGCAAGCCCAAGCACGAGTTCAAGACGATGGCGGACGGCACCCTCTCCGTGGTGAGCTTCGACATCCCGCCGTTCAGCAAGGTCGAGGGCAACGACCTCACCGGCGTCGACGGGGACATCCTCAAGGCCATCGCGAAGATGGAATGCCTCACCCTGTCCGTCAAGGCAGCCGGTGCCGCCGCCGTCATCCCGACCGCGCAGGCCGGGCGGGCCGACCTCGCGGCCGGCGACTGGTACCGCACAGCGGAACGGGCGAAGGTGCTCGACCTGTCCGACCCGATCTACCTCGACGACATGGCGCTCGTCTCGGAGCAGGGGGTGTCCACCATCCCGGACCTGAAGTCGAAGGGACTCACGGTCGGCACGGTGGAGGGCTACCTGTGGGTCGCGGATCTCAAGGACTACCTCGGCAGCAAGCTGAAGACCTACGCCTCGGGCGTCAACTGCTACCAGGACCTCCAGGCCGGCCGACTCGACGTGTGCGTCGACAGCTATGGCTCCGCCGTGTACACGACCAAGGGCAAGAACCTGAAGGTCGAGAAGGCCGAGCCCTTCGACAAGGTCGCCGCTTCCGTCGAGGCCGCCCAGTCCACCTTCCCGATGCCCAAGGGACACGAGGACATGCTGAAGGCCGTCAACGAGGACATCGCGGCCCTGCGAAGCAGTGGCGAACTCGCGAAGATCCTTACCAAGCACGGCCTGGAAGCCGACGCGGCCGAGGTCGGGGAGCCGCGCCTGATCGGCTGACCGGGACGCCCGGAGACAGCCCGGTACGGAGCCGGAGAAACAACGCGCTCCCGCCCGGGCTGGTGTCCTCCCCGGTAACGCCCGCCACGCGCTCCTGCCGTGCATCCACTGCTCGGCGCCTGCGGCCCGCCGAGCTCGCCAGGTGCTCTCGCTGGTGAGCCGCCGGTGATCCGGCCCGGGACGCGGGGGTCGCCGCGTCGGCGCTGAGCCAGCACCTGGGCAACCCCGTCGCGGGAGGGGCTGCCGGCCGAAGAACGGCAGGGCTGGCACCGCTGTGCGCGCCTCGCCGACGCCCGGGGTGCCCAACTGGTCGATGGCCTGGCCGCACAGGTGGCTCCGGGATGCCGTGGTACGGCCGCGGAGTCCCGCACCTTCGCGGCGCAGCGCGCGCGGCATCCAGATCGGGCCCCTCGTCGGCGGCCCGGACGGCGCGGCATGCAGCCGGATCCGGTGCGGTCTCCCGGGACGAAGCGCGTCTACCGCGCCGCAGACGACCTCGGCCCGGGCGGCTGTCCCAGATGGAGGGTCGGTCGGCTGCGGCGAGGAGGCCGTTGATGCGGCGGGCGAACTCGTGGCCGGGCAGCGGGAGCTCGGTGTCGGGCTCGCGTAGGTAGCCGGCTGTGACGGCGGTCGGGATGTAGGCCATGAGCTTGCTGACCCCGGCGGGCCGGGAGCGGACGGTCTGCTTGGCGAGGTGGTGCAGGATCCGCATGAAGTGGGTGGTGTTCGTGCTGGTGATGCGGTGGTCTGCCGGGTGCCAGGTGCCGCCGTCGTCGAACGCGGGTGGTTGGGGCGGGCGCTGGACGTCGTCGGTCTGCTGGTGCCAGAAGTAGGCGGTGTCCCGCTCCCCCAAGGCCAGGTGGTGGAGGTAGAGGCAGTAGGCGGCGGCGGCTTGTCCGGCGCCGGCGGCGTACTGCCACCAAAAGCGTGCGCCCTCGTCGGTGTCGGTCAGCTGCAGGACACACGCGAGGACCAGGGCGGCGCGAGGTTCGGGGACCTGGTCGGTGACGAACTTGGCGACGGTGCCCGGCGGGGTGTGCGAGACGAGGGTTTCGCACAGGGCACGCAGGTCCTCGGCCGCCGCCTGGCGGCTGCCGCCCGGGGAGTTCTGGACGGTATGGGCGGCATCGGGTGCGGGCGACGGGGCGGTTGAGGGGACGATGTCGCGCGGCAGGGTGCGCTTGCGCACGAGCAGGGCTCTGGAAAGGAGTTCTTCGATGCCGGTCACGGGGTGTTCCCTTCGGTCGGGGCGGCGGGCACAGGACGCTCTCCAGGAAGCGGGTGGCGTGACGTTCGTCGGAGCGGACGGCTTCCAGCGCCACGCCCAGGAGGGCGGAGACGGTCTCGGGCGGGCGATTCCACAGCCGGCGCAGGACCATGACGTCGAGCTGGCTGCCGGGCAGGCGGCTCATGGCCGCGAACAGCTCCAGGCTCTCGGTGATCTGGTTCATGCACTCGGCCGGATCGGTGAGGGACTGAGGGGGCGGCGGTGTCGAAGGCGGCCATCCCCAGCTCGGGCCGTCCGTCCCGGTGCGGGGTGCGGGCCATGACCGTGGTGCGCAGGACGTTCCAGGCGTAGCGGCGCGTGTCCTGGCTGGCCAGGGCGTCATCCCAGGACAGCCAGAGGATGTCGAAGGTGCTGGACACGGCGGCGTTGCGCTGGTCGTCGTCGAGGAAGGCCTGGGCGTAGAGCAGATAGTCCAGCTCCACGAGTTCGCGGAAGGCGCGGTGTTCCAGCCGAACGCACCCCCGTCCAGGTCCACGCCGGCGACTGCCACATGGCGGGCAAGCGCCGCCGCGCGGTCAGCCGCGACGAAGCCCGCCGGCTACTCGCCGCCGGCCTGGGAGCGTGCAGTCACTGCCAGCCCGACACCCAACTGCACATCCTCGACTTGGCCGACCCGCGGCAACCCGCCGCCCGGTTCCCCGAGCCGCCTCCGATCCAGAGTTCCACCGACGCCCGGGCGCGGCTCGAACAGTCGTGCCATGCGCCTGGATATCCTGAGGCCCGGACGGCTGGTGCCCATGCCCGCCGTTCAGGACAGGACCCCCGATGACCACTCCCCCGCCGATCACCGAGCCGGGCCCGTCCGCGCTTACCTGCCCTGGCGACGAGGTCGGCCCCTGCGCCACCTGCCAGCGCAAGACTCACAAGTACGGCAGCGGCGGCAGCCCGCTGTGCCAGTGGTGCCTGGCCTCGGTGCAGGAGGACTGGGGCCGGACCGTGCGCTACGTCAGCACGCGCGCCTAGGCAGGCGCGGCAGGATCTGCTGATCGCCGCACGGCCGTGCTCGGGGCTCTCTACGCTCCGGATCATGAACTGGACGAATGCGCTGGCTGTCTTCGGAGCCGTCACCGGCGCGGCCGGCTTCGGCTGGCAGATATGGAGCCACCGCCTCACCGGTGGCCGCGTCGAGGTCTTATCCACCCGGCAAAAGCACGACGGCCACTGGTGGGTTCGCACCGACGTGTCGAACGTGGGCCGCCCGGACGTGACGATCGTCGGCTACTCGATCTGGCGCGACATCCCGGGCCACCGCCTCCGGCGGGCCCTGTGGCGGCTGCGGGCCGTACAGCGCGTGGGATGGAAACGCGCCCGGCGCACTGAGCTGATCTTCAACCCCGCAGTCACCTTCTCCGCACCCGTGCGGTTCGAGACCGACGGCCAGAGCGTTGAACCGCCCTTCGTGCTGAAGGCCGGCGCCATGCTGTCGCTCCCCCTCATGGGCATGGAGGTGCCCAACCGGATCGGCCGCCAGCTGCGGGTGTCACTGCATCTGGGAACCGGCCGCATCATCCGGGCCGACGTCCAGGAGGCCGATGCGCTGGAGCCGTTGCGGATCGACCTGGACGAATTCACCGGGCAGTGGTCGCTGCGCGTAGGGCTGCCCACGGACGACTGAGGCAGGCCGCCACGCCGAGTGTCACGGTTGGCCCCGGAATCGATGCTTGGGAACCCTGCCTGCGACAGCCTGGACACACCGACGAATAGGGGACAGCGATGATCGCGCGCGTGGCCGTATGGGAACCGATGCCGACCGACGACCGTGACTGGGTGCTGGACGCCGCCGCCAGCGTGCCCGGCGTCCACGGCAGCTATCACCTCATTGATCCCGTCACCGGCAACGGGCTGAGCATTGCCTTCTTCGAAGATGAAGCTGCCGCCCAAGCCGCGCGGAAGGCGATCGAAAGGCGCGCGGAAGAGATCGGCTGGAACAGCGTTCCGCATCCGGCGCCTGCTTCCGCGACCATGTACGAGGTCATCCGCCATGCGTAGCCCAGTACAGCCGCTGAGCCCGGCATCGCGGTCGATTTAATCGAAACCCGGGATCAGCTATCTGAATCGATCGCTACTCCCGGCCAACTGCGGCTCTCAAAGTGGCCACCTGGAGGGCTGTGACCGCGCTTCCGTGATGACTACGCCGTTTTGCGGAACGCTGCCGCCTTCGGGGTGCGGGGTCATCGTCGCCAGGGCCGGTGGAGACGCTGTCTCCGTCACGAAGCCGGGTAGAACTGTCGGGCCCAGTGGCGGAACAAGCCGATGGCCTCGTCGCTCGCCGCGAGGCGAGGCCGTGGCTCGTAGCGTTTGGTGTTCCAGATCCCCAGGTCCTGATGGATCTTGCTGACTGCGGTGCGCAGCACCGCGCGGGCGAAGGCCCGGTGCAGGCCACGCAGTGGGAGCGACGTTTCGGTGGCGTCCTGCTTGCTGATATCCGCACAAGCAGCCGCGACCAGCATGCGGGTACGACGAGGCCCGGTCGGTGTGTGCATGGCCCACAGGTAGCTGACGAGTCCGAGCGAGGGCAGCGGAAGCTCGACCCGGAGATATCCCAGCCCCGCCATGAGGAACGCATGGTCTGCCTGGATCTTCCGCTTGAGAGCGGGAGGCCGGTCCGGCCCGAGACGCAGACGCATGCGCAGGAGGGGGCCCTCGGTCACCGGTGCGGCGAGTTCCTCCACGGCCACCTTGTGCAGGACGGGCAGATGCCGGTAGTCGAGGGTGTTCTCGATGATCTCCTGGGCGTAGGTGCGGACTTCCGTGCTCCAGGCGGCCGTCGGAACCACTCCGTCCTGGGCGGTGTCGGGGACGTCCCAGGAGGGTGCGGCACCGTCCGGTGCGTACCAGACGAAGAGAAAGCCGTTGCGCTCGCTGATGGTGTGTTGCTGCAGGCGGGCGCGCGGTGGCGGGCCGTCGGGCGTGCCGACGCAGGTGCCATCGGGGGCGAAGGCGAAGCGATGGAAGGGACACACCAGGTTTTGGTCTTCCACGGTGCCGCCCGCCCCGAGATGAGCGCCCAGGTGTGGGCAGTAGGGACGCACCGCGCGGGACCTACCGTCACGGGTGCGATAGAGGACGATGTCTTCGTCCATGAAGCGGCGGGTCAGGACTTTGCCGGGGGCCAGTTCTCGTGAACGTGCCAGGCAGAACCAGCCACTGGGGTAGGGCAGATGCCGCCCCGGCTCGTCGACGGCGGTGTGCGGGCTGCGAGACCTGGGCAGTTCGTCCCTCATCGTCATGACCGGCAGCCAAACACAGGAAATCTCGCCGATATTTACCTCACTGAGAAAAATCACTCTTATGAGGGTCTAACGGCCTGTATCACCATAGATGGTCACGGTGAACCATACGATCGGCTGCTCTGAGTAAGTGGTTGGGGGCTGCTCGGTATCAGCGCCGGGTCGCTCACGAGGCAGGCAGGGGGCGCCGGTGGCCGACGACAGCATCGACAGCACAGGAAATGAAGCGGAAGTCGTCGTCATTGGGGCCGGCCTCTCGGGCGTGGCCGCCGTGATCGCGCTGCGCCGGGCCGGCTTCGGTGACGTCGTAGTGTTGGAGAAGTCCGGCCGCCTCGGCGGGACTTGGCGGGACAACACCTATCCCGGATGCGGCTGCGACGTACCGTCGCTGCTGTACGAATACTCATTCGCTCCCCACGCGTGGAGCCGGGGATTCGCCGACCGGTCCGAGATTCTCGACTACCTCGACACCACCGCGGCAACGCACGGTGTGGCCACGGCGATCCGCTACGACACCGAGGTGCTGAGCATCCGCTGGGCGCCGGACGCGCACTGCTGGAACTTACAGACCACGTCGGGCACGTACACCGCCCGCGCCGTGATCGTCGCCACCGGCCCCTGGCATCGGCCCCGCCATCCTGACATCCCCGGCCTGGACACCTTCCCCGGCCCTGCCTTTCACTCCGCGCGCTGGAACCACGAAGCCGACCTGACCGGACAGCGGGTAGCCGTGGTGGGCACCGGAGCCTCCACCGTCCAGTTCCTGCCCGAGATCCAGCCGAAGGCGGCCCATGTCGACGTCTTCCAGAGCACACCGCAGTGGGTACTTCCGAAACCCGACTACCCCCTCCCTCCCGGTCTCCACCGCTTCTTCGAGCACCACCCGGCAGCACGCCACGCACTACGCAGCCTGCACCACTGGACCCAGGAAGCCATCGGCGTCCCCTTGCGCCACCCCCACCTGCTACGGCCCTTGGAGGCCCTGGCCCGCTTCCATTTGCGTGCCTCGGTACGGGACCGCGCCCTGCGCCGAGCTCTTACTCCCGACTACCGCTTCGGCGGCCGCCGCCTGATCACCTCCGGCACCTACTACGCCGCCCTCACCCGGCCCAACGTACGGCTGCATCCCACCCGCGTGACTGCCGTCGAGGGCTCCGACGTCATCGGCGCCGACGGCACCCGCACGCGTGCCGACATCATCGTCCTCGCGACCGGATACCACATCGGCGACATCCCCCTCGCCCCCCAACTACACGGCACCGACGGCACATTGGCCCAGACCTGGGCCGACAACCGCCGGGCCTACCTGGGCACCAGCGTCAGCGGATACCCCAACCTCTTCCTGCTCATCGGCCCAAATCTGCTCACCGGCACCACCGCCGTCCCCACCGTCCTCGAAGCCCAACTCCGCTACGTCACCACCGCCCTCAACCACCTGCGCTCAAGCGGGGCCTCCTCGTTGGATGTCAAGCCCGAGGCCGAAACAGCCCACCAGCAGGCCCTGCACGAGGCGCTACGCGGCACCGTCTACAACGCCGGCGGCACCGGCTACTACTTCGGTCTCCCGGGTATCAACACCTTCTGCTGGCCCTGGTCGACCGCCAGGCTCGTCCAGCGCCTGGACTCCTTCGACCCGGACGCCTACACCTGGACGCTGCCACTGCCTGCCCAGGCCGCCGCCGAACGGAATGATCAGCCCGCCCACCAGCCGGGCCGACCGCAGTAGGTCCCGGTCACGCAGCCGTCGACGGCGAGGTGGTCGGGTAAAACTGGCGGCGCCGGACTTTGAAGGGGCCGTCGCCCGCGGCGAGGGGGGCCGTTCCGGTGCCACGGGGTCTCGGAATGCTGGTTGCGGCCACATCCTTCGACGACACGGCCGAGGCTCATCGGCCGTAGCTTTCACACAAGCGCGGTCACAACCCCGCTAGTTGGCCTTACGTTCCAGGGACGGGGACTGCTGCGTGATCAGGTGACAGCGGAGTTATGCAGCCAGGGCTGCGGGTGGGGTCATGATGGTCTCGTACTCGACGGGGGTCAATCGGGACAGGCGTCTCTGGCGTCGGTGGTAGGTGCGTTCAATCCAGGTCACGATCGCGGTCCGCAAGTCCTGCCGGGTGGCGCAGACTTGACGGTCCAGGACGTTCTTCTGCAGCAGTGCAAAGAAGCTCTCCATGGCCGCGTTGTCGCCGGCCGCCCCGACCCTGCCCATCGAGCCGACCAGGTCGTGCCGGACGAGAGCGGACACGAACTTCCGTGACCGGAACTGAGAGCCGCGATCCGAATGCACAATGCACCCGGCCACCTGGCCGCGGCGGGCGACGGCGGATTGCAGAGCGGTGACCGCGAGGCGGGACTGCATCCGGTCGTCGATGGAATAGCCCACGATGCGGCCCGAGAACACGTCCTTCACCGCGCACAGGTACAGCTTCCCCCTCGCCGGTTGGGTGCTCGGTGATGTCAGTGAGCCACAGCCGGTTCGGGGCGTCGGCGGTGAAGATGCGCCGCACTCGATCGTCGTGGACCGGCGGCCCGGCCTTGGCGTTCCTGCCGCGACCGCTTCGCTTTCCAAACGCGCTCCACCAGCCGTTGTCCCGGCAGATCCGCCAGGCGGTCCGCTCGGCCATCACCTCGCCCGCGGCGTGGGCCTCGTCGACAAGGAAGCGGTGGCCGAACTCCCCGGGTCGTCGCGGTGCGCGTCGAACAGTGCATTGGCCCGGTATGCCTCGGCCAGTTCGGCATCAGTGACCGGGCAGGCCAGCCACCGGTAGTAGGGCTGGCGGGCCAGCCCCAGCACCCGGCACGTCACCCCTACCGGCACCCGGTAAGGGGCGTCGGCGGCAGCCAGCTCGCGGACGAGCGGGTACATCATTTTGCCGGCAGGTTCGCCTGCGACAGATACGCCGCCGCCCTCCTGAGCACCTCGTTCTCCTGCTCCAGCAGCCGGATCCGTTTGCGTGCCTCGCGCAGTTCGGCCGACTCACCCGACGCCGTTGCGGGCCTGGCGCCCTCGTCGATGTCAGCGCGGCGCAGCCACTTCGACAGCGGGATCGGGTGGACCCCGAAGTCGGCGGCGATCTGTTCCAGCGTGACGCCGGGCTCGCGGTTACGTGCGACCCGCACGACGTCCTCGCGGAACTCCTTCGGATACGGCTTGGGCACTGCAACATCCTTCCAGGCCGCCTCTCAGCAAGCCAGGTCAGGTGTCACCGAACTCTGCAGCAGTCCCCTGGCCAATCAAAACCGAGTAGTCGCAGCCTGCGGCTGCCCGAGCTGGTTGGATATGCGAGTGGTCTGGTTCACCAATGACGACGTGGTGGCACGTGCTGACACCGAGCGCTACCAGCTTGGTCTTGAGCTGTATGAGCAGACCGGTCCACTGAAGGTGTTCGCGGATCATGTAGTGGCCACGGTGGGGGACGACGACTATCAGGTGCGGTTGACCGGTGCCGACGGCCTGCTGATCGGTGAGTGTTCCTGCCCGGTGGGGCGGGACGGTGCCTTCTGTGAGCACTGCGTGGCTGCTGCGGTGATGGCTGTGGACGTGACAAGCCCACCACCGGATACGGGAGCGCTGCTCTCCCGGGTGGACGCGCTCGGCGGGGCGATGCTGCGCAGCGCCAACCTGGACTGCTGGGCGGATGACGCGGAGGACCTTCTGCTCACTTTGGAGCAGGTCACCATCGACCACCCGGCGGTAACCAGGCCGCTGTATCAACGACTGCTGCGGCGCCTGGGGCACAATCGGGCAGATTTCGACACCCAGGAGGACCGTCAGGTGTTCCTGGACGTTGCGGAGCGGACCACCGCGGGCCTTGTCCAGGCATGTGTGGGCGAGGCGATGGACCCCGACGAACTAGCCGGCTGGGTCCTCGATCTTCAGTTGGAGGAGACCCAGCACTTCTTCGTTGAAGTCGCCGACCTGGTCGAAGCGCTCGGAACCCGGGGGGTGGCCACGTATCGGCGGCGGTTGGACGAGATACACCGGAACCTGCCGCCCGAGGACATCGATGACGATGAGCCGGTGAACAGCCATGGTGCGATCGCCTACATCCGCGAACAATTCCTGCTGGCGTTTGAGCCGGATGTCGAGGTCCTGAGCGCTTTCTACGCCGAGAATCCAACTCATGGTAGTGACGTGTCGATCGCCCAGGCGCTACGTTCGGCGGGACGGGTCGGCAAAGCCATCTCCTGGCTGGAGGGCCTGCAGCGGGGGAACTACCAGGGCGACGTCGAGCTCGCCGAGCTGTATGAGCTGCGCGGTCGAGACCGAGATGCGGCAAGGATCCGCTGGAACATCTTCGAAAGCTTCCCCCGCCCACACACCTATCGTGCGCTGCTGGCCGCTGCCGAACCCCTGAATGCGGTGGAGTACGCGAAAAACCGGGCCCTCTCCTGTCTGGAAGCATTTGAGCAAAGAGGCGGTGGGGACGACGGATTGCTCGCCGAGCTGTATGAGCTGCATGGTCGACACCGGGACGCGGCAAGGATCCGCTGGAACATCTTCGAAAGCGTTCCCCATCAAGGCTACTTTCAGCTGCGAGAGCGCCACTATCGTGCGCTGCTGGCTGCCGCCGAACCCCTGAACGCCGTGGAGTACGCGAGAAACCGCGCCTTCGCTCACCTACGCGACCAGGCGGCGCGGTATGGCCCCGACGCCGCCGCATCGCTGGTCCACCTCCTGTTCGCTGTCGGCGACGTCGACCAAGCCTGGGAGGTGGCGCGGGCATACGATCTCGATGGCCGTGAGCTGGCGCACATCGGGCGTGCGCGGGCACGCCAGCATCCGGCCGACGCGATCCCGATCCTGCTACGGGCAGCCGAACTCACCATCGACCGACGGTCCGACTACGCCAGATACACTCGGGCCGCCGAAATGCTGGCCGAACTCAAAGAGCTGCATCAACGAGCCGGCTCGGACTTCGCCGACTGTCTCGAACGATTCAAAGCCGCCTACCACCAGCGTCCGCTGCTGACGGCATTGACCAAGGTCGACCTCTGACACCTGGGCTGTCTCACGGCTGGCATCGGATCCGACGGCGATCCGACCTTGACCGTGAGATTCCGACACGGAATCCGAGATCCCACAAGATGATGTAGGACCTTGCGGCTCGTGTCATAGAGCATTGCGCTGACGAGCAGGTTCCTGATCTGTCTCAGGATGTTGCCCTACGACTCTGTCTCACCTCCCATGGCATTTCCTCGTGGGGCGACACAAGCGTGCTGGATGATGGGGCGGTGCAGCTCCCCTACGTCTACCGCGTCACCAAGTACGACCCTGCCGACCGTGACGAACACGGGCATTACACCGGCAGTGAGGACACCGTCAGCGATCACGGCGAGGTCGAGGCGTCTTATCTTCAGGCGGTCGCGGCCTTCGCCGGGGACAGCGGCGTCGATCACCTGGCCGTACGTGAACCACAGGTCCCGTCCTTGGCGCACTTCGGTGTGGAGCCTCCGGTGGACGGCTTTGGGTTGGACGGGATCTTCCCTGGCGGCCCTACCGGTTTTCACGACGGGGCAGAAGTACCGCTCGAAATCGGGCTGCAGCTGGTGCGCGCCATGTTGCGCGACAACGGAGCCTGGTGCCGGCTGGAGGCGGAAGGCGCGTTCGCGGTCCATGTGGGATGGGACCAGTACCTCTACATCAGCAGCAGTCGGCCTTGCGAGGAAGCGTTGGCCCGCACCCGGGAACTCGGACTCTTCCCAGAACGCCTGGACGCCTCCCCGTACGCCTTCGAGGCCGAGGAGGAAGATCAGGTCATCCAGCGTCCCGGCGATGACGACTTCTGGGCCGACCTGCACAGGGCAGTCGTCACCGGCCAAGCAGGAATTCTGGAAGAGACGTATCTCGAAGGTGCCTCACGATGGCACCACCTCACCAGCGACACCATCGACCCCGTTCGCGCTGGACTGGCTCCCCGGGCCCGTCTCGCCGTCTGGCCGCCCCTGTCCACCGACATCGACGCCGTCCTGAGAGCCCTGCCCGCTGATGGCCTCGTTGAAGGCGTGTGGCAGGACGACGACGGCAACATCCGCAGCGCCATCGCCGAAGAGGACGAGTTCCCCGAACTGGCCGCCCGGATATCCCGTGCTCATGCCGCCGCGCTCCTGTCTGTATACGCGGGTGAATCTGTGCCTCTGTGCACTGCTGTCATGCCCGACAACGACGGAGTCCTACGGGCTCGTTGGCGAACCGAGCCGACGCCGGGCGACCGCGACTGGGCACTTCGTCAGCCTCAAGGGTGAGCGCTTCGACCTGTGTCCTGTCGCAGCGCAGGTGGCAGTTGGCGTGAAGCTGACCTGCACAGGTGCCAGATCTTCTGGGACTGCAAGCCGGTGGCGGCCTCAAACGATCTGGCTTTCGCAGAAGTGGTGAGGGCGCCGGGGCGGCCGGTCCGTTGTCAGCGGTGCCTGGCAGGGTGCTCTTCGTGAATCTTGAAACGTTCTGGGAACTTGTAGAGACGTGTCGCCGCCAGGCAGAGGGCAGGAATGCGCGACTTGCATGGCTTCGTTCTGATTTGTCGCGCAGGCCGCTGGGAGAGATCGTTGAGTTCCAGATGTGCCTGGACCAGGTGACCCGTCAGGCTTTCACCTGGGAGCTGGTGGCTGCAGCGGAGCGGATCTTCGGCGGCCGGTGTTCGGATGACGACTTCTGCTACTTCGGCCTCTGGATGGTTGGGCTGGGCCAAGACGCTTTCGGGCGAGCGGTGCTCGACCCTGATGCTCTGGCTGACACTCCTGAGGTCCTGCGCCTGGCGGGGCGAACTTGGAGGACCTGGGGTGATGACTGGCCCGGGTGGGAATCGCTCGACTATGTGGCGTTGGAAGCCCATGGGCTTGTGACTGGGGATCCCGACGAGTGCGGGGATGCATTTTATGCGGCTGTGCAGACCCAGCGGGGCGAGCACGCAGTCAGCCAGGGCCTGGCCGGGAAACGCTGGAATGTTCGGGATGAAGAAGAGGCGGCTCGCAGGCTGCCGAGGCTGAGCATCATGTTCCCGCTCAGCGCCGACGCATGCCGCGCGTCGTCGTCGGTGTAGTCGTTGAGGATCTCGCCGATGGCCTCGCGCAGCCGCCCGGCGATCTCGTCGGCGACGTCGGGGCTGCACACGATCTGGCAGCCGACGTGGCGGCAGAAGCCGGGGTTGTCGTCCGTGCGGCGCACTCTTGAGCGTCACAGCAGGCCAAGCGGAAACCTCGGCCTTCAGTCGTCGGCGGCGACTACGAGGGCCAGGACGCCGAGGCTGCGATCAATGAGGACGAGCTCGTGGAACTCGGTGTGGATGGGGCCGTAGTCATGATGGGCGTCGTCGGGCAGGGCGCCCAGCGTGTACCGGCTCGTTGCTTGGCGAATCGGCTGGTAGACCACCTCGTGCAGCCGTGTCTCCAGAGCGGCGGGGAGATCGGCTCCGCGAGTGGCCCATGTGTCGATCACATCCCTCGCAATCGCTTCGTCGGCGACCGCATAGGTGTCCGGTGTGATGCGATCCGACCACCACTGGCCGTGCCGTGGTTCGAGCCAGAGACCGGCGCCGTCATAGGTGTCACGGAACTCAGGGTGCGCGATGAGAGCGGAGAGCAGGTCGCGGTCAGTGGAGGCGTCCGTCGGCAAGTGGAAGCGCTTGACGTGCACCCATCGGTATCCGTGCCCCCGGCCGTCCTCAAAGTCGAAGTGGCGGAAGTTGACGAAAGGGCTGTCCCAGTGGGTGAGTGCGTGCGCTGACTGCATGCCGATCAGTCTCATCGAACGCGATGCCTACGCAAATTCGGCAGGGAGACTCTTCTCATGCAGATCCCCGCCGAAGCTGTGGCCGCTACCGTGTTGATCGAGGTCGTACGGGTCTCCGCCCTCCCGGTCAAACGGGGCGCCCCATACCCCGGCACGGCGGTCGCCTATTGGGCTGGGAACGAAGCAGCCGACGCCCTGACCCTGATCGGGACACTGCCCAGCGGCGAACAGCACCGCTGTGGCTTCTCGCCGGGCTGGAGCATTCGCGCGTATGAGGACTCCCTCGATCTGGCCCTCTTTGAGGCGGCGTTCTGCTTCAGCTGCCACGAGATCCGGATGCACGGAACAGCCGTCCCGCCCTCGCTGGCCACGCAGTTCTTCGATGCAGACACTGCGCCGTCTCAGGCCCTCCTCGCTCTCTTCCGCGCGGCGACGCCTTGACTCGCTGTTGGCTGGTCGGGAGCTCTCTAATTGAGCGCTTCAGTTGACGAGTCCCGCCAGGTGGAGTGCTCAGTCACAGTAATTGTGACTGAGCACTCCAGGTGGTTGTGACCGCTCTTCCGTGATGGCTACGCCGGGTGGTGGATTCGGCTGGAGTCACCAAGCTGAGGCTTCACGGAATGGCAGATAGGACCTCACGAAGGGGTCGTTTGCCGTCGTCGACAGTGATGGCTGCCTGTGCGCCCTCGATGCGGAGGATCACGATCGTCTCGACATGGACTGGCTCGCCCTTCGCGCGGGCGATGACGCCTCCAGCTCGTTTGGGACATCGCCGGGTTCCCTCTCAGACGGCCGAATGGACGTGCAGGGGCAGGGACGCCGATAAGGTCTCCTGGTTTTGGTGTGTGGGGGGAGCTCAGACGGTGTGGCTGAGGGTTGGGGATGTGGAGCAGTGCGAGGGCCGGTTGTCGTCAGTCCTGTACGGGTTCCGCCCATGCAACGGTCAGCTCGTTGCGACGGCCGAAGCGTTCGAGATGGCCGCCCACCACGTCCTGGACGGCGGTGAGCGTCGGCGAGTCGGGGCGGTGACCTCCACGAGCAGGTGGTCGTCGGCGGGATGGAGTACGACGTCGGTCTTGTCGGAGGTCAGGCGGTGGCCGCCGTCGGGTGTCTCCTCGACCGGGATCTTCCGGCCGAAGTGCGAGGCGAACTGCTTGGCGTAGCGAGGTGCGGCGCCGGTGGCCACACGGGCGAGGGACTCGGGCATGGGGCGACTCCGAGGTGGTGGGCCGAGGGAGCGATCGTCGTTCGACACGTCCGTGCGACCGGTCGGTCGGCCGTGCGGCGGCGAGACCGGCCGTGACGGGGATCAGCGGTCCAGGGCCTTGGCGAGCCACTGGGCGGTGCGGCTGATGATCTCCTCGAAGTGGTGGGAGAGGATCTCGTAGTGCTGGCCGGGGTACTCCATCACGTCCTTCGGCTCGGGGATCCGGTCGTACATCTCACGGGCCTCCTCCACAGGGGCCACGGTGTCCTGGGCGGCGAGGACCATCAGGGTGGGCTGGGCGATGCGTTCGGCGTAGGCCCGTACCTCCATCTCGTAGAGGTGGTCGAGGGTGGAGACGGTGATCTCGTTCCGGAAGCTCGGCAGACCGTGGATCATGTTCTCGACGAACTCGATCCCCTCCTGGTCGCTGAACATGACCGGGCGGCCGGGTTCGGGGGTGCCGTGCAGGCTGATCGTGGCGGCCGGTTCGCCGCGCAGCTGGGCCTGGCGGTCGGCCGGGATGAGCTCGTCGAGTTCGGCGAGGGTGCCGGCCGGCTGGAGTCCCCGCGCGGACCAGCCGCTGACCGGCGGGATGACGCTGACGACGGCCCTGACCCGCTGGTCCATGGCGGCGGTGAACAGGGAGTTGGCGCCGCCGATGCTGATCCCCCACAGGCCGATGCGGTCGGCGTCGATGTCGTCGCGCAGGGTCAGGTGGGTGATGACGTGCCGCAGGTCGCGGCACTGCTGCCAGGGGTCGAAGAACTGGCGCGGCTCGCCGTCGCTGTAGCCGGTGTTGCGGTGGTCGTAGAGCAGGCAGGCGAGGCCGGCGTCGGTGAAGCCCCGGGCCGAGGGGTAGAGGGACTCGGCGGGGCCGCCCAGGCCGCTCTGCAGAATGGCGACCGGCAGGGGAGAGGCGCTGACGAGGCTGTTCTCGGGCTTGAAGAACTTGCCGCGCAGCGTCGGGCCGCCGGGCAGGGCGAACTCGATGTCTTCGTCGATCATGATCGTCTCCTCGCTGTGGGTACGGGTGTCAGGGGGTACGAGGGGTGATGGCCTGTCAGTGCCCGGCGACCGTCAGGTCGTCGGGCAGGAAGTCGGGATCGGTGGCGCGGGGGTCGGCGGCGGCCCGCAGGATGGGGAACACCTCGGCACGCATGTCCGCCTCATAAGCCGCGATCGCCTCCAGCAGCGGCACCCCGTCGTGGACGACGCCGCTCAGCGCTCCGGTCAGGGACGCGGCGTCCCGCAGGGCGGTGTTGGCACCGGCGCCGAAGGTGGGCGGCATGGCGTGGATGGCGTCGCCGAGGAAGGTGACCCGGCTGGTGGGCCAGGGCTCGGCCGGCTCCAGGCGGCGTACGGACACCGGCCGGATCGACGACGGGTCGACCTGGTCGGTCAGCGCCACCAGGCCGGGGTGCCAGCCACGGACGGCCGCCCGCATCAGGTCGTGCCGGGCGGGGGCCGAGGCAGTCCGCAGCTCCTCGTCGCCCGGGACGAGTCCGCTGTCGACCGGGGTGTAGAGGGCGGCCATGACATAGGGGGCGACCGGGTCGACGGCCGCGCCGGGTGCCAGGTCGGCGACGGCGACGGCGACCGGCCGACGGGGCTGGAAGACGCCGTAGGCGAACAGGGCGCCGTTCGGGCCGGAAGCCAGGGTGAACCCGTCGTACACGGCGTCGGGGAGCACGGCCGCGAGGTCGTCGGTGAGCGGTGCGAACGCGTACAGGCAGCGCATGCCGGTGTCGACGACCGGCACGTCGGGCAGGAGCTGTGTACGGATGACGGAGTTGATGCCGTCGGCGGCCACCAGGACATCGCCGGTGACGGACGAGCCGTCCTCGAACAGCAGCCGTACGCCGCCACCTCCGTCGGAACCCGCCGCGTCGTCCGCTTCGCAGCCGGTGGCGGTGCGGCCGAAGTGGAGGATGTCTTCGAGGCCCGCCGCCATGATCTGGCGCAGGGTGCGCCGGTTGACCGCCGTGTGGGGTCGTTCGGGGTCGTTGGGCGGGCCGATGTGGGGGCGGGTGCCCAACTCGTTGCCGAGGTGGTCCAGTTCAACCAGGAGTTCGCGGCGCGGGGTGGTGCGGGAGGTCTGCATGTACAGCTCGTACAGCGGCTCGGGCAGGCACTGCCGCAGGGCCCGGCCGCCGTCCCCGTTCATGTGCAGGCGGTAGCCGGAGGCCAGGACGGCCGGGTCTCTTTCGTAGACGGCGCAGCTGATGCCGGCCTTGCGCAGGCCCTGGGCCAGGCAGAGCCCGCCGATGCCTCCGCCGGTGATGAGGACGTGGAACGACGACACACTCGTCTCCTTGCATGAGGAAGCCGGATGGGCGGGGCAGGACCTGGACGGCGGCTCGTCGGAAGATTCTCGGCCTGCCCGCGTGCTCCACTCTGACCGCCCATCAGGGCATCGGGAATCCGGAATCCCCTATGGGGGTCATTGGGGATACCGATACCCTCGGACTCCCACCGCGCGAAGGACGGACGCCATGGGCTTGGACCTGAACCTGCTGGTGTCGTTGGACGTGCTGCTGCAGGAACGCAGCGTGACCCGGGCGGCCCGGCGGCTCGGTCTGAGCCAGCCCACCCTGAGCACCGCCCTGGCCCGGCTGCGCCGCCACTACGGCGACGAACTGCTCACCCGCGTGGGAAACACGTACGAGCTCACCCCACTGGCCGAGCGCCTGTCCGAGCAGATGCCGCAGGCGCTCGGCTGGGTGGACCGGGTTCTGCAGACCCGCCCCGACTTCGATCCCGCCCACGCCGAGCACGAGTTCACTCTGGTGGGGACCGACGCTCATGTGGCGGTCTTCGGACGGACGCTGGCCGCGCTGGTGGGCGATGCGGCGCCGGGCGTGCGGCTGCGGTTCCAGCACAGCACGCCGCAGCTCGTCCGGCACGGGCAGGAGCACCTGCGCACCGTCGACGGCATCCTGCTCCCGCAGGGCCTGCTGGCGGAACTCCCCTCACTCGACCTGTACGAGGACCGCTGGGTCTGTGTCGTCTCGTCCGACACCGCTACGCCTTCGCAGACCACCCCCGAGAAGCTCGCGGCACGCCCGTGGGTGCTGCCCTACCACTCCCCCTGGCTGACCGTCGCGCCGCTGAACATGCTGCACGCCCGGGGTATCGATCCGCGCGTGGAGATCACCACCGAGAACTTCCTCTCCGTGCCCCACCTCATCGCGGGCACCGACCGAGTGGGCGTGCTCCCCGAACGCGCCGCCCGCCTGACTCCCTCCGGCAGCGGTACGGACGTCGTCGACCTGCCCTTCGGGATGGGGCCGCTGGTGGAATCACTGTGGTGGCACCCCCTGCACGAGCGCGACCCCGCCCACATCTGGCTGCGGAAGATCGCGGCCGAGGCCGGCCACCTCATCGCCGCGGGCGCGGCAGAGACCGCACACCATGACTCACGGCACAGCTGACCGGGCGCCCACCGGCATACCGGCGTTCCGGAGGGAAGGGCAGGGCGGGCCGCTGGGCCTCGTGGGTCATGCCGGACATCGGCGGCGTTCTGTCGGCCGGCATGCCCCCAGGTCCATCCGTCCCCAGCAGCAGGCCATCACCACCAGCACCCCTGGCAACAGGCACTTCCCGCTCGCGCGAACAGATGCGGCCATGACCGCGATCCCGGGTATCGCGACGAGCGGAGCGCTGGTGCCGTTAACGAGCGGCGAACCAGGTGATAAATAGTCCACGAGTAGCCATGCGCAACGATCGTCACGCGAAGCTACATGCCGCTTGGTGGCAGCTTCGCGCGCGGGTCCTCACAGCCTGAAAAGGCGGCGACAGCGCTGATGACGGCCGCGGTGGCGTGCCATTTCTCGCGCCCCGGCCGGGTGAGCGCATAGCTGCGCCGCGTGCCGGCCAGGCCGTGAAGGGGCAGGTGGCGCACGTCGGGGCGGCGGGGGCCGTCGGCGGCGACAAGGGCGGTGCCCAGGCCGGCGGCGATGAGGTGAAGGACGAGGTCGAGGCTGTCGACGTGGTGGGCGATCCGGGGGCTGATGTCGTAGCGGGCGGTCACGTGGTGGATCAGTCTGTCGTCGTCGCCGGCGCGGGAGTTGGCGATCCAGTTCGTCGCGGGGTCGGCGATGATCTCCTCGGGTGTCCGGTCGTCCGCGGCGGCGACGGCGAGCTCCATCGGCACCTGGTGGTAGGCGGTGGCCGTCAAGCCGCGGGGGACGAGGCTGAGGTCGTAGACGACGCCGATGTCGATCTCGTCCCGGTAGAGCAGTTCCCGCACCTCGGCGGGTTCGCGTTCCTCCATGGCGATGCTCAGGCCGGGGTGCTGCTCGCGCAGGACGGTGACGGCGGGGATCACATGGCGGGCGAGGCTGGTGGCGTAGCCGGCGAGTCGGACCCGGCCCGTCAGCGGGCCCTGGGGAGCGAGGTCGCCGCGGGCCGTGTCGAGCGTGGCCAGGATGGTGCGCGCGTGGGGCAGGAACGCCCGGCCGGCGGGGGTGAGAGCGAGCGTGCGGCCGACAGGCTCGACGAGTACGACGCCGAAGGAGCGCTGGAGGGCGGCGAGCTGCTGGGAGACGGCGGAGGTGCTGTAGCCGGTGACGTCGGCGGCGGCCCGCAGTGTGCCGTGGTCGGCCAGTTCGACCAGGACACGCAGCCATCTCAGATCCGTGCGTCCAGGGTAGGGCGGGTGTCCGTGAATCGCGGACGTTGCGTCCAGGAATACGCGGTGGACGAGGACATTCGGTCGTGGCGGAATGTCGGTGTGCCCAGGGACAGCGAGGCATGGAGGGGAAACAGTGCACCTCTGCGCGTCCGTCCCCGGGGCCCGGATGCGTCACCCCTCCCGCCCGATCGCGCTCCTTGAGGATGTCGCGTGCATGAATTCACGCCCGCTGTCGAGGAGACGGTCCGGGAGCTGGCGCAGCTGAGTGTGGAGCGGCTGGCCTCCCAGGTGCCGCTGAACGGCACGGTCGCCCCGGAACTACTGGATGCCGCCGCCGGAAAGACGATCACCGCGGCGGGCCTGGGCGGCCCCGAGGCGGTCCGGCTGTGGACCGAGGTGCTGGCCCCGGCCTGCATCGCCGTCGACCACCCGCGCTACCTCTCCTTCATCCCCGGTGCCCCGACCAAACTGGCGGCCGCCTTCGACATGCTCGTCGGCGTGTCGAGCGTGTACGCCGGTTCGTGGCTCGAAGTCGCGGGCGCCGCGTTCGCCGAGAACCAGGCACTGCGCTGGATCGCCGACCTGGCCGGCCTGCCGGACACCGCAGGGGGCACCTTCGTCCAGGGCGGCACCGTCGGGACCCCGTCCGCCCTGATCGCCGCCCGCGAAACAGCCAGGAGGCGACGATCCCGCACGCCCCGGCGCTGGGCGGTCTGCGTGACCGAGGAGACGCACTCCTCGGTCACCCACGCCCTGCGCGTGGTCATGGACGTGGACACCGTCCTCGTACCGGGCGACGAGCGCGGCCGCATGACCGGCACCGCGCTGCGGGCCACCGTCGAGCGGCTTGCGCCGGAGCGGCGTCACGGTGTCTTCGCCGTCGTCGCCACGGCCGACTCGACCAACCTTGGCATCGTCGACGACATCGCCGACATCGGTGAGGTCGCCCGCGAGAACGACTGGTGGCTGCACGTCGACGGCGCATACGGCGGCGCCGGCCTGGCCGCCCCCGCCGTCCGACACCTCTACGACGGCATCGAGCAGGCCGACTCCTTCATCGTCGACCCCCACAAGTGGTGCTGTCAGCCGGGCCCAAGGCGACGACCGGAATCCACGTGGCCTTCCAGACCGTGATCCGCTCGTCTTCAGGCCGGTCGGCGTTGCGGGCTTCGTCGTCGGCTTGGGCCTCCGTCTTCAGCCGGTAGGCGGCGGCCACGGCGTCCAGAGTCATCAGAGCTTTGTTACCCGGAAGGCATCCCCAGCCATTAGCCTCGTCATCGCCCGCGCTCAGAAGCCACAGGGCGCTCAGCTCGGCGGGTATCCGAATGCCGAGGTCCTCTTCCAGAGCGGCGATGGCGGCGGGGCTCGCGCCGGCGCGCAGCGCAGCGTAGGAGTCGGAGGCGTTGCGCTGGAGCCAGCCGGTGACGCGCCGCCAGGCATCAGCCACCTCCCGTACGGTGACCGTGTTGGCGGCAGGCTCGGCAGACGCCTCATGTTCGTGCCCCGGCTCCTCGTCCTGGGCGTCCGCGGCGGGCTCAGCGTCCGAAGCCCTGTTCACGGACCGGATCTGGATCCGGTCCGGCTCGCGGATGTAGCCGACGGCCAGATCGGGGCAGTCCTCGAATAGTTCGCCATCGACCATCACAGTGAGGATGCCGGGAAGACTCGAGGGCCTGCCCATGTCCGGGTCATCCGCGAGCTGGCCGGCCAGGGCTGCGCGGGTGGGTGATGGCGGCGAGGACGGCTTCGAAGTTCCGCAGTTCAGGGCTCGCCTGCATCATTGCCAGGCGGTGATGCGTTCCTCGTCTGTACCGTCGCGCAGCCAGCGCAAGACCTCGGCCGACTCGCAGGACTGCACCTGCGCCAGGCGACGCGCACGGGCAACACGTTCTCGGTGGAAGGGATCCGGTGTGACGTGGACGCTGCCGGAGCCGATGCCGACCACGCCGGTGCCCAGGCCCGATCTGCGGCCGGGTTGGGCGGGCGGGCCCAAACTGGGCGGTTCTCCTGACACTTGAAGCTGTCTCATCCGAGTGGCAGCTCGGCGTCTCTCAGCACGCCTGTGATCGGCACCGGAAACCTGCACAGCCCTGCGGCCTCGCGCGACAGACGTGGACACGGCCCGTGACGCCCACATAACATGTCACCGTTAACTTAACGGTGACAACCTGAGGGGCCGCGATGACCATCACCGAGCAAGACGTCTACACCTTGGCGCCGTTCGCCAGGACGCTCGGGATACGCTTCGGAGCCCTCAAGGCCGACGCTGTCACCGCGCAACTCGCCTACACTGCCGAGCAGTCCACCGTCGGCGCCGCGATGCACGGCGGGGCACTGATGGGGCTGGCCGATGTAGCCGGCGCCGTGTGCGCCACGCTGAACGGGAGCGCCGGCACCGTCCCCGCGACCATGGAATCCACCACCCACTTCCTGCGGCCCGTACACGGCACCGGCGCCTTCGCGACCTCCCGCCCGCTGCACGTCGGCAGGTCAACGGTCGCCGTGGAAATCGACATCAGGGATGACAAGGACCGGTTGTGCGCCCGCGTCACCCAACTCGTCGCCCTCCAAAGGCGCCATGACTATCCGGAGGCGCCATGACCAAGGGACCCGGCCAGACCACGGCCGACGGCCGCGCCGGCACAACCGAAGGCCGCCGGCGCAGTCGCGCCAAGCGAGGGCACGGCGGCCGGCTCAGGGACGAGCTCATCGAAGCGGCCGGCACGCTGCTCGACGACGCCGGCGAGGACGGCGTGACCATCCGCGCGGTGGCACAGGCTGTCGGGGTCAGCACCCCCTCGGTGTATCTGCACTTCGACAACAGACTGGAACTGCTGCACACCGTGTGCCTCGGGGTCTGGGACGAGCTCGGCCGCCGGATGCAGAACGTCAGCGCCCAGACCACCGACCCGCTCGCCGAACTCCACCAGCGCAGTGTCGCCTACATCAGGTTCGGGCTCGACCATCCCCTGCGCTACCGCCTGGTCGCCACGGGACCCGCGACAGCCGCCACTGAGCAGGTCGCCGACGCCTGCTTCCGATTCCTGCGGGAAACGGTGCAGCGATGCGCCGACGCCGGCGTGCTCCACGGCGATGTGACGGCGCTGACCCGGGCCATCTGCGCGTGCCTGCACGGCGCCGTCTCGCTGCTGATCCTCCAGCCGACCTCGAAATGGCCCGACGACATCCCCCAGTACGCAGACGACGCCGCCACCCTCGCCTGCCAGGGCGCCGCCGCCCTCTCACGCGCGCACCAGGGCCGCTACGGAACGTGAACTGTTCTGCCCTGGGCAACGCTCCGCTACGCCTGGCCGGCGTCCTCACCGGCCGACGGCTGGCGCAGCAGTCGGCGGCCGACCCGCGCGGGGCGGAAAAGGAGCTGGTTTCTCCATGTCCTGGCGGTAGTGCCGGCGCAGTTCGCCGCGCCGGCCGAAGAAGATCCGCCGGGCCAAGCGGTGGCGGGCCTCGGTGATGCTGAGCTGCTCGCCGATCATGCGCCGGTTTCGAAGTGGCCCAGACAGCGAGCTGACATCTCATCAGACACATCAAAGTCTGCAGAAGGACGGGTTCAGGGCCCTGGTCTGCGTCGAGGCGGGCCGGGTGGTGCTGCGCTCCAGGCGCGGCACCGAGACGGGGCCGGCGTTTTCGGAGGCCGGGGCCCAGACCGTGCAGCTGCCGTACGGGACGCCGCGGGCCGGCTCGCGTTCGAGCGGTTGCAGAACCGGCTTGCCCAGCGCGGTGCCGGGGCGGGGCGGGCGGCGCAGGAGTGGCCGGCGCACTTCGTGGCGTTCGATGTCGTACGGCTGCCGGGGACGGACACGACCCGGTGGACGTACCGGCGGCGCAGGGCCGCGCCGGAGCCGGTGTCCGCCGCGCGAAGGGTGTCGGCGCGGCGGCGCTGTGCCCATCGACCACCGAGGCCGGCGTCGTCCGTGAGTGGCTGCCGTGGGCGCCGGTCGGCATGGAAGGGGTGGTCCATAAGCGGCTGGACGGCGTCTACGAGCCGTCGGTCAGGGGCTGGTGACGTACAAGGCGCGCGAGACGACCGACGCGATCGCCGGTGCGGTCACCGGCCCGGTGGCCGCACCCCCGCAGCCTGCTGCCCGGCAGGTACGACGACGATCACGGGCGCCTTCAGTACACCGGCCGTACCACCAACCTCGCCCAGGCGGCCGGCAGCACGTTCGCCGGCCTGCTCACCGGGGCCCGGCGCGGCCATCCCTAGACGGGCTGGTCGTTCTGCGCCGGGTGGGGCAGCCGCCAGACGCTGAACGTCACGCTGGTGGAACCGAGCTGGTGCAGTTGTTCACCCCCCGGGCAGGCAGCTGGTACCGGACGCCGTCGACGTTCACGAGAACGGGAGGCACCCGTCCGGCCCTCACGGTCCCGGGACCGTGAGGAACATCGGAACGCTGAGGCAGACCGCCCAGAACCGCTTTGCCGAACCGGCAACAAGACTCGCCACGCCCGCGCCGTTACCCGCATGATCGGTACCGATCTCGGCGCATGGCAGATCGAGGATCTTGGAGCAGTCATGTCGAAGCAGGCCACGGCAGTCACTCACCGGCTGGTCTCCTCGCCCGCAGGCCGGATCCACTTGGTGGAGCAAGGCGCCGGGCCGCTGGTGCTGCTCGTGCACGGCTTCCCGGAATCCTGGTACTCCTGGCGCCACCAGTTGCCGGTCCTGGCCGCAGCCGGGTACCGCGCGGCCGCCATCGATGTCCGCGGCTACGGCCGTTCCTCCAAGCCCGGCGACACCGAGGCATACCGGATGCTGGAGCTGGTGGAGGACAACGCCGCCGTGGTGCACGCCCTGGGCGAACAGTCCGCGGTGATCGTCGGCCACGACTGGGGGTCGGCCATTGCCGCCAACTCCGCCCTGGTCAGGCCGGACGTCTTCCGCGCGGTGGGGATGCTCAGCGTCCCCTACGCCCCGCGCGGCGGGCCGCGGCCCAGCAAGGTCTTCGCGCAGCTGGGCGGCAACGAGGAGTTCTACGTCTCCTACTTCCAGGAACCCGGCCGGGCCGAGGCCGAGATCGAGCCCGACGTGCGCGGCTGGCTCGCCGGCTTCTACGCCGCCCTGTCCGCCGACACCATGCCCGCGCCCAACGCACCTGGCCCGCACTTCGTCAGCCGAGGCGGGAGGCTGCGCGACCGCTTCCCCACCGGCCGGCTGCCCATCTGGCTCAGCGAGAACGACCTGGACGTCTACACCGGGGAGTTCGAGCGGACCGGCATGAGCGGGGCGCTCAACCGCTACCGGAACATGGACCGGGACTGGGAAGATCTCGCCGACTTCGACGGCGCCCCCATCACCCAGCCATCCCTGTTCATCGGTGGCGGCCTGGACGCCTCCACCACGTGGATGGACGATGCGATCAAGGCATACCCCACCACCCTGCCCGCCCTGGTCTCCTCCCACATCCTCGACGGCTGCGGCCACTGGCTCCAGCAAGAACGCCCCGCCGAGATCAACCGGCTCCTGACCGACTGGCTCGCCTCCCTGCCGGCCTGAAGCCTCTTCCGAAAGCCCGGACACGTGACCGGGAGCGGCAGGGCGCCTGCCCGCCAGGAAATGCCCAGCACTGCCGCAACTCGTGAACACCTGAAATCGTTCACCAGCGCTCGGCTGCCTCCCAAACCGCTGCCGAAGTGCTGCCCGTTCTCCGGTTCTGGCTCAACTTCTGTGGCGGGGCACCGTAAGTGATCGTCGCTACCCCATCCCTCGGAGAATCAGCAGCACCTGTTGGCACCGTTCACGTACGTCAACGGTGGTCTGCCAAGCCGTGAAGCGAGCAGGAAACCTGGTGGAAGCCATCCGAGCCGTACGGGATGCTGACAAAGTGATTGAGCGAGATGCCGCGGTTCAGATCGTTGAGGAAGAGCTGGAACACGACTACCAGCGGGAGCTGTCGGTTGGGCTTGACCCGATGCGCATGGCTGTTTCGCATGTAAAGCAGCACGAGCTGGTATGGATCGTTTCCTGGACATCTGAGGAGTATCTGCGCACTCGGAATCCAGACTTCGCGCTGGCCGGGAATGGGCCGTACCTTGTTGACCGCGTCGACGGAAGCCTGCACCAGATCGGTGTCGTCTCCGCAGTAACGGACGCGTGGGAGGCGGACTACCGAGTCCGTATTCGAAGGCAGGTCACGCGGACCGCAGTGGACGATCTGCACGATGAGGTCCGGGCGGTGGCAGACGCTCGCGGGAGGGTGCATGCCATGCATACCCTGCACCAAAAAGTGCCCGTGCTCTCCCACGCTCAGATCATCGAGTACGTGACCGCCTTGCAACATGGTGATGCTCCGGCGCACCTTGTAGAGGTCTCCTCCGGAGAGCTGGTGCCGCCTACTGACCCGGTTTTGTCCGTGGTGACCATCCGCAGAGCCGAGAACCGTCGAGGTGTCTGACCGCAGCAGCTGCCCTCACGAAGCGAGTGGAACTCGCTTACGCAGGAGCGAGAAGCCAGCGCGGCCAAACATCTGGCGCTTGAGCATTTTGATCCGGTTCACATGGCCTTTGACAACGCCCGAGCTCCGAGGCAGGGTGAGGCCGGCGATGACAGCATCGCGGTCCCGGTCGAAGCCAGCGGCGAGCGTATGGAGGCTGGGCAGGTCCTCCTGCCGGACGGCGTCGAGCCAGTCAGGTAGACGCTCTCCCTGTCGGCCGGTGAGCATGCTCGCAAAGGATCGGACGTGGCGCGTGAGGGCGTCCAGTTCGGGGCAGTGTGTCCGGACGGCCTTGAGCTGGATCTGGTCCGATTCGGTGAGGGTGTCCGGGTGCCGGAGGATCCATCCGGAGACGGCCCGGGGCGAGGGCGGCCGGGCGCTCACCGGTCGAGGCGAGGTGCGCTTGACGTGCAGGTAGGCGCGAACACGCTGGTAGCTGCCCTTCTAACCGAGCGGCACGATCTCCTCCCACAGCTTCCACGCGTTGGTGCAGCCCTCGTTCCAGCGGTCGTCCAGGTAGGGCTTGTAGTAATCGAGGACTGAGGGCCGGTTCTGCCACTGGCAAGTGAACGGTTCCTCTGGCGTCGCGGCGTCGGCGAACTGCTTGACGGTGCGCCAGGTCATGCCGAGGGTTGCGTCCAGGGAGATGGTGTACGGGTTCGACCTGATCCGGGGGTTTGCTCCGGCATCGGGATGGTGCCCGCATAGATGAACGGCCACCGGC
>NZ_JBIWIY010000034.1:0-24675 GCF_044764885.1 Streptomyces sp. NPDC093591
GGGGTGTCCGCCCGCAGAGTCCGGTGTCAAGGGACGGCACCTCCAGCGCAAGGTCCAGCACCGGACCGAGGACGGACACCCCCCGGCACGGCCCCGACCCACCACACAACCCAAGGCGCTACGCGCACCCCACCCCACAGCAACAGGCCGCCGCAGGCATACACGCGCACCCCCACCACCCGAGTGGCTCCGCACGCCACACCCTCTCCCGTTATGCCGCGTTTGTCTGATTAGCGCGTATCGTCGGCCCATGCCCACGCCATACGGATCCCGCGGCGGCATGGCGTTCGGCGTGGAGGAGCTGCGTGTGCTCCGCCGCGCTCTCGCCCTCGCCCTCCACCCCAGCCCCGCCACGGCCGAGGACGTCCAGGACTGCCTCCGCCTCGCCGAGTCCCTCGACGAGGCCATGCGCGAGGGCGCCCGGATGCGCGCCTTCCTGGTGGCCGACCTCGCCCGCTGCCGCGCCGACCTCCCCGGCTCCGCGGTCGGCTACCTCACCCTGATCGAGGAGGCCCTGAGCGCCGGGTACCACCCGACCTCCGACGACCTCGCCGCCCTGCGGGCCCTGCGCGGCAACCCCACCGCGGCCACCCTCCTCGGCCGCTGCCGGGCACTCGCCGAGCAGGACGTACGAGCCCGCCTCACGCGCCGTACGGCCACCCCGGCCCCCCGCGTCACCCCGACCGTCCCCGGCTCCCGTACGCGCTTCCAGGCCCTCCCTGGAGGCCTCTCCGACGGTTCGCCCACCCCCGCGGTCCGCGTCCCCGCCCAGGATGCCGGCCAGGAACCCGGCAAGCAGCCCCGGAAGAAGCCCGCCGAAAAGCCGGCACCCCCCACACCCGGCCGAGGCCCCGCCCCCGCCCCCGGCCCCACCCCCGCCGCCCCGAAGCCGACGCGCCCCATCCCCACCCCCGGCGAGGTCTTCCCGCGCCGCAAACCGACCCCACCCCCCACAACCCCGCCCCAGCAGCTCGCCGCAGGCTGACGGCCCCCCAACCCCCACCCCGACCGAGCCCCACCCCCTGGCTACCCTGGACGCATGGACTACGTCTCCGCACTCCTCCCCCCGACGGTCATGGCCGTGTTCTTCATCGGTCTGATCAGGGTGATCGTGAAGACCCAGGGCGGAGCCAACAAGGCCAAGGAGGACGCGGCCGTGGACGCCGCCCTCGCGCGCGTGGAGGTCACCCGCCAGGCCCCCGCGAACCCGGAAGCCTGAACCCGGCGCCTGAATCCGGGCGCCGACGCGTCAACGGCGTACGACTCCGAGCCCAGCGCTTTCCGAGTCGTACGCCCTTTTTGTTCCCGTTTGCTAGCTGAAGCGCACGCTCGGCACGCAAACATCGGTATCTCCCACTATTGTGCTGAGCTGTGCCTCGCCCCTTGGGAGAACTCGAAGACGCGGTCATGACGCGGGTGTGGAAGTGGAACCGCCCGGTGACCGTTCGAGAAGTCCTGGAAGATCTCCAGCAGGAACGGTCCATCGCGTACACCACGGTGATGACCGTTTTGGACAATCTCCATCAGAAGGGCTGGGTACGCCGCGAAGCGGAAGGCCGGGCCTATCGATATGAGGCCGTCTCCACACGAGCCGCCTACGCCGCCGCCCTGATGAACGACGCCTGGTCGCAGAGCGACAACCCCGCAGCCGCACTCGTCGCCTTCTTCGGCATGATGAGCGAGGAACAGCGCACGGCCCTGCGGGACGCCGTACGCATCGTCCAGGGCCCGGAAACACCCGAACCCGCACAGCCGCCCGATACGCGCCGCGTTACGAGCGCCGATACCGAGAGCGCCGATACGGGCGGCACCGATACGGGCGGCACCGATACCCCCGCTACCGATACCCGCAGCACAGATACCGGCACCGATACAGCCCCCCATGCCAGCGGCGATACCAGCGGCGATACCAGCCCGGATACCCGTGCCGATACCGGCAGTGAGAACCCCGGCGCGGCGCAGGGGCCCGACGGGCGATAGCGTCCGCTCATGTCAGCAGAGAGCCACTCGGCCGAGAGCTCCTCGGCGGAGAGCCCAGAAGTCACCGCAAAAGCCATCACCGTCCGGCGGGCCCGCACCAGCGATGTCGAGGCGGTGCGTCGTCTCCTTGACGAGTACGTCCAGCGTCGCATCCTGCTCGACAAAGCCACGGTGACGCTTTACGAGGACATCCAGGAGTTCTGGGTCGCCGAACGTGACGACAACGGCGAGGTCGTCGGCTGCGGCGCCCTGCACGTGATGTGGGAAGACCTGGCGGAAGTCCGCACTCTGGCGGTGAAGCCCGGCCTGAAGGGCGCCGGCGTCGGCCATCAGTTGCTGGAGAAGTTGCTGCACACCGCGCGCTGGCTCGGCGTTCGCCGGGTTTTCTGCCTGACCTTCGAAGTGGACTTCTTCGGCAAGCACGGCTTCGTCGAGATCGGCGAGACGCCGGTGGACACCGATGTCTACGCGGAGCTGCTGCGTTCCTATGACGAGGGCGTGGCGGAGTTCCTCGGTCTCGAACGAGTGAAACCGAACACCTTGGGCAACAGCCGGATGCTTCTGCATCTGTGATCGCCGCCCGCTATTCCGGCGGCCGACCCTGCCCAGGTGCCCTATGTCCGAAACGCGCATGTTTCCGGACCGCGGTCGGCCTGTGGGTCTCTCCCGGGGGTTTGTGTTTTTCCAGCAAAAGCGGTTTGCTTTCCGACGTACTGCAGTACTGCATATAACAGGGGACGGCGAAACGGCGGACGCCGCAGACCCCCGGCCCTCAAGTTATCGATGAAAGGAAATCCGGTGGCACAGAAGGTTCAGGTCCTTCTTGTCGACGACCTCGACGGCGGCGAGGCGGACGAGACCGTGACGTTCGCGCTGGACGGCAAGACGTACGAGATCGATCTCACGACTGCCAATGCGGACAAGCTCCGTGGCCTTCTCGACCCTTACGTGAAGGGCGGTCGTCGTACCGGAGGCCGCGCTTCGGGCGGGCGTGGAAAGGCGCGCGCCGCTTCCGGTGGCAGCCAGGACACCGCGCAGATCCGCGCGTGGGCGAAGGAGAACGGTTACGAGGTCAACGACCGCGGCCGCGTCCCGGCGTCCATTCGCGAGGCCTACGAGAAGGCGAACGCCTGATCAGAGGTCAACGCCTGATCCGAGGGCAACGCCTTATCCACGGACGGCGAAAGGCTGGGCGCATCCGCGTCGCAGTCGCAGGCGGTGGCATTGCGTTGCCACCGTGGCCAGAATCCGCACCAGATCGGGGGCGCCCCCACCGCCCCCCATGGCCGACAGTGTCGGCAGCGAGGCCTCGACCTCGCCCCCAGGCTCGGGGGGTCGCAGCCACACGGCGGCCCCCTGCACGGCGTCGGAGCGGCCCAGGGGAAGCGGCCGCGCCTCACCGGGCTCCGGCACGCCAGGACGTCGTACGGCCTCCGTCGATCGCGTATCGAGAGGCCGTACGGTCATGACCGGCCCCTGCTCCGGTGGCAGGGGCGCCTCCATGAGGTCGCCCTCGCCGAGCGTCGCCAGGTCCAGGGGCAGCGTGCCCCAGTCCAGCCAGTCCATGACCCCCGGCACCTCCTGGGCGCTGCCCGCGGACATGAGCAGCAGCATCCGCTCGCCCCGGACGGCCACCGGGGAGCGGGGCGCCAGATGGCGCAGTGCCGCGCTCCCCGCCTCGGCGGGGACGTCCAGGACGTCGAAGCGCAGACCCACGCGAAGGCTCAGGGGGAATCCCGGCGGCCCGGGCACCACCGGCCACCCCAGTTCGTTCTCGTACCACCGGCGGACCTGATCGCTCGGATCGAGCGGCCGACGGGGGAAGGGGATCGTGGCGGAGTTCGTGGTGGTCGAGAGGCGGGTGCCGAACATGCCAAGTGCAACCGCCGAATGGACGTGCGGGTTACGCTGGGTGTCCTGGCGTATGCGCAGAGTGCTGGAAACGGGGGCGCGCGGGGGTGTGGGGTGGCGCAAGGTTGTTCGCCCGTAGCGGAGGGAACCGGGGGGCGCGGCATGGAGTGTCAGTCCCAGCGGGTAAGACATCCCTAGTGGGAGGGGGCGACACGCAGGACAGTGGGTCTCACGTTCGCCATCGGCGTACTGATGGTGAGGGTAACCACCTGGCCTGCGGGAACATCGTCTCGCACCATCGGGTTGGAGCAGATGTCGGCGTTAGCGGGGTCAGGAGGCCATCGACGGTGTCGGCAGTTGGAATGAGCGGTCCCCGCTTGCGGGACTAAGCTGCGGAAGGACAGGGAGGGGAAGTTCCCCCCACTGCCTGACCGCTCTGAGGAGCGATTAACGATGTTCGAGAGGTTCACCGACCGCGCGCGGCGGGTTGTCGTCCTGGCTCAGGAAGAAGCCCGGATGCTCAACCACAACTACATCGGCACCGAGCACATCCTCCTGGGCCTGATCCACGAGGGTGAGGGTGTCGCCGCCAAGGCCCTTGAGAGCCTCGGGATTTCGCTCGAGGCGGTCCGCCAGCAGGTGGAGGAGATCATCGGCCAGGGCCAGCAGGCCCCGTCCGGGCACATCCCCTTCACCCCCCGTGCCAAGAAGGTCCTGGAGCTGTCGCTCCGCGAGGCCCTTCAGCTGGGCCACAACTACATCGGCACGGAGCACATCCTGCTCGGCCTGATCCGTGAGGGCGAGGGCGTCGCCGCCCAGGTCCTGGTCAAGCTGGGCGCAGATCTCAACCGGGTGCGGCAGCAGGTCATCCAGCTGCTCTCCGGCTACCAGGGCAAGGAGACCGCCACCGCCGGCGGGCCTGCCGAGGGCACGCCCTCGACGTCCCTGGTCCTCGACCAGTTCGGCCGGAACCTCACCCAGGCCGCTCGTGAGTCCAAGCTCGACCCGGTCATCGGGCGCGAGAAGGAGATCGAGCGGGTCATGCAGGTGCTGTCCCGCCGTACGAAGAACAACCCGGTCCTGATCGGTGAGCCCGGCGTCGGCAAGACCGCCGTCGTCGAGGGCCTCGCCCAGGCCATCGTCAAGGGCGAGGTGCCCGAGACCCTCAAGGACAAGCACCTCTACACCCTCGACCTCGGCGCGCTGGTCGCCGGCTCCCGCTACCGCGGTGACTTCGAGGAGCGCCTGAAGAAGGTGCTCAAGGAGATCCGCACCCGCGGCGACATCATCCTGTTCATCGACGAGCTCCACACGCTGGTCGGTGCGGGTGCCGCCGAGGGCGCCATCGACGCGGCTTCGATCCTGAAGCCGATGCTGGCCCGCGGTGAGCTGCAGACCATCGGCGCCACCACGCTGGACGAGTACCGCAAGCACCTGGAGAAGGACGCGGCCCTGGAGCGCCGCTTCCAGCCCATCCAGGTCGCCGAGCCGTCCCTGCCGCACACGATCGAGATCCTCAAGGGTCTGCGTGACCGGTACGAGGCCCACCACCGGGTCTCCATCACGGACGAGGCGCTGGTCCAGGCCGCCACCCTGGCCGACCGGTACATCTCGGACCGCTTCCTGCCGGACAAGGCGATCGACCTGATCGACGAGGCCGGTTCCCGGATGCGCATCCGCCGGATGACCGCGCCGCCGGACCTGCGCGAGTTCGACGAGAAGATCGCCGGTGTCCGCCGGGACAAGGAGTCCGCGATCGACTCGCAGGACTTCGAGAAGGCCGCCTCCCTCCGCGACAAGGAGAAGCAGCTCCTGGCCGCCAAGGCCAAGCGGGAGAAGGAGTGGAAGGCCGGCGACATGGACGTCGTCGCCGAGGTCGACGGCGAGCTGATCGCCGAGGTCCTCGCGACCGCCACCGGCATCCCGGTCTTCAAGCTGACCGAGGAGGAGTCCAGCCGCCTGCTCCGCATGGAGGACGAGCTCCACAAGCGGGTCATCGGCCAGAACGACGCCGTCAAGGCGCTGTCGAAGGCGATCCGCCGTACGCGTGCCGGTCTGAAGGACCCGAAGCGCCCCGGTGGTTCGTTCATCTTCGCCGGCCCGTCCGGTGTCGGTAAGACCGAGCTGTCCAAGGCGCTCGCCGAGTTCCTCTTCGGTGACGAGGACGCGCTGATCTCCCTCGACATGTCGGAGTTCAGCGAGAAGCACACGGTGTCGCGTCTCTTCGGTTCGCCCCCCGGCTACGTGGGCTACGAAGAGGGTGGCCAGCTGACCGAGAAGGTCCGCCGCAAGCCGTTCTCCGTCGTCCTCTTCGACGAGGTGGAGAAGGCCCACCCGGACATCTTCAACTCGCTGCTGCAGATCCTGGAGGACGGTCGCCTGACCGACTCCCAGGGCCGGGTCGTGGACTTCAAGAACACGGTCATCATCATGACGACCAACCTCGGCACCCGGGACATCTCCAAGGGCTTCAACCTGGGCTTCGCGGCCTCGGGTGACACGAAGACCAACTACGAGCGCATGAAGAACAAGGTGTCGGACGAGCTCAAGCAGCACTTCCGTCCCGAGTTCCTCAACCGCGTCGACGACGTGGTCGTCTTCCCGCAGCTGACCCAGGACGACATCCTGCGGATCGTCGACCTGATGATCGGCAAGGTGGACGAGCGCCTGAAGGACCGGGACATGGGCATCGAGCTCTCCCAGTCCGCCAAGGAGCTGCTGTCCAAGAAGGGCTACGACCCCGTGCTGGGCGCCCGGCCGCTGCGCCGGACCATCCAGCGCGAGATCGAGGACTCGCTGTCGGAGAAGATCCTCTTCGGCGAGCTGCGTCCCGGTCACATCGTGGTCGTGGACACCGAGGGCGAGGGCGACGCCAAGACCTTCACCTTCCGCGGTGAGGAGAAGTCGGCGCTGCCGGACGTCCCGCCGATCGAGCAGGCGGCCGGTGGAACCGGGCCGAACCTGAGCAAGGACGCCTGACCCTCCGGGGGTTGAGCCGAAGAAAGGGGCCGGTGCTTATCCGCACCGGCCCCTTTCGCATGCCCGAAGGCGGGTGGCTTACGACAACTGGCCGTCGTAGTCCGGCAGCTTGTACGTCTTCTCGGCGTGGCCGCCCGACAGGTCGGTGGCGCTGTTGCCGATGTTCGCGATGATCGTGTAGCCCTTCGACTCGATGTCGGCGCGCTGGGCCGTCTTGTACACGGCGACGTCCTTGAAGAGGTCGCCGAAGCTGCGCACGTAGAGGCCGGAGACCTGGTAACCGACGTGCTTGAGGTTGTAGTCGGTCACCGAGTAGATGATGCCCGGGCGGGCGGTCACGAAGAACAGGGAGACGCCGTGCTCCTGGGCGTACTTGGCGGCCTCCAGGACCGGCCCGTTGGCCGGCTGCGGGTAGCTGAAGCCGAAGTCCGTCTCCAGGGTGGTGTTGTCGATGTCGAAGACGATCGCCTGCTTCTCACCCGGCTTGGTGTTCGCGATCCGCTGCTTCAGGTACGGCAGCGCCTGGTCCATCACCGCCTGGCAGTCCTTCTGCCAGGTGCCGTAGTCGACATCCGCCGCGGACGCCGTTGCTTGCGTGCCGATGGCGGTGGTGGAGGTGCTCGTCGCGGTCGTCGCGGCATCGGCGGGAACCGCGAGGGCCACGAGGGCCGCCGCGGAGACGGTGCTGACCGATATTCGGCGAGCCCAGGGGCGAAGCGTCATGTGGGGGGTCCTCTCACGTCACGTGCGCTGTGGTGGTCGCGAGCATGTTCGTGCGCGGGGGTGGCTGATGGGGAACCAAGGGGTTACCGGACGGTAGCTCAACTTGAGGCGTCGCTCACATAGTTGGGCGCGGATTTGTTGCGGAAAAGCGGAGGGGAAGGCGTAGCGCCCGTCACATTCCGGGGTCTCGCGATTGCGCTCGGCGGTGACATGCCGCACAGGCGATTTGTCCGTTACTAGCGGGAATAGTGGAAACGGGCTACAGGACAAAAAGGGCGTTCGCCTCAAAAGCTGGCCCAGGATTTCAGCGTCAGTACGGGTTCGTCCGTATTGGGTGCTCTGTCAAGACACGGGGAATTTTGTGGGGGAGTACTAGAGTCCGTCGTAGATCAGGGGTTTTGGGGTTCGAGGGGGGCCGGGTTACCAAGGGATGGCCATTCGGCGAGGACTTGTCCGCCGGGTGGTTTTCTCTGTCGTCGTCCCCATGAGGTTTCGAATGTCCCCGCGCTTCTCGTTCCGTTCGTCCCGTACGTCCTCGATCCGCAACCGTGCCGCTGTGCTGGCCGCCGGCCTGGGGGCCACGGTCGTGCTGGGCGCCGGAGGCGCGGTCGCCGCCGAGATGACCTCCGCCACCGGTGTCTCCACCGCCGTACAGGCGCAGGCCGCCGCGAAGAAGGCCCCCGCCAAGAAGGCCGTCTCCTGGGTGAGCCCGGTGAAGAAGTACACGAAGTCCGCCAGCTTCGCCCAGGCGGGCGGCATGTGGCAGTCCACCCACAGCGGGCAGGACTTCGCCGTCGCCAGCGGTACCCAGGTCGTGGCCGCGCACGGCGGCACCGTCGTCAAGGCCGGCGGCAACGGCGCCGGTGACGGTCCCGCGTACGGCAACGCCGTCGTCATCAAGCACGGCAACGGGACCTACTCCCAGTACGCCCACCTGTCGCGCGTCGACGTGAAGGTCGGCCAGGTCGTCAAGACCGGGCAGCAGATAGCCAAGTCCGGCAACACCGGTAACTCCAGCGGGCCGCACCTGCACTTCGAGATCCGTACGACCGCCAACTACGGCTCCGCTGTCGACCCCGTCGCCTTCCTGCGGGCCAAGGGCCTGAAGATCTGACGGACCGGTCCGTTCAGACGCCCTTGTGCGCCTGGGTGATCAGATCCGTGGCGACCTCGAGGATGGCCTTGCGCTTTTCCTCGGGGTCGCCTTCGAGGTCCTTCAGGACGAACATCCCGGCGTGCATCGTGAACAGGGCGCTGATGCAGCGGACCTGGTCGACGAGGTCGGCATCCGGGTCGATGACGATGTCGCGCATGCCGAGCATGCGGTTCTTGAACATCTCGCCGATGCTCAGCTCGCGGACGGTGGCCTGGTTCTCCTGCATGAAGCGGAAGAGCGGGGCCGCGCCGGTCAGGATCTCGCTGTAGCGGCGTACGATCTCCTGCTTCGTCTCCAGCGTGTGCGGCTGCCGCTTACCCCACTCGATCAGGTCCTCGATCGGCTGCGTCAGATCCTCGAAGAGGCTGACGATGATCTCTTCCTTGGTCTTGAAGTGGTAGTACAGGGCCGCCTTCGTGACCTCCAGGCGCTCGGCGATCTCGCGCAGGGAGGTCTTCTCGTAGCCCTGCTCGGCGAAGAGTTCGAGGGCCACGTCCTGAATGCGCTGGCGGGTGTTCCCGCGGCGCCGCTGCTTGGTGCCGTCCATGGTGCCACCCATCCTCGTACTCCTCGACTTTCCATAAAACTTACTTGACGCCCGGCTAGTTACGCGCCTAACTTCCCTGAGTGTAGACAACTAGCCGGGCGGCAAGTAAGTGCAAGCAAGTGGCTGGGGGAGTGGGAATCATGGCGGACACGAAGACAGCTGAGCCGGAGGCGGCGGATCCGGGCGTGAAGCAGCCGAAGAGCGTACGGGTCGTGCTGCTCGCGCTGATGATCACGATGATGCTCGCGATGCTCGACAACATGATCGTGGGCACGGCGATGCCGACGATCGTGGGTGAGCTGGGCGGTCTGGAGCATCTGTCGTGGGTCGTGACGGCGTACACGCTGGCGACCGCGGCCTCCACTCCCCTGTGGGGCAAGCTCGGCGACATGTACGGGCGCAAGGGCGTCTTCATGTCGTCGATCGTGCTGTTCCTGATCGGCTCCGCGCTGAGCGGCATGGCCCAGGACATGGGGCAGCTGATCGCGTTCCGGGCGGTGCAGGGGCTCGGTGCCGGTGGCCTGATGGTCGGCGTCATGGCGATCATCGGTGATCTGATTCCACCGCGGGAGCGGGGCAAGTACCAGGGCATGATGGCCGGCGTGATGGCGCTGGCGATGATCGGCGGGCCGCTGGTCGGTGGCACCATCACCGACCACTGGGGCTGGCGCTGGGCCTTCTACATCAACCTGCCGCTCGGTGTCGTGGCGCTGGGTGCGATCAGTGCCGTACTGCATCTGCCGAAGAAGCGGGCTCAGGCGCGGATCGACTATCTCGGGGCGGCGCTGCTGACCGTGGGGATCACCGCGATCGTGCTGGTCACCACGTGGGGTGGTACGGAGTACGCCTGGACATCCGCGATGATCATGGAGCTCGTCGGGATCGGGGTCGCGGCGCTCGTCGGGTTCGTGTTCTGGCAGACCAAGGCGGCGGAGCCGGTGGTGCCGCTGCACATCTTCCGCAGCCGGAACTTCACGCTGATGTCGGTGATCGGGTTCATCACCGGGTTCGTGATGTTCGGTGCGACGTTGTTCCTGCCGCTGTACCAGCAGTCGGTACAGGGTGCTTCCGCCACCAATTCCGGGCTGCTGTTGCTGCCGATGCTCGGGGCGATGCTGGTCACCTCGATGGTCGCCGGTCGGGTGACCACGAACACCGGGCGGTACAAGGTGTTCCCGGTCGTCGGCAGTGTGCTGATGGTCGTCGGGCTGTATCTGCTGTCGTTGATGGACACCGGGACCAGCCGGTTCACGTCCGGTGTGTACATGGCCGTGGTCGGGCTCGGTATGGGCTGTCTGATGCAGATCACGATGCTGGTCGCGCAGAACAGTGTGGAGATGAAGGACATGGGTGTCGCGTCCTCGTCCACCACGCTCTTCCGCACGCTCGGGTCCTCGTTCGGTGTCGCGATCATGGGGGCGCTGTTCAACAGCCGGGTGCAGGACGTCATGGCCGAGCGGGGCGGGGCGTTGGGGGCGAAGGTGACCGAGCAGTCGGCGCAGCTGGACGCGAAGGGGCTGGCGAAGTTGCCGGCCGCTGTGAGCGAGGCGTACAAGCACGCGGTGTCGGCCGGTACGCACTCGGCGTTTCTCCTCGGGGCCGTGGTCGCCGTGGTCGCGTTGGTGGCGGCTGTGTTCGTGAAAGAGGTGCCGCTCAGGGGGGCCGGGGCGAAGGGGGACGCTGGGGCTCCGGACGGTTCTGCGGACAGGGTTGCGGTGGTGGAGGCCGTCTGAGTGGGCGGTGTGTGGGGGCCCTCGGGGATGTTCTGCCCGGGGGCTTCTTTGTTCCCCCCCCCCGCCGCCCCTACCCGTCCCATCCCCAGGGGCGCTGCCCCTTCGACCCCGCCCTCCTGGGGGCCTGCGGCCCCCAGACCCCCGCTTCGGCCCTGAAGGGGCCTTGTCCTCAAACGCCGGACGGGCTGAAATGCACGGGCCGGCGCCGGGAAGTGACCGGACGGCTCCCCTCCCCGTAGACCCCCTACGGCAGCATCGGGTAGCTCCCCGTGTTCGTCGGTGCGTGCTCCGGGAGCCAGAGGACGGCCACCGCGCCCTCTGACGGCACGTGGTCCGGGGCGCCCGGCGGGCGGATGTTGCGGAAGGTCAGACGGGCGCCGAGGACGCGGGCCTGGCCTGCCGCGATCGTCAGGCCGAGGCCGTGGCCGTGGCCCGAGCGGTCGCTGCTGCCGGTGCGGAAGCGGCTGGGGCCGTCGGCGAGCAGGTCCTCGGGGAAACCGGGGCCGTGGTCGCGGACCCGGATGACCCGGCCTTCGACGCTGACCTCGATCGGCGGCCTGCCGTGCTTCGCCGCGTTCGCCAGCAGGTTGAACAGCACCCGCTCCAGGCGTCGAGGGTCGGTCGTGACCTCCGACTCGTGGATGACCCGCACCTCGATGGCGGGATCCTTCGCCGCCACCCGCCGACTGACGAACTCGCCCAGCATGATGCCCTGCAACTCGGCCCGCTCCGATGCGCTGTCCAGGCGGGCCACCTCCAGGACGTCCTCGACGAGCGTGCGCATCGCCTTCGCCCGGTCCAGGACCAGTTCGGTGGGCCGGCCGGGAGGCAGGAGTTCGGCCGCCGTCAGCAGGCCCGTCACCGGCGTGCGCAGCTCGTGCGCGATGTCCGCGGTGACCCGGCGCTCCGCCTCCAGCCGCTGCTGCAACGCGTCCGCCATGGCGTCCACCGCGCTCGCCAGGTCGTCGGTCTCGTCCCGTACGACACCCCCGATGGCGTCCCGCACCCGCACGTCCGGCTCCCCGCTCGCGACCTGGTTCGCCGCGGCCGCCGCCTTGCGCAGCCGGCGCGACAACTGCCCGCCGATGAGCACGCCGAGCGCGCTGCCGCCGAGGACGACCGAGACGGAGCCGATGATCATGGCCTGGTCGAGGCGGTTGAGGATGTGCTCACTGCGGTCGGTCCAGCCGGTGCGCAGCGACAGCACACGACCGTCGTTGAGCGGTACGGCCGCCCAGATGTCCGGCGCGCCGCTCGGGGTGTCGGTCACATACGTCGCCCGCCGGCCCTCCTCGACCTTCTCCCGCAGTGCCGCGGGCAGTTCCGGGTCGTTGATCGAGGCGTTGGGGAAGTTCAGCCGCTTGGACTGCTCATAGCTGCGCTGGGCGATCTGGACGCGCTCGTCCGCGAGGTCGCGCGCGCTGTCCAGCATCGAGACCCGGGCCTGGTTGTGCACGACCAGGCTCAGCACGATCGCCACGAGCGCGCCGACCAGCGCGATCGCCGCGCTCAGCTTCCACCGCAGGCCCGTGCGAATGGCCACCCTGCTGCCCGTGAGCCTGCTCGCGCGTATGCCCGTACGGCCGATCACGCCCTGACCCGCGATGTCCGCCGAGTCCGTGAGCCCCGCGTGCCCGGCGCCGGACGCGGCCGCGTGTCGAAAGGTCCCCCTCATGTCCGCCCCGCTCAGGCCTTCAACTTGTAGCCGAAGCCACGGACCGTCTCGATGCGGTCCTGGCCGATCTTCGTCCGCAGCCGCTGCACATGCACGTCGACCACCCGGGTGTCACCGCCCCAGCCGTAGTCCCACACGCGCTCCAGCAGCTTGTCCCGCGAAAGCACCGTGCCCGGCGCGGAGGAGAACTCCAGCAGCAGCCGCATCTCGGTCGGCGTGAGCGCCACCGGCTCCCCGGCCCTGCGCACCTCCATGCCCTCGGTGTCGACCTCGAGCTCGCCGAAGGTCAGGACCCCGCCGGTGGCCGCCGCCCCGGCGTCGTCCGCCCGGTCGTCGCGGCCCGCGTGCCCGAAGCGGCGCAGCACGGCGCGGATCCGCGCGACCAGCACGGCACCGTCGAACGGCTTGGTCACGTAGTCGTCCGCGCCCGCCTCCAGGCCCAGCACCACGTCGATCGAGTCCGCGCGCGCCGACAGCATGATCACCGGTACGGTCGACTCGTCGCGGATACGGCGGCACAGGCTGACGCCGTCCAGGCCCGGGACCATGACGTCCAGCAACGCGATGTCCGGCCGGTTCGCCCGGAAGGCCTCCAGCCCCGACAGCCCGTCGGGCATGGCGGTGACCGCGAAGCCGTCCCGCTCCAGGGCGAGCTGGGTGGCCTCGCGGATGACGTCGTCGTCCTCGACGAACAGAACGTGGGTCTGGTCTGCCATCCCGGTGCTCTCAGTCCTCGTGTGCCGTGTGCCGTATGTACTTGGAGGTGCGTCGTGCGTGTCCACTTGGGGGACGCGTGAACCGGCCGATGCGTTCACCGCTGCCGCGGGTGGGTGCTCAGCTGTCGGGCGCCGCCGACTCGTCACCGCCACCGAGAGTGCCGTAGTAGGTGCGCGCGCGGTGCTTCACGACGAAGTGGTCGGAGGTCCACAGATATTGGATCACGTACTCGCTGGACGGGTTCGAAAGCGCGTCGTCCTTGGCGTACACCTGCTTGGTCACCACCAGCAGACCGCGGTCGATCTCGGCGTAGACCGGCGGCTCCTCGGCCTTGAACACATTGCGGTAGGCGCCGCGCTGCTCGCGGTACACGTACGAGGCGACGCTGATCTCGTCGCCGCAGGACAGGACGTTGATCACGATGTCGTCCGCCGGGCCGCCGGTCAGATCGCCGTAGGACACGTCGACGGGATAGTCGTCGGACACGCACGGCTTCAGCTCGCGCTTGACCTCCGCCGAGACGGCGGGGTCCGCCTTGACCAGGCGGACGGCCTCCGCCGGGTCCGGGGCGGCCGAGGCGGAGGGAGATGCCGCGAGCGACGCCGAGACGGTCGAGCCGCCCGCCACGTCGTGCGCCGGTCCCTCGTCGCGGGCGCCGGTGCCGCCGGTGGCGCACGCGGAGGCGAAAAGGGCGAGGGCGACGACCACGGCCACCGCCGTGAACGCCGCCTGCAAGGTTCCCCGGGCGGTCACGTGCCCGGGGCGGTCGGGGCCGACGTCCTCGGAATCCCCGTCCGTGTCCCTGTCACCCTGGTCCGTGTGCCCGGTCCTGCCCGTGTGTCCGGTGCCGCCCGCTGTCGTGCCTAGGCCGCGCAACGCTCCCGCTCCTCACGCTCCAGCGCGCGTGCGTCCAGATCGCGGCTCTCCAGCTCCTCGCGGAGCCGGGCGAGCGCCCGGTGCAGCGTGCTCTTGACCGTTCCGGCCGACATGCCGAGGGCGGCGGCCGTCTCCTCCGTGGACATCTGCTCCCAGTGTCGCAGCACCACGACACTGCGCTGCTTGGGTGCCAGCACCTTCATGATGTCCATCAGCAGGGCGCGGTCGGCGTGCTGCTCGGTGGAGTCGTCGACCGAGGCGTCCGGGAGCTGCTCGGTCGGCACCTCCTCCAGCTTGCGGGCCCGCCACCACTCGGTGCGCGTGTTGATCATGACCCGGCGCAGGTAGGCGTCCGCGAGTCGCTTGTCCGCTATGCCGTCCCAGCGGTGGTACGTCCGCACCAGCGCCGTCTGCAGCAGGTCCTGGGCGTCCACCGGGTCCGGGACCAGTCGGCGGGCGCTGCGCAGCAGCGCGTCCTGCCGGGTGCGGACGTACTCCTCGAACTCGAGCACCTCTCCCTGCGCCATCTTGACCGCCTCCGATTCCCCGTGTCCGGCCGGCCGTTCGCCGTCGGTCTCACTGCCTGTGGTTCGTAGTCGTCCCCGCCTGTCGGGTACGGAAATGAAGCTACGGAGGCGTTGTCACGGGGCTGTCCGAAGCAGCCTGCGGCTAGCGCTCGGCTGTCCGTCGGTTGTGTAACGGAATCAGGAAAGGGGTAAAACGGTCGATCGTTTGGTGTGGGTATGGGGTGATTTGGCGGGATGGTGGTCGTGCGGCGGCCATGCGACGCCTGTGTGTGGTGTGTTGCAGAGGGCCTACGGCTGTGATGTGACTGTGCGTCAGGCGGGCTGGCCGGCCGGGGCGGGCATCAGGTCAGCGGCAGCCGGTACAACCCGCCCGGCAACGGCTCCACCAGACCGTCCGCGACCAGGCCGTCCAGGGCGCGGGCGCGCTGCACCGGCTCGTGCCACACCCGGTCGAGGGCTGCCTGCGGGACGGGCGTGTGGGCCTCGCGGAGTACGGCGAGCAGCTTGCCGCGCACCTGGCGGTCGGTGCCGGCGTACGTCTGTCCACGGCGCGGCGGCCCGTCGTGCTCCGGCTTGCCCGCGAGCCGCCAGGCGCACTGCGCGGCGATCGGGCAGCGGTGACACGACTCGTTCTTCGCCGTGCACACCAGCGCGCCGAGTTCCATGGACGCGGCGGCCCAGCGTGCGGCGGTGCGCTCGTCGTCGGGGAGCAGGGTGCGGGCGAGCTTGCGCTCGGCGGCGGTGGTCGCGTTCGGGGGGTACTGCACACCGGTGACGGCGCGGGCGAAGACCCGGCGGACGTTGGTGTCCAGTACGGGGTGGCGCTGGCCATACGCGAAGGAGGCCACCGCGGCCGCCGTGTACTCGCCGATGCCGGGCAGCGCGAGGAGCTGGGCATGGTCGGTCGGTACGTCCCCGCCGTGCCGTTCCGCTATGGCGACGGCGGCACCGTGCAGCCGCAGCGCGCGGCGCGGGTAGCCGAGCCGGCCCCAGGCGCGCACGGCCTCGCCGGGGGCCTCCTTGGCGAGGTCGGCGGGGCGGGGCCAGCGGGCGAGCCACTGTTCGTAGACGGGCAGGACGCGGTTCACGGGCGTCTGCTGCAGCATGAACTCGCTGACCATCACCCCCCAGGGGCCGGCCTCGGGGCGCCGCCAGGGGAGGTCGCGGGCGTTTTCGTCGAACCAGTCGATGACGGTTTCTTGCAGAGGCTGGGCGAGTTCTTGCAGAGGCTTGGCGAGAGGGGCGTCCGAGCCGATGTCGGCGGGGTGGCTGTGCGGGGGTTTCGTGGGCGCAGTCATGGCCTTCCGATCCTGCCATGCCGGTGGCGGTCGGGTGGGTAGGTGCGGGTTCCGGTGCGTTGTGGCTGGTGGTTGAGGTGGGGTGCGGTTCGTGGGGGCTTGCGGTCCCCAGCCCTCTCGGCACGGCGCGGATCGCGCTGCCCGCCGTCGCGTCGACTCGCCCTCTTGGGCGCGGTTGGCGAGCTGCGGCCCGGCGCGTCGGTCCACGACCGCGTTCAGGTCCTGCCGGAACACACCGCGCGAGCGGCGAACTCCTCGTTTCCGTCGACCACTTCGGCCTCTCTCCGACGACGAGGAGCGGCTCGCCGCCAAGGACGTGATCCCCAGGGTCGTCGGCCTGTCCCAACGCCCTTCCGCAGATGAGGGGTTGTCACCGGGCCGACGTGGCCCTGCTGGACATTCGTACGCCTCGAACGCTCCCCGGTGACAACGGACTTGAGGAGCTCACCGCGGAGGTGCGCCATAGCTGTGGCCAGAGGTGCAAGGGCCGCGATCGCGAACGCTCGGGTGGTGTCCGCCCGGCTCGCCATCAAGTGGCGACGAACAGCTCCGCGAACAGCAGCAGTCCGGCCTCCGTCCATATCCCGGCGGCGTGTTGTACCCACCTTGGAGTGTCGTGGGCGAAGCCGGTGATGTCCCGGTAGAGCGCGGCGTCCTCGAAGCCCATGGTCACGGACCGTAGGCGGCGGGCCGTTACCGTCACACCGGGTGGTCGTCGCAGCGCGGGTGATGGATGGCTGCCAAGATGATGATCCGGAAAAGTTGCGGACTTCGGCGGCGGGTGGAGCAAGCTGGCGCACCGATCTCTCGTACAGTTTGCGCCGTGGGATCTCTGCGCAATCCTGTCGGGCCGCTTCCCTCCTCCATCTACTGGCGCCGGAGGGTCGTCATGCTGTCCGTGGTCGCCGTGTTGGCACTGCTGACCACCTGGGTGCTCACTTCGGGCGGCGGAGGCGGCAACAACGACGCGGGCGGGTCCGACGGCAAGAATCCCGAGCCCTCGACGATCACGCCGGGGCCGTCGACTTCGGGGCCGGCGATCAGTCAGGCGCCGGGCGGGCGGGACGAGTCGCCCGGCGGCGGGGACTCCGGCGGCTCGGGCTCCGGTGACGGCACGGGCGCCGGGGGCGACGGTTCCGGCGGCTCCGCAGGGTCGGACGGCTCGGGCAGCGGATCCGCGGGCGGCGGTTCGGGGACCGGCGTCGGCGTGGACGACACGGTGGCCGCGGGCTCCACGCTGAGCGACTGCATCGCGGGCGCGGTGAAGGTGACGGTGAGCAGCCTCCACAACGCGTACGAGCCCGGCCAGACGCCGGCCCTGCTGCTGACCGCGACGAACACCTCCAGCTACGACTGCAAGATCGATCTCGGTCCGAAGAACTCGGTGGTGACGATCACTCAGGCGGGAGCCGAGGACGACTTCTGGTCCTCCGCCGACTGCCCCAAGGTCTCCGGCAGCCTGGTGTTCCGGGTGCCCGCCGCTTCGGCCATCACGTACACGGTGAAGTGGGACCGCCAGGCGAGCGCTCCGCAGTGCGCGACGCCCGCCGCGGGATCGGCCAAGCCGGGGACGTATCTGGTGGAGGCCAAGACCCCCGGGTTCGGGACGGCGCAGACATCGTTCGTGCTGGAGAACGACTAGGCGCCGCGCTGAAGTGGCCGCGACGGGGCGCCGGTTGTCCGCGTCGTGACCCCGTCGTGCTGCGGGGCCGTCGTGGCTGGTCGCGCCCACGCGGCGGCGGCCACATGCCGAACGCGCGGCCGCCGCATGACGATGACAGCCCCGCGCCCCTTCAGACCTGCTGGACCTGGACAGGCCCGCTAGACGTACCGCTCCAGGATCGAGCTCTCTGCCAGCCGCGACAGCCCCTCGCGCACGCTCCGCGCCCGGGCCTCGCCCACGCCGTCCACGGTCTGCAGGTCGTCCACGCTGGCGGCGAGCAGCTTCTGCAGGCCGCCGAAGTGCTCCACCAGGCGGTCGATGATGGCGCCGGGCAGCCTCGGCACCTTGGCCAGGAGGCGGAAGCCGCGCGGGGAGACCGCCGAGTCCAGCGCCTCCGGGGATCCCGTGTAGCCCAACGCCTTTGCCACCGTGGCCAGTTCCAGGAGCTCGGCGTGGGTGAGGGCGTCCAGCTCGTACAGCGCCTCGTCGACCGTGCGCGAGCGCTTGGCCGTCGGCTCGGGGACGTAGTCGCGCACCACGAGCTCACGCTCGGGCTCCACGCCCGCGATCAACTCGTCCAGCTGGAGCGCCAGAAGGCGGCCGTCGGTGCCCAGCTCCACCACGTACTCGGCGATCTCGGTCGCGATACGGCGCACCATCTCCAGGCGCTGGGCGACCGCGGAGACGTCGCGGACCGTCACCAGGTCCTCGATCTCCAGCGCTGACAACGTTCCCGCGACCTCGTCCAGGCGGAGCTTGTAGCGCTCCAGCGTCGCCAGGGCCTGGTTGGCGCGGGAGAGGATCGCCGCCGAGTCCTCCAGCACGCGGCGCTGGCCGTCGACGTACAGCGCGATCAGCCGCATCGACTGGGAGACCGACACGACCGGGAAGCCGACCTGCTTGCTGACCCGGTCCGCCGTACGGTGCCGGGTGCCCGTCTCCTCCGTCGGGATCGTCGCGTCGGGCACGAACTGCACGCCCGCCCGCAGGATCTTCGACAGGTCGGACGACAGCACGATGCCGCCGTCGAGCTTGCACAGCTCCCGCAGCCGCGTCGCCGCGAACTCGACATCCAGGACGAATCCGCCCGTACACATCGTCTCGACCGTCTTGTCGAAGCCGAGCACGATGAGCCCGCCGGTGTTACCGCGGAGCACTCGCTCCAGTCCGTCCCGCAGGGCCGTGCCGGGTGCCACCGCGCTCAGCGAGGCGCGCATCAGGCCATCGGAACCGGCACTCCCACCGGACTTTCCGGGAGCTGCTACCCGGTCGTTGGCTGCCACTGCACTCCTCCGGTCGCAGGTTCTGGGGCGCTCCCGTTTCGCACACTTGGTTCGTACGGACGGGCGGGACCAGGGCAAAGTCTACCGGCGCTCCTCCTCGTCCCGTGGGGCCTCTCGCCGACGCGAGCGCGGAAGGACCCGGAGGGCGTCCCCTATGTCGGCCACTTCCAGCACCTTCATGCCGGAAGGGATCTTGCCCGGGTCGCCCGGCACGAGCGCGTGCGTGAAGCCCAGCCGGTGCGCTTCGGCGAGCCTGCGCTGCACGCCCGTGACCCGTCTGACCTCGCCCGCGAGGCCCACCTCGCCGATCGCGACGAGGTTCTTGGGCAGGGGGGTGTCGCTGGCGGCGGAGGCGAGCGCGAGGGCGACGGCGAGGTCCGCCGCGGGCTCCGACAGCTTCACTCCGCCGACCGTCGCGGAGTAGATGTCCCGCTTGCCGAGCGCGCTGATCCGCCCGCGCTGCTCCAGCACGGCCAGCATCATCGAGACCCGGGACGTCTCCAGGCCCGACGTCGTACGGCGGGGCGAGGGGATCTGCGAGTCGACCGTGAGCGCCTGGACCTCGGCCACCAGGGGGCGGCGGCCCTCCAAGGTGACCGTCAGGCAGGTACCGGGGACCGGTTCGGCACGACGGGTCAGGAAAAGTCCGCTCGGGTCAGTAAGGCCCGTAATGCCCTCGTCGTGCAGTTCGAAGCAGCCGACCTCGTCCGTCGCGCCGTAGCGGTTCTTGACGCCTCGCACGAGGCGCAGGCGCGCGTGCCGGTCGCCCTCGAAGTGCAGCACCACGTCCACGAGGTGTTCGAGGAGGCGGGGGCCGGCGATGGCGCCGTCCTTGGTGACGTGTCCCACAAGGAGCGTGGACATCCCGCGCTCCTTGGAGGCCCGGATCAGAGCGCCGGCCACCTCACGGACCTGTGCCATGCCGCCGGGCGCGCCGTCGATCTCCGGGGAGGCCACGGTCTGTACGGAGTCGAGGATGAGCAGCGACGGCTTCACCGCGTCCAAGTGGCCCAGGACGGCGGCCAGATCGGTCTCGGCGGCGAGATAGAGGTGGTCGTCGATGGCGCCGATGCGGTCGGCGCGCAGCCGCACCTGGCTCGCAGACTCCTCGCCGGTGACATAGAGCGTGGGGTGCGCGTCACTCGCCGACTTGGCCGCCACGTCGAGCAGCAGTGTGGACTTGCCGACGCCGGGTTCGCCCGCGAGGAGGACCACCGCGCCGGGCACCAGGCCACCGCCGAGGACACGGTCCAGCTCCGGCACGCCGGTGGACCGCGCGGTCGCCTGCCGGCCGTCGACCTGCCCGATGGGCACCGCGGACGTCGTCACCCGCCCCGGCGTCGTCGTACGGACCGCGGGCGCGCCGTACTCCTCGACCGTCCCCCATGCCTGGCACTCGGGGCAGCGGCCGAGCCACTTGGCCGTCTGCCAGCCGCACTCCGTGCAGCGGTAGGACGGGCGGTCCTTCGTGGTCTTGGTACGGGCAGCCATGCGAAGAACCGTAACCGAGCCCACTGACAACGCCGTGCGGCGGAAGCGCCTCGTCCTGGCCGCCTCGCCATGCACAAGTCACGGAATCCCGTGCCCCTGCCCTCGATTGAGGGATCGTTTCACCCGTACGGAGTAAAAGAGCTCAAGCAGGGAGAAGGCGCCACCCGCAGCCCCCTACGGTCCACCAATGATGAGCAGCAGTCCGGAGACCTCGACCCGCACCGCCGGCGCGCATCGGGCGCATCGGGAGGCGCGTGATCGTGCGGCGGCGCGAACGCTGGCGCAGCGGCCGCCCGCGCGCTACGAGCCGTATCTGGACGGGCTGTTCACCTACTGCCTGTCCGTCCTGTGCGACCACGACACCGCGACCGCCGCCCTCGGCGACGCCCTCGCGCTCGCCGAGCGGCGCGGTCAGCGGGTGCCGCAAGCCGCCGCGGACCGGCGGCCCTGGCTGTACGCACTGGCCCGCTGGGCGTGTCTGCGCAAGCTGGCCGAGGCCAAGCAGAAACGTCCGGGCAGCCATGCGGCGGCCAGGCCCGGCGCCCATCGGCCGACCGGGGCACAGGCGGGAGCGCCGGCTTCCTGCCCGCCCGTCTCCGAGGAGGGCCGGCGGCAGCGGCACCGCGAACTCGCCCTGCTCGCCTGGCCGGAGGCCGCCGGCACCACCCCGGAGCAGCGCGAGGCCCTCGAACTCGCCGTACGCCACCACCTCGCGGCCCACGAGGTCGCCGCCGTCCTCGGCATGGACGTGGCCGCCGCCCGCGAGCTGCTCGCCTCCGCCGCCTGCGAGGTCGAGCGCACGCGCGCGGCCCTCGCCGTCGTCGAGACCGGCGCCTGTCCGAGCGTCGCCCGGCTCACCGGCGACAACCAGCTCGTGCTCGGCACGGCCCTGCGCCGCGAGCTCATCCGGCACGTCGACGACTGCCCGCGCTGCCGCCGTACCGCCGAGCGCGCCATCCCCGGCCGGTGGCCCGGCGCGGCCGTCACCCCCGCCGAACTGCCGGTCCTGGAGGCGCCCCGCGCGGCCCTGCACATGGCCCTCGCACACCACTCACGCGCGCGTGGCGCCGCCGTACCGCGCTTCGACCGGCGTGGCTTCCCGATGGACCCGAAGGACCGCGCCGCCCGCCGGGACCGGCTACGCGCGCGTGCCGTCACCACGACCGTCGTCGCCACCGTCGTCGCCGCCCCGGTCCTCGCCCTGTGGGCCGCCTACCGGTCCACCCCGACCGGCGAGGGCGTCGACGGCCACTCGGCCAGCGCGAGCGAGGCGCACGGGCCGGGCACCCTCGACGGGGACGCAGCGGACGGCGGCTACGAGAACGCCGGCAACGCGAGCGCCAAGCGCGGTGACCGTTTCGGTGATCGCGACCAGTCCGATGTCTCCGTGCAGGTCATCAGCGTCGGTGGGGCGCGCGGGGCGGACGCCGGGCGCCTGGAGGTGTCCGCCGGCCACAGCGGCGACACCACGCTCGTCACCCTCACGGCGACGGGGCGTACGCCGGTGCGCTGGTCCGCGACCACTGGTGCGCACTGGCTCTATCTGAGCCGGTCGGCGGGAACGCTGGCGCCCGGTGAGTCGTTGACGATCAAGGTGTACGTCGATCATCTGCGCGAGCCGTCCGGGCACTGGAGCGCGCGGGTGGCGATCTCACCCGTCGGCGCCCTCGTCTCCATCGAGGGCTACGGCACCGCCCCCAGCCCGTCCGACCCGGGCCCCGGACCCGACCCGTATCCCACCGACCCCACTCATCCCGGCGATCCGACCGACCCCGGGACGCCCGGCAGTCCGCCGCCCTCGTCCTCCGGGCCCGATCCTTCGCCGACGACGTCGGCTCCGTCCGACCCCACGCCCAGCGAGCCGCCGCCCTCGTCGCCCGATCCGACGCCCACGGCCGGCGAGCCGTCGCCGTCGGGTTCGTCCGGCCCGTCCGGCCCGTCCGGCCCGGCCGATCCGGGGGGCTCGGCGCCGCCGCCGAGCGGCAGCGGCGATCCGAGTCCGGCGACGTCGTAGTGCGCCGGTGGCGGGTCGGTCCCCGGTCGGACTCCTAGTCGACGGGGTCCGCCGGATGCGGTGCCAGCAACGGCAGCTGCGACGCCAGCCGTGCCTCGCACAGCTCGACCAGGCGGTCGTAGCCCGCCTTGCCCATCAGCTCCGTCAGTTCCGGCCGGTAGGACACGTACACCGGGTCGCCCGCGCCGTGCGCCGAGGTCGCCGAGGTGCACCACCAGTGCAGGTCGTGGCCGCCCGGGCCCCAGCCGCGGCGGTCGTACTCACCGATCGACACCTGCAGCACGCGCGTGTCGTCGGGCCGGTCGATCCAGTCGTACGTCCGCCGCACCGGCAGCTGCCAGCAGACGTCCGGCTTGGTCTCCAGCGGCTCGCGGCCCTCCTTCAGGGCCAGGATGTGCAGCGAGCAGCCCGCGCCGCCGGCGAAACCGGGGCGGTTCTGGAAGATGCACGAGCCGTTGTAGGGGCGCGTCTGGCGGTCGCCGTCCTCGTCCTCCGAGATCCAGCCGTGCTCCATGCCCTCGTCGTGGTGCTGCCAGATCTCCGGCGTGAGCCTCGCCACATGTTCGGCGACCCGCTTCTCGTCGTCCTCGTCCGAGAAATGTGCGCCCAGCGTGCAGCAGCCGTCGTCCGCGCGGCCGGCCTGGATGCCCTGGCAGCCGCTGCCGAAGATGCAGTTCCAACGGGAGGTCAGCCATGTCAGATCGCAGCGGAAGACCTGCTCGTCGTCCGCCGGATCAGGGAACTCCACCCATGCGCGCGAGAAGTCGAGCCCCTTCTCGTCCGGTTCAGGGGAGCCGTTCTTCGACTTCTTGGGCTTGGTTGCTGCCTTCGCCTGCGAAGAACCCGTGGAGGAACCCTTCGAGGGACCCTTGGGGGATTTGTCCATCTTTTCGTTCTTCGCCTTTTTCGTCTTTGGCACGGGACCAGGGTACGGCGTCCGTGGGTGCGGCTTCGAGGACGGAGGATCGCCCAGGTGGCAGTAGCGTTCCGTACATGAGACTCGGTGTCCTCGACGTGGGATCTAACACCGTGCATCTGCTGGTGGTGGATGCACACCCTGGCGCGCGCCCGTTGCCCGCGCACTCACACAAGGCGGAGCTGCGCCTTGCCCAACTCCTCGACGACAGCGGGGCCATCGGTCCCGAGGGGGTCGACAAACTGGTCGGCGTCGTCCATGAGGCGTTGCAGGCCGCCGAGGACAAGGGTGTCGAGGAAGTGCTGCCGTTCGCGACGTCGGCGGTGCGGGAGGCCACCAACGCCGATGACGTTCTCGCGCGCGTGAAGACTGAGACCGGGGTTGAGCTGCAGGTTCTCAGCGGTGCGGAGGAGGCTCGGCTGACGTTTCTCGCCGCCCGGCGGTGGTTCGGGTGGTCGGCCGGGAAGCTGCTGGTGCTGGACATCGGGGGCGGGTCCCTGGAGATCGCGTACGGCATCGACGAGGAGCCGGACGCGGCGGTGTCGCTGCCGCTGGGGGCGGGGCGGCTCACGGCCGGCTGGCTGCCGGGGGATCCGCCCGATCCTGAGGACATACGGGCGCTGCGGCGGCATGTGCGGGCGCAGATCGCTCGTACGGTCGGCGAATTCAGCCGCTTCGGGGCTCCTGATCATGTGGTCGCCACGTCGAAGACGTTCAAGCAGCTCGCCCGCCTCGCCGGCGCGGCCCGCTCCGCGGAGGGCGTGTACGTCCAGCGCGAGCTGAAGCGGGAGTCCTTGGAGGGATGGGTTCCGCGGCTGGCCGGGATGACGGTCGCCGAGCGCGCGGAACTGCCGGGCGTTTCGGAGGGGCGCGCGGGGCAGTTGCTGGCGGGGGCGTTGGTGGCTGAGGGGGCGATGGATCTGTTCGGGGTGGAGACGTTGGAGATCTGTCCTTGGGCGTTGCGGGAAGGCGTGATTTTGCGGAAGTTGGATCACTTGTCGGTGGGGTGACGGGTGCCTCCGGCGGTTGGGCCGGGGGTGCCTGCGGCGGCCTGTTGCTGTGGGGTGGGGTGCGCGTAGCGCCTTGGGTTGTGTGGTGGGTCGGGGCCGGGGGGGGGGGGGGGGGGGGGGGGGGGGGGGGGGGGGGGGGGGGGGGGGGGGGGGGGGGGGGGGGGGGGGGGCGGGGGGGGGGGCGCGCCCCCCCCCCCCCCCCCCCCCCCCCCCCCCCCCCCCCCCCCCCCGGGGGC
>NZ_JBIWIY010000034.1:24685-37876 GCF_044764885.1 Streptomyces sp. NPDC093591
GGGTGTCCGTCCTCGGTCCGGTGGTGGGCCTTGGGCTGGAGGTGCCGTTTGTTGACACCGGACTCTGCGGGCGGACACCCCCCGGCCCGTCCCCTTCCCGCCGTACGCGACCGCGGGCCCGTGGGGCAACGCGTTCGACGTGCGGGGGCGACGCCGCCCACAACCGCATCCCGGCGCCGGCCCGTGCATCTCAGCCCGTCCGGTGTTTGAGGGCGGGCTTGCGCCGTCCCTAGCCCCCACCCGCCCGTAGGGGCTGTGACTCCCGACGGTCACTCTCGACGCTGGTCCAGGCACTTCAGCCCGTCCGGCGTTTGGGGACGAGGCCCGTTCAGGGCCGAAGCGGGGGTCCAGGGGGCGGCAGCCCTCTGGCGGGGTTGAAGGGGCGGAGCCCCTGGGGATGGGACGGGTAGGGGCGGCGGGGGCGAGGAAGTCGGCGCCCCCGGCAGTCGCGTGAACCCCGCCACACCCCCGCCCGCGCCCCCTCGCTTCAGCCCTCGGCATATGCCCAGTTCGCACCCCTGGCCGATCGCGGACCGTCGTGGCGGGCGCGTAGCCATCGGTTCCCCGGCGTTCGTTGCCGCCCCGTACTCTGTCCCCGTGGCAGAACCAGTGGTGCGCATCCCGGATGCGAAGGTCGCCCTCTCGACGGCCTCCGTCTACCCGGAGTCGACGGCGACGGCCTTCGAGATCGCCGCGCGCCTCGGGTACGACGGCGTCGAGGTCATGGTGTGGACCGACCCGGTCAGCCAGGACATGGAGGCGCTGCGAAGGCTCAGCGACTACCACCAGATCCCGATCCTCGCCGTACACGCCCCCTGTCTGCTGATCACCCAGCGCGTGTGGTCGACCGACCCCTGGACCAAGCTCCAGCGCGCCCAGGCGGCCGCCGAGAAGCTGGGGGCGTCCACGGTCGTCGTGCACCCGCCGTTCCGCTGGCAGCGCCAGTACGCCCGTGACTTCGTCGACGGCATCTGGCGGATGGCGAACGAGACGGATGTGCGGTTCGCCGTCGAGAACATGTACCCCTGGCGCTACCGCGACCGCGAGATGCTCGCGTACGCCCCCGACTGGGATGTGACGAAGGACGACTACCGGCACTTCACGATCGATCTCAGCCACACCGCCACGGCCCGGAGCGACGCGCTCCAGATGGTCGATCGCATGGGGGACCGGCTGGGGCACGTGCATCTCGCGGACGGCCGGGGGTCGGCCAAGGACGAGCACCTCGTCCCGGGCCGCGGCAACCAGCCCTGCGCCGAGGTGCTGGAACGTCTCGCCCTGACCGGCTTCGACGGCCACGTCGTCATCGAGGTCAACACCCGCCGAGCGATGTCCAGCGCCGAACGCGAGGCCGATCTCGCCGAGGCCCTCGCCTTCACCCGGCTGCACCTGGCCTCGGCGGTGAAGGTGCCCCGGCCGTGACCGACACCACCTCGGGGCGGGACGGGGTGAGCTCCCGACGCCGGGGCCGGCCCCCTCGTACGGAATCCGCCGACACCCGCGACCGCATCCTGAACGCGGCCCGCGAGGAGTTCTCCGAGCGGGGGTACGAGAAGACGTCGGTGCGCGGTATCGCCAAGGCGGCGGGGGTGGACTCGGCCCTGGTGCACCACTACTTCGGCACCAAGGAGCAGGTCTTCGAGGCGGCGGTGGAGGTTGCCTTCGCGCCCGCCCTGAAGGTGCGGGACGCGGTGCTGGAAGGGCCTTTGGACGGTGTCGGGGAGCGCATGACCCGCACCATCTTCGGGCTCTGGGAGAACCCCGTGACCCGCAAGCCGCTGCTCGCGATCGTCCGGTCGGCGGTCAACAACGAGGCCGCGGCCGCCGTGTTCCGGCGGCTCGTCTCCGCCCAGCTGCTGCGCCGCATCGCCGGGGAGATCGACGCCCCGGACGCGGAACTGCGTGCCGAGCTGGCGGCCGCGCAGCTGGTGGGCATCGCGATGATGCGGTACGTCATCAAGATCGAGCCGATCGCGTCGGCGGACCCGGAGCAGCTCATCGCGCGCGTGGCGCCGGTGGTGCAGGGGCATCTCACGGGGCGGTACGCCGCCGACGAGTGAGCCGACCGCCTGCCTTACGAGACATCTGTCCCGTATTCCGGACACCTCGTCCCGGTCCCTGGATGACCGGCGTACGCTCGTTAGCAGTCAGAAGTCTCTGATCGCAGTCTCTGCAGCCCCGAAGGAGCGAGCGACGATGCCCGAGCTGAGGTCCCGCACAGTCACCCACGGTCGCAACATGGCGGGCGCCCGCGCCCTTATGCGCGCCTCCGGTGTACCCGGTGCGGACATCGGCCGGAAGCCGATCATCGCGGTGGCGAACTCCTTCACCGAGTTCGTGCCCGGCCACACCCACCTCCAGCCCGTCGGCCGGATCGTCAGCGAGGCGATCACGGAGGCCGGCGGCATCCCGCGCGAGTTCAACACCATCGCCGTCGATGACGGGATCGCGATGGGGCATGGGGGCATGCTCTACTCCCTGCCGTCCCGGGATCTGATCGCGGACAGCGTGGAGTACATGGTGGAGGCGCACTGTGCCGACGCCCTGATCTGCATCTCCAACTGCGACAAGATCACCCCGGGCATGCTGAACGCGGCCCTGCGGCTCAACATCCCGACCGTCTTCGTCTCCGGCGGTCCGATGGAGTCCGGCCGCGCCACGCTGGTCGACGGCACGGTCCGTACGCTCGACCTGGTCGACGCGATCTCCGACGCCGTGAACGACAAGATCTCGGACGAGGACATCCTCCGTATCGAGGAGAACGCCTGCCCGACCTGCGGCTCCTGCTCCGGCATGTTCACCGCCAACTCGATGAACTGCCTGACCGAGGCCATCGGCCTCTCCCTGCCCGGCAACGGCTCGGTCCTGGCCACGCACACGGCCCGTAAACAGCTGTACGTCGCGGCCGCGCAGACCGTCATGGACATCACCCGCCGCTACTACGAGCAGGACGACGAGACGGTCCTGCCGCGCAACGTCGCCACCTTCGCGGCCTTCGAGAACGCCATGGCCCTCGACATCGCGATGGGCGGCTCCACCAACACGATCCTGCACCTGCTGGCCGCCGCCCAGGAAGCAGAGGTTCCGTTCGGACTGGAGCAGATCGACGCGGTCAGCCGCCGGGTCCCGTGCCTGGCGAAGGTCGCGCCGAACGTCGCCAAGGACCGCACGTACTACATGGAGGACGTGCACCGCGCCGGCGGCATCCCGGCCCTGCTGGGCGAGCTGCACCGCGCCGGGCTGCTGAACGAGGACGTGCACGCCGTGCACAGCCCGTCTCTCTCGGACTGGCTGAAGACCTGGGACGTGCGGGGCGGATCGCCCTCTCCTGAGGCGGTCGAGCTGTGGCATGCGGCTCCGGGGTGTGTCCGGTCCGCCGAGGCCTTCTCGCAGTCCGAGCGCTGGGAGGCGCTGGACGAGGACGCCGAGGGCGGCTGCATCCGCAGCGCCGAGCACGCGTACTCCAAGGACGGCGGCCTCGCGGTCCTCAAGGGCAACCTCGCCGTGGACGGGTGCGTCGTGAAGACGGCCGGTGTCGACGAGTCCATCTGGACCTTCGAGGGGCCCGCGGTCGTCTGCGAGTCGCAGGAAGAGGCCGTCGAGAAGATCCTCAACAAGCAGGTGACGGATGGTGATGTCGTCGTCATCCGGTACGAGGGCCCCAAGGGCGGCCCCGGCATGCAGGAGATGCTCTACCCGACCTCCTTCCTCAAGGGCCGCGGCCTCGGCAAGACCTGCGCCCTGATCACCGACGGCCGTTTCTCCGGCGGTACGTCCGGCCTGTCGATCGGCCACGCCTCCCCGGAGGCCGCGTCCGGCGGCACGATCGCCCTCGTCGAGGACGGCGACCGTATCCGCATCGACATCCCGAATCGCTCGATCGAGTTGCTCGTCGACGATGCGGAACTCGCCCGCCGTGAGCAGGCGTTGAACGGGGCGTACGCACCGAAGAACCGCGAGCGGAAGGTGTCGGCGGCGCTGCGGGCCTACGCCGCGATGGCGACCAGCGCCGACAAGGGCGCGGTGCGGGACGTCACGAAGCTGGGCTGAGAACGTCGTATCGCGAGGCCGCCTCCTGCTGGTGCGGGGGCGGCCTTTCGCGTCGCCTCGTCATGTCGCGCTTTCGCGTCGCCGTGTCACATGTACGGCGTCACCAGGCAGCGGGGTCGCTGCCATCGACGGCGAAGACGGTGCCGTCGGGGGCGCTCGCGTAGACGCGGCCGTCGGCGAGCACCGGCTCGGGCAGGTCGGCCGCCACCCGGTCCGAGTTCGTGCCGAGCCGGGGCGGCGTCTGGCCCAGGAGGCGGCCGTTGCGGGCATCCACGGCGAGCAGGCGGCCGTCGGGCGCCGTGATGTACACATGCCGCCCGTCGGCGACGGGCGACGAGGTGCGCAGCAGGGACGTCTCCAGGTTCCACAGCTGTCTGCGCGCCGTCATGTCGACGGCGACCAGCGAACCGTCGCCGCCCACGAGGTAGACGACGTCCCCGTGCACGGTGCCGTGCGCCTGCAGGAGCGGCAGGGGCAGAGCCACACGCCGCGAGGTCCTGTCGGCGGGGGAGTAGCGGACCACGGTCCTCGTGTCGCTGTAGATCCCCTCCACGGAGACGAAGAAGGCCGACCCGCCCGACGTACCGACGAGCTGCAGCGCCCCCTTCAACCGGGCGTCCCAGCGCACGTCACCCGTGGCCGGGTCCACCGCGGTGACCCGCGTACTCGAATCGTCGTCGGCGGTGGTCGTCGTGTACGCCAGCGAATCTCCGGCGAAGGAGACGAAGTACGGCGCCGAGTGACCCGGGAGGGCCCGGTTCCACTTCGTGTCGCCCGAGGCTCCGTCCACGCCGGTGACCGTGCCGTCGGCGCCGGTGAGCAGCAGCATGCCGCCGACGGTCGCAGGCCCGCTGTACGCGGGCATGTTCTGCTGCCAACGCGCCTTGCCCGTAGTGGGATCGAGTGCCTCCAGTCGGCGGCCCTGCCCGGACGACGGATGCACGAGACCGCCCGCCACGGCCGGCGGTCCGTCCACGTGCGACGCGTCGACGGGGTGCCGCCACAACAGCCGGCCGTCCAGCGAGTCGAGCGCGAAGACGAGCCCGGTCTGGGCGCACAGCACCTTCCCGGCACCGTACGAACACTGGGGCGTGCCCTTCTTGGGCGCCGGCGTCGCCGCCCACCCGCCGAATGCGGCCGACGCGGTCCCCGCGCTCTCGCGCACGGGAGTCGGGTCGCCGCCGAGAAGCCGCACGGAGGCCAGCGCGACAACTGCGGCGAGTCCGACGGCCCCGGCCCCCAGCGCCAGCAGCCTGCCCCGGCGCCTTCCCATGGGCGACTTCCCGGGCCGCTTCTCCTCACTACGCGGCCCTCGCGGGGCCTCCGCCGCTGCCTCCGGTTCCCTCTCGGGCTCCTGGCCGGGCCCCTGATCCGACTCCGGATCCGACTCCCGATCGGGCTCCGGAAGGGGCCCCGGGGCGGCCCCTGGCTTGAGCGGCGCCCCGCCGACCCCGCCCCGCTGCGCCGGAATGAACGCCTGCGTGTCGTACGACGCCGCCACGGACCGCAGTTCCCGCATCAACTCGTCGGGCGTGGGCCGGTCCTCGGGCTCCTTGGCCAGACAGCGCACCACGAGCGGAGCGAGATTCTCCGGTACGCCGGTCAGGTCCGGCTCGTCATGGACGACCTGGTAGGCGACGACATACGGGCTGTCGGAGTCGAACGGCCCCCGCCCCGTCGCCGCGTGCACCAACACGGAGCCGAGCGCGAAGATGTCGGCGGCCGGCCCGACCTCCCGCGGCCGCCGGAACTGCTCGGGCGCCATGAACGGCGGCGTACCGATCAACTTCCCCGTCTCGGTGCGCAGTTCGCTGTCCTTTGGCCGAGAGATGCCGAAGTCGATGACCTTCGGCCCGTCATCGGCGAGCAGCACGTTGCTCGGCTTCAGGTCTCGGTGCACGACGCCGACCCGGTGGATGTCGCGCAGCGCCTCCGCCAGCCCGGCCATCAGCCGCCGCAATTGACCGGGGGCCATCGGCCCGTTCCGCTTCACCTGGGCGGCGAGCGTCGGGCCGGGGATGAACAGCGTGGCCATCCAGGGCCGTTCGGCCTCCGGATCGGCGTCGACCACGGGCGCGGTGAAGGCACCGCTCACCCTGCGCGCCGCGCCCACCTCCTGCCGGAACCGCCCCCTGAACTCGGGATCCCTGGCGAACTCGGCGTGTACGACCTTCACCGCGAGCTGCATGCCCGAGGTGCTCCGCGCCAGATGCACGACGCCCATGCCCCCGGCCCCCAGGCGCGACTCCAGACGGTAGTGACCGGCGTACTCCGGAAGTTCCGCTTCCGCGCCCGCTCCGGCGTCCTGCTGTGGCGCCATGGGACCACCCCCGTGCTGTTCGTCCGCGCGCGCGACGCTCGGAGCCTAGTCGATGACTCGTACGAGACAGAGGCGGCTTGCTAGCCTCCGTGTTCCAAACACGCACATGTGTGCGTGGCGTGATTTAGGGGAATCAACGGGGCCCCATGGCTGTCATGGGGATCAACGGGGGAGGTTTTCGCATGTCTGCAGGCCGCGCTGAAGAGGTCAGAAGAGCCGAGGAGATCGACGGCAGAGTGGAAGAGGCCGTCACGGCGATGGCCGCCACGCCCACACTGACCACGGCCACACCGGCTACTACCACGGCGGACACGATCACGCCGGACACGACCATGGCGGCTGCGGCCACCGCGGTTACGGCCACCGCGGTTACGACCACGGCGGTGCGCTACTACCCGGTCGCACCCGGCGTCCGCCTGAACGTCCGCCGGGGCCCCGGCACCAACTACGCCCTCGTCCGCGTGCTCCCCGAGGGCGCCAGGATCCCGATCTACTGCCAGACGCCGGGCACCACGGTGACGGGCCCTTACGGCACGTCGAACATCTGGGACAACATCGACGACGGCGAGTACGTCTCGGACGCCTACGTGAACACCGGCAGCGACGGCTACGTCCGCCCGCGCTGCTCCTTCTGAGCCGGTCCTGAGCCGACCCTGATCCGACGAGTGACCGACCTGTGATCGGATCTCCGATCCGCTCTCCGGCCGGGTTCACCGGAACCGGCAGGGAGCTCGTTCGGAACCCGTTCGGAGCCCGCGGCCACGCCGGAGCCATAATCGACGCGTGAGCGAGAAGAACGGCACCCCGGCCATCCCCGCGGGCTCCACGGGCCCCCGCCCCGAGCCCCTGCGCTTCTTCGGCACGACCTGGGTCGACCACGACAACGGCTACACCGCCCGCCGCATCGCGGTCACCGTCGGCTCCCTCGCCACCGCGGTCGCCTCCTGCCTGGTCCTGCGCTTCGCCTACCAAGGGCTCCAGATCGCCGACGTCGGCAATTTCGTCGCCGTCGTGATGGTCGTGATGTTCGCGGTGTGCAGCGCCCTCGCCTTCCGCCATACCTGGGACGCCTTCACCAAGCGCCCCGACCCCGACCGCCAGGCCTCCCTCCGCGGCCTGCTGGCCATCGGCTTCGTCGGCTCTCTCCTCGCCTACTTCTTCCGCTCCCTCACCGAGGCCCCCGGCGAGAAACTCCACCGTCAGGAATACGAGGCAGTCCGCAAACAACACGAGACCCGCGCGACTCGCCGCACAGGCAACCCGGCAAAGAAGCGCCGCCGCCCATAGCCGGAGAGACACCGACGACGGCGCCCCACGCCTTGCTACGAGTCCGGCGAGGCACGCCGCCCAACCTCCCCCGAGCCCGAAGCACGTGCCCCGACCGGTCGGCGCTCTCCCCAACCCCGCCGCCCACGCCTCAACGCACAGAAGAAGCCACCCCCTCGGTATGGACGGGAGCCGCCCACCCCTCCGAGGCTGCACACTCTGCGCGCAAACCCATCTCTCCGTACCTCTCCGCAAACTCGGTGCACACCGCACCATCCACCGCCACCATGGCCGTATGACGGTCCCTTCCCACGCCGACCGAGCCCGTTCCTTCGACGCCGCCGCAGTCCAGTACGCCGCGAACCGCCCCTCCTACCCACCTGCCCTCTTCGACGCGATCGAGGAACTCGTCGGCCGTCCCCTCACCGGCGCGCGCGTCGTCGACGTGGGCGCCGGCACCGGCATCGCCACCGCACTCCTCCGCGCGCGCGGCGCTGACGTCCTGGCCGTGGAACCCGGCGACGGCATGGCAGCCCAGTTCCGCCGCACCAACCCCGACATACCGATCGTCCGCGGCAACGGCAACGCACTCCCCGTCGCCACCGCCTCCGCCGACTTCCTCACCTACGCCCAGGCCTGGCACTGGACCGACCCCGCCCACTCGGTCCCGGAGGCCCTCCGCGTACTGCGCCCGGGCGGCGCGCTGGCGCTGTGGTGGAACACCACGCCCCTCGACATCCCGTGGCACGTGGCGCAGGCGGACCGTATCGAGCGGCGCTTCGGCGCCCACCCCGTCGTCGAGCAGAACGGCAGCGGCGCCCGAGCCGCCCTGACCGCCCCCACCGGCAGCCTCGCCTTCACCGCCCGCAAGGTCCGCTGGAGCCGCCGCGTCCCGATCGACACACACCTGGCGAACATCGGCAGCCACTCGATCTTCCTGGTCCACGGCACGGAGGCGAGCGCGGCCTTCCTCGCCGAGGAAAGGCACCTCCTCCTCACCGCCTTCCCGGACGGAATCATCGAAGAGACCTACGACGTGGACCTCCTCGTAGCCACCACCCCCTGACGCCCCGCGCCCGCCCACGACGCCCCACCGCCGTCGGCCCCCTTCCTCACGCCCGCCCTCCCCACACCGCTCCGGACACCCAGCACAGCGCCGAGCCGAGGAGGGCGGGCGAACGGCCGACCAGGGCCGAGTCCGCAGCACGCGCCGCAGCACGCGCCTTGCGTGCACACCCTCAACGCGCGGGACGCGATCCCCCCAGGCGTAACCGGCCCGCCACCTGGGGGCACCCGAACCCCGCCTCAGCCCATCGCCCGCGGCGCACCGCTCGCACCCACCGTCGCGTCGACCGCTCCGCGCGCCCGCCCTCCTCGCCGCCTTGACGCCGCAGCCCCACCGGAGGATTATTCATCACATGATGAATTACCCTTCCGCTCGTTCCGAACCCCCCGACACCCCCGCCATCCGAGCCGAGACCCTGAACGTCATCCGCGGTACCCGCCAAGTGCTCCGCGACCTCGACTTCACCGTCCCGCACGGCCAGATCACCGGCCTGCTCGGCCCGTCCGGCTGCGGCAAGTCGACCCTCATGCGAGCGATCGTCGGCACCCAGGCCAAGGCCACCGGCACCCTCGACGTCCTCGGCCGCCCCGCCGGCCACCCCACCCTGCGCACCCGCATCGGCTACGTCACCCAAGCTCCCTCCGTCTACGACGACCTGACGATCCGCCAGAACCTCGCCTACTTCGCCGCGATCCTCGACCCCGGCCACGCCGCCGCCGACCGGCGCCACGAGAACGTCACACGCGCCATCGCCGACGTCGACCTCACCAGCCACGCGGACGCCCTGGCCGGCAACCTCTCCGGCGGCCAGCGCAGCCGCGTCTCGCTCGCGGTCGCCCTCCTCGGCGCGCCGGAACTCCTCGTCCTGGACGAACCGACCGTCGGCCTCGACCCGGTCCTGCGCCGCGACCTCTGGAACCTCTTCCACGACATCGCCGCCTCCCGCGGCGCCACCCTCCTCATCTCCTCCCACGTCATGGACGAGGCCGAGCGCTGCCACCGCCTCCTGCTCATGCGCGAGGGCCGGCTCCTCGCCGACGACACCCCGGACGCCCTCCGCGCCCGTACACGCTCCGAGACAGTCGAGGCGGCCTTCCTGCACCTGGTCGACGAGGCAACCGCGGCCGCCCACGCGAAGGAGACGACCCGATGACCACGACGAGCCCGACGACAACGCTCCGGCCCGCCCCCACCGGCCCCCTGAACCTCGCCCGCACGACCGCCACAGCCGCCCGGGTCCTGCGCCAGCTCCGCCACGACCCGCGCACCATCGCGCTGATGCTCCTCGTCCCCTGCGTGATGCTGTTCCTGCTGCGCTACGTCTTCGACGGCAGCCCGCACACCTTCGACAACATCGGCGCCTCCCTCCTCGGGATCTTCCCGCTGATCACGATGTTCCTGGTCACCTCCATCGCCACCCTGCGCGAACGCACCTCGGGCACCCTCGAACGCCTCCTCGCCATGCCCCTGGGCAAGGGAGACCTGATCGCCGGCTACGCCCTCGCCTTCGGCACCCTCGCGATCATCCAGTCCGCCCTGGCGACCGGACTCGCCCTCTGGTTCCTCGGCCTGGACGTCACCGGCAGCCCCTGGCTGCTCCTGCTCGTGGCCCTGCTCGACGCGCTGCTCGGCACCGCGCTCGGTCTCTTCGTCTCGGCCTTCGCGGCCTCCGAATTCCAGGCCGTCCAGTTCATGCCGGCCGTGATCTTCCCCCAACTCCTCCTCTGCGGCCTCTTCACACCCCGCGACAACATGCACCCCGCCCTCGAGGCCATCTCCAACGTCCTCCCCATGTCCTACGCGGTCGACGGCATGAACGAGGTCCTCAAGCACACCGACATGACCGCCGACTTCGTACGTGATGCCTTGATCGTGGCGGGCTGCGCCCTACTGGTACTGGGCCTGGGCGCGGCGACTCTGCGACGCAGGACGGCATGACCGCCCCGGCGGCCGAGCAGTACGCGCGGGCCCGCCGCCCACCCGTCCCGCCCACCGGACACGCCACGTCCAAAGCCGCCCTCGGTGCGAGGATGAACCCGGACGACGCAACCCCCGGAGGGCACCCCAGCCATGACCCAGAAAGTCGCAGTCCTCGGCACCGGCAAGATCGGCGAAGCCCTGCTCAGCGGAATGATCCGCGGCGGCTGGGCCCCGGCCGACCTCCTGGTGACGGCCCGCCGCGCGGAACGAGCCGAAGAACTCCGCACCCGCTACGGAGTCACCCCGGTCACCAACGCGGAAGCCGCCAAGACCGCCGACACCCTGATCCTCACGGTCAAGCCGCAGGACATGGGCACCCTCCTCGACGAACTCGCCCCGCACGTCCCCGCCGACCGCCTGGTCATCAGCGGAGCCGCCGGCATCCCCACCTCCTTCTTCGAGTCCCGTCTCGCCGCCGGCACCCCGGTCGTCCGCGTCATGACGAACACCCCCGCTCTTGTCGACGAGGCCATGTCCGTCATCTCCGCCGGCACCCACGCCAGCGAAGCCGACCTCGTCCACGCCGAGGAGATCTTCGGTGCCGTAGGCAAGACGCTGCGCGTCCCCGAGGGCCAGCAGGACGCCTGCACCGCACTCTCCGGCTCCGGCCCGGCGTACTTCTTCTATCTGGTCGAAGCCATGACCGACGCGGGCATCCTCCTCGGCCTGCCCCGAGACAAGGCCCACGACCTGATCGTCCAGTCCGCGATCGGCGCCGCGACGATGCTCCGCGACAGCGGCGAGCACCCCGTCAAGCTCCGCGAGAACGTGACGTCCCCCGCCGGCACCACCATCAACGCCATCCGCGAACTCGAGAACCACGGCGTACGAGCCGCCCTCATCGCCGCCCTCGAAGCAGCCCGCGACCGCAGCCGCCAACTGGCCTCCGGCAACAACAGCTGACGCCCGGGCCGCCCCTGCTTGGGGGCGGCCCAGCACGCCCCTAAGCAGTCACCCCGATATCCGCAGCGGCAACCGCAGCCGCAGCCGCGGGCAGCAACCCGATCGCCCGATACGCGGCATCCACGGTCGGTCGGGCCATCGCCCGAGCTCGCTCCGCACCATCCCGCAGCACCCCCTCCACATAGCCGGGATCCGCGCACAGCTCCCTGTGCCTCTCCTGCACGGGCCTGAGAGCCTCGACCACGGCCTCCGCGGTGGCTGACTTCAAAGCGCCGTACGACTCATATACACCGCTCAGCTCCGATGGGTTCCCACCCGTGCACACCGCCAGAATCTCCAGCAGATTCGCCACCCCCGGCTGCGCGGTCCGGTCGTACACGATCTCCCGCCCGCTGTCGGTCACGGCCCGCATGACCTTCTTGCGCACCACATCCGGCTCATCGAGCAGGTAGATGATCCCCGGCCCGGAGTCGTCGCTCTTGCCCATCTTCGACGTCGGATCCTGCAGATTCATCACCCGGGCCGCGACCTGCGGAGGCGTCGCCCGAGGCACCACGAACGTGTGCCCGTACCGCTGGTTGAACCGCACCGCGAGATCCCGCGCGAGCTCCACATGCTGCGTCTGATCGTCCCCGACCGGCACCTCATCGGTCCCGTACGCCAGAATGTCCGCCGCCATCAGCACCGGATACGTCAGCAGGGACAGCCGCACACTCCCACCCCGCGCCCGCTCCCTCGCGGCCTTCTCCTTGTACTGGATCATCCGCTGCATCTCGCCGTCGGTGGCCACGCACTCCAACACATACGACAGCCGCGCGTGCTCATCCACATGGCTCTGTACGAACACGGTGCACAGCTCCGGATCCAGCCCCGCCGCCAGCAGCAACGTCGCTGCCTGCCGACTCAGCCTGCGCACCCGCGCCGGATCGTGGTCCACGGTCAGCGCGTGCAGATCGACGATGCAGAAGAGCGCTTCAGCCTCGTGCTGATCGACGGCAGCCCACCGCCGCATGGCTCCCAGGTAGTTCCCCAGCGTCAGATGCCCCGTCGGCTTGACCCCACTGAAGACCCGAGTCATCTCTTCTCCCTCTCCTGGTCGAGGCCGCCGTCCCGGCGGCCGACCCTCTGGAGCTCCGGAGGGAGATACGAGAACGGCCGCCGAGGCGGCGGCCGTTGAGTGCATACGTGAGTACGGCCGCCGTCAGGCGGCCCACCACAGTTGGGTGTACGTACGCGTCGTCATGCGTCCCAGACTACGCCCGCGGGGTGCCGCTTGGAGCGAAGTTGACACGCCCCGAGCCGATCCGTAGTGTTCTCCGAGCTGTCCGACGTGAGCGCCGACTCCGGTCGGTCCCCGGACAGCCACTCCGCAAGTACCAACCATCACTCGACGACAGTCGATCTGTCTGCCGTCGTTTCTTTGGCGTGCGTATTTACGGAATGAGGAATCCGCGCTCGGAAGAACGCAGCCCCGATTAGCTCGGGAGTCAGGAATCCGCTAAAGTCTCACTCGTCGGAACGGCCCAACAGCCGCGAAGACAAGCCCCGCTGACCGGGAATCAGGCCCGAAAGGATCTGATAGAGTCAGAACCGCCGGAAAGGGAAA
>NZ_JBIWIY010000035.1:0-25590 GCF_044764885.1 Streptomyces sp. NPDC093591
GGGGGGGGGGGCGGGGGGGGGGGGGGCCCCCCCCCCCCCCCCCCCCCCCACCCCACCCCCCCCCCCCCCCCCCCCCCCCCCCCCCCCCCCCCCCCCCCCCCCCCCCCCCCACGGCCCCGACCCACCCCCCACCCGCAGGCGCAACGCGAACCCCACCAGGGCCGCACAGGCCGCCGCAGGCATCCACGCGGCCCCCACCCACCCCACCCCGAAGGCATTCCCCCAGCTCAGTCCCATTGTCAGTGCCCGGGTGCAGGATGGACGCATGGTCAGCAACGCACACCGAGCCCTCACCGGCTTCTCCCCCGCGACCCGCGGCTGGTTCACGGGCGCCTTCTCCGCGCCCACCGCCGCCCAGGCAGGCGCGTGGCAGGCCATCCGCGAGGGCTCGGACGTGCTGGTGGTCGCCCCCACCGGCTCCGGCAAGACCCTGGCAGCGTTCCTCGCCGCCCTGGACCAGCTAGCCTCCACACCCCCACCCGCCGACCCCAAGAAGCGCTGCCGAGTCCTCTACGTCTCCCCCCTCAAGGCCCTGGCCGTCGACGTGGAGCGCAACCTCCGCAGCCCCCTGACCGGCATCCGCCAGGAATCCGTACGCCTGGGCCTGCCCGAGCCCGAAGTAAAGGTCGGCATCCGCTCGGGCGACACCCCCGCCGCAGAGCGCCGATCCCTGGCGACCCGCCCCCCGGACATCCTGATCACCACCCCGGAATCCCTCTTCCTGATGCTGACGTCAGCGACACGCGACGCCCTGACCGGCATCGAGACGGTGATCCTGGACGAGGTCCACGCGGTGGCGGGTACCAAGCGCGGCGCCCACCTCGCCCTGTCCTTGGAGCGCCTGGACGAGCTCCTCGCGAGGCCGGCCCGCCGCATCGGCCTCTCCGCGACCGTCCGCCCGGTCGATGAGGTGGCCCGCTACCTCTCCCCTCGCCGCAAGGTGGAGATCGTCCAGCCGAAGTCGGGCAAGGAGTTCGACCTCTCGGTCGTGGTCCCCGTCGAAGACCTCGCCGAACTCGGCGGCTCCCCGGTCGCCGACGGAGCGGACGGCGCAGGCGCAGAACGCCCCTCGATCTGGCCCCACGTCGAAGAACGCATCACCGACCTCGTCCAGGCCCACCGTTCCACGATCGTCTTCGCCAACTCCCGCCGCCTCGCGGAGCGCCTCTGCAACCGCCTCAACGAGATCGCCTACGAGCGGGCCACCGGCGAAACCCTGGACGAGCACCACGCCCCGGCCGAGCTCATGGGCGGCTCGGGCGCCGCCCAGGGCGCACCGCCCGTCATCGCCCGCGCCCACCACGGCTCGGTCTCCAAGGAACAGCGCGCCCTCGTCGAAGAGGACCTCAAAGCCGGCCGCCTCCCCGCAGTCGTAGCGACCTCCAGCCTCGAACTGGGCATCGACATGGGCGCCGTCGACCTCGTCGTCCAGGTCGAATCACCCCCCTCCGTCGCCTCCGGCCTCCAACGCGTGGGCCGCGCGGGCCACCAGGTCGGGGCGGTCTCCACCGGCGTGGTATTCCCTAAGTACCGCGGCGACCTCGTCCAGGCAGCCGTCGTCACCGAGCGGATGCGCACCGGGTCCATCGAGTCCCTCAAGGTCCCGGCCAACCCCTTGGACGTCCTCGCCCAGCAGCTGGTCGCCATGACGTCGATGGACACCTGGCAGTTCGACGACCTCCTCGCCGCCGTCCGCCGCGCCGCCCCCTTCGCGTCCCTCCCCGAATCCGCCTTCACGGCGGTCCTCGACATGCTCGCCGGCCGCTACCCGTCGGACGCCTTCGCGGAGCTTCGTCCACGTGTGGTCTGGGACCGCGTCGCCGGCACGATCACCGGCCGCCCCGGCGCACAGCGACTGGCCGTCACCTCCGGGGGCACGATCCCCGACCGCGGCCTCTTCGGGGTCTTCCTCGCCGGAGCCGACCCCAAGAAGGGCGGCGGCAGGGTCGGCGAGCTCGACGAGGAGATGGTGTACGAGTCCCGGGTGGGCGACGTCTTCACGCTCGGCACCAGCTCCTGGCGCATCGAGGACATCACCCGCGACCGTGTCCTGGTCTCCCCCGCCCCGGGCGTACCGGGCCGCCTCCCCTTCTGGAAGGGCGACCAGCTGGGCCGCCCGCTCGAGCTCGGCCGCGCGGTGGGCGCATTCCTGCGCGAGGTCGGCTCGCTGCCCAAGGAGGACGCCCGCCTCCGTCTCCTCACCGCAGGCCTGGACGCCTGGGCGGCCGACAACGTCCTGTCCTACCTGGACGAGCAGCGCGAGGCCTGTGGCCACGTCCCGGACGACCGCACGATCGTCGTCGAGCGCTTCCGCGACGAACTCGGCGACTGGCGGGTCGTCGTGCACTCCCCCTTCGGCGCCCAGGTCCACGCCCCCTGGGCACTCGCCCTCGGCGCGAAGCTCTCCGAGCGGTACGGCATGGACGCGCAGGTCATGCACGCCGACGACGGCATCGTGCTGCGCCTGCCCGACGCCGACCTCTTGGGCCTGGACCTCCTGGACCAGGAACCGACGAAGGCGGGCACGGAGTACGACGCCGACCAGGCGCCCGTCGGCGCGGCGGACGTCGTGTTCGACAAGGGCGACGTCGACCAGATCGTCACCGACCAGGTCGGCAGTTCGGCCCTGTTCGCGTCCCGCTTCCGTGAGTGCGCCGCCCGCGCCCTGCTGCTGCCGCGCCGCAACCCGGGCAAGCGCACTCCGCTGTGGCAGCAGCGCCAGCGCGCCGCCCAACTGCTCCAGGTGGCCAGCGAGTTCGGCTCCTTCCCCATCGTCCTGGAGGCGGTCCGCGAATGCCTGCAGGACGTCTTCGACGTCCCAGGGCTGACCGAGCTCATGGGCGACCTCGAGTCCCGCAAGGTACGCCTCGTCGAGGTCACCACCCCCGAGCCGTCCCCGTTCGCACGCTCTCTCCTCTTCGGCTACGTCGCCCAGTTCCTGTACGAGGGAGACTCCCCGCTCGCCGAGCGCCGTGCCGCCGCCCTGTCGCTGGACTCGCGGCTGCTGGCCGAGCTGCTCGGCCAGGCGGAGCTGCGCGAACTCCTCGACGCCGAGGTGCTGACCGAGCTGGAACGAGAACTCCAGTGGCTCACCGAGGACCGCCGCGTCAAGGACGTCGAAGGCGTCGCCGACGTCCTCCGCCTCCTCGGACCGCTCACCGAAGCCGAGTTGGCCGAGCGGGGTGCCGAGCCACACTGGGCCCACGAGTTGGCCGCCGCCCGCCGTGCCATCAAGGTCCGCATCGCGGGCACCGACCACTGGGCCGCGATCGAGGACGCGGGCCGCCTGCGCGACGCCCTCGGCACGGCCCTGCCGGTTGGTGTCCCCGAGGCCTTCACCGAGCCGGTCAAGGACCCGCTCGGCGACCTCCTCGCACGCCATGCCCGCACCCACGGCCCATTCACCTCGGCCACGGCTTCTGCCCGCTTCGGCCTGGGCGTGGCGGTCACAGAGGGCGCCCTCCAGCGGCTGGCGGCAAGCGGACGGGTCGTACAAGGCGAATTCCACCCGGCCGGCATCGGCCAGGAGTGGTGCGACGCGGCGGTGCTGCGCCGGCTGCGCCGCCGGTCCCTCGCCGCCCTGCGGCATGAACTGGAGCCGGTGCCACCGGCCGCGCTCGCGCAGTTCCTGCCCCAGTGGCAGCACATCGGCAAGGGCCACGGGCTGCGCGGCATCGACGGACTGGTCCGGGCCATCGAGCAGTTGCAGGGCGCGTCCGTGCCCGCGTCCGCCCTGGAGAAGCTCGTCCTGCCCTCGCGTGTAGCGAGCTACACCCCAGCGATGCTCGACGAACTCACCGCGGCCGGCGAGGTTGTCTGGGCCGGAGCCGGCTCGCTCCCCGGCAAGGACGGCTGGGTCTCCCTCTACATGGCGGACGCGGCCCCCCTGCTCCTGCCGCAGCCCCACCCCCTGGAGCTGACGGCACTGCACCAGTCCGTCCTCGACGCACTGTCCGGCGGCTACGGCCTGTTCTTCCGCCAGATCGCCGACCAGATCCGCGCCACCACCCACCCCGATGTCACTGACCCCCAACTCGCCGATGCCGTCTGGGATCTGGCCTGGTCGGGCCGCCTGACGAACGACACGCTCGCGCCCATGCGCTCCCTGCTGGGCTCTGGCCGCACCGCGGGCTCCACCGCCCACCGCGCCAAGCGCACGGTTCCGCGCGGCCGCTACGGCTCCCTCACGGCCTCCGCACGCCCCGCCTCCCGCACCGGCCCGCCGACCGTCGCCGGCCGCTGGTCCCTGCTCCCGGCGCACGAGCCCGACCTCACCGTCCGCGCCCACGCCCTGGCCCGCACCCTCCTCGACCGGCATGGCGTGGTGACCCGGGGAGCGGTCACCGCGGAGGGCGTCGAGGGCGGCTTCTCGGCGACGTACCGCATCCTGTCCGCCTTCGAGGACAGCGGCCAGGCACGCCGTGGCTACGTGGTCGAAGGGCTCGGCGCCGCCCAGTTCGCGATGGACGGCGCGGTCGACCGCCTCCGCGCGGTGGCCAACGCCCGCGACCGAGGCGACGGCCTGCCCGGCCCGGACACCCCCGCCACCAGCGGCGCCCCCGATGCCTTCGGCGCATCGGACACATACGGCACCCTCCACGGCTTCGGCACCAATGGCGCGGACAAGGGAAACAAGGCCACGGCCGATCAGGACAGCACCCCCATGTACGACGACGCCGACAGCACCCCGACCTACGACATCCCGGACCTCGACCACAACTTCCTGGACGCCCACCTGGGTCCCGGCGACTACGCCTCCCCCCGCGCCCCGGCCCCCCAGTCCAGCCCACGCACCTCCCAAGGCCCCACCTGGCACAACGGCGGCCCTCCATACAGCCCCGGCTCAGGCCCCGGCTTCTCCTCCCGCCGCCCCCGCCCCACGGCCGACACCCGAGCCGTCGTCCTCGCCGCCGCCGACCCGGCGAACGCGTACGGCGCCGCCCTCCCCTGGCCGGAGCCACCGACCGGCGCCGGCCACAAGCCAGGCCGCAAGGCGGGCTCCCTCGTAGTGCTCGTCGACGGAGAGCTGACCCTGTACATGGAGCGCGGCGGCAAGACACTGCTGGCCTGGCCCTCGTCCCCCGACACCGAACCCACAGACGACCCCCGCCTGCACACGGCAGCGGAGGCCCTCGCCGCAGCCGCCCGCGCGGGCTCCCTCGGCACGGTCACGGTGGAGCGCGTGAACGGCACATCGGCCCTGACCTCCCCCATAGGCACCCTCCTTGAAGGCGCAGGCTTCATCGCAACGCCCCGAGGCCTACGCCTACGCGCCTGAGCCAATCCCGCCGACGCCCCCCTCAGGCGCCACCCCCCACGCCTTGAGGGGGCCCGCACCGCGCCCCACCCCGCCTCCCGCCCATGCCACCCTGGACCCATGCCCGAAGGAGACACGGTCTGGCAGACCGCGAAGCGGCTGCATACGGCGCTCGCCGGCAAGACGCTGACCCGCAGCGACTTCCGGGTGCCGAAGTACGCCACGGTCGACCTCACGGGCCGCACGGTCCTGGACGTCACAGCACGCGGCAAACACCTCCTCACCCGCATCGAGGGCGGCATCACCGTGCACTCGCACCTCGGCATGGAAGGCTCCTGGAAGGTCTACGCCGACCAGCAGCGCTGGACCGGCGGCCCCGCCCACCAGATCCGCGTGATCCTCACCGCCGCCCCCGCACGCGCCACCACTCCCACCGTCGGCACCGCTCCCGAGGCCGACGTCCAGCCCGCCCGCACGGCCGTCGGCTACCGCCTCCCCGTCCTGGACCTCCTGCGCACCGCCGAAGAGCAGCGCGCCGTCGGCCACCTCGGCCCCGACCTGCTGGGCCCGGACTGGGACCCCGACCGTGCCCTCGCCAACCTCCTCACGGACCCCGCCCGGCCCCTCGGCGAGGCCCTGCTGGACCAGCGCAACCTCGCCGGCATCGGCAATGTCTACAAGAGCGAGCTCTGCTTCCTGCTCAACGTCACCCCCTGGCTCCCCGTAGGCGCCCTCCCCGCCGAACACACCGCCCAACTCCCGGTACTCGCCAAGAAGCTCCTGGAAGCCAACCGCGACCGCCCGATCCGCAGTACGACGGGCCGCCGCGGCCAGGACCTCTTCGTGTACGGCCGCGCCAACCGCCCCTGTCTGCGCTGCGATACCCCGATCCGCGCGGCCGACCAGGGTGACGGCTCCCGCGAGCGCCCCACCTACTGGTGCCCGAACTGCCAGGCGGGCCCGGCTCCGAGCACGACACCCGGCGCGGCCTCGTCACGCAGAACTCAGCATCGCCCCGCCAATTGACGCTCCGTCAGAAATGCTCGTACCGTCCCTTCATGGCCGTGAAGGCGTACGACCTCACCGGACGCACCGCATTCGTCACCGGCGCCGCCAGCGGCATCGGCCGGGCCACGGCCGTCCTGCTCGCCGAGGCCGGCGCCGCCGTGCACTGCGCCGACCGCGACACACAGGGCCTGCACGACACGGCGACCCTGATCAAGGCGAGCGGCGGCACCGCACACACCCACCATCTCGACGTCACCGACCGCGAACAGCTCCGCCGAGCCGTCGCCGCCTGCGAGCGGCTCGACGTGATGGCCGCGGTCGCCGGGATCATGCACAGCAGCCCGGTCCTGGAGACCCGCGACGAGGACCTCGACCGGGTACTGAACGTCAACTTCAAGGGAGTGCTGTACGCCTGCCAGGAGGCGGCCCGCGCGATGCTCGCGCAGCGCACGCAGGGCAGCATCATCACCATGGCCTCCGGCGCCGTCGACACCGGCGGTCCCGGCCTGCTCTGCTACGGCGCGGCCAAGGCAGCGGTCGTACAACTGACGAAGACGCTGGCGACGGAGATAGGCCCGCACGGCATCCGCGTCAACGCGGTCGCACCGGGCTGGATCCGCACCCCCATGACCGACCGCCACGACACAGCGGCGCAGGCACAGACCGAGGCGTTCATGGCCCGGCTCTCGCCGCTGGGCCGTGTCGGCGAACCGGAGGACGTAGCCCACGCCGTGCTGCACCTGGCGTCCGACGCCTCGGCCTTCACGACGGGGCAGATCCTGCGTCCGAACGGCGGTGTGGCGATGCCGTGGTAGCTCGCCCCGCCCGCCAGGCCTCTGCCCACCGCCGCGGGTCGACGGCCCCTGCCGCCCGCGCCTTCGGCACACAGTGCACCGGCAGCAGGCTCAGCCCCCACCCTCCGGCGGCAATGGCACCCTCCAGCACCCCCGCGTCCGGTGTCAGCGTGAGCCGCAGCACGGCCCACCACCACAGCGCCCCGAACCCGAGGGCCACCCCCCAGCGCGCTATCGGCCGTGCCATCCACCCACCTCCAGCCCGAGGCTAGGCCGCCCGTTCACCCGCCGGGAGGGCGCATCAAGGGCACACGGATGCAGCGCGGGCCAACGTCGTCACAGCGCGTCGCGCGCCGTCACACCCTCCACCATGACCGTCGGGCCACCCACCGGCAAACGGACCCGAAAGGGCCCGTACAGCACGAAACCCCGACCGCGCTGCCCCAGGTCTCCCTGGAGAAGCCCTGGCCGGGGCCTCACACAACATCCTCAGCGCGTGGTCAGCCCACGCGCACCGGCGTCACCGTCACGCGGCGACCACGTCCACTGCCTCGGAAGGCGCCTTGATGGTCACCCGTTCCGGTGGCACACCGGTCACCGACACGGAACCCAGCATCGGTCGCACCGATGCGGGCACAGGCTCGCTGGGGGTGGCCGCTGCAGACTGGGCCAGCTCGGCGAGGGCGAGTTCGTCGCTCACTTCCCGCATGAGCTCGGACATCCGTACGTCCAGCGCGTCGCAGATCGCGGCGAGCAGTTCGGAGGAAGCCTCCTTCTGCCCCCGCTCCACCTCGGAGAGATAGCCGAGTGAGACTCGGGCGGACGAGGAGACTTCGCGCAGAGTACGGCCCTGGCGCTGGCGCTGCCGACGCAGCACGTCACCCAGCAGGCGACGGAGCAGAATCATCGGTGGCTCCCTCCTCGGACCGCGTAGCCGCATCCTTCACGCCCCACCGTACCGCCTTGCGCCGCGGCCGTGCGGGGAGCGATGTCGTGTTCACTAAGGGCTGCAAACATCAAAACCCCCCGTTCCGTTCCGTATCCTGTGCCCGCTCATTCCCAGTGTGTTCGCTCGCAAGCTCCTTCAGGAGCAGTGCGAGTACGCTCCGTACACTCTCCATACGAATTTCCGCGCGGTCGCCGTTCAACCGCAGGGCCTCCACTTTTCCGCCACCGGCGGAACCGGAACCAGGCCCGACAGGTCCGTCCACGGCCACGAAAACCGTCCCTACGGGCTGTCCGTCCTGCATCTCGGGCCCCGCGACGCCGGTCGTCGCGATACCCCAGTCGGACCCCAGCGCCTTCCGCACGCCCGCCGCCATCTCGGCCGCAACCTGCGGATTCACCGCCCCGTATTGCTCCAGCAAGGTGGCGTCGACGTCGAGCAGCCGATGCTTCAGCTCGGTGGCGTAGGCAGTCACCGACCCCCGGAAGGCCTGCGAGGCCCCAGGGACGGCTGTGATCTCCGCCGCAACCAGTCCGCCGGTCAGCGACTCGGCGACAGCAAGCGTCTCACCCTTCACTGTGAGTAGTCGCACGACGTCGGCGGCCGAGGAACTCACGCTTCCGTCTCCTCCAACGCAGCCTTGCGCTCGGCAATTCCCTGCCTGCGCAGCACAATGGCTTGTCTCACATAGTCGAGTCCGGTCAGCACGGTCAGGACGACCGCCGCAGCCATCACCCAGAACCTCAGAGTGGCCAGCCACCCCGTCAGCGCCAGGATGTACATCCCGACGGCCACGCCCTGCGTGAGGGTCTTGAGCTTGCCGCCGCGGCTCGCGGGGATGACGCCGTACCGGATAACGATGAAACGCAGCAGCGTGATCCCGAGTTCCCGGCCGAGGATGATGCCCGTCACCCACCACGGCAGATCGCCGAGCGCGGACAGACAGATCAGCGCCGCGCCCATGATCGCCTTGTCGGCGATGGGATCGGCGATCTTCCCGAAGTCGGTGACGAGGTTGTACGTCCGCGCCAGATGACCGTCGAACAAGTCGGTGATCATGGCGATGGCGAAGGCCGCCCAGGCGAGCGAGCGCCAAGCCGGGTCGTAACCGCCGTCGGCCAGCATCAGCGCGACGAACGCGGGCACGAGGACCAGCCGGAGCATGGTCAGGAGGTTGGCGATGTTCCAGACGCTGGCCTGGTTGACGGCCGCGGCCGCGATCTTCCCGCCGCGCGCGGGCTTCGTACCGCCCGGGACACCGGCTTCCGCGCCGCCGGTCTTCGAGCCGACGGCCCTGTTCGAACCGGCGGCCTTGGACGAACCCACCGCACTGGCCTTGCCCGCCGCGCCCGTCTGCGAGGAGCCGCCCGCGGCCGACGCCGGAACTCCGGTCATCTGCCCGCCTCCTCACTACACGCGAGCGTGCCCTGCAGCGGCTCGGCCACCAGGTCGACACCTTCCGTACCGACCACCTTCGCCTCGACCATACGACCGATGCTCAGCCCTTCGCCGCTCGTGAGCAGCACCTGGCCGTCCGTCTCCGGCGCCTGGTGCGCTCCACGGCCGTACGCGCCCTCCGCGGAGTCCTCGGAGCCCATCGACTCGACGAGCACGTGCACCGTCTCCCCGACGCGCTCCTCGGCCCGCTGCGAGACAAGCTCCTCGGCCAGCCGGGAGACCCGGGCCAGCCGCTCGGCGACGACGTCCTCGTCGAGCTTGTTCTCGTACGTCGCCGCTTCCGTGCCCTCCTCGTCGGAGTAGCCGAAGACTCCGATGGCGTCCAGGCGCGCGCCGTTCAGGAAGCGCTCCAGCTCGGCCAGGTCGGCCTCGGTCTCGCCGGGGAAGCCGACGATGAAGTTGGAGCGCACGCCGGCCTGGGGGGCCTTGCTGCGGATCGTGTCGAGCAGTTCCAGGAACCGGTCGGTGTCCCCGAAGCGGCGCATCGCGCGCAGCACGTCGGGCGCGGAGTGCTGGAAGGACAGGTCGAAGTACGGGGCGATCTTCGGCGTGGAGGTCAGCACGTCGATGAGGCCGGGCCGCATCTCGGCCGGCTGGAGGTAGCTGACGCGGACACGCTCGATGCCGTCGACCTCCGCCAGCTCCGGCAGGAGGGACTCCAGCAGGCGGATGTCGCCCAGGTCCTTGCCGTAGGAGGTGTTGTTCTCGGAGACCAGCATGATCTCCTTGACGCCCTGCTCGGCGAGCCAGCGCGTCTCGTTCAGCACATCGCTCGGGCGGCGCGAGATGAAGGAGCCACGGAAGGACGGGATGGCGCAGAAGGAGCAGCGCCGGTCACAGCCGGAGGCGAGCTTCACCGAGGCGACCGGAGCACCGTCGAGACGGCGGCGCAGGGGCGCGCGCGGGCCGGAGGCCGGAGCGAGCCCTTCCGGAAGATCGACGGGCGCGTGCCCGGGCAGCGCGACCTCTGCCGCCGACTCCTGCCGCTCGGCCGGGCTGATCGGCAGCAGCTTGCGCCGGTCGCGCGGGGTGTGCGAGGCGTGGATGCCGCCGTTCAGGATGGTCTGCAGGCGGTCCGAGATGTTCGCGTAGTCGTCGAAGCCGAGCACGCCGTCGGCCTCGGGGAGGGCTTCGGCGAGTTCCTTGCCGTACCGCTCGGCCATGCAGCCGACCGCCACGACGGCCTGGGTTCTCCCATGGCCCTTGAGATCGTTGGCCTCCAGGAGTGCGTCGACAGAGTCCTTCTTGGCGGCGTCGACGAAGCCGCACGTGTTGACGACGGCGACATCCGCGTCCCCGGCGTCCTCCACGAGGTCCCAGCCGTCCGCCTCCAAGCGGCCTGCGAGCTCCTCCGAGTCCACCTCGTTACGGGCGCAGCCAAGAGTGACGAGTGCGACGGTACGGCGTTCAGGCATGGGCTCAAGACTACTTTGTCTCACTGACACCCCACGTCGACGGGGTTGGCCGATCTTGGCCAACCCCGTCCACAGCTCAACCCTTCGGCCGGACTTATCCGGCCTGCGGGTCGCCCTTCGTGTAAGCAAGGCGCTCCACGGCGCCCGGCTGCCAGTCGTCCTCGATCTTCTTGCCGTTGACGTAGAGGTCGATCGCGCCCGCGTCACCGAGGACCAGGTTGATCTTCTCGCTGTCCTGGAAGGTCTTGGAGTCGCCCTGCTTGAGGAGGCCGTCGAAGAGCAGCTTGCCGTTGTGGTCCTTGGCCGAGATCCAGCTCTTTCCGTCGGGGGCGCTGACCTGGACGGTCACCTTGTCCTGGGGGACGGCGGCGATGGCGCTGTCCGACGGCTTCGGGTCCTTGGGCTTGTCGGTCTTCGGCGTGGGCGTGATCTTGTCGGCCGTCGGCGTCGAGCCACCTTCGGCGACCGACGACCTGCCGCCGCCGTCCCCGCCCTTGAACGCCGTGAACCCGACGAACCCGATCACGGCGACGATCGCGGCGACCATGGCCGCGGTCCAGTTGGGCCCGCGCCGCTCGGGGCGGATGCGCTCCGCCTCGAACAGGGGGGCCGCCGGGGTCGGCGCCGGTCGTCCGCCGTGCGAGGCGTCGTACTGGGCGAGAAGCGGGACGGGATCGAGGTGAACGGCTTTGGCCAGGGTCCTGATGTGGCCTCGGGCATACACGTCGCCGCCGCAGGCAGCGAAGTTGTCCGCCTCGATGGCATGCACGATGGCGATGCGGACCCGGGTGGCGTTACTGACGTCGTCGACGGTCAGCCCTGCGTCGATGCGCGCCTGCCGGAGGGCATGGCCGATCGAGGAGCGGGCTTCCTCGGACACGTCTTCGAATGGACGCTCGTCTTCAGGGGAGTTGCCGATGGACACGGGGGCGCCTTTCGAGCGTTTAAGCCACCTGTGCTGGAGGTTCAGTCTATGGGGGGTACGAAAGGGTGGGGCAACCGGGCGGTAGGACTTTGTACGCCATCGGAATGGCCGGACACGCCGATGACGAGGTACGAGATTGTCGCGCTTCCCTCAACTTGACGTACGCCGAAGGGGAACGGTTGCTCAATGATCCCTTACGGGTGAGTCACAATCGAACATCGACTCATCACCCACCCGTTCGCAAGGCGACCGCAGTGTCCCGTTTCCGCCTCGGACTCCCTTTAAGCCTCCCCGCGGATCACGGCCAGCACGCCGTCCAGCTCATCAGGTTTCACAAGAACGTCACGAGCCTTGGACCCCTCGCTCGGACCGACGATGCCCCGTGACTCCATGAGGTCCATCAATCGTCCGGCCTTGGCGAACCCGACACGCAGCTTGCGCTGCAGCATGGACGTCGACCCGAACTGCGTGGACACCACCAGTTCGGCCGCCTGGCACAGCAGATCGAGGTCGTCGCCGATCTCCTCGTCGATTTCCTTCTTCTGCTTGGTGCCCACGGTGACGTCGTCACGGAAGACGGGCGCCATCTGATCCTTGCAGTGCTGGACGACCGCCGCGACCTCGTCCTCGGTCACGAACGCGCCCTGCATACGTGTGGGCTTGTTGGCGCCCATCGGCAGGAACAGCCCGTCACCCTTGCCGATCAGCTTCTCGGCACCGGGCTGGTCGAGGATGACGCGCGAGTCCGCGAGCGACGAGGTGGCGAAGGCCAGCCGTGAGGGCACGTTCGCCTTGATGAGGCCGGTGACGACGTCGACCGACGGCCGCTGGGTGGCGAGCACCAGGTGGATGCCTGCCGCGCGCGCGAGCTGCGTGATCCGCACGATCGCGTCCTCGACGTCGCGCGGGGCGACCATCATCAGGTCGGCGAGCTCGTCGACGATCACCAGCAGGTACGGGTACGGCTGGAGCTCGCGCTCGCTGCCCTCCGGCGCCTTCACCTTGCCGTTGCGGACGGCCTCGTTGAAGTCGTCGATGTGCCGGTAGCCGTACGCCGCGAGGTCGTCGTAGCGAAGGTCCATCTCCCGTACGACCCACTGGAGCGCCTCGGCGGCCCGCTTCGGGTTGGTGATGATCGGCGTGATCAGGTGCGGGATGCCCTCGTACGCGGTCAGCTCGACGCGCTTGGGGTCGACCAGGACCATGCGGACGTCCTCCGGGGTCGCCCGCATCATGATCGAAGTGATCAAGCAGTTAATGCACGACGACTTACCGGAACCGGTCGCACCGGCAACCAGCACATGCGGCATCTTCGCGATGTTGGCCATCACGTAGCCGCCCTCGACGTCCTTGCCGAGCGCCACCAGCATCGGGTGGTCGTCCTCGGCGGCGGCCGCGAGGCGCAGCACGTCACCGAGGTTGACCATCTCGCGGTCGGTGTTGGGAATCTCGATGCCGACCGCGGACTTGCCGGGGATCGGGCTGATGATCCGCACGTCCGGGCTGGCGACCGCGTACGCGATGTTCTTCGTCAGCGCGGTGATCCGCTCGACCTTCACGGCGGGCCCGAGCTCGACCTCGTAGCGCGTGACCGTCGGCCCCCGCGTGAAGCCGGTGACGCGGGCGTCCACCTTGAACTCGGTGAAGACGGTGGTGAGCGACTCGACGATGGCGTCGTTGGCGGCGCTGCGCGTCTTGCCGGGGCCGCCGCGCTCGAGCAGGTCGAGTGACGGGAGCGAGTACGTGATGTCACCGGACAGCTGGAGCTGTTCGGCGCGCGGAGGCAGGTCGCGGACGTCGTCGGGCGCGGCCTTGGTGAGGTCGGGCACCGCGGACTTGGTCAGGTCCGGAACCTCGCTCTTGGGGAGCTTCTCCTGCTTGGGGCGCGCGGCCGGGACGGGCGTCGGGACCGGGGTGGTCTCCGCGCGGTCGCCCACGCTCACGCCCTGGGTGAGGTCGGCGACGATCGGCGAGGGCGGCATCCCGTGCATGACGGCGCCGTCGAGCGCGGCAGCGGCTGCCGCTGCGACGTCCACAGCGTCCATGGGACGGTCCATCTCGGGCTGCGGCACCGCGGAGCGCCTCGGACGGCCGCGACGCCGCGAGAGGGCCTCCTGTTCGGCGCTGTCGGGGTCGTACGCCTCGGGGGCCGGAGTGCGCCTGCGGCCGCGCGCGGCCGGCAGCGCCTCGCGCCACTGGTCGTCGTAGCGCTGCTCGTCCTCGGTGTACTCGTCGTCCTCGTCGGGGTCGGGCAGGATCCCGAGCTTGACGCCCAACAGCCGCAGCCGCTGCGGGATGGCGTTCACCGGGGTGGCCGTGACGACCAGCAGCCCGAAGATGGTGAGCAGCACGAGCAGCGGTACGGCGAGGACCTCGCCCATGGTGTACGTCAGCGGAGTCGCCGCGCCCCAGCCGATGAGCCCGCCCGCGTCCCTTATGGCCTGCATGCCGTCGCTGCGGGCGGGCGAGCCGACCGCGATGTGGACCTGGCCGAGCACGCCGATGACGAGCGCGGACAGGCCGATGACGATACGGCCGTTGGCCTCGGGCTTCTCGGGGTGCCGGATGAACCGTACGGCGATGACCGCGAGCAGGATCGGCACGAGCAGGTCGAGCCGGCCGAACGCGCCGGTCACGATGATCTCGACGAGGTCGCCGACGGGGCCACGCAGATTGGACCAGGTACCGGCCGCGACGATCAGACCGAGCCCGAGGAGCAACAGCGCGATGCCGTCCTTGCGATGGGCGGGGTCGAGGTTCTTCGCACCCTGCCCTATGCCCCGGAACACGGCGCCGACCGCGTGCGCCAGCCCGAGCCAGACGGCGCGCACGAGCCGGTAGATGCCCCCGGTGGGATTCGGTGCCGGCTTGGGCGCGGGCGCGGCTTTCTTCGCCGCGGCCTTCTTGGCCGGCGCCTTCTTCGCGGGGGCTTTCTTGGCAGCGGCCTTCTTCGCCGGAGCCTTCGCGGAAGCGGCCGCCTTCTTCGCGGGCGGCTTCTTGGCTGCGGAGGGACGTGAGGCCATGGGTGTGAGATTACCGGTGGAGGAGACAGTGGACACGTGTGCCCACTGCTTCACCCGTTCGTGTCGCGCTTGTGGAGGCGGTGAACTGACGCCGGTTCACCGACCGGTAACGCGCAGGGCGGCTCTGCGCCGCTCGCCCGCCAACGCGCGCCACTCCGACGTCAGTTCTGCGAGGGCACTGAGGACGCGCTCCCGGTACCGGGCTCCAGCGCGTCGAGTGCCCGCCGCAGTCCCGTGAGTTTGCGTTCGAGATGAGCCGCGGTGGCCACCGCCGCCGCGTCCGCCGACTCGTCGTCAAGTTGCTTGGACAACGCCTCGGCCTGCTCCTCGACCGCGGCGAGCCGCGCCGACAGCTCGGCGAGCAGGCCCGCCGGCTCCTTCGCGTCCCCGCCCGCGGCCTTGCCGCCGCCCTCCAACTGGAGCCGCAGCAGTGCCGCCTGCTCACGCAGCTGGCAGTTCTTCATGTACAGCTCGACGAACACCGAGACCTTCGCCCGCAGCACCCACGGGTCGAACGGCTTGGAGATGTAGTCCACCGCACCCGCCGCGTAACCGCGGAAGGTGTGATGCGGGCCGTGGTTGATCGCGGTGAGGAAGATGATCGGGATGTCCCGGGTCCGTTCCCGCCGCTTGATGTGCGCCGCGGTTTCGAAACCGTCCATTCCCGGCATCTGGACGTCCAGCAGAATGACCGCGAAGTCGTCCGTCAGCAGTGCTTTGAGCGCTTCCTCCCCGGACGATGCCCGCACCAGGGTCTGATCGAGCGCAGAGAGGATCGCCTCCAGCGCAAGCAGATTCTCCGGCCGGTCATCGACCAGGAGGATCTTGGCCTTCTGCACCATGGCCCGCCCTCCTCGCCCCGGCAGTGCACCGGGCTCCGCCCCAGGGGACGACTCCCTTACGCCGCCCGCCCTCGTGCCGGTCATGGTAGCCGCACCCCGCCTGTCGCCACACCCTGTCACCGCGATGTCACTGTGCACGTAGCAGAAACGCGGCAGGGGACCAGAAGGTTCCCCCAATCCCGCACTTCTACACGGCTTCGAGCACACTGAGTCAGCAACTCCGTGTGAACACTGTTCGTTCCTGTCACTGTTCCCTCATCCACTGATCCATCACCGCCAGCAGATGATCGGGATCGACCGGCTTCGTCACGTAGTCGGAAGCGCCCGACTCGATCGCCTTCTCCCGGTCGCCCTTCATCGCCTTGGCGGTCAGCGCGATGATCGGGAGCCCGGCGAACTGCGGCATCCTGCGGATCGCCGTGGTCGTCGCGTACCCGTCCATCTCGGGCATCATGATGTCCATCAGAACGACCGCCACGTCGTCGTGCTGCTCCAGGACCTCGATGCCCTCACGACCGTTCTCGGCGTACAGCACGGACAGGCCGTGCTGCTCGAGGACGCTGGTCAGCGCGAAGACGTTGCGGATGTCGTCGTCGACGATCAGCACTTTCTCGCCGCCGAACCGGACGCCCCGGCGCGGCTGCGGCGCCGCCGTCTGCTCGGCCGCCGACCACTGCTCCTGCTGCACCGGCCGCTGTTCCAGCTCGGTCGCCGCCCTGCGGCGGCGCCTGAAGAGCGCGGCGGCGCCGTTCTGCGTCTCCCGGTACGACCTCACCTCGGCGGGCGTCTCGATCTCCACGTCGGCCAGCTCCGCCAGCTCGGCCGCCGACGCCACCAGGTCGCCGGCGTCGAGGGCCGGCAGCTGCTGCTGGTAGCCGTGCGGAGGCAGTTCGCTCGGGTGCAGCGGCAAATACAGCGTGAACGTCGAACCGCGTCCCGGCTCGCTCTGCGCGTGGATCTCCCCGCCCAGCAGCTGCGCGATCTCCCGCGAGATGGACAGTCCCAGCCCCGTACCGCCGTACTTGCGGCTGGTCGTGCCGTCCGCCTGCTTGAACGCCTCGAAGATCACCCGCATCTTGCTGGCCGCGATCCCGATACCGGTGTCGGTCACGGAGAACGCGATCAGCGGCGCGTCCGCCTCGGTCAGCGAACCTGCCTCCAGCAGCTGCTCCCGGATCTTCATCGGTACGTCCGCGCTGGCCGGCCGGATGACCAGCTCGACCGATCCGGAGTCGGTGAACTTCACCGCGTTGGACAGCAGGTTGCGCAGCACCTGCAGAAGCCGCTGCTCGTCGGTGTGCAGCGTGGCGGGCAGCTCCGGCGAGACCCGTACGGACAGGTCCAGGCCCTTCTCCGCGGTCAGCGGCCGGAAGGTGGCCTCCACGTAGTCGACGAGCTGCACGAGCGCGATACGCGTCGGGGAGACGTCCATCTTGCCCGCCTCGACCTTCGACAGGTCGAGGATGTCGTTGATCAGCTGGAGCAGGTCGGAGCCGGCGCCATGGATGGTCTCGGCGAACTCGACCTGCTTCGGCGAGAGGTTGCCCTCGGCGTTGTCGGCGAGCAGCTTGGCCAGGATCAGCAGCGAGTTGAGCGGCGTACGCAGCTCGTGCGACATGTTGGCGAGGAACTCGCTCTTGTAGCGCATGGAGACGGCGAGTTGCTCGGCGCGCTCCTCCAGGACCTGCCGCGCCTCCTCGATCTCGGTGTTCTTCACCTCGATGTCGCGGTTCTGCTGGGCCAGCAGCTCGGCCTTCTCCTCCAGTTCGGCGTTGGACGCCTGGAGGGCCTTCTGCCGGTTCTCCAACTCGGCCGAACGCTCACGCAGTTGCTCGGTCAGCTCCTGCGACTGCTTCAGCAGCACCTCGGTCTTGGTGTTGACGGAGATGGTGTTGACGCTGGTCGCGATCATCTCGGCGATCTGGTTGAGGAAGTCCTTCTGGATCTGCGTGAACGGCGTGAAGGACGCCAGCTCGATCACACCGAGCACCTTGCCCTCGAACAGCACCGGAAGGACGATCACCTGCGCGGGCGGGGCCTCGCCGAGCCCGGAGGAGATCTTCAGGTAGCCGCTGGGCGCGTTCTCCACCAGGATCGTGCGCTTCTCCTCGGCGGCCGTCCCGATGAGCGCCTCACCCGGCCGGAAGGACGTCGGCATGGAGCCCATCGAGTAGCCGTACGACCCGAGCATGCGCAGCTCGTACTGGTCCTCGGCCTCGGCGCTCATGTCCTTGCCGTCGAGGAGCGGCATCGCGACGAAGAACGCGCCGTGCTGCGCGGTCACCACCGGCGTCAGCTCGCTCATGATCAGCGAGGCCACGTCCTCCAGGTCGCGGCGGCCCTGCATGAGCGCGGAGATGCGGGCGAGGTTGCCCTTGAGCCAGTCCTGCTCCTTGTTGGCGATCGTGGTGTCGCGCAGGTTGGCGATCATCTTGTTGATGTAGTCCTGGAGTTCCTGGATCTCGCCGGACGCGTCGACGTCGATCTTCAGGTTCAGGTCGCCTCGGGTCACCGCGGTCGCCACGCGCGCGATGGCTCGCACCTGCCGAGTAAGGTTTCCTGCCATTTCGTTCACGGACTCGGTGAGGTCGCGCCAGGTTCCGTCGACGTCACGCACGCGTGCCTGGCCGCCGAGCTGTCCTTCGGTGCCCACCTCGCGGGCGACTCGGGTGACCTCCTCGGCGAAGGACGACAGCTGGTCGACCATCGTGTTGATCGTCGTCTTGAGCTCGAGGATCTCGCCGCGAGCGTCGATGTCGATCTTCTTGGTCAGGTCACCCTTGGCGATGGCGGTGGTGACCATGGCGATGTTGCGCACCTGACCGGTCAGGTTGGACGCCATGCCGTTCACGGAGTCGGTGAGGTCCTTCCACGTACCCGCCACACCCGGTACGTGCGCCTGGCCACCGAGGATGCCGTCCGTGCCCACCTCACGGGCCACCTTGGTGACCTGGTCCGCGAACGAACTCAGCGTCTTCACCATGGTGTTGAAGGTGTCGGCGAGCTGCTGGACTTCACCACGCGCCTCGATCGTCACCGTCCGCGTCAGGTCGCCGTTGGCGACGGCCGCCGCGACCTGGGAGATGTTCCGCACCTGCATGGTCAGGTTCTTGGCCATCAGGTTCACGTTGCCGCTGAGGTCCTTCCAGATGCCCGTGACACCCGGCACGTGCGCCTGGCCGCCCAGGATGCCCTCGGTGCCCACCTCACGGGCCACCCGGGTCACCTGCTCGGCGAAGGACGACAGCTGGTCGACCATCGTGTTGACGGTCGTGACGAGTTCGAGGATCTCGCCCTTCGCGTCCACGGTGATCTTCTTCGACAGGTCGCCCTTGGCGACCGCGGTCGTGACCTCGGCGATCTGACGCACCTGGATAGTCAGGTTGTTCGCCATGAAGTTCACGGACTGGGTGAGGTCCTTCCAGGTGCCGGAGACGCCCTGCACCTCGGCCTGACCGCCGAGCTGGCCCTCCGTGCCCACCTCGCGGGCGACCCTGGTGACCTCCTCCGCGAACGACGACAGCTGGTCCACCATCGTGTTCAGCGTGTTCTTGAGCTCCAGGATCTCGCCGCGCGCGTCCACGGTGATCTTCTGCGACAGGTCACCCCGGGCGACCGCCGTGGCGACCTGGGCGATGTTGCGCACCTGGGCGGTAAGGTTTCCCGCCATTCCGTTCACGGAGTCGGTCAGGTCCCGCCACACACCGGCGACGCCGGGCACCTGCGCCTGACCGCCGAGGCGGCCTTCGGTGCCCACCTCGCGGGCCACCCGGGTCACCTGGTCGGCGAATCCGGAGAGCTGGTCGACCATCGTGTTGATGGTGTTCTTCAGCTCCAGAATCTCGCCGCGCGCGTCGACGTCGATCTTCTGGGACAGGTCACCCTGGGCGACCGCAGTGGTCACCTGCGCGATGTTGCGCACCTGGGCCGTAAGGTTTCCTGCCATTCCGTTGACGGAGTCGGTGAGCTCCTTCCACGTACCGGCCACGCCCGGTACGACCGCCTGACCGCCCAGCCGGCCCTCCGTACCCACGTCCCGGGCCATGCGCGTCACCTGGTCGGCGAAGCTCGACAGCTGGTCCACCATCGTGTTCACGGTGTTCTTCAGCTGGAGCATCTCGCCGGAGACGTCGACGGTGACCTTCTGCGACAGATCACCGTTGGCGACCGCCGTCGTGACCTGGGCGATGTTCCTCACCTGTCCGGTGAGATTCCGGAACGCGGTGTTGACGGAGTCCGTCAGGTCCTTCCACGTACCCGCGGCCCCCGGCACCTGCGCCTGCCCGCCGAGCTCACCCTCGACACCGACCTCACGCGCGACACGCGTGACCTCGGAACCGAAGGACGACAGCTGATCGACCATGCCGTTGACGGTGTTCTTCAGCTCGAGCATCTCGCCGGCCACGTTGACCGTGACCTTCTGGGAGAGATCACCATTGGCCACAGCCGTTGTGACCGCGGCGATGTCCCTCACCTGAATGGTGAGATTCCGGAACACCGTGTTGACGGAGTCCGTCAGGTCCTTCCAGGTACCGGCCGCACCCGGCACATTCGCCTGGCCGCCGAGCTGCCCGGCCGCACCGACCTCGTTGGCCACGCGCGTGACCTCGTCCGCGAAGATCCGCAGCGTCTCGGTCATCTGGTTGATCGTGTCCGCGAGCTGAGCGACCTCGCCGCGTGCGGACACGGTCACCTTCTGCGACAGGTCACCGTTGGCGACCGCGGTCGTCACCTGTGCGATACCTCGCACCTGCGCGGTCAGGTTGCCGGCCATGAGGTTCACCGAATCGGTGAGGTCCTTCCACACGCCGGCCACACCCGGCACCTGCGCCTGCCCGCCGAGCTCACCCTCGGTGCCCACCTCGCGCGCGACTCGCGTCACCTCGGAGGAGAAGGACGACAGCTGGTCCACCATCGTGTTGACGGTGTTCTTGAGCTCCAGCATCTCGCCGGCCACATGAACGGTGACCTTCCGGGACAGGTCGCCCTTGGCGACCGCCGTGGTCACCAGCGCGATGTCCCTCACCTGGGCAGTCAGCCGGTACGCCATCGTGTTGACGGAGTCGGTGAGGTCCTTCCACGAGCCCGACATGCCACGCACGCGTGCCTGCCCGCCGAGCTTGCCCTCGGTGCCCACCTCGCTGGCCACGCGCGTGACCTCGTCGGTGAACGTCGACAGCTGATCGACAAGGTTGTTTACAGTCCGCCCGACCTTGAGGAACTCACCCCGCAGCGGGTGCCCGGTCCCGTCCGGCGCCTGCGTCCGCAGCTCCATGCGCGGCGACAGATCACCCTCGGCCACCGCGGACAGCACCCGGCCGACCTCGGAGACGGGCCGCACAAGGTCGTCGACCAGGGCGTTGGAGTTGTCGACGGCGGCCGCCCAGGAGCCCTCACAGGCGCCCGTCTCCAGCCGTTCCGTGAGCTTGCCCTCACGGCCCACCATGCGCCGCACCCGCGCCAACTCACCGGTCAGGTGGAGATTGCGGTCGGCCACGTCGTTGAAGACCGCCGCAATCTCCGACATCACGTCGTCCCCGGACACCGTGAGCCGCTTCCGGAAGTTCCCGTCGCGCATCGACACCAGGGCCGCCAGCAGCCGGTTCAGGGCAGCCGTGTCGACCGCGGTGGTCCCGTTGCGCGGCTTGCGCTCGTTCTTCAGGGACTGTCCGCCTTTCGCGCGCGTCTTAGTGCCCCGCGTCGCTGCGCCAGACTCCACTGTGTCCCTCCCGCAGGGGTCGACCGTTACTGCTGTGTTCGGGTTCTACCGCTCGGCGTACCCGTTACTGCTGGGCATTCCTGCCGGATATACCAGGCCACACCACGTGCTGCTGCCCGCAGAACGCGAATGACACTCAGCCTGCCCGGACCTTCACAAGAAGCTTGCCCAGTGTTTCACCCTGCCTGAACCCGGCCATAACAGTTCGGCAGCTTCGCACATCGTCCGCACACCGTCCGGACGGAAACACTGCAGACCGGCATCCGCATGGCCGTCGAAGGTAAGTAACCTTGCATGCGGCTGTCCAGCCGCGCCGGTCCGTCCGGCCTGGGCGGTGGCAGGAGGAGCACGAGCGGGCATCGGAGGGGCAGCCGGACATGACCACCGGACTGATCCCGGGGGGACCATCCCCGGACCGGCCGACGGGCGCGCACATGCCGCACCAGCGGCGCGACCCGGTCGGCCGCGGAGCCCTGCACGTCGACAACCGGACGAGGAGTTCTGTGATCACCGCGCGCGCGGCAGCAACCTTCGATCCCGTCGGGCGATCAGTCGCGAGCGCCCGCTCCTTCGTCCGCGACACACTCCAGGGGTGGGGCTTCGCCGACATCGTCGACGACGCCGTGGTCCTCACCAGCGAGCTGGTGACGAACGCCGTCGTCCACGCGGGCACGTCCGCGGACGTTCTGTGTCTGCGCAGTGACGACGGCGTACGGATCGAAGTGGCCGACCGGTACCCGGAGCGCGAGATCCCCCTCCAGGGCTCGCCCGTCAACATGGGCAGCCCCGACCGCGAGGGCGGCCGCGGCCTCCAGCTGTGCGCGGCCCTGGCCGCCTGCTGGGGCGTCGAGTACACGCCCACCCACAAGCAGGTCTGGTTCCAACTCGACCTCCCCGAACGCCCGGTGGGCACCCGCGCGGCCGGCCCGTCGCTGCCCGCCGACCTCCTCCCGCTCGCCGACGGCCGCGTCCGCGTCGCGGTGGTCCAGATCGACCGTACGGGCGCCATCTCGTCCTGGAACGAGGACGCGGAGGATCTCTTCGGCTATGCGGCCGAGCAGGTCACCGGCAAGCCGTTGACCGACCTCGCCGCCTGGCCGCACACACCGGGCACCAGTACCGGCATCGCGGAGGCGCTCCAACTCTCCCGCTGGGAAGGCAGCTACGGCATAAGGGGCGCCAACGGCCGCGTCACACCGGTGTACGCCTCCCACCTCCGTGTCCGTGACACGGACGGTGAACCTTCCACCGTCTGCCTCCTGGTCCGGGACCACGAACGCGCCGTCCTGCAGACCCCGTTGCGCGTGCCGGCCTCCGACACGTCCACCACCTCCGAGGGCCAGAGCACCGACCCCTTCGAGGTGTTCATCGGCTCCCCCGCCCCCGACGACCTCGACGGGCTCCTCCAGCGCACCGTGGAACGCGCCCGCGACATGCTCGACGGCGACTCCGCGTTCCTGCTCCTGGCGACCGACGACGAGACGGAGCTGGAGGTCCGCGCCTCGACCGGCCTGCCCTCCGCCCGCCAGCGCTTCGCGCGCGTGCCCGTCGAAGCGGGCCCCGGCCGCTATGGCTCGGCCCGCATGCCGGCGGTCCACGAGGACCTCACCATGGTCCCCGGCGCCGTGCCACTGCTGAACGGCACCGGCATGCGCTCGGTCGTCACGGTGCCCCTGAAGGTCGAGGGCCGCCTCACCGGCTCGCTCGGCGTCGCCGCCGAGGCCCCGGCCAGATACTCCAACGAGGAGGCACTGCGCCTGCAGTTCGCCGCCGACCGCATCGCGTTGGCGGTGGAGTCGGCCCGCCTGGGCGAACTCGAACGTCTGCGCCGAGGCTCACTCAGCTTCCTCGTGGAGGCATCCGACCTGCTCGCCGGCACCCTGGACCGCGACCAGACCCTGGCCCTGATGGCCCAGATGACGGTCCCGACCCTTGCCACCTGGTGCGCGGTCTACACGATCGCCGACCAGGCCTCGGAGCCGTACCTGTCCTACGTCCTGCACGAGGACGAGGAACTCATCGACGGCATTAAGTCGTTGCTGTCGAAGATCGCCCCACCGGACCCGGTCCCCACCCCCGGCGCCCGCGTGTGGTCGGCTCCCGCCGAGTCGGCCCACCAGGCGGCCTTGCGCACCTCCATGCGCAGCCTGGGACTGGGAGAGCCGGTCGGCCGCATCAGCGCGGGCATCGGCCCCACCCTGGCCACCGCGTCCGCAGTGGGCGGCGAGACGGTCGTCCTCCCGCTGGTGGCGCGCAACCGAGTCATCGGCATGTTGACGCTGGGCAAGCCGACGGACGAACACTTCCGCCAGGAAATCCTGGAACTGGCCGAGGACCTGAGCCGCCGAGCCGCCCTGGCTCTCGACAACGCCCGCCTCTACTCCGAGCGCACAGCCATCAGCCAGTCCCTCCAGCGCAGCCTCCTGCCTCCCGAGCTCCCCGAGATCGACGGCGTCGAGGTCGAGGTCATCTACCGCGCGGCCGGGGAGGGCAACGAGGTCGGGGGCGACTTCTACGACCTCTTCCCGATCAGCGACGGCGCCTACGGCTTCGCCATCGGCGACGTCTGCGGTACGGGCCCGAACGCCGCCGCGGTCACAGGCCTGGCCCGGCACGCACTCCGGCTCCTCGCCCGCGAGGGTCTCAGCGGCCCCGCGGTCCTGGAGCGCCTGAACTCCGCGATCCTCGACGAGGGAGCCCGCAGCCGCTTCCTGACGCTCCTCTACGGCGAGTTGAGGCCCCAGGAGGACGGCAGCGCGGAGCTGAAGGTGGTCTGCGCCGGCCACCCGCTCCCCCTCCGCCTGCGCCAGGACGGCACGGTAGAGCCGGCCGCCGAGCCGCAGCCGCTCCTCGGCGTCATGGAGGACCTGGAGCTCTACGAGCAGACGGTCACCCTCGACCCCGGCGACGTCCTCCTGTGCGTCACGGACGGCGTCACCGAACGCCGCGAAGGCAGCCGCATGCTGGGCGACGACGGCCTCACCGACGTACTCACCACCTGCACCGGGCTGACGGCGGGCGCGGTGGCGGCCCGCATCATGCGCGCGGTGGAACGCTTCGCTTCGGATGCCCCGTCCGACGACATGGCGATCCTCGCGATGCGTGTGCCGGGCATCCACAAGGACTGAGCCAAGGCGCAGGGAGGGCATGAGAAAGGCCCCGCCCGAATGGGCGGGGCCTTCTGTCTGGAGCCCCCAAACGGAATCGAACCGTTGACCTTCTCCTTACCATGGAGACGCTCTGCCGACTGAGCTATAGGGGCCTGTCGCCTTTTGCGAAGCTTCCCTCGCGGCAACGGAATAGATCATACCCCGAACACACCCGTGCTCCCAACTCGTCAGAAGGCGGGTTGGAGGAGTCCTCCGAGCGCGTTGCAGGCCGACACGATCCGGTGCATGTCCCGCTTCGTCAGAGAGGCGTCGACAGGCAGAGCCAACGTTTCATCAGCGGCCCGCTCGGTCTCCGGCAGAGACACACACCTACGGAACTCGGGCAGCCGATGCACGGGCGTCTTCACCGGCACCCGGCACTCAACTCCCCTGGCCCGCACTGCCCGAGCGAAGGCATCGCGATCCGGCCGCCCGTTCCCAGGTACCCGCACGACATATTGCTGGTAGGTGTGCCCGTCACCACCATCGGGCGTCTGCACACCCTTCAGCTTCGCATCCAGATACGAGGCCCGCTGCCGACGCTGAGCGATCTCGTCGTACGGAGCCTCGGACTCACCCTGCTCCAACACCAACAACCCGTGCCGCTGCCCGAGTTCGTGCAACCGCCCGATATCGGCCGACCGACCAAAGCGGTGTACGGCGACGACGGCCGCCGTCCGCGGGGTGACGACCACCTCGACAGCCATGGCGTCCAGGCAGTACGTCACCGGATCTATGTCGGCGAACACCGGCAACGCCCCGGCCAGAACCACAGCCTCGGCGACTTCGACGTTCCCGAAGGCCGGTACGACAACCTCGTCGCCGACTCCTATGCCGGCGGCCCTGAGCATTGCAGCAGTACCCATATGGGCGATGGTGGTTGCGGTACGTGAACTTCAGGTGACGCACAACAAAAAAGGGTTGGACCCGGAACCGAAGTTCCGGGTCCAACCCGTTAAAAGGAGTTCGGCGGCGTCCTACTCTCCCACAGGGTCCCCCCTGCAGTACCATCGGCGCTGTAAGGCTTAGCTTCCGGGTTCGGAATGTAACCGGG
>NZ_JBIWIY010000036.1:0-19315 GCF_044764885.1 Streptomyces sp. NPDC093591
AGCCGGTGGCCGTTCATCTATGCGGGCACCATCCCGATGCCGGAGCAAACCCCCGGATCAGGTCGAACCCGTACACCATCTCCCTGGACGCAACCTTGTCCACCGACGCAGGGTGGGGACGTGTCCGGCAGCCGGCGCGAGAAGTCCTCACCGTCAGAAGATGAAGAGACCTCTTCGCTGCCAGGCATTCGCATCATTCGATCAGTCTCTAGCTGTATGAGGGCTCGACGTTGGTGACACTCTCGCGGAGGCGTGCTGCTGGCGGCTTTCCGCCGGCGCCACTATGCGGCCGATGGTAGTTGTAGTGGATATTCCACACGGCGATCGTGGCTGACCGGGCGTCCTCGCTGGTGAACTCGCGGGCGTAGAGGACTTCCTCGGGGCAGGATCGTGACCCCCTCGGACTGCCACTGCTTGAAGATCGCATTGACCTCGTCGAGCCCACCGTCAATGGCCAGACACACCTCACTGGTACGCGGGACGTCCGCTGACAGATCCTCGAACTGGTCAGACCACAGAGCGAGGTCAGCGCCCGGCCCGAGGTCGAAGGTGATGTATCCCGGAGTCTCGAACGACGGCCTCATGTCGAGGAGGTCGCCGTAGAAACGCGCTGCGGCCGGAGCGTCGTTCACATAGACGATGGACACGACGGATGTGGTCATGGTTGTTCCTTCTCGCAGGTCGTAGGTACGCATCGACCAGCCTGACCGGGATATGCGCCGCATCATGTCGCAATTCCTGTTCATGGCCACGCTCAGCGCGCTGGCCGAGGCGCACGCTGCCATGGGGAACCCGGGCGAGGCGCTCCGGCTCTACCAGGAGGCGTTGACCATGGATATCGGGTACGGCCATCGCGACCATCGGGCCCACTCGCTTGCGGGCATCGGTGACATCCACGCCGCACTCGGCGAGCGCGGGTTGGCCCGCGATTCCTGGCAGCAGGCGCTGGTGATCTAGCGGGAGCTGGGCATGCCGCAGGCCGTCGAGGTGGCGGCGAGGGCCCACGGGCACAGCCGCCCCTCCCCTCCTTCCGGGCATGCGCATGTCAGCTGCCCATCGCAGTGAGGGCTCGAAGCACGTTCGGTGCGACGCGCCTCCTGTTCCTCATCGCTCACCCCATCAGAGGTCAGTGGGAATACCGAGCCTCGTACATCGCGATGCCCAACAGGACGTCTCGGCGATCCCTTCCGCATAGCCGTCGCCCCTGACGGCCTGAAGTCACCGCAGGCCGGGGGCGGGCAAACAGGAGCCAGTGCTGACCACGCCCGATGGAGCAGCCGAGTTGGACTGCCCGGGCATCGACGCGGAAGGGGTGGCACCGGGGCTCCTGCTGCTCTATGGATTCGACACCCACGAGCTGTTCAGGAGATCCCGTCTGTACGCCTTGGCCACGGCAAATCAACCAACCTGAATCCGCGTTCGACCGCCACCTCTCGAGATCGAAAAGACAACTGCCTCTGAGTGGGTGTTCTGCGAGTCTCGGGCGGTCGCGGGACCCGTCCCGGCCGTTGGCGGTGAAGATGCCTGAAGCCTCTCGGCCCGGCATGTCAATCCGGAAGACTGGGCCAGCAACAAGACGCAGGAGGGTGGGACGTGAACTGGTCGTGGTCGTCTTTTGCTACGGCGGTCGTCACCGTGGTCGTGCTGCTTCTGCCCAGAGACGGGCGCGTCCGGCTGAAGGCACTGCTCGCTGTCGCCTTCGTGGTGATCGGCGAGGGGATTCTCCTCGGCAACGAGGGTGGCAAGCTCTTACTCAACGCCTTGATGTTCCTGGCGGCAGGGCTGCTGCTGCTCGCCGAAATCGCCACGAGCCGTGAGAATCCGCTGGTTCCGTGGGTGTGGATGGGGACGGGGGCTGTCGGCATGGTTCTCACCGTGTGGTGGGCAGACGAGCTGATCGCATGGACAGACACCATGCGGTCGCGGTTGATCATCGGTTGCGTGGCTGCCGCTCTCCTCCTGGGCATACTGGCGGTGCGCGGCCACCGGCGGGCCACGACGGTTCGATACGACCCGCACGACCTGTCGGGCTTCTGACCCATGGGCCAGGCTCCGTCCACTGCATTGCAGGCGTTCCTGTTGGTGCTTTTCGTGCTGCCCGGGATCAGTTATCAGTTCCTGCGGGAACGCCTGCGCGGACCCGTCGCGGGGGAGAGCGAGCGGGTCCTGCGAGCTGTGACGGCGTCCATTCTTCTGGACTCGCTCTACGCGATCGTGCTCGGTCCGCCGCTGGTACGCGCGGTTCGCGGGGAGGGGCGGTCCGGCTGGGGCGGTGTCGTCCAGCAGCCGCGCAGCGCCGTCGGCTGCCCACTCGGTACCGGGCGGCACCCAGCGCGTGGGATCACGTTTTCCGGCACCGCGGTTCGTGTTTCGTTCGTGTCCGCCTCAAGGACGGGACGTGGCTCGGTGGATGGTACGGGTCCGGTCCTATGCGACGTCCCATCCCGAGCCGTCGGAACTCTTCCTCGAATCCGCCTCGCGGATGAACTCCGACGGCAGCTTTGCCGATCGGGTGGAGCGCACCGCCGGCCTGTATATCCGCGCAGCCGACACCGATATCGTCGAACTCATCCACCCACCGGACCAGCCCAGACCGGACCCAGCGACACACAGGGAGGCACCACTTGCCCGAGTTGACCCCTTATGAGCTGGAACTGCTCGCCGAAGCCTCCGAGTTCCGGGGCTACACACCGCGCGACCAGGTACCGGAGCCCGAGCAGGGGCCGCCCGGACCTGCGAGCGCGTCGGAACCGCCGGCCCAGCAGCTGGCGCAGCAGGCGGCCCCTGACGAGACGCCGCCGACCGACCAGTAAGGCGTCACGAACCCACATGGACGTGGCCGGCCCATAGCGCTGGGAAGTTCGGGTACCGGTCACGTGCCGTGAATGTCGCTCGGTGCACGGCGGTAGCGGCATCCACCGATCCACGTGAGGTGCCCGAAGCGGCCAGGTGCCGGTAGATCTGGGTGGCGAACTCTACGCCAACGCGGTCCTGGAGGAGCCAGAGCGTGGCAACCACCTGCCGGAACCCGGCGAGTTGGAAGGACGAGGCGAGGTGGATGGCCTCGTCGAAGAGACGATAACCGGGTTGGGCGGTCGAGCAGGAGGAGACATAGGCCAGTTCCGCGTTCGGTAGCCGCAGCCGGGAGATGTCGGCGACGGAAAACGAACGCCGCTGGTGGTCGTGGAGCAGCAGTCGCCCCCGGGATGGCGCATCAGGGTCCGTGACTGCATGGCAGGCGAAGTGAGCCCAGGCCGAGCGGGGCAGTTCGGCGAGAACGCGTTCGGCGACCGCCTCTCGGCCGGACAGCACTCGGGCCCCCGTGAAGAGGGACCGCACGGCGTCGGCTTCCGCCAGTGCGCCGCTCAGGGGCGTGGCAGCGGGAGTTTCAGGGAGGGCGACGACCAGGGGGCGGGGCGCGGTGCGGGAGGGCCGCCGTGCCCGAGCGCTGCGCAGGGCACGAACGGTGGGCGCGTAGGAGGAGACCACTCGGTCCAGCAACGTCTTGGGGTCCGGGTGATTGCGGGTGTCGTGATAGCCCGCCGCGTGCACCGGCAACAGGGCCAGTGGCCCCGTCGGTACCCACCACACCTGCGGCAGATCACCCTCCTGCGGCGGCCGGTGAAGCCCCAGGGCCTCCACCACCGGTTCGGCCACTGCGTCCCACAGCCAGGCGAGCACCTCAGCGAAACGCTGCTGTCGGTCCACGTCGAGCAGGTGCTCGGGCCGCACCGCGTCGACCCTCTTCCGCACCTGCTCCTCCACCGCTCGTAACGTGACGGCCGGCAAGGGAACCGTCCGCACACCGCCGGGCTCCAGGATGATCGCGTCGGACCGGTATGTGCTGACGTTCAGAAAGATGATCGGGCCTTCCTGCGCGGCAGCGAGCAGCCCGGTGAGTTCCGGGCCGCGAGCGAAGGCCGAGAAGCCGCGCTGTGCCCGAATGCGTTCCAGCAGGGAGTCCCAGCGGGCCTCCAGCGCGCGCCGCGTCTGCCGGTCCCGGTCATGGCCCCGGACCGGGGCACCATCCTGCACCGGGTCCGTCCAGGTCCCCTTCATGTCGATGGTCGGCTCCTCGTCGGTGCCGAAAAGCGGCTCGGGGGCATGCACATCGTCAAGTGCGTCGCGCAACTCCTCGAATTCCTCGGCAAGTCCGGGGTGATGTCGGCGTAGTGCGGTGAGGTCGGCACGGGAATCCAGGACGCGGGCGAGCAACACCCCGCGCCCCTGTTCCAGCAGCGTCACGGCCTTCTCGGGCTGCCCGGCAGCAAGAGCGCAGGCCGCGGCGGAGGCCGCGATCCCGGACCATCGGCCGAGCCGGTACTCCTGGTCACTGCGGCGCAGCTCGCGTGCCGCCAGCCGCGGCAGCAGCTCGATCACGGTCTCCAGGGCGACCACCGCTTCGGCGTACTCCCCGGCTGAGGCAGCAATGTCGCCCCATGCGATCCCGGCGGCCACCCGGGCCGGGATGTCGGCCACGGGGCTGGTCGCCGCGTCCCGGGCCGGCTCCAGCGCCTCGACAAGATCGGCGGGCCGGTGGGAGGCCCGGTAGCGGCTGTGCATGGCCAGTGCCAGATTCAGCTGGTGGCCGGCGCGGGCAGGGTCGTCGGCCGGGGCGTTGCCAACGGCGGTCCGGGCCAGGCCGATGGCCTCCTCCAGCTCCGCCGTGTTGGGGGTGTGCGCGTAACGAACACGCAGCACGAGGGCTAGGTTGTTCAGACAGGCGTCGTACAGGCGGTGGTCCGCAGGCATGTGCTGCGCAGCCTGTCGGCCGACTGCCAGCGCCTGGTCGAGGTCGGCCCACTGTCCGGTCATCCGGTAGCGCTGTACCAGCAGTCCGCAGAGCGTGGTCAGATCGACCACCCGCATGTACGGCCGGTCACCCGACTGTGTGGTCGCCATGACGAGTTCCAGGGTCGCGATGGCCTCATCGAGGTCGGCTGTGCGCTGCGTGCGCTCGTACCGGCTGCGCAGTACGGCGCTCAGCTCGCCGAGGCACGCGATGTGATCGCCTCGGTAGGCCCGGGACGCGACGCGCACAGCCTCGCGGCTGGTGTCGAGCGCCTCATCGAGGTCGGCGGCGTCCCCGAAGTGGTCGTGGCGCACCCGTAGCGCGCAGCTCAACTGCGAGAGCAGGACACCTCGGCGGGGCTCGCGGCCGGACTCGGCCGCGGCTACCTCCCGGGCTGTGGCGATGGCCTCGAACAAATCGTCCCCGTTCCGCAGACGCTCGTACCTGCCACGCAACGCCATCACCAGATTTGCTGCGTACTCGATCCGGGCCGGTTCACCCACGCTGGCCTGGACAGCCAGCCGGAGCTTCTCGATGCCGTCGTCCAGCATCTCCACCCGGCCGGTGAGATCAAATCCCCGCAAGGAAGAGCGGCCCGACTGGTTCGCGTCGAAGGCCGCAGCCGGATCCAGCGCCGGGTTCTCGCGCTGGCGAAGATAAATCCGCTGGGACCGCAGCCAGTTCAGACAGAAGCCGGCCGTCGCCATGGTGAGCGCGGCCGGTTCGACCCAGGGGTGCGGCATCGGGTGTGACAACACCGTCATCAGGCCCACCGTGCCGCTCATCAGACCCGATATGCGCATGCGCCGGTCGATGTGGCGATCTCCCGCCAACCCCAGCGACAGCACAACGAACCCATTGAGCAGCGCCACCATCCCCCACCACATGAGGGCCACAATAGGCGGAAGGCCTGGTACGACAACGGCACAGTGCCCATGTGGTCCATCGCCTTGCCGCGCGACCAGCAGGACGCTGCCGGGCGCCACTGCATCAGGCGAAGAACGCGGAGTTCGCCAACATGCACCTCGACGCCTCCGATCCCGAGCATGTGCGGCTGTTCGCCAGCCAGTTCGGGTTCTCCGGCGGAGAGTTCGAGGACGACCGCGGTGCGCTGGGGGCCGCGGATGGTGCACGGGCATGGGTCGACTTCAGCCCTTTGAGGCTCAGGCCGCATCGAATCCAACGCCCGGCGAACGGTTCGCCGGGTCATCCCGCACTTCTGCTCAAGAGCCCGTATCGAGAGGTCAACACGATGGTCACGGCTTATTGCCGTGTACAACTCGATCTTTTCCTTCGGAATACGCATCGGTGTCCCTTGCGGAAAGAGCGCAACCATCGTCCCACCGCAAGGCTTCAAATGCCGTCAAAACTCGTGTACTTCGCCTGCTCGAGCCGACTGACGACTCCTCAACTGCTGACCAAGCGTCGTTGGTCAAGTAGGTCGTCTTCTGCAGTCGGCTACGGGAGGAGAATCCGAAGTGGACGCACTGCTCCAGTTTTATGGCTTTGCCCCGTTCTGCTGCGAGGTGGCTGTGTCACCTTCTCCGGGAGGCGTTTATCGCCATCTTTGGGAGTCATGTATCGCTGTTGGAGGAGATCAAGTCGGTGAGGAGTGAAGTCGCTCATGTGCGGGTGCTTGCGCCGGCGTCGAGGGGTAGGCCGTAGGCTGGGCTCCACGACGAGGCGGTAGGGGCAACGGCTGTGGAGATCACCGTCCAGTGGATCCGGACGACTTGGACGAAGGAATCGCGGGGAGGGGATGCTGCGGCTCGAAGGAACGCGGCTCCGGTCGGCTTTGCTCTTCCGCATGAGGCGGCTCCCTTTGCGCATGTGATCCGGATGCATGAGCGAGACGGCTTCGAGCCGTATGGCAGCCGGGAAGTCCTGGGCAAGGTCGATGTCCAGCTCCGTGAGGCAGATGGTCGACTGCGGGTATTTCCGCGAGTGCAGCCGTTGTTCGCCCTGCCGCCTCGGAAGCGGCGGCCACCGGCTGTTCGGCTCGTCCCTGGCCAATGGGTCCGCTGGCAGCTCAACTACCGTTTCAGCAGTGCACTGGGGATTCGGGACTGGACGTACTGGCTGGACACGTTCAACATCGCATACGGCCCAGTGGATGCTGATGTGTTCTTGTCCGTGCCCGCCGTCTTCATCGATGAGCGCGGATCACTCCGGTAGTTCGAGTGGATGTGGTCATCCGATGGATCGTTCGGCCTGGGTTTTGGTCTGGGCGAGGCGGTAGGAGTCGGTTCCGGTCTCGATGATGTTGCCGCCGAAGGTGATGCGGTCGACGATGGCCGGGCAGAGCGTGGGATCGCTGGACGTCTTCGTCGCGGGCGACGTCAATGCTGGTCTTCACCACTGGTTCGGGTTCCACCAGCGTGTCGGTCAGTGTCTCCTGGCTGTCGGCGTCGCCGTGGTTGCCGTGCAGAGCGAGTGTCCTGATGTGCTGCCAGGTGCGGTCGTTGAACGGCTGGTGGAGTGGTCGCGGTGGATCCACGGAATCTCGGTCAGCTCGCCGTCGGGCAGACGGCCCCAGATCTGGCGGCCGTTGTCGTAGTTGCCGAGAAGCAGGCTGCTGGGAGCAGCCAGGGAGCCGGTGGTCGCTCCGACGATCGCCTTGCTGGTCTCGCGCGCCTTGTACTTCTGCGGCTGCGCGGCCTGGGCCCTATTCTCCGGAAAGCGCCGCCAGCATCTCGGTGCCGTGCCTGGAGCGCAGCATCACCCGGCCCGTATCGACGGGGACCGGGGCGCTGGACCCGTCCATGATTTGGGTTCGTCTGCCGATTCCGGTAGCAGAGTCGGGTTGGGCAGGGGGGCGGGTGGTGGGTTTCGGTAGCGTTCGTGTCAGAGCGCCTGTGGTTTTCATCCAGTCTGGGCGTCGGTGATGCGGGTGTTCGCACCCGATTCTCGGGCTGGCTGTGGGAGGTCTGCGTGCTGCAATGCTTCGCGGGGGGTTGTGTGTTGGGTTTCTGGCGCATGTGCGGGCAGCGGTGCGGCTGGATATGGGGTTGTCCGGGATCGCGTGTCGTGTGGTCTGGTGTCGCGGTCGCCTAGGGTCCGCAACGGATCTCAGCGAATCCGGCGGTGCTGCCGGTAGGGCCGAAAGCTCTGAGCCAATGCCGGGAATCAGGGAATCAGGCTGCGGCGAGTTCCTGTTCGCGGGCCGGGGTTTTGGTGTTGGGCTTTTTGTTGGGCAGGGAGAGTCTGAAGACTTTGCGCCACGCGGAGAGCACTTGTTTGGGCAGTGGTCCGGTGACGTAGTCCAGTTCGTATTTTTCGAACAGTGCGCGTACCTTCACTGCGACCTCGGCGTAGCGGTTGCTGGGCAGGTCGGGGAAGAGGTGGTGTTCGATCTGGTGGGAGAGGTTGCCGGTCATGAAGTGCATGGCTTTGCTGCCGCTGATGTTTGCTGAGCCCATCATCTGGCGCAGGTACCACTGGCCGCGGGTTTCGTCCTTGATTGACCGGCGTTCGAAGACCTGGACGCCTTCGGGGAAGTGTCCGCACATGATGACCGAGTGGGACCAGATGTTGCGGACGAGGTTCGCGGTGAAGGTGGCGGCGAGGGTGGGGAGGAATGAGGGGCCTGACAGCAGCGGGTGGATCACGTAGTCCTTGAGGACCTGCTTGCGGATTTTGCGGCCGACGGCCTTGGCCCGCGCGCGGAACTCCGGGTTCTTGCGGCGGCGCTTGTGCAGGTTCTTGCCGAGCTCCAGGTCGTATGCGGCGATGCCGTACTCGAAGAAGCAGGCGTTGATGAAGTTCCACAGCGGCTGGCCGAGGTGGAAGGGGTGCCACTTCTGGTCCTCGTCGACGCGCATGATGCCGTAGCCGAGGTCGTTGTCTTTGCCGATCACGTTGGTGTAGGTGTGGTGCAGTTCGTTGTGGGAGTGCCTCCACTGGTCGGCCGGCGAGACGTGGTCCCATTCCCAGGTGGTGGAGTGGATCTTCGGGTCCCGCATCCAGTCCCACTGGCCGTGCAGGATGTTGTGGCCGATCTCCATGTTGTCCATGATCTTCGCCACGGACAGGCCGGCGGTGCCGATGATCCACGCGGGCGGGAAGAACGAGAACAGCAGCACACCCCTGCTGGCCAGCTCGAGCTTGCGCTGCGCCGAGATGACCTTACGGATGTAGGCGGCGTCTTGCTCGCCGCGGCTGGCGATCACCTCGTCGCGGATCGCGTCCAGCTCGCGGCCGAGCTCCTCGATCTGCTCCGCGGTCAGGTGGGCGGTGGGGTCGATGGCGGTCAAGGTGCTCCTACCGTTCGATGTCGCAGTCGCCCGCCGCGGCGGACACGCAGGTCTGGATGAGGACGCCCGGCTCGGCCTCGGTGATCTTGCCGGTGCGCAGGTCGCGGACGGCGCCCGCCTTGAGCGGCGTGACGCAGCCGAAGCAGATGCCCATGCGGCACCCGGCGGGCATGAGCACGCCGGCCTCCTCGCCGACGTCCAGCAACGGCGTGGCGCCGTCCGCGTCGACGGTCTTGCCGGTGGCGCTGAACGTGACCTCGCCGCCGTCACCTGCGACGACGATGCTGGGGCGGAAGCGTTCGGTGTGCAGGCGCTCCGGGACGCCGTGCTCGCTCCAGTGCTTCTCGGCGGCGTCGAGCAGGCCCGCCGGCCCGCAGGCCCAGGTCTCGCGCTCGGCCCAATCGGGCACGAGTTCGTCGAGACGGGCGATGTCGAGCATGCCGTCCGTGTCGGTGTGCAGCTCGGTGAGACTCAGCTTCTTGTCCGCGACCAGGCCGTGCAGCTCGTCGCGGAAGATCACGTCGTGCGGCTGTGGCGCGGAGTGAACCATGACGACGTCGTCGAACTCGGTGTCGCGCAGCATGCCCATCACAGGCGTGATGCCGCTGCCGGCCGTCAGGTAGAGCACCTTGGCGGGCTTGGCCTCCGGCAGCACGAAGTCGCCGGTCGCCTGGTCGAGCTGGATCAGCGTGCCCGGTTTCACCCTGCGGACCAGGTGGCTGCTGACCTTGCCGTCCGGGATCGCCTTCACGGTGATCGTGATGCGGCCGTCCTGGCGGTTCGTCGGCGAGGTGAGCGAGTAGGCACGCCACAGGCGCACCCCGTCGACGTCGACCCCGATCCGCACGTACTGACCGGCCGTGTGGCCCCGCCAGCCCCGTCCCGGCCTGATCACGATGGTCGCGGCGTCACCCGTCTCGGGGTGCACGGCCTCGATGCGCCCACGCAGGTCAGCGCCCGCACGCAGCGGGCTGACCAGGTCGAGGTAGTCCGACGGCAGCAGCGGTGTCGTGACCATCTCCAGCAGTTTCCACGCCCTACTGCGGAGGGCTGCACTCGTCATGGCTCCAGCTTGCTGCGCCTCAAGGCGTAAAGTCCTGACCGCAGGACGTAAATCTGGTCGGCCGAATTGTTCGCAGGGAACAAAAGTATGAGCCATGCAATCCAGAGGGCCAGCGAACTGGCCCTGGATGAGACGACGGTCACCGCACTGCGGGCCGCGCTGAAGACCACCGCCGACGAGGTCGTCCAGGCGATCATCGACGAGGTTCCTCCCTACGCAGGCGCCCTTTCGGGCCACATGGGCGCCACCATCCGCCGAGCCGTCCGCACCGCCCTGGGGCACTACCTGGACCTCGCGAGCGGGAACGCCACAGGCGGCGACGCCGGTGACGCGGCCTACGAGCTGGGCCGCGGCGAGGTCCGGGACGGCCGTTCGATGGACGCCCTGCTCAGCGCCTACCGCGTCGGCGCCCGGGTGGCCTGGCGATGCCTGGCAGCGGGTGCCGTACCCGCAGGTCTGCCCGCCGCCGAGGTCGCCAAGTTCGCCGAGCTGACCTTCGCCTACATCGACGAACTCTCCGCCGCGAGCGCCGCGGGCCACGCCGACGAACTGGCCGCCCAGGGCCGGGCGCACGAGCGCCACCTGGAACACCTGGCCCGCGACCTCCTCGCCGGCGCCAGCCCGGACGTGCTGCTTGTCTCTGCTCAACGGGCCGGCTGGCAGCCTCCGGTTTCGCTGACCGCGGTCCTGCTGCCCGCCGCCCAGGCCCGGCCCGCCTACCGCGCGCTCGACCCGAGCACCCTCGTCCTCGACGATCTACCGGACGCCACCGGTGTGCTGCTCGTCCCCGATGCCGACCGATCACATCTCTTGCGGCAGCTGACCGACCGCACCGCCGTGGTCGGCCCGGCCCGGCCGTGGACGCGTGCGTCCGCCTCGTACGCACGAGCCGTACGCGCGCGCTCCCTCTCCTCTGATATTCGCGACACCGAGGACCACCTGCCCGAGCTGGTGCTGAGCGCCGACGTGGACGCGTTCGCAGACCTGCGTGCCCGAGCCCTCGCACCGTTGCGGGCCTTGCCTGTCGCGACCGCGCGGCGGCTGGAGGAGACGCTGCGGGCGTGGCTGCTGCACCAGGGCAGGCGGGATGAGGTGGCGGCGGCTTTGTTCGTCCATCCCCAGACCGTCCGGTACCGGATGTCGCAGCTGCGGGAGCTGTTTCCGGATCTCGCATCGCCACACCGGGTCCTTGAACTGACGCTGGCGGTCGGTCTCCGGGCCGGCTGACGCGTTCTTCGATTCGTCCGCGTCCGCGACCGCGTCCGCGAGCGGTCCGGGAATCGTGCCTCGTCCTCGCTGCCCCCACGCTGTTACTGCCTTTTGTGGTCGACCCTCCTCGCCGCTGCGGGGGATGCCGCCGCACTACGCCTTCACCGCGACGCCGCCCACGGGTTCGACCGGCCCCTGCCCGTCAGCGGCATCGACCTCCTCCACCAGCTTTCTGCCGAACGCACCCGACTTCACCGGCCCTGGTAGCCGGTCTTCGCAGCCCGCAGCCCGCAGCCCGCAGCCCGCAGCCCGCAGCCCGCAGCCCGCAGCCCGCAGCCCGCAGCCCGCAGCCCGCAGCCCGCAGCCCGCAGCCCGCGACCCGCTGCCGTCGCCCGGGCTCCGGGTTTCGCTGATCCGGCACAGCTGCTCATGTCTCGGACCGGCCCGGTATACGCAGGCTCCAGGTGCCCTGGTGACCGGAGCGGACGATCCCTTCGAGTACCGGCGGATGCAGATCGGCCCGCGGGAGGCTGCTGTTGGTTGTGCTGGAGCTCCGCTTGCTGCCCTGGCGATGCTGCGGCACCTGTACAGCCGCAACGGCTGGCCGGCGGCCGAACTCGAGGCCGCTGGCCGACAGACCGCCAAGACGTGGCTGCACCTTGCTGGTCTGCCGCGCCCCGCCGATGTCTGGGACCCGGGGCGGCGGGCTCCCGCTACGTCCGTACGGCGTGCACCAGCGCTGACGACTTGCTGGGGCAGGCTTCTGCCGGCGGTGGCCGTGGCGATGGTTGTGTGGTGTTCCGCGGTTGCGGCCGTGGCTTTGACCGTGAATGCTGACGTCGTTTGGCCGTGAAAGTTGACGGCGGTTCGTGGCCTCGGGCCGACTGGATGTTGGTGAATTCTGACGGCAGTCCGGATGGTGTGGGGATGGCTTAGCGGGCGAGTTCGCGGCTGTGAGCGAGGCGGTAGGACTCTGTGCCGGTCTCGAGGATGTTGCCGCCGAAGGTGAGCCGGTCGACGATGGCGGCGCAGAGTCTGGGGTCGGTGAAGGTCTTGGCCCAGCCGGCGAAGGAGTCGTTGGAGGCGATGGCAACGGAGTTCTTCTCCTCGCGTTCGGTGAGGACCTGGAAGAGGAGTTCGGCGCCGCGGCGGTCGAGTTGCATGTAGCCGAGTTCGTCGATGCAGAGCAGGTCGACGCGGCCGTAGCGGGCGATGGTCTTGGTCAGGATCTTCTCGTCGGCGGCCTCGACCAGCTCGTTGGCCAGCTTCGATGCCAGGGTGTATTTCACCCGGAAACCTGCCATCGCGGCTTCGGTGCCGAGCGCGATGAGCAGGTGAGACTTGCCGGTGCCGGAGTCACCGATCAGGCAGAGCGGCAGGCCCTTCTTCACCCACTCGCAGGTGGCCAGCGAGCCGACGACGGCGGAGTCGATGTTCGGATTGGCATCGAAGTCGAACTCGCGCAGCGATTTCTCCCGGGGGAACTGGGCGGCCTTGATCCGGCGTTCGGAGCGGCGCCTGGCGCGGTCGTCGCACTCGGCCAGCAGCAGTTCGGCCAGGAACACCAGGCAGGACATCTGGTCGTTGCCGGCCTTGGCCGCCAGATCGGGAAACTGGTTGCGGATCGTGGGCAGTCGCAGGACCCGGCATGCCTGGTCGACGGCGGCTTCGGCGGCTTGTTCACTCATCCGGCGGCGAGGGCTCATGGCGGCGGCTTCTTCCTGCTCGGCTTCTGGGTAGGTCTCGGGGCCGGCGCGCGCCCAGCGGCGGCCACGGCGGCTCGCCGACTGGGAAGCAGCTGGTCGTAGATCGACACGTCAGGCATGGGGCGTGTGCCTTTGGGCAGTTGCGCCAGGCACCGCTGGGTCAGCGAGGTGACGGTCGCTGCGACGGCCCGGTCTGCCTCGGTAGTGGCTCGGCGTCGTGGCTTGGCCGAGGTCGGTTCGTCGTGGTCGGCAATGCGGCGGGCTTCCAGCGCGGCCGCGTCCGCGGTGAGCGCTCCGACCTGGAGCGCGGCGGCCAGGCCGGCGACGACGTGGTCGTGCTGCATGTGCCGGTGCAGCAGCAGAACCTCGATCAGAGCGCGGGTGCCGGCGGTGTCGCCGTGGGCGTTGCAGGCGGCCGTCCACCAGTCTTCGTGGATCGGGGTGAACTTGCCCGCGGCCCGGGCCTGTTCGAGGACCGTGACGCCGGGCAGCGCGCCCCGGTTTGCGCAGCAGCGCTTCGAGATAGTGATCGAGCTCGAGCCGTGATCCGCTCTTGGTCAGCAGCCGCTCGTGCTGGGCGATCTCGGTGCGGCCGTCGAACACCACGAGCTCGGAGGCGTGCAGCAAGACCCGGACCTGGCGGCCGATGAACCGGGTCGGAACCGAGTAACGGTTGGTGCGGACGGTGATCTGGGAGAACCGGTCGACCCGTGGGGTGAACCAGCGGCCGGTCTCGAACGTCTCGACGGGCAACGGCTTCAACGACGGCCGTTCGACGGCGAACAGCTCGCCGATCGTGCGGGGACGGGTCCCGATCCGCCGGGCCTCGTCGGCCAGATCCCACTCGTCGATCAGCATGTTCAAGTGCGCCAGCGAGTCGATCTCGGGGACGGGAACGAAGTGGTTGCGGCGAAACCAGCCGATGTGGCCCTCGACGCCGCCTTTCTCGTGGGCGCCCTCGATTCCCGGCGTGCAGTAGAACGGCTCGATGCCGTAGTGGGACCGAAATGCGGTCCACCGGTCGGTCTCGACCCGGCGCCGCGTGAAGCCGAGCACCGACGCGACCGCGGCCTTCAGGTTGTCATACCGGATCTTGCCGAACGGCACGCCGCCCAGCACTCTGAAAGCGTGCTCGTGGCCCTCGAAGAACGCCTCCTGACCGCCGGAGGCGAACACCCGGTGCACTGCCTTCCCGGAGAACGACAACCGCAGGCAGAACAAATGGCACTCACCAGCTCGCCCCGCAAACGGACCGCGACCTCGCCGAAGTCGACCTCGGCTTCGGCGCCGGCCAGGTTCGACTGCTCGATGAACACCTGCGCCGGGCCACGGCCGGCCTCGACCCGAATCTCCGGCTTCCGCTTGGCGACGTAGGCGCGCACGACCTGGTAGGACACGTCGTCCATCGCGTGCTCGTTGATCAACCGGCGATAGATCCGGACCACCGTGTGACGCTGCTTCCTCGGCGCATCCAGATCAGCCAGCAGCATCTGGTCGATCACCGGCTTGAACGGATCCAGCTTGGAACGGCGAGGCGCGTACGGTTCCCGAGGTTGCGGCCACGCCGAACTCAGCGCCTCCTGAACAGTCCGCCAGCCCACCCGGTACTTGCGCTCCAGCGCCCGGTTCGACATGCCCTCGCGAGCGTCACGCCGCAGCGCGGCATACAACTCGACCTTCGACTGACCAGGCGGCATCGGCGGTGCTCCTTCACTGAGCACATTCACGTTGCCACCGCAACGCCGCGAGTGACACTACTTCTCACGAACAACTTCCCAGCCAACCAGCCGGTGACATCCACTCAGACGGACAACTGACAACCCATAAACACCGTCAGAGCCATCCTTGCGAAAACCATTGGTGCCCGGCTTGCTCCGCTGATGGACTGACGTCCTACCGTGACTCTGCCGCGTGACGGAGGTAGTGGTTGTGACAGGTTATGACGTGCTTGCCGAGGTGTACGAATGGCTCATCTCGGATGCAAAGTTGCCTCCAGCCGAGTTCGCTGCGTCGTTCGACGACGTCCTCAATCTCCTGCCGTCGAACGCTCACGTCCTCGACTGTTCGTGCGGAACCGGACAGTTGGCGGTTGGCCTCGCCGGTCGTGGCATGCAGGTTGTCGCAACTGACGCCAGCGAGGCGATGGTTCGTCGGACTGCAGAGTTGTCTGAGGAGTTCGGGGCATCCGTCCGGGCCGTACGGGCGAACTGGGAAGAGTTGCCCGACTATTTCCAGGACAACACGTTCGACATGGTGTTCTGCGTTGGCAACTCGCTTCACCATGCCACGGGCGCGACAGGCAGGGGTGCTGCTCTGGAGTCGATGTCACGGCTTCTGCGCCCCGGCGGGCGCTTGGTACTCACATCCCGCACTTGGGAACTCGTGAGGGCCAGAGGTTCCCGGCTGGAGATCAGTGACCGACTCGTCCGCCGGAACGGTCGCGATGCCGTCGTGGTCTACCGCTGGGAGATTGCGCCGCATTGGGAGGAGGAGCACCACATCGAGATTGCGATCGCGCAAGTTGATGCGACCGGGTTGGTTCTTGTCCGCTCGGAACTGCTGTCCTGCTGGCCCTACCGGTACGAGGAACTCGAAGTCGAGCTGCACCGGGTCGGACTCCAGACGGAACTGAGCACGTTCGATCTTGAGGCCGAGAACTACATGGTGGTCGCGAGCAAGGTATGAACACCGGACTCTCAGTCCCTGGCCGGACCGCGCGGTTGCTCGCAGGACGCTTGCGCCCTCTAATCGGTGCGGGTTCAAGTGGTCAACGCAACGCCTCGGACGAGGAGTGCTCGTCGATCAGACGGCGGTAGATCCGGGGTGACGGTGTGGCGCTGTTTCCTGGTCGCATCCAGATCAATGAGCAGGATCTCGTCGATCAGCGGCGTGAACGGATCCAGCTTCGACGGCCGCGCCGAAGCGGTTGTCGTGCGTGGCTGCGGCCAAGCCGAGGTCAGGGCCTTGTTGACCGTGCTCCAGGTGACGCCGTACTTGCACTGCAACGCCCGGTTCGACATGCCATCGCGGGAGTCGCGCCGTAGCGCGGCGTACAACTCGACCTTCGACTGGCCAGGCGGCATCGGGGGTGCTCCTGTACTAAGCACATCCAGCTTGATTGCGGGTGGGGGTGTGTATGCCGCGGGGTGGGCGGTGGGGCAGGCGCGTTTGTAGTGCAGCAGTCATCCGTCGCGGGTTGGGTGGCTGGTGGCGTCGGCGAGTGCGATGACGGGGTTGGTGAGGGCGGCGTGGAGGTCTTCGGGGTGGGGGTCGCAGTCCCGGTGGAGGGTGCACTGATTCCCTTCGACGGACAGGCGGCGGTGGTGAGCATGTCCGCGGCCGGGCCGGTCCGGGAGGTCGTTGAACCGCATGCCGGTGTCCCAGCTGCCGTCCGGGGCGTGGGCGCAGAGCCGTACCGTCAGTGCGGCGAGAGGGTCTGGGTGTCGGCGTTGAAGCGGGGGAGTGTGTTGAGTACGGCGTGTTCCTCGGCGTGCAGTGGGACGTTGCTCGTCCGGAGGCGGGCGTAGTTGCTGCCCCAGTGAGTCGGGCCGTGCAGGCGGCCGTCGCGGTCACCGGTCACGGTCATGCCGGCGCTGGTGGGCAGGTGGCGCAGGCGCCGTCCCTCGGCGTAGGAACGTTCCACCCGCAGTCCGGGCAGCCCGGTGTCCGGGAGTTTGTCGCGGCCGACGAGCCGGCAGGCAACGTTGCAGGGACGCGGGTGGTGATCACCGGGTCGTAGTTGCAGGGAGGGAGAGGGAAGGGGAGGAGAGAGATGACCAGGGTGTAGCGGGTGGTGTCGGCCAGGCTGACGAGACGTGGCCACAGGCTGGTCGGGCCGTGGTGGAACAGTGGCCGCCACTACGGCACAGTCCTCGTCGACATCGAGACCCGCCGTCCCATCGACCTGCTGCCGGACCGAGAGGCATCCCCTTGGGCGCCGTTCTTGGCCGAAGGCGCCACCGCCGGCGCCCCACAGGCGATCCAGGTAGCGGACCGGTGGCACCTCTGGCACAACCTGAGCGAAGCCGCCGAACGGGCCGTCGCCCAGCACCGCCACTGCCTCCGAGCCCTGGTTCCTGCGGCCCCCGAGACCGGGCCGGAGCCTGCCCCAGAGGAGGAACCGTCCGGCCCACCATGGCCGACCGGACACCGGTTCGCCGACCGCACCCGGGCCCGGCACGCCGCCGTCCACGCACTGCTGGAGGCCGGGCACAGCCGCCGCTCGGTCCAGCGGCAGCTCGGCATGACCAGCCGCACCGTCAAACAGCTCGCCGACGCCGCCCGGCCGGAAGAACTCTTCACCGGCCAGTGGCAGAACCGGCCCTCCATCCTCGACGAGTACAAGACGTACCTCGACGACCGCTGAAACGAGGGCTGCACCAACGCCTGGAAGCCATGGGAGGAGATCGTGCCGCTCGGCTACAAAGGCAGCTACCAGCGCGTCCGCGCCTACCTGCACAAGAAGTGCACCTCGCCGCGGCCTGTGACCGCCCGGCCGCCCTCGCCCCGGACAGTCGCCGGATGGATCATCAGCCGCCCGGAAACCCTCACCGAGCCCGAACAGCTCCACCTCAAGACCGTCCGCGCTCACTGTCCCGAACTCGACGCCCTCACCCGGCATGTCCGCTCCTTCGCGGTCATGCTCACCGAGCGCCAGGGCGAACGCCTGCCGCACTGGCTCAACGCCGTCCGCCAGGACGACCTGCCCAGCCTGCACACTCTCGCGGCCGGAATCGACCGAGACCGCGACGCCGTCATCGCCGGACTCACCCTGCCCTGGAACTCAGGCGCCGTCGAAGGACACGTGAATCGCATCAAGATGCTCAAACGCCAGATGTTCGGCCGCGCCGGGTTCCATCTCGTACGAAAGCGCGTCCTGCTCTACACATGACACCCCGCGCCACACCGGCTCATAGACGCTATAGCCTCCGCCTGTGACCAACAGCCGCAGCCGGATCGAGAATCCTCGCCCCCACGAGCTACCTCACTACCAAGCGCTCCTGGACGGTACAGATTGGGCGTCGCTCGCCACCCCACGTGGGACGGGCGAATCCCTGCCGACGGCGCTGGCACGCATCCTCAGCACCGACCCGGTCGTCAGGTCGGCCGCCACCGATGACGCACTCAGGGAAGTGACCCACCAGAACACCATTTACGAAGCCACCGTGCCCGTGGCGCTCTACGTCGCGGCCATCCTCCACCACCCTGCCATCGAGGCAGGCGACTTCGGCCACGATGCCGACATGCCACCGCGCCGTCCCACCCTCGTGAGACTGCTTGAGTGGCTCAGCGCCACCGCCTACGACGCCGACGACGAGTGCGTCGCCATCGGCGAACGCCACTCCGGCAAGGAGTTCCTCAACGAGTACGAGGAGATGCGCGCGTTCCGGGACCTGCGCCCGGCAATCTTCTCCGCTGTCCATCCTCTTCTCGGCCACGACAACGCGGAGGTACGCGATGCGGCTTTCGTCGCCGCGATCCCCCTCGCAGAACACCCCGTGCTCACCGCGCACCGGGCAGAGCTGGTCGGCCATGCCTGTCGTCTGCTGGCCACCAGCACCGACCGCTACAACCGAGACCGCGTCCTGGACGCGATGACGGCATGGGGTCACGACACCAGCGACCTGGAGAACGCGGACGACATCGCAGCCCGTGAGCGTTACGCCCGTCTCAAGGCGGAACGTGATTCCTGGTGGGCGGCCGACGGGGCAGGCGGCTACTCCGAAGACCCACCGTTCTGACTCAGGGACACGCAGTGCCCCCAGGCATCCGCTGATCACTCAGCGTGGCTACACCACACAAGCTGAGCCAGAACCAACTCAGGTTCTGGCTCAGCTTCCGTGCAGCGGCCACTGTGAGTGACGGATGAGTGCCTCCAGGCCTGATTCGAAGTCGCCCGAAAATGAGCCGTAGCCAAAGTGATTGGGCTGACAGTTCGGGGCTGTGGAAGAGGTCGTGCTCCGGCTGAAGGAGCTGTTGTTCCCGTCGATCGCGGACGTTGCGGTGCTGTCGGTGGACGTGACTGTCGAGATAGTGCGCGTTGACGCGCACTGCACCAAGGCTGGCGCCGCTTGCCCGGGATGTGGGGCCTGGTCGACCCGGGTGCACAGCTCCTATCTACGCTTTCCCGCCGACGTACCGAGCGCCGGACGAAGGGTGGTAGTTCAGCTGCGAGTTCGGCGGTTTCGGTGCCGGAACACGGTCACGTCCGCCGAAGTGGTGTATTGACGGCCACTCGGTGATCTCGTTTTGAGGCTATGCGGTGAGTTCGGTGGGCAGGGTGGTCTCGTCG
>NZ_JBIWIY010000037.1:0-16756 GCF_044764885.1 Streptomyces sp. NPDC093591
CCCCGGGGGGCGCGGGGGGGCCGGGGGGGGGGGGGGGGCCCCCCCCCCCCCCCCGGGAGGCGGGGTCGAAGGGGCAGCGCCCCTGGAGGATGGGACGGGTAGGGGCGGCGGGGGCGAAACCCTCCCCACACCGCCCCAGCATCGGCCCCCGCCCCCAAACCCCCAGCTCACTCCCCATTGTCAGTGCCACCCCCTATCGTCCGAACCCATGACGACCCCGCGCCCCACCACCGACCTCTCAGCAGACGAAGCCCGCCGCATCACCTTGAGAGCCCAAGGCTTCCTCGGCACCCCCAACCGCAGGTCCGGCGTCCGCGGCATCCTCCGTCACCTCGGCGCGGTCCAACTCGACACCATCTCGGTCCTGGCCCGCTCCCACGAGCTCATCCCCTACGCCCGCCTGGGCGCGGTAGCCCGCAAGACGATCGAGACCGCCTACTGGACACCGACGACATCCACCACGTCCACTGACGCACCCCCGTCACAACCGCCCCACCCCCACGCCTTCGAATACTGGTCCCACGCCGCCTGCATCCTCCCCATCGAGGAATGGCCCCACTTCGCCTTCCGCCGCCGCGCCTACCGAAACCGCCCCCACTGGAACCACGAACTCCCCGACGGCGCCTACGACCAGGTCATCAAGCAGCTCCGCACCGAAGGCCCCCTCACCGCGACAGAACTGGGCGGCGCGAAGCGGACCAGCGAGTGGTGGGACTGGTCGGGTTCGAAGGTCGCCGCGGAACGCGCCCTGATGTACGGCGAGGTGGTCTGCGTCGAGCGCCGCGGCTGGAAGCGCGTCTACGACCTCGCCGAACGCGCCATCCCGCAGACACTGCTGCACGACGAGTTGGACGACACCGAGTGCCTGCGCCGCCTGGTCCGCCTGGCCGGCCAGTCCCTCGGTGTCGGCACACGCGCGGACATCGCCGACTACCACCGCCTCAAGGGCGAGCAAGTGGACGCGGTGATCGCCGACTCAGGCCTGGTCCCGGTCACGGTCGAGGGGTGGGGCAAGCCGGCCTGGGCGGACCCCGCGGCCCTGGAGACCCCTCCGCGCGGCCGCCACCGCACGACGCTCCTGTCCCCGTTCGACTCCCTGATCTGGGAACGGGCACGCACGGAGCGCATCTTCGGCTTCACCCACCGCTTGGAGGCCTACGTCCCCAAGCAGAAGCGGGTCTACGGCTACTTCGCGATGCCGGTCCTGGCCGGCGGCCGCCTCGTCGGCCGCGTGGACCCCGCCCGCGAGGGCAGCACGCTGGTGGCCAAGCAGGTCACCTTGGACGGCCCGAAGGCGGTCCCCGCGGTTGCCCAGGCACTGGCCGAGGCGGCGAGCTGGGTGAACTGCACGGACGTACGCGTGGAACGGGTGGACGCACCCCACCTGCGGGAGCCGCTCGCCAGCGAGCTCACCCGCATAGTGGCGTGACCCTCAGAAGCCCGCCAGGACCCCGCCCGGGCCCTCCAGGATCCACGCCCGTCAGGACGGCCAGGACGGCGTAAGCCCCCTCAACGGATCTCGAGAATCTTCTCCCGCATCGCATACACCACGGCCTCCATCCTGGAGTGCAGCTGCAGCTTCTCCAGGATGTTGCGCACATGGTTCTTCACGGTGTTCTCGGAGATGAACAACTCCTTGGCGATATCGCGGTTGTTCATCCCGGTGGCGACGAGTTTGAGGACCTCCAGCTCACGGTCCGTCAGCCGCGGCGCGGGCACCAGTCGGCGCTCATCCGTCCGCTGGATCATCGACTTGAACTCGGTGAGCAGTTTCGACGCCATGGACGGACTGATCTGCGACTGTCCATCGGCCACCGCGCGAATGGCGGTGGCCACCTCGTCCGTGGAGATCTCCTTGAGGAGATAACCGGTCGCGCCCGCCTTGATCGCGTCGTAGAGGTCGGCCTCCTCGTCGCTGATCGTCAGCATGATGATCTTCGCGCTGGGGGCCACCTCCTTGATGGAGGTGCAGGCCTCGATCCCGCCCCGCTTGGGCATCCGAACGTCCATCAGGACGATGTCCGGCAGCAGGTCCGCGGCCTTGTCGACGGCCTCCGCGCCGTCTCCCGCCTCCCCCACGACCTGGATGTCCTCCTCGGCCGCGAGCACGATCTCCAGTCCACGGCGGAACAGGGCGTGGTCGTCCACGACGAGGACTCTGATCGGCTCCTTGCGTGGAGAGCCCGCGTCCGGGCCCATGCCGACGACGTCACCGTCGGCATCCTCGTCCCGCATCGGTCCGAAGCTGTCCGCCATCGTTCCTCCCCCTGAAGGCTGTGGCTGGTCGTTTGCCATCGCCAACCCAAGGCAACGGCCCACCGGTTGGGCCGGTAGCGGCCATGATTTCATGCCCGACCGACACTGCGGTGACTACCGGGGCGCGAAGTGGTCGCACACCGGTGCCCCTGGGGGCGCACACGCGCTCCAGGGGCACCGGCTCAGCTGTCAGCCGGGTGGGTCAGCCGCCCAGCGTGCCACCAGCCGCGGGAGACTGCGCCTGGGCGACCATCGGGTCCGTGTTGAGGTGGATGACCCCGTAGTCGTAAGCGTGCCGCCGGTAGACGACACTCGGTTCCTTCGTCTCGGAGTCGACGAAGAGGTAGAAGTCGTGCCCGACCAGCTCCATCTCGTAGAGGGCCTGGTCGAGGGTCATCGGGGAGGCGACGTGCGTCTTCTCGCGCACGATGAGGGGGCCTTCGCCCTTTACTTCCAGCGAGCCGATCTTCTTGGTGGGAACTCCGTCCGGCTCTTCTTCCTGGAAGGTGTGGCCGTTGCCGTTGAGCGTCGCCGCGCCCGGAACGTGGTCGGGGACCTCGGCCGCCGTGAGTCGGCGTGCACCTCGGCGCGAGAAACGCTTGTCGTGCTGCTTGCGCAGCCGGGCATCCAGCTTCTCCGCCGCCAGGTCGAGCGCCGCGTACGGATCGCTGGCCGCTGCCTCCGCCCGGATCACCGGACCGCGGGAGCGGAGCGTGATCTCCACTCGATCACTGCGGTCGGCCTGTCGGGGGTTGGGCTCCTTGGACACCTCGACGTCGAGGCTGATCACCTTGGCATCGAGCCTCTGGATCTTCTCCAGCTTCAGCTTCTCGGCCACGTGCTTGCGGAACCGCTCGGGCACCTCGGTCTTGCGGCCCTTGACGACGATGTCCACGCAGAACTCCGTTCCCGGATCACTCCGCTCCATCGGCGGAGCATCTCCCTTTTGCACCAGGCTCCGGTGAACCCCGGAACCTCGGACTCGGTGACTTCCACCTCCTCCTCCCCCATGGGCAAGATCTCCACCCCATCGCCGCGGCTGATTGCGTAAAACCCGCAGCACGGCATTCGGATATGGCAGGGATGGCCTGCGCCTTTCCCTCACAACCGAACATATCTCGCCCGGACGGATGTCGTCACCCTCTACTCCGGCGTACCTCCGTTCAGGTGAATTGACCCTCTCGTTACCTGCAACGATGCAAGTTCGCAGTCAGTTCCGGTTTATTTCGAAAGAATCCGGCGACGCAGCGACCACGGCCGCGCAGATCACGTCACCGGCCCGTCCGGCGCCCATGATTCCCGGCCCCTGGCACGTCCGCCGCACAGCGCCCTCCATCGCTCCAGCTCTCCGTTCCCATGTGCTTTCCCGAGTTCCCGCCCCGTACACAGCGGTTCTCCCGTCACCACTCGCTCCGAACTCCGCGCTCACCCATCCATACGCGCCCACCGCCTCCGTCGTTCCGCCGTACCCGCCCGCTGCCTCAGCCGTGCCCCTGCCGACCTCCGTGCCCGCCGCCCTGCCGTACACGACCGACCGCACCGCGCAGCCGTGGGCTGCCGACTCGGCCGTACGACTGCGCGTGTCCGCTCTCCCCGGGCTGCGAGGGTCCGCTTCCCCTGGGCTACGGGGCTGCGCCCCCTCCGGCCCGCAGGACTCTGCTTCCTCAGCCAAGGCCGCCCGCACAGCACGCGCAGCCTCCGCCAGGGACGCGCCCGTCGTCATCAGGTCGTCGACGAGCACGACCGCACCGCCCGCGAGCATCCGGCCGCCACCGGGAGCCACCGTCAGCGCGCCGGCGAGATTGTCCAGCCGCTGCCGCGAGTTGAGCCCGGCCTGATCGGCCACCGCACGTCTCTGCCGCAGCACGGCGAGCACCCGCGCCGGTGTCCCGGCCCGCCGCAGCTCACCCGCGGTCGCGAGGGCGATCCGCCGCGCCGGATCATGCCCCCTTGCCCGAACCGCCCCTCGCGCGGACGGAACGGGTACGAGCAGCACCGGCGCACCGGCACTGCCGAACCGCCCCACCCCGTCGGCTCGCACCTGTGAACCCCGGGACCGTACGGCCCGTACGGACGCCCCGTCTCCGTACATCCGTGCCTCCCGCAGCCCTGCTCGCACGGCTCCCGCCAGAGCCGTCCCGAGCGGTGCCGCGAGCGCCAGCGCCCCGCGTTCCTTGTGGGCCAGCAGCACAGCCCGCACCTCGTCCGAGTACCGTGCCGCCGCGTGCACGACCGGCAGCCCGGACGGCTCCGGCACCGGTCGCACCCGGCTCGGTACGCGCCCGCTCAGGACGGCACGGCACTCCGGGCAGAGCACCGTGCGAGGCCTTGCACAGCCTCCGCACTCAGCCGGCAGCACCAGGTCGGTGAGGTCCTGCCACCACCCCCGCATGCCCACCACTGTGCCAACACCCGCCCCGACCGACCACCCCTGTGGATAACTCCCTGTGGAAAACTCCAGCACCGGCGCGCAGCCACCCACATCTGCCTCGGACCAGCGCCGGAAGCCCACCGTCGGGCTCCCCCCACCGGAATTCCACGAGCGGGTTCCACCGCGGGATTCCCAGCCGTCAAAACGGAAGCGGCCGCTTCCGGCCGGAGTCCCCCCGGCCGAAAGCGGCCACCACGCTCATAGCCTCGAACCTCAAGGGCCCGGCCCGGACAAAACCTCACCCCGGATAAACCGGCGCCGTCCCGTCCGTCACGATCTTCTCCCACTGCGTCCCGGACGGCAGCCTTACGATCCCGTCCTCCGAGTACCCGACCAGCGGCAGCTGTGCGTCCTCGGACGCGGTGATCTCCTTGACGCCGCTGAGGGCCGCGGGCGCCGGCTCTTCCGGCGTGGAGCCGTCGACCTGGACGTACCGCATCGTCTGCACGCCACCCTGCTCACGCCCGACCACCACGAGCCGGCTGTCACCTGCCCACGACATGGCGGTGACCTCCTCCAACTGCGGTGTCGCGGAACGCAGTTCGTGCACCGAGACGGCCGAGCGCTCCCCCGCCTTGCCGTCCTCGCTCCGTTCGATCCGCCCGATGAGCAGCGACGACTTGTCCCCCTGCTCCACCACGAGCGCGATCCGCACCCCGTCGGCGGCCACCCGTACGGACTCGATGCGCCCCTCCAGCCCCGGCGGCGTCTTCACCACCAGGGGATCGTCCACGCCCTCCTTCAGCAGGAGCAGCCGAGGATTGTCGGGGTCACGGTCGGCCACCCACAGGTCGCCCTGGGCGTCCCAGCTGGGCGCCGACAGCCGCTCATCCGCCGTCGGGCCCGCGCTGGTCAGCTCCGGCTCCCCGAGCGGACCGCCCGACACCAGCGCCCCGACGTACAGCTCCTTGCCGTTGAGGCCGACCCCGGCAGCCATGTCCTCGTCACGCGACACCGCCACCGATCCCAGCTGCGCATCGCCCTCACCCAGGGCGCCCGGCACGGGGTCGGGTGTCGTGTCCTTGGTCGCGGCGGCCAGCCGTACGAGCCGGTGCTTGGCGTCGAGGAAGTACAGGTAGTCGGCGCGCTCCACCGACCCGCGCGTGGCGACTCCCTCCGCGTCTCTCTCCCCGAGCGTGCACCGCTGCCTGCCGCCCGCCTTCAGCTCGACCTCATCCACCGTGGGGGTGAGGTTCTGCAGGGTGAACAGAAGCTGGGCCGCCATCTCCTTGCACTGGGCCAGGCCGACCCGGGCCGCCTTGTCGTTCAACGACACGGCCAGGACGTTCTGATCATTGGGCGTCAGGGAGGTGACGCCGTCCTTGAGCGCCGCACCTGTGGGGAAGCTCGACCTGACCACCGGGTCGAGCCAGCTGGTGGGCCCCGCGAGCAGGGAGCGCACTGTCTGCGTCATGGGGTCCACGTTCCTGCGCACGTAGACGGGGTCGGCGACGGCCGCCGTGTGCGGGGAGGTCCCGAGCGTGGTGTTCGTGGCGAAGTAGTACTTGTCGACGGACATGTAGTTGCGCTGGAAGTCCGACTTGCCCATGACGACGCCGCGCGGCGGCACGTCGATGCGCCACTGCTTCGTCTTCTTGTCCCGGGTGAGGTGCATCGGCTCGCTGTAGTCCCCACTGGCGGGCGCGTACGACTGCTGCGCGTCGACCGTGGCGACCTTGGTACCGGACAGCGTGTACGAGAGGTTGTCGGTCTCCTCCCGGCCTCCCACACGTTCGGCTTCGGCGCCCGGTCCGTCCGCGAGCACCGTCGTGGACAGCAGGGGCCGCCACTTGGCCGACGCTTCCTTGGTCAGGTACTTGCGCGCTATCTCATAGTTCGGGTCGTCGCTGGTCAGTGCCTCCAGGAAGCCCGACAGGATCTCCGACGACGAAGCGTCCTCGTGCGGCGGATTGGCGAAGACCCGCACCTGCGCGTCCTGGCGCGGCGTGGACTCGACGCCGCGCAGATCGCCGCTGTCCGGCATCGAGGCGCACCCCGCCAGCAGTACGGCTCCACAGGCGGCGTACGCCACCGCGCGCCCCGGCATGCGCCGGGCTCCCCCCTCGCGGTCAGCGCCCACGAGATGCCTCCCCATGCTTGCTCGACTCCCCGCCCTGCTCGGCCTCCTCGCTCGGCGGCCCGTCCACACCGGGCGTGTCGTCCTGTCTCCGCGCGCCCGAGGCGGGCCTGGGGACCACCCGCGCGCCGTTGCCGGGCAGCGCGGTCGGATCGGCTTTGGGAAGCGAGGTGGCGCCCAGACGCGGCGCGATCGGGTCCCTCGACGGCATCGAGGGCCCTTGGTTCCCCGTCGGCTGCGCCGGCACCGTCGCGGCCTTCTCACCGCCGCCGGACGGCAGACCGGCGTCATCAAGTCCACGATTGCGGCGCGAGTCCTTGGGCTCCAGAGGTATCGGCGAGCCCCGAAGCGGCTCGTCCGCGGTCCGCGGCAGCGTCAGCCGGAACTGCGAACCGCCCCCCGGCTCGCCCCACGCCTGCAGCCAGCCGCCGTGCAGCCGCGCGTCCTCCAGCGCGATGGACAGCCCCAGACCCGTACCGCCCGTCGTACGCGCGCGTGCCGGGTCCGCCCGCCAGAAGCGGCTGAAGACACGGGTCGCCTCGCCGGGCTTGAGCCCGACGCCGTAGTCGCGCACCGCGACGGCGACTGCCCCACCCGCCGCCGCGAGCTTGACGACGACGTCCTTGCCCTCGCCGTGCTCGACGGCGTTGACGACGAGGTTGCGCAGCACGCGTTCAACCCGCCGCGCGTCGGCCTCGGCGACGATGGGCTGCTGGTCTCCGACGATGCGTATCTGGCTGCCCTTGCGCTCGGCGAGCGGCTCAGCCCCACTGACGACGCGCCGGACGACCTCCCTGAGGTCGATCGGCTCCGCCTCCAGCGCCGCCGCGCCCGCGTCGAAGCGGCTGATCTCCAGCAGGTCGGCGAGCAGCGACTCGAACCGGTCCAGCTGGTCGGCGAGCAGTTCCGCCGACCGCGCGGTCACCGGATCGAAGTCCTCCCGCGCCTCATGTATGACGTCGGCGGCCATCCGTACGGTCGTCAACGGCGTCCGCAGCTCGTGCGACACGTCGGACACGAACCGCCGCTGCATCCGCGACAAATCCTCCAGCTGCTGGATCTTCAGCTGGAGGTTCTGCGCCATCTTGTTGAAGGCCTCGCCGAGCCGCGCGATGTCGTCCTCGCCGGTGACCTTCATCCGTTCCTGCAGCCGCCCGGCGGACAGCCGCTCGGCGATCCCGGCCGCCATCCGCACGGGCGTGACGACCTGGCGCACCACGAGCCAGGCGATGGCCCCGAGGAGTACGACGACGAAGAGTCCGGCGGTGGCGAGCGTTCCCTTGACCAGGCTCAGCGACTTCTCCTCCTGGGTGAGCGGGAAGAGGTAGTAGAGCTGGTACGGGTCGCCGTTGGGGTCGTTGACCTGCTTGCCGATGACCAGGGCCGGCTGCGACTCCTTATCGGCACTGCGGTTGTAGACGATGCGGGTATAGCTCTGGAACGCGCCCGTACTGCTGTCGATCCGCTCGCGCAGGTCCTCGGGCACGCTCACGGTGGGATCCACCTCACCGGAAGCACGCCGTGCGCGCCCACCGGTGTCGCCGCCCGCGGAGGTCGGGAGCGACACCACGGCGAAGGCTCCCTGGCCGCCGCTGGAGAGCGAGGAAACGAGGTCACCCATCCACGGGCTGACGTTCTGCTCGGCCCGCCCGTCCACCGTCCCGCCGTCGTCGGCGGTCCCGGCGGCGGCCTCGTCGGCCCTTTGCTTGGCCGCCGCGAACCCGCCGGTGGCCTGGCTCTGCGAGGCCTTCACCTTGGCGTCCAGCAGGCCATTACGCACCTGCCCGATGACGACGAAGCCCAGCAGCAGCACGACACCGAGCGACATCAGCAGGGTCGTGACAACGACCTTGAGCTGGATGTTGCGCCGCCACAGCCGCATGACGGGCAGCAGCGGTCGGCGCACCCAGCGCAGCACCAGACGAAGAACCGGGCTGCCCTGAACTCCGCCCTGCAGCAGCCCGCCCTCGAGAAACCGTCCCCAACGGGAGCCCGACGTCTTCCGGCCGACAGGCCGCTCCGGACGGGCCCCGGTCCGACCGGGGGCCGAAGCGGCACTGTCCCCGGACATGTCAGCTCGGCCCCGCCTTGTAGCCGACACCACGAACGGTCACCACGATCTCCGGCCGCTCCGGGTCCTTCTCGACCTTGGAACGCAGGCGCTGCACATGCACGTTGACCAGACGAGTGTCGGCCGCGTGCCGGTAGCCCCACACCTGCTCCAGGAGCACCTCACGCGTGAACACCTGCCACGGCTTACGGGCCAGCGCGACCAGCAGATCGAACTCCAGCGGCGTCAGCGCGATCGACTGCCCGTCCCGCTTCACGGAGTGCCCGGCCACGTCGATGACAAGATCACCGATCGCGAGCTGCTCCGGCGCCGGCTCCTCCGACCTCCGCAGCCGCGCCCGGATCCGAGCAACCAGTTCCTTCGGCTTGAACGGCTTCACGATGTAGTCGTCGGCGCCGGACTCCAGGCCCACCACGACATCGACGGTGTCGCTCTTCGCCGTCAGCATCACGATCGGCACGCCGGACTCCGCCCTGATCAGACGGCACACCTCGATGCCGTCCCGACCGGGCAGCATCAGGTCGAGCAGCACCAGATCGGGCTTGCTCTCCCGGAATGCGGCCAACGCCTTGTCGCCGTCGGCTACGAAAGACGGCTCAAAACCTTCACCACGCAGCACGATGCCGAGCATCTCGGCCAGTGCGGTGTCGTCGTCGACGACAAGGACTCGTCCCTTCATGAATGCCATCATCCCATTCTCATAACAGTGGCGAAGGCAGTGGTGAGATAGGTCACCGGCCAGTGACCTTAGTCGTACGCAGTCCCTACTGTCTGCCCTCGTCCACATCACAGGGCGTGACTCAACGGGCGGGTAGGGCCCGCCTTGCCCGCCCGACTGATTCCGACCCCTACCTCACAAGCTCTACGTCAGCTGCCGCGACCTGGCACAGAGCTCGGCCAGCGCCTCAGCTGTCACGGGCGACGCGGTTCCCTCCTCGGTGACGATCGCCGTCACCAGCTCGGGCGGCGTCACGTCGAACGCCGGGTTGTACGCCTGGGTCCCCAGCGGCGCCACCGGAATCCCGCCTCCCGGTTCCGCCCCCGCCACCGGCGCGTGGGGCGCCACGACCTCGGTCACCTCGAATCCGGGCCGCTGCTCGACCTCGATGGACGCCCCGTCCGGCGTCTGCGGATCCACCGTCGTCAGCGGCGCCACCACGATGAACGGCACATGGTGGTAGCGCGCGAGCACCGCGAGCGGATAGCTCCCCACCTTGTTCGCCACCGATCCGTCGGCCGCGATACGGTCCGCGCCGATCAGCACCGCGTCCACCTCTCCGGCGGCGAACAGGGACCCCGCCGCGTTGTCCGTGAGCAGGGTGTACGCCATACCGCTGCGCGCCGCCTCGTACGCCGTCAGGCGAGCCCCCTGCAGCAACGGCCGCGTCTCGTCCACCCACAGCCGCCTGAGCCGCCCGGCCCGGTGCGCCGCGAGCGCCACCGCGAACGCCGTACCTTCCCCGCCCGACACCAGCGCCCCGGTGTTGCAGTGCGTGAGGATGCGGTGCCCACCACCTGGCAGCAGCTCGTCCAGCAGAGCCAGTCCCCGCTCGGCCATCCGGGAGCTGGCCTCGGCGTCCTCCTGGTGCAGCGCCCGCGCCGCGCCCAGCGCCGCAGCGGCGGCCTGCTCGACATCCCCGCTCTTCGCGAGCTCGGCCCGGTACGCGGACTGGGCCCTGCGCACACCAACGGCGAGGTTCACCGCGGTGGGCCGAGCGCCCGCCAGCGACTCCGCGGCGTCGTCCACGTCGAACCCTCGCGCGGCGGCGAGCGCGACGCCGTACGCCCCGGCGATCCCGAGCAGCGGCGCCCCACGCACGGCGAGCGAACGGATCGCCTCCACCAGCGCGGGCGCGTCCGTACAGACCAGCTCGACCTCCTCGGCCGGCAGCCGCGTCTGGTCGAGAAGGACCAGTACGGGGCCTTCAGGTGGTTCGTCCCATCGGATCGCCGGTATCTCGATCGGCCTGCTGTCCTCGCCGGATTGCGCGTACTGATCAGCCATGTGGCCAGTCTGCCCTTTGTCCGGCGGACAATTGAAGGTGTACAGCCCACACCGCGGCCGGTACCTCGCCGACCACCCCATGGCACGATGGCTGCCAACCTGCCACCGCGACCGCGGACGGGCACCGTGAAGGAGCGACGATGAAAGACACTCCGGGCTGGGCCTCGCCCGGATCCGCCCCGTCCGACGGGCAGGAACCCGGCACGTCCGGGACGTCCGAGCCCGCAGACCGTCCCGACTCCGCGCAGGAGGCAGGACCGGACCCACAGGGCCCCGGCCCGAAGTGGTCCAAGGAGCAGCCGCCACCCGGTCAGTGGTCCGCCCCGACAGGGCCCCAGCCTCCGGGCCAGGCCCCGCCGCCCCCACCGCCCGGCCCCGGCTGGGGCGCTCGCCCTCCCGCCGGCCCGGGCGGATACGGCAGCCACGGCGGCCACGGCGGCGGCCACCAGGGCTACGGCGCCCCGGGCGGATACGGTGCCTGGGGAGGCGGCTGGGGCGGTCCTCCGCCCGCGGCCAAGCCCGGCGTGATCCCGCTGCGCCCTCTCGGCGTCGGAGAGATTCTCGACGGCGCGGTCTCCACCATGCGCACCTACTGGCGCACGGTCCTGGGCATCTCCCTGACCGTCGCGATCGTGACGGAGATCCTCGTCATCCTGGTCCAGGGCTTCGTCCTGAACGACCTCGTCAGCACCGAGGCCCTCAACGACCCGAACGCCACCGTCAGCGAGCTGACCCGCGCCACAGGCGACGCCCTGCTCAGTTCCAGCGTGCTCCTCCTGATCTCGGTGATCGGCGCGATCATCGCGACCGCACTGCTGACGACGGTTACGAGTCGCGCGGTCCTCGGCAAGTCGGTGAGCACCGGCGAGGCCTGGCGGGACGCCCGCCCTCGGGTGCTGCCTCTCTTCGGCCTGCTCTTCCTGCTGCTGCTCATGGTCTTCGGCCTGGTGCTCGCTGGCGCTGTGCCCGGCATCCTCGTGGCTGCCACGGGCTCCGGTGACGCGGGTGCGGCACTCGCTGTCCTGGGCATCCTCGGCGCCGGCATCGTCGCACTGTGGCTGTGGTTCCGCTTCTCCCTCGCCTCGCCCGCTCTGATGCTGGAGAAGCAGGGCATCGTGAAGGCGCTGAGCCGCTCCGCGAAGCTGGTGCGGGGCTCCTGGTGGCGCGTCTTCGGCATCCAGCTGCTCGCCACGATCATCGCGAACATCCTCGCGGCGATCGTCGTCATCCCCTTCACTTTCCTCGCCGGTGCGCTCAGCGGCGACGGCGCCACCACCTTCCTCAACGGCACCACCGAGTTCGGCTGGACGTTCCTCATCATCAGCGGCATCGGTTCGGTGATCGGCTCCATGATCACCTTCCCGATCACGGCCGGCGTCACCGTCCTGCTCTACATCGACCAGCGCATCCGCCGCGAGGCTCTCGACCTCGAACTGGCCCGAGCCGCCGGCGTCCAGGACTACGGCACCGGCACCCCGGGGAGCTGAACCGGTGAGCCTGGCGGGGGGAGTTCTCACAACGACGTCGGCACTGCCGGACGTGGCCGTACGCGCATCTCTGCGCTTCGGCGACATGTCCGTCCTGTCGCTGGCGGCGGGCTCCGACGACGAGCCGCCGCTGACGACCCCACGTGATCCCGCGCGGGAAGCGGCACGGCGCGAACTGTCGAAGCACATGTACCACGAGAACGAACCCAGTTGGTTCCAGCGCGCCCTGGACACCTTCTGGGACTGGGTCGAGGACTTGTTCAGCAGTGCCTCGACCGTGACGCCCGGGGGCCCGCTCGGCCTGATCGTCGTCATCCTGGTCGTCCTGGCGGTCCTAGGCGCCCTCTGGTGGCGCCTAGGCACCCCGCGCCGCCAACCCACCTCCTCCGCCGCCCTCTTCGACGACCGCCCCCGCAGCGCCGCCGAACACCGAGCCGCCGCCGAAGCACACGCCGCCCAGGGCCACTGGAACCAGGCCGTCCAGGAACGCATGCGCGCCATCGTCCGCTCACTCGAGGAACGCGCGCTCCTCGACGTCCGGCCCGGCCGCACCGCCGACGAGGCCGCCGCCGAAGCAGGCCGCTCACTGCCCTCCCACACGAACCCACTGCGTGCCGCTGCCCGGGACTTCGACGACGTCACATACGGCGGACGGACCGCGACCCAACCGGCGTACCAACGCATCGCCGAACTCGACCGCGCCTTGGAGAGCACCAAGCCACAGCTCGCGAGCAGCACCCCCAGCACGGCCCACAACGCCCGCCAGGGAGCCCCCGAATGACCACCGAGGCCACGCTCCCGTCCACCTCGGCTTCCCCCACCCCGCGCCAGGTGTGGACCCGCACGCGAGGTGTTGTCCTCGCCGTCGTGCTCCTGCTTGCGGCGGCCGTCGTGATCGCCACGATCCGCTCCGACGCCCGGCACGGTGCCCTCGACCCACGCTCCGCCGACCCCAGGGGCAGCCGGGCCGTCGCCGAACTCCTCGCCGACCGCGGCGTGGACACACGCATCGTCACCACCCTGGACGAGGCACGCGCCGCGTCCACCGCGGACACCACCCTCTTGGTTGCCACTCCCGACCTGCTGACGCACCGTCAACAGTCCCGGCTGCGCTCGGCGACTGCAGGTTCCGGCGGCCGTACCGTCCTCGTCGCCCCCGGCAGCTGGTCCGTCGAAAGGCTCGTCCCCGGAGTCACCGCGGATCCCGCCACCAGCCTCGACTCGGAGCTCTCCCCCGACTGCGCCCTGCCCGCCGCCCAGCGCGCGGGCACCGCCGACCTGGGCGGCGTCCGCTACACCACCACCCACCTCGACGCCGACCAGTGCTACCCCAGCGAGCGCCTGGCCACCCTCCTGCGCGTCCCGGAGACCACCGGGGACGGCGACTCCATCGTTCTCGGCGCGCCCGACATCCTCTACAACGACCACCTCGACGAGCAGGGCAACGCCTCCCTCGCCCTCCAACTTCTCGGCTCCCGCCCCCACTTGGTCTGGTACCTCCCCTCGCTCTCCGACACGTCGGCCGCCGACGCGGACGACGAACGCAGCTTCTTCGACCTGATCCCTTCGGGCTGGATCTGGGGCACCCTGCAACTCTTCATCGCCGCAGCCCTGGCCGCCCTCTGGAGGGCACGCCGACTCGGCCCGCTGGTGCCCGAAAAGCTCCCCGTGGCGATCCGCGCCTCCGAAACCGTCGAAGGCCGCGCCCGCCTTTACCGCAAGGCCAATGCCCGCGACCGCGCGGCCGCCGCTCTTCGCTCCACCACCCGCACGCGCCTCGCCCCCCTCGTAGGCGTCCCCGTCTCCCAGGCGCACGCGCCCGAGGCCCTGCTCCCCGCCCTGTCCGCCCACCTCCACAACCACGGAGACGGACAGACCCTGCACACTCTCCTCTTCGGCCCGCCGCCCAGCGACGACACGGCCCTCATCGCCCTCGCCGACCAACTCGACGCCCTCGAAAGAGAGGTACGCCGTCCATGATGGACCCGACCACTGACAACGCCGGGACCACCGGGGACCCGGGCACCGCCCGCGCCTCCCTGGAAGCCCTGCGCGCCGAGATCGCCAAAGCCGTGGTCGGCCAGGACCCCGCTGTGACCGGCCTCGTCGTCGCCCTCCTCTGCCGCGGACACGTTCTCCTAGAAGGAGTCCCTGGGGTCGCGAAAACGTTGCTCGTCCGCACCCTCGCATCCGCACTCGAACTCGACACCAAGCGCGTCCAGTTCACCCCCGACCTCATGCCGAGCGACGTCACGGGATCCCTCGTCTACGACACCCGCACCGCCGAGTTCTCCTTCCAGCCCGGCCCGGTCTTCACCAACCTCCTCCTCGCCGACGAGATCAACCGCACCCCGCCGAAGACCCAGTCGTCCCTGCTGGAGGCCATGGAGGAACGCCAGGTCACAGTCGACGGCACCCCTCGCCCGCTCCCCGAGCCGTTCCTCGTCGCCGCGACACAGAACCCGGTGGAATACGAGGGCACGTACCCCCTCCCCGAAGCCCAGCTGGACCGTTTCCTCCTCAAGCTCACGATCCCGCTGCCCTCCCGCCAGGACGAGATCGATGTCCTCACCCGTCACGCCGAGGGCTTCAACCCGCGCGACCTGCGCGCCGCCGGCGTACGCCCCGTGGCAGGCCCAGCAGATCTGGAAGCGGCACGCGCCGCGGTGGCCAAGACGACGGTCTCCCCGGAGATCACGGCCTATGTGGTCGACATCTGCCGGGCCACCCGAGAATCACCGTCCCTGACCCTGGGCGTCTCCCCACGCGGCGCGACGGCCCTCCTGGCCACCGCCCGCGCATGGGCCTGGCTGACGGGCCGCGACTACGTCATCCCCGACGACGTCAAGGCACTGGCCCTCCCCACGCTCCGCCACCGTGTACAACTCCGCCCCGAGGCCGAGATGGAAGGCGTCACGGCCGACTCCGTCATCAACGCGATCCTCGCCCACGTCCCCGTCCCCCGCTGATGGCACTCACCGGACGCGCCGCACTCCTCGCGGCCCTAGGCTCCCTCCCCGTAGGCATCTGGGACCCCAGCTGGATGGGCCTCCTCGCGGTCAACGCACCCTTGGCCGCGGCCTGCGCCTGCGACTTCGCCCTGGCAGCACCCGTACGCCGACTGGGACTGACCCGTTCCGGCGACACCTCCGTACGCCTGGGCGAGACAGCGGACGTCACTCTCACGATCTCAAACCCATCCCCACGCCCCCTCCGCGCCCACCTCCGCGATGCCTGGCCACCCAGCAGCTGGCAGCCAGGCACGGAGGTGGCGTCATCTCGCCACACAGCGACGGTCCCCGCCGGCGAACGCCGCCGCATCACCACCCGCCTACGCCCCACCCGCCGCGGCGACCGCCAGGCCGACCGCGTGACAATCCGCTCATACGGCCCCCTGGGCCTCTTCTCCCGCCAGGCCACCCACAAAGTTCCCTGGACGGTACGCGTCCTGCCCCCCTTCGCAAGCCGCAAGCACCTGCCCTCCAAACTGGCCCGTCTGCGCGAACTCGACGGCCGCACCAGCGTGCTCATCCGCGGCCAGGGCACAGAATTCGACAGCCTGCGCGAATACGTCCCCGGCGACGACACCCGCTCCATCGACTGGCGCGCCACGGCCCGGCAGTCTGCGGTCGCAGTACGCGCATGGCGCCCCGAACGCGACCGCCACATCCTGCTCGCCTTGGACACCGGCCGCACCTCGGCAGGACGCGTCGGAGACGCTCCACGACTCGACGCCTCCATGGACGCGGCACTACTCCTGGCCGCCCTCGCTTCCCGAGCCGGCGACCGCGTAGACCTCCTTGCCTACGACCGCCGAGTACGCGCGCTCGTCCAGGGCCGCACAGCAGGCGACCTCCTCCCCTCCCTGGTCCATGCGATGGCCAATCTCGAGCCGGAGCTGATCGAAACGGACGCGCGAGGCCTGACAGCCATGGCACTCCGCACTGCGCCCCGCCACTCCCTGATCGTGCTCCTCACGACCCTCGACGCAGCCCCCATCGAAGAAGGCCTGCTCCCGGTCCTGTCCCAGCTCACCCAGCGCCATACGGTTCTGCTGGCATCAGTAGCGGACCCTCACATTGCGAACATGGCAACCGCACGTGGAAGTACGGACGCCGTGTACGAGGCCGCAGCAGCCGCCCAAGCCCAGAGTGACCGCCACCGCACTGCGGAACAACTTCGCCGACATGGCGTCACGGTCGTCGACGCGACGCCGGAAGAACTCGCACCGGCACTGGCAGACACGTACCTGGCCCTCAAGACAGCGGGCCGCCTATAGGTAGGGCATGGCGGCGCTCTCCTTAGGGAGCCCCTAATCGCTACTCAAGAACCACAAATGCAGAAAGCCCCCGTGCCGGTATCCCCGGCCGGGGGCTTTCTCAAAATTTGTTCGGCGGCGTCCTACTCTCCCACAGGGTCCCCCCTGCAG
>NZ_JBIWIY010000038.1:1873-3453 GCF_044764885.1 Streptomyces sp. NPDC093591
AGGACGAGTCAGAAACCGTTGATGTAGGCGAAGGACATGCGAAAGGTCCGGCGTAGAGGGTAAGACCCCCGTAGTCGAAACGTCAGCGGCTCGTTTGAGAGACACCCAAGTAGCACGGGGCCCGAGAAATCCCGTGTGAATCTGGCGGGACCACCCGCTAAGCCTAAATATTCCCTGGTGACCGATAGCGGATAGTACCGTGAGGGAATGGTGAAAAGTACCCCGGGAGGGGAGTGAAATAGTACCTGAAACCGTGTGCCTACAAGCCGTGGGAGCGTCGGATGGAAGCTTGCTTCCATCTCGTGACTGCGTGCCTTTTGAAGAATGAGCCTGCGAGTTTGCGGTGTGTTGCGAGGTTAACCCGTGTGGGGAAGCCGTAGCGAAAGCGAGTCCGAATAGGGCGTTTTAGTAGCGCGCTCAAGACCCGAAGCGGAGTGATCTAGCCATGGGCAGGTTGAAGCGGAGGTAAGACTTCGTGGAGGACCGAACCCACCAGGGTTGAAAACCTGGGGGATGACCTGTGGTTAGGGGTGAAAGGCCAATCAAACTCCGTGATAGCTGGTTCTCCCCGAAATGCATTTAGGTGCAGCGTCGTGTGTTTCTTGCCGGAGGTAGAGCACTGGATAGGCGATGGGCCCTACCGGGTTACTGACCTTAGCCAAACTCCGAATGCCGGTAAGTGAGAGCGCGGCAGTGAGACTGTGGGGGATAAGCTCCATGGTCGAGAGGGAAACAGCCCAGAGCATCGACTAAGGCCCCTAAGCGTACGCTAAGTGGGAAAGGATGTGGAGTCGCAGAGACAACCAGGAGGTTGGCTTAGAAGCAGCCACCCTTGAAAGAGTGCGTAATAGCTCACTGGTCTAGTGATTCCGCGCCGACAATGTAGCGGGGCTCAAGCGTACCGCCGAAGTCGTGTCATTGCGATATGTACCCCCAACGGGGATCGTGATGGGTAGGGGAGCGTCGTCTGCCGGGTGAAGCAGCACCGGAAGGTAGTTGTGGACGGTTGACGAGTGAGAATGCAGGCATGAGTAGCGATTCACACGTGAGAAACGTGTGCGCCGATTGACTAAGGGTTCCTGGGTCAAGCTGATCTGCCCAGGGTAAGTCGGGACCTAAGGCGAGGCCGACAGGCGTAGTCGATGGATAACCGGTTGATATTCCGGTACCCGCTGTGAAGCGTCAAACATCGAATCCAGTGATGCTAAGTCCGTGAAGCCGCCCTGGAGCCTTCGGGCAAAGGGGAGTGGTGGAGCCGACGAACCTATCTGGTAGTAGGTGAGTGATGGGGTGACGCAGGAAGGTAGTCCATCCCGGGCGGTGGTTGTCCCGGGGTAAGGGTGTAGGCCGGACGGTAGGTAAATCCGCCGTTCATTAAGGCTGAGACCTGATGCCGAGCCGATTGTGGTGAAGTGGATGATCCTATGCTGTCGAGAAAAGCCTCTAGCGAGTTTCATGGCGGCCCGTACCCTAAACCGACTCAGGTGGTCAGGTAGAGAATACCGAGGCGTTCGGGTGAACTATGGTTAAGGAACTCGGCAAAATGCCCCCGTAACTTCGGGAGAAGGGGGGCCACACTC
>NZ_JBIWIY010000038.1:3549-4771 GCF_044764885.1 Streptomyces sp. NPDC093591
GGTGAGCTGGGGGTGGCCGCAGAGACCAGCGAGAAGCGACTGTTTACTAAAAACACAGGTCCGTGCGAAGCCGTAAGGCGATGTATACGGACTGACGCCTGCCCGGTGCTGGAACGTTAAGGGGACCGGTTAGTCGAGATTCGTCTCGGCGAAGCTGAGAACTTAAGCGCCAGTAAACGGCGGTGGTAACTATAACCATCCTAAGGTAGCGAAATTCCTTGTCGGGTAAGTTCCGACCTGCACGAATGGCGTAACGACTTCTCGACTGTCTCAACCATAGGCCCGGTGAAATTGCACTACGAGTAAAGATGCTCGTTTCGCGCAGCAGGACGGAAAGACCCCGGGACCTTTACTACAGTTTGATATTGGTGTTCGGTTCGGCTTGTGTAGGATAGGTGGGAGACTGTGAAGCGGGCACGCCAGTGTTCGTGGAGTCGTCGTTGAAATACCACTCTGGTCGTGCTGGATGTCTAACCTGGGTCCGTGATCCGGATCAGGGACAGTGTCTGATGGGTAGTTTAACTGGGGCGGTTGCCTCCTAAAGAGTAACGGAGGCGCCCAAAGGTTCCCTCAGCCTGGTTGGCAATCAGGTGTTGAGTGTAAGTGCACAAGGGAGCTTGACTGTGAGACCGACGGGTCGAGCAGGGACGAAAGTCGGGACTAGTGATCCGGCGGTGGCTTGTGGAAGCGCCGTCGCTCAACGGATAAAAGGTACCCCGGGGATAACAGGCTGATCTTCCCCAAGAGTCCATATCGACGGGATGGTTTGGCACCTCGATGTCGGCTCGTCGCATCCTGGGGCTGGAGTCGGTCCCAAGGGTTGGGCTGTTCGCCCATTAAAGCGGTACGCGAGCTGGGTTTAGAACGTCGTGAGACAGTTCGGTCCCTATCCGCTGTGCGCGTAGGAGTCTTGAGAAGGGCTGTCCCTAGTACGAGAGGACCGGGACGGACGAACCTCTGGTGTGCCAGTTGTTCTGCCAAGGGCATGGCTGGTTGGCTACGTTCGGGAGGGATAACCGCTGAAAGCATCTAAGCGGGAAGCCTGCTTCGAGATGAGGACTCCCACCCACTTGATGGGGTAAGGCTCCCAGTAGACGACTGGGTTGATAGGCCAGATGTGGAAGCCGGGTAACCGGTGAAGCTGACTGGTACTAATAGGCCGAGGGCTTGTCCTCAGTTGCTCGCGTCCACTGTGTTGGTTCTGAAACCACGAACAGCCCCA
>NZ_JBIWIY010000039.1:0-1266 GCF_044764885.1 Streptomyces sp. NPDC093591
GGTTGCGTCCAGGGAGATGGTGTACGGGTTCGACCTGATCCGGGGGTTTGCTCCGGCATCGGGATGGTGCCCGCATAGATGAACGGCCACCGGCTGATCTTCGAAGTGTCGAAGCCTCGAAGGAGATCAGCACGATGACCGCACCCGACAGTCTGCCCCTGCACGCCCTCGCCGAAGACAACCTCGCCGCGGCGAGTCCCGATCTGCTGCGCGCGATGGTCAAGACATTCGCCGACGCACTCATGTCCGCCGAAGCCGATGCCCTCTGCAACGCCGAATACGGGCAGGTCAGCGACGAACGCGTCAACCACCGCAACGGCTACCGCCCGCGCGAGTGGGATACCAGGGCCGGGACCGTCGAACTCGCCATTCCTAAACTGCGTCAGGGCAGTTACTTCCCGCACTGGCTCCTCGAACGCCGCCGACGGGCCGAGCAGGCCCTCATCAGCGTGGTCGCCACCGCCTACCTGCTCGGCGTCTCCACGCGCCGGGTCGAGAAGCTCGCCGAGTCCCTCGGCGTCACTCAACTGTCGAAGTCCCAGGTCAGCGCGATGGCCAAACACCTGGACGACCAGGTTGCCGCGTTCCGCAACCGGCCCCTGGACCAAGGGCCTTACGCGTTCGTCTGGGTGGACGCGCTGACACAGAAGGTCCGCGAGGGCGGCCGGATCATCAACGTCCACGCGCTGATCGCGGTCGGCGTCAACTCCGACGGCCACCGCGAGATCCTCGGCATCGACGTCGCCTCCAGCGAGGACGGTGCCGGCTGGCTGGCCTTCCTGCGATCCCTGGTCGCGCGCGGTCTGTCCGGCGTCCAACTGGTCGTCTCCGACGCCCATGCCGGCCTGGTCAACGCGATCGGCGCCACCCTGCCCGGCGCGAGCTGGCAGCGATGTCGTACGCACTACGCCCGCGCGTTGCTGAGCCAGGTGCCCAAGTCGGCCCAGCCTTGGGTGGCCACGCTGCTGCGGACCGTCTTCGAACAGCCCGACACCGACGCCGTCCAGGCCCAGATGCGGCACGTCCTGGACGCTCTGGAGGCCAAGTTCCCCAAAGCTGCAGCCCACTTGGACACCGCCCAGCACGAACTCCTGGCGTTCACCGCTTTCCCACGCGAGATCTGGCGGCAGATCTGGTCGAACAACCCGCAAGAACGCCTGAACAAGGAAATCCGGCGTCGCACCGACGTGGTCGGCATCTTCCCCGACCGCACCGCGCTGATCCGCCTGGTCGGCGCGGTCCTGGCCGAGCAGAACGACGAGTGGA